>JACKAQ010000001.1:2889735-3537981 GCA_020634975.1 Calditrichia bacterium | reverse complement strand
ACGGTTCAAAAATTTTATCGATCTGTTTTTGAGGAATGCCGCACCCGGAATCTGTTATGGTAATGGTGACAGATTGACCGTCAGCGTGGGTTGAAACAAAAAGCTCATCCGGGTGGATTCCGGGTTTATCGATTGCGGCATCGGCACTGGCCATTGCAGCACAGGCGTTATCCAGCACATTGGTAACACATCGGTGAAACCGTTCCCGGTCGATATTTACGCTGCACCCGGCAGAGAAATCGCAAACCAACACAACATTTTCCGGCAGAACGTATTCGCTGAGCAAACTATCCAGCCATCGGTCCACGGTTGTTTTCTGGAAATAATTTTGGGGTCTGCGGGTGTAATCCAGCAATTCCTCAATTATGCGGTCGCAGCGGACAATATTGCGTTCCGCCCGCACCAACGCTTTTTCGATACCCAGTTCGTGACCGACCGTACGCTCCTTTACCACAAAAAAGGAGCTGCGAACGGCACCGAGTGGATTGCGCAATTCGTGACTGACCACAGCAATCAATTGACCCAGCGTTGCCAGCTTTTCTTTGATCAGCAATTCTTTTTGTGCTTCTTCGAGCGCATCTGTGCGCTGTTCAACCAGTTGTTCCAGTTCATAGCGGTAATTTGCCAGCTCGGCTTCGTTATGGCGTCGCTGGGTGATGTCCTCGCCGGAGCTGAGCACACCGATTATTTTTCCGTTCGGATCGCGGATTACCGTGCTGTTGCAGGTAATCAACCGCTCTTCGCCAATACGATTGACCAACGCAAATTCCGTATATTCAATATTTTCGAGCTGACCGGAAACCAGTTCATCAAACAAAAAGCGGGCACCTTTGCGGTAACTTTCCGAAATAAAATGGGTGAACCAGTTTTTCCCGATAATTTCTTCACAGCTCATTTTCAGAATTTCACAGCCTTTGCGGTTAATTTTGATAACCGTTCCATCCATCGCCTGCACCACCAAAATGCTGCCGGCAGTCTGGAAATACATTTCCGACCGGTCACGCTCCGTTTTAAAAAATTCTTCGGCTTCCTTTCTGCGGGTGATGTCCGAAAAGCTGTAAATGATATGCCGGATATCTCCATTTGCATCCATTTGCGGCACTGCGTTCACCAAAACCCATGTTGGCTCCGGTTTTTTATCGTGCACAATTTGCAACGCCAGATTGCGCTCCGGCTCCCGCGATTCCAGCACTTTTCGCACGGGCAGTTCGTCGGGCATTAGCTCGCGACCATCTTCATACATCAGTTTCCAGCCCGCGGGATAAGGTTCTTTCCCTTTTAGTTGCTCAGGTGTTAAGTCCAGCAATTTTAACGCTTTATCATTATAATGAATCACATTGGAATCATGCGAAACCAGCATCAAACCAATTTCAACATATTTCACCAGAGATTCGATAACCTGTTCACCGGATTGGATGGTTCGTGCGTCTTCTTTGCGTTTATCAATGTTCAAACAAATGCCGGTAATCCGTTCCGGCAAACCGTCTTTATTATAATGCACCTGCACCCGATCCTCTATCCAGTGCCGTTCGCCGTTTGGCCAAATCACCCTAAATTCATCCGAATGACTGGTTATTTTTTCATTGAAAATTTTGTCCCACCGATTTATTATTCGATCTCGAAATTCCGGCTCAATCTGTTCCAAAAACACTTCAAAACTTGGCACCGGTCCGTTTTCCGGTAAACCGTATAATTTGAACGCCCCCCGGGACCAGAAAACTTTGTCATTGACCAAATCGACCGTCCAGGTGCCCATTTTTGCGGTTACCATTGCCAAGCCAAGAAATTCGGTGCTTTCTTTAAACGCAATTTCCATGCGCCGACGATGCACCACATTGGCAAAAATTTCCGCAATCAGCGTGGCTCTGGAAATCCATATTTTTGACCATTTGCGGGTTTCAAAATACGTGCTTAACCCAAAATAGCCGTAAATTTCCGAATAAATTTTTAGCGGAATTACAAATAGCGACTTTGCCAGCAATTTGTCATATAACTGTATTTCTTCAGTTGCGGTCTCCGGGATATCATTCCGTTCGGAAATGATAACGGTTTCCCCAAATTTAAATTTCCGGATATATTGCGGCAGGTCGGAAATTTTGATTGATGAAACCACCGGATAATTATCCGGAACGTTCGGCGCTGCCCATTGGTAAACCCGTTCCGGCTGCTTTAAATCTAAACTTGCCAAAAATAGCGTGCAGCGATCCACTTTGCAGAAATTGCCGAGTTTCTCCAAAGCAATTTCGATGCCCTGATCAACCTGCGAATGGTCGTGTTTGATAAATACAGTGGAAATTTCCGATAGCAGCCGTTCGAAAGCCAACTGCTCCTCTTTTTCCAATTGATATTGCCAGCGGGCGACGGCATTCACAAACATTTCCCCAACTAACTTGAAATATCGCTGTTGCAGATCGCCGAGCATCTGTTTTTCAACGGAAAAATCGAACGCGATATGTCCCACCAACTGCTCTTCAATCAACATCGGAATGACGATACTGGAGCGGATTTCGGGTTCGGTACCCATTTGCCAATTGATATCGCCCCGCGCCGCGATAGATGGTTTGAAAATGAATGGTTCCCCGGTTCGGATCTGTTGGAAATACCATTGGTTTTCATTAAGCAACAGCCATTTTCCGGCATCGTCAAAATCCGGAACGTCCGTTTTTCGCCACTCAAAAAAGCGTTCGAGAAACGCCTCATCTGCATTTATTTTGTAAATTGAGCATCTGCCTGCACCCAAAAATTCACTCAATTCGACAAGGCTTTGACCGATAGCTTCGTTCGCAACATCCGAATTCATATTGATAAACCGGGTGGAGATTCGCGACAATATATTGGCATACGCCTCGCGCTCCCGGCTGAGCAACTGCCGTTTGATATTCAACAACGCCATCGCAAAAACCCGCGCAATAATAAACGATTGATTGATTGTGTTTTGTGACCAACCGACAGACGGTTTATCTGTTGCGCCAATCAGGATTCCCAATTTTTTGTTGTTATCGATGAGGGGCACCGCAAAAAAAGATTGCACCTCTGTTGAGAACAGACCGTCGTTGCAGAGCGATAATTTTAACGTATTTAAATCATTAATTACAAAGGGTTTGGCGTCGTCTAAAATTTCACTGAAAATGGGATGTTTTTGAATATCAATCGTTACGGAACTATTCATAACTTCGCTGAACGACGGTTTGTACCAAATGTATTCCCGAACCAATTGTTGCATATCAGGACTGATTTTGTAAATAGCGCAACAATCAGTTTCCAGAAAACGGGCAACATCTTGCAGCGATGCGTTAATCAGTTGGGTTGCATTTTCCAGATTCAGGTTGATACACCGTTGGGAAATTTCCGTGAGTGTCGATTCAAAAATCAGCCGGTTATCCAGCTCTTTTTCCACTTTTTCGCGATTTTCTATTTCCGCTTTCAGTTGCCGGTTATGGGCTTTGATGCCGGAAAGCCGCCAGCGATACACCAGATAACCGATCAATCCTGCCACAATTACCACTACCAAACGCAACCAGAAAAATCCGGAAATGGCTTCCCAATCAACAAATGCAGATGCCGCAAATGTATTGCTCACCCAAAAAACGGATGCCAATTGGGCAAAGCACACCGTTTTGCGTCGTTTTGTTGATTTTGCAAATGGATTGGTTTTAAAAATTTGAGGTATCGGAAAACAGCGAAATCCTGTCATAAACGTGAATGCTCCACCCTCAAATGATCATTCTGTTATGGTAGGCAGTTCCGAAAGCATGACCTGCGATTTTACCGGCAATTGTCGGCGCCAAACAAAAAACCACCGGGAAATGGTAAATTTGAACCCCATTTGCCAGTAACGGATCATCCCAACATCCGCAATGCGCAGCTTGCCAAATTGAAAACTTACGCCACCCTTGATTGTAATTGCATTCTCAATATAACCATGTTGATGCCGGAAAAGTTAGTGGAATATTGGCTTTTTTAACGCAGTAAAATGGCCCTGACCGGCGATGCCTCACCATCGGGAATGTTGAGCGGCAACGCAATCAAGGTGTATTTTCCTGCGGGCACATCGCGTAAATTAACGCCCTCCAAAATGAAAATACCGTTGCCGAGCACCGCGTGGTGCGCCGGAAAATCCGGATCATCGGGATCTTCTATGGTAATATAATCGATGCCCACTAACGCCACTTTTTTCTCAACGCATGCATTTGCTGCATCTGCGGAAAGATACACATAATCCTTGGTATATTTTCCGTTGCAACAGGAACCTGTCAGGGAATTTGCGGTTTTGAACAGCAACGCAGTTCCCGGTTCCGGCGATGCCGCGTGAACATCCGCTGCGAAAATGGCTTCCGGGCTATCAATTTCCACCACCGTTGCGGAAAAAATAAATTCTGCAGGTGCGTAGTCTCCCAGCCGTTTGCCCTTTTCGATGAAATGCGACGGCATATCGATGTGCGTCCCGGAATGCGCGCTCATTCGCAAACCGCTCAGTTCGCAAATGCCGCTTTCGGGAATATTCATCAGCACTTCGCGCTCAAACGCGGGGTCGCCGGGGAAAGTGATGGACTCCTCACCCAACCGGACGCTGATATCAAAAATTTGTTCGAATTGTAATTTCATGGGGATTTCAACTTGATCGTTTGGGAAATCTTCGGTAAATTTTGCGCTGAAAATCACGGTAAAATATGACTTCACCCACAACCCGGCATCCGAAAATCAATCTGTCTGCCGTCATTTTAGCCGGTGGCAACAGCACCCGTTTTGGCGCGCCAAAAGCGTTGGCTATTTTCAACGGCAAATCGTTGCTGGAAATTGCCATATCGCTGGCGCAACAAATCGCCCCAAAAATACAGCTCAGCTGTAACGATGTCAACGTTTATTCCCGCGCCGGGTTGCCGGTTATCCGCGATGCCAACCCCGGCACTGGTCCGCTCGCCGGGATAACCGCCGCGCTGGAAATTGCCGAAACGGATTGGGTCGCATTCATTCCCTGCGATATGCCGCTGCTGAGCCGCAGCGTTTACGATGCGCTGTTGGCAAATCTGGCAGAAACGCCGGTAGTTGCAACCTCGCATCGCGGAAAAGAACCGCTGGTTTCCGTGTGGCCGGTTTCCGCGCTGTCGCGGCAGCCGTTCCGGGATGCGCTGGCGGAAGAAAATTTTGCGCTGCATCAGCTGCTTTCTGCATTGGACGCAACATTTGTAGATATGACTGTTGCGTTGCCGGATTACCGTACGCAGCTGTTCACCAACATTAACACGCCATCGGATCTGGCAGAAATTGCCGCAAATTTTCAACAACCAAATAGTTGATTGGTAACGATTTACAGATTATTTTAGTGAGATTTAACTGCGCTTTTTTATGCCACGCCGATAAATATTTTCCTGCAAATATGCTTCGTTCCGGGGATCACTGAGGATGCTTTTTCCGGCGGGATTGTAACCGAACACCAGTTCCACAAATCGATTGATGATGAATCCGGTCACACCCCAAATTACCGCGTGTTTAAAATAATAGTAATAAACCGGATACACTTTATCGCCGAATGTCTTTTCTTTCATCTCAAAAAATTCGTCGGTGAGAAACAAACTTAGCGGTACTTCCAGCAATTCGGCGACTTCGTCCGCGCTGATGTTGTGAGGATAGGGATACGGCATGGTTGCCACAAAAGGCGTCACCAAAAAATCGGTGATTGTCGGAAAATCATCGAGCTGCCCGAGAATCCGGAGCTGCTCCGGCGGGATGCCCACTTCTTCGTCGGTTTCCCGCAACGCGGTTTCCGCCAATGTGCTATCCTGTTCCTCCCACGCGCCGCCGGGAAAAGAGACCTGCCCTTTGTGGTGCAGCACCTTTTCCGATCGCATGGTGAACAAAATATGGGCTTCACCGTTTTTATTGAAAAACGGCAGCACGACGGCAGCCGGCAGAAAACCGGGAATCTGCAACTCACGGGGAGTACGTCCGTTCAACACCTGTTTGATTTGCGAAACAGCGGCATTAAATTCCATTGTAATCACTTGTTTTTTCTTGCGTTTATGAAAAATAAATTCGTGCCCATTTTCAGGTGCGATGGGTTTAGCATCGCACCCGGAACGGTTTCACAAATTGATAAATATTCGGTTATCACACAAGAAAAAACTGTTTTGCTGATCAGTGTTTTCGAACCATCCGCAACATTTTAATATTGATGACCACAAAACGGTACAGTTGCCAGAAAATATTTGTGCGCATCGTTTTGGTGAATTGCGTTGGCACCGGCGGATAAAAATTCTGTCCATACGGTGTCCGTTCGGCGTCTGCTTTTTGTTCTGGCTGGTTTTGCTCTGCCATTTGTGTATCTCCTCAATTTTGATTCCAACATTATTCTGTGTTTTTTTAGGCGCTTCGTGAAGCGCCTCTACGGGTTCGGGTTTCCGTTATTCCGGTACTATCCGCCACATCGGATTGGCTTTGGCTTTGTAAATAAACGCGTGGTGCAGCAAATATTTGATCCAGTGTCCGGCAAGCCCGATTTCGCCAGTGGTATAATTCAAATCCCGTCCCGTGCCGGGAAAGCGGTTGAAATCGGGGATAATCGGATACATCGTCATCGAAACCGCTGTTCCGCTGAAGAAATTTGCGCCCGCAGAAGCGATGCAAGCCGCGCCCATATTTGCCAACGATGCCTCGCGTTTGGGACGATCCGCTTTTCCTTTCATCATATCCACAATATTCAACGCGACCTGTCGCGCCATAACGCCGGAAGGCATGCCCGTTCGCGGCGGCGTCGGGAAAATCGGCGTTCCATTGGGACTTTTCATCGGTTTGGAAATAGCGTGCGGCGGTGCAAAGGCGATGCCCACTGCGAAAATATTTTTATATTGGGGATGTTGGTAGGTTTTCGGCCAATCCGCCGGCGACCATTCTTCGTATGGTTTCGATTGATAATCCGCATCAACAATCATAAAACCGTTCGGTGCGAAAAGCTTGTTGGTAATGTCCACTTCATTTTTATCGAACGCTTTCATCCCCACTCCGGAAAACGGGGGCAGCAGCATTGCAAAATCGAACCCGACTGTTTTTTCCTCGCCATCGAGATTTTCGTAAGACAATTCCTTTTTGCCAACTTCTTTCACATGCGCACGGGTAATCCACTCGATGCCGCGCTCCGTATACAAAGACTCCGTAAATACCCGCGAATGCGTGACATAGCCGCCACGCTTTACGTGCATCCCGCCAATGCCAAAATCGCCCAATTCCTGTTCGTTGGAAATCCAGATGATTTTTGCTTTGTCCCGCACTTTGCGGCGCTGCAGTTCGTATTCCACGTTAAACAGATATTCGAACGCTGCGCCCTGGCAGGTGCAATTGCCGTGTCCGGTGCCGATCACCAAGGTTTTTTTCTCACCGCGTTTCATTTGCTCGGTTAATTCATCGAGCATTTTGGCGGTTTGCGCAGCATGATCGTATGTGCAAACGGACAAGCTGTTCCGGTGTGGTCCCAATCCTTCGGTGGCTTCAAATTTCAATTTTGGTCCGGTCGCATTGATCAAATAATCATAGGTCACAGCTTCCAACTGACCCTGTCTTTCGGGAGCGGTATATTCAACCATCACATGCGGTTTGGCATTGGCAGCACCACCTTCCGGGTGAATGCTGATCGCTTTGGCCTGATAATAAGTGATGCCGGTTTTTTTATAAACCGGACCCAACGGAAAAGTAACCTGAGCAGGTTTCATCAATCCAACCCCAACCCAAATATTGGACGGAATCCAGTTCCATTGACTATTGGGTGTAATTACAGCAACTTCGTGTTTGCTGCCCAGTTGTGCTTTGGCATGAAGTGCAGCAGTCTGCCCCGATATGCCCCCACCAAGAATTAATAGTCGCGCCATCTCGATTCTCCTCAATTGCCGGATTATGTTAAATGATCCACCCCAACGAATAAAGTATAGCAAAAAAATATTAATAAAGCGATGTATATATTTGTTTAGATATGTTTATTTGATTCAGGTTACAGTCAATAAAGCTGAATGCAAAAAAATCATTATTTTATAGCGTTTTTGAGATGAGATCTCTGTCAATCAGATGCTGCAATTCTTGTTTAGGATTTTACATCAATCCTAAACACAATTCAATTACAGTTGATGTATCGTGTTTAATTGCAGGAAAAGAATCGCTTCGGAAGGGTTAAATCAAATAAAAAAGCCGAAAAAATTTTCATTTTTTCGGCTTTTAAAAAACAATCAATCTGTTGAACAATCGCGTGGTTGTCGATGTCGATGGTGCTGGAGGCGGGACTCGAACCCGCACGCCCTTACGAGCACTACCCCCTCAAGATAGCGTGTCTGCCAATTCCACCACTCCAGCAGAGGGGATTAATTGTTGGAATTATTGTCGTTTTGGCTATCGTCAGCTGGTGTTTGAGCCGGTTGCTCCTGTACGGGTGATTCAACAGCCGGCGGCGCGGTTAACGGCGACGTCGTTTGCTGCTGATCCAACAGTTTTTGCTGCGTTTTGCTATTGATAGATTCTGTCTGGGTGCTCATAATGCTGATCACCAGACAAAGTAGCGCGTACGTAACAGCAAGACCAACTGTGGTTTTTTGCAGAAAAGATGATGCGCCTCTGGCGCCCAAAATCCCGCCGGAACTGCCCATTCCGCCAAATGAACCTGCCAAACCGCCACCTTTGCTGGCTTGCATCAGGATGACGACGATCATTAAAATACTGCAAAGCACAAATAAAGAAACTAAAAATCCATATAACATTGATTTCTTCTCCATTAAGAATTTTATAGCGAGCAAATATAGATGATGCAACTGATCTTTTCAAGCATTTTTTCAGTTTATCCATTGAAATATTTTATATAACCAGCCTGTTAATTTAAGCAATTGTAATGATATTGCAAATATTGCTTCGCATCGATTAACGCATAATTTCACCCGGTAAATTTCGCTGATGAAGCTTCAGAAAAATAATTCCCTTTTTTGCAAAGAACTTGATTTTAATTGATAAAGGTGGTTTATTCATTGTGATTTAAACAACTTCAAATATGCCGAATTTGGGTTGTTTTATTTTCATTTACCGAATATCTGATTGAAGAGATGTCTATTTTCCCCTTACCTTTGCCGCGATCATTTTTTCTCTTAATTTTTCATGAACCCATGGGTTTGACAATTCATTATTACAACCATTTTGGTTGTATAAAAAATAAACCTAAACTACAGTAAGGAAGTCATGGCAGCACAAGCATTTAAAGTGTCCCTGGCAACGACTATTGTAAAAAAAATCGTAATGGCAATTACCGGATTATTTCTGGTATTTTTCGTTATCATGCACATGCTGGGGAATCTTTCATTCGTTTTCGGTGGACCAGATGCCTACAATCTTTATACGTATAAATTAACAAGTTTGGGGCCACTGCTATATTTAGTTGAACTGGTTTTGCTGGTTGCATTTTTGGCACACGCTTTTAGCGGTATAAGCGTTACGGCTATCAGTAGACAGGCGCGGCCATCCCGCTATCACAAACTGACCAGCACGGGTGGTTCCAGCAAACAGACTCTTTTTTCACGGTCGATGGCTGTTACCGGTGTAATTTTGCTGGTTTTCACGGCTATTCACCTTGTTTCGTTCAAATTTGGTGCACATTACGAAACCACCGTTGATGGCGTTGTAATGCGGGATATGTACCGGCTGGTCGATGAAAAATTTCAAAATCCGGTGTATGCCATTGGCTATATCGCAGTGATGCTATTATTGCTCGGGCACGTTCGTCACGGATTTTGGAGTGCGTTTCAGTCGCTGGGCACGAACAAGCCTAAATACTCTAACACACTGTATTTTTTAGGTTTAGTAATTGCTGCAGTTGTAGGCTTTGGATTTATGGTAGTGCCGATAGCTGTATTTTTCGGTCAATATTTAGCCGGTTAATCTTCGGAGGATTCCATCAATGGCAACAACAGAAAAAACAATATTGGATAGCAAAATCCCATCCGGGCCAATAGAACGGAAATGGGAAATCCACAAAAACAACATCAAAGTCGTCAGCCCGAACAACAAACGTAAATTTAATATTATTGTTGTGGGGACCGGTCTTGCCGGTGCTTCCGCTTCCGCTTCATTGGCGGAGTTGGGCTATAATGTGCAAACATTTTGTATTCAGGATTCACCGCGCCGGGCGCACAGCATTGCGGCTCAGGGCGGCATTAACGCAGCAAAAAACTATCAGAATGATAACGACAGCGTTTTCCGGCTGTTTTACGACACCGTAAAAGGTGGCGATTTCCGGGCACGGGAAGGCAATGTGTATCGTTTGGCGGAGCTGAGCGCCAATATTATCGACCAATGCGCTGCCCAGGGTGTACCGTTTGCCCGCGATTACGGCGGGTTGCTCTCCAACCGTTCGTTCGGCGGTGTGCTGGTTTCCCGCACATTTTACGCCCGCGGACAAACCGGTCAGCAATTGCTGCTGGGCGCATACGGCTCGCTGATGCGTCAGGTTGATCTCGGTAAAGTGCAACTCTATTCCCGCCGCGAAATGCTCGATCTCGTGGTTATCGACGGAAAAGCGCGCGGCATCGTTACCCGCGATCTGGTTACCGGCGCGGTTGAACGTTATGTTGGCGATGCAGTTGTCCTCTGCACCGGCGGTTACGGAAATGTGTACTATCTGTCCACCAACGCAAAAAACTCCAATGCAACCGCTGCATGGCGGTGCTATAAAAAAGGCGCGTTTTTCGGGAACCCTTGTTTCACCCAAATTCACCCGACCTGCATCCCGGTTTCCGGCGATTATCAATCCAAACTTACGCTGATGAGCGAAAGTTTACGGAACGACGGTCGTGTGTGGGTGCCCAAAAAGATTGGCGACAATCGTCCGCCGAGCCAGATTCCCGAATCGGAACGCGATTATTATCTAGAACGTAAATATCCGTCATTCGGCAATTTAGTGCCGCGCGACGTGGCATCGCGAAACGCAAAATATGCCTGCGACGAAGGCAATGGCGTTGGCGAAACCAAACTGGCGGTTTATCTCGATTTTGCAGATTCCATCAAACGCCTTGGCGAAGATACCATTCGCGACCGTTACGGCAATTTGTTCCAAATGTATGAACGCATCACCGGCGAAGATCCGTACAAATCGCCGATGCGCATTTATCCCGCCGTTCACTACACCATGGGCGGATTGTGGGTCGATTACAATTTGATGAGCAATATTCCCGGATTGTATGTTCTCGGCGAAGCGAACTTTTCCGATCACGGTGCAAACCGTTTGGGCGCCAGCGCATTAATGCAGGGTTTGGCAGATGGCTATTTTGTGATTCCTTACACCATCGGCGATTATCTGGCGACAGCCGATCTGCCGAAAGTCGGCACGGAAGAAAAAGCATTCGCAGAAGCCGAAAATTTTGTTCAGGAACGCACCAAACAATTATTGGGCGTTAAAGGCAAGAAAACCGTTACCCAAATTCATCGCGAACTGGGCATGATTATGTGGGATAAAGTCGGCATGTCCCGCGATGCCAAAGGGTTAAACGAAGCGCTGGACCGCATTCCGGAATTGCGCAAAGATTTCTGGAACAACGTGAACATTCCCGGCGATGCCAAACATCTCAACAAAAATCTGGAATTTGCCATGCGCGTTGCCGATTTTCTGGAACTCGGCGAGTTGATGGCGCGTGACGCACTCACCCGCGAAGAATCCTGCGGCGGTCACTTCCGCGAAGAATTTCAGACACCGGAAGGCGAAGCACGGCGTGATGATGAAAAATTCACTCACGTTGCTGCATGGGAATACAAAGGTGATGACGAAAAACCGGTTCGTCACGAAGAATCGTTGACGTTCGAGAATGTGAAGCTGACCCAGCGCAGCTACAAATAAACTGAATAAAATGAACGATTTAACTCAATATCGACAAAGGGCAATTTAAATGAGCGACGAAAAATTATCCTTAAAATTGCTAATCTGGCGCCAGCCTTCCGGACATGAGGAAGGACAAATGGTGCCCTATCAACTCGACAATATATCGCCCCACATGTCCTTTCTGGAAATGCTGGACGTTTTGAACGAACAGTTGATTCACGAAGGCAAAGATCCCATCGAATTTGATAACGATTGCCGCGAAGGCATTTGCGGCATGTGTAGTTTGGTCATCAACGGTGTTGCGCACGGGCCCGAACGGGAAACCGCAACCTGCCAGCTTCACATGCGCCATTTCAAAAACGGCGATACCGTAACCATCGAGCCGTTTCGCGCCAAAGCTTTTCCGGTGCTGAAAGATCTGACGGTAGACCGGACTTCATTTGACCGCATCATTGCTGCCGGCGGCTATGTTTCGATGAATACCGGCAACGCACCGGATGCCAACGCAGTTCCGATCGCAAAAGAAATGGCGGATCTCTCGATGGATGCTGCCCAGTGCATCGGCTGCGGTGCATGTGTTGCGGCTTGCCCCAACGCATCTGCGGCGCTGTTTGTTGGCGCAAAAATATCGCAGTACACATATTTGCCACAGGGACATCCTGAGCGAAATCGCCGTGCCGCCCGGATGGTCATGCAGATGGACGAAGAAGGCTTCGGTAACTGCTCCAACCACGGCGAATGCGAAGCGGTCTGCCCGAAAGGCATTTCCATCCAGAACATCGCAACCATGCGTCGGGAATACTTGAAAGCAGTCATCGCGTTGTAATTTCAAAAAAAAATCGTAAAAACCCAAAAGGCTGTTCCAATCGGACAGCCTTTTTTATTTGCCTAACCTGATAAAACAGTTATATTTATTTTATTATTTGTCTTCAATTTCTATTTTTTTACTCATCAACCGAGGTCCCTTTATGAGCCAACACATCAAATTTTTTGAACAGGTTAACCGGAATTTTGATATTGCATCCCGCTATTGCAATTATCCGAAGGGGTTGCTGGAACAAATCAAAATTTGCAACAGCGTTTATCACATGACCTTCCCGTTAAAACGCGACGACGGGTCGATCGAAGTGATTCACGCCTGGCGGGCGGAACACAGCCAGCACAAATTGCCCACCAAAGGCGGCATCCGCTACGCGATGACGGTAAACGAAGATGAAGTGATGGCACTCGCCGCACTGATGACATACAAATGTGCAATCGTTGACGTGCCGTTTGGCGGCGCAAAAGGCGGTATCAAAATCAGTGCCCACAACTATTCCGTTGCCGAGCTGGAACGGCTCACCCGGCGCTATACATTTGAATTGGTGAAAAAGAATTTTATCGGACCCGGCATCGATGTGCCGGCACCGGATTACGGCACCGGCTCCCGGGAAATGGCCTGGATCGCCGATACCTACACCGCACTCACCGGCGGACAACTGGATTCTCTCGCATGCGTGACCGCAAAACCGGTTGGTCAGGGCGGCGTTCGCGGACGAACCGAAGCCACCGGGCGCGGCGTTTATTACGGCATCCGGGAATTTTGCAGTATAACAGAAGACATGAAAGAAATTGGGCTAACCCCGGGAATTGAAGGCAAAACCGTTGTTGTGCAGGGGCTTGGCAATGTGGGTTTTTACGCTGCAAAATATTTGCAGGAAGCTGGCGCAATTATCATCGCCATCGCGGAATACAACGGTGCCATTTACAATCCCAAAGGATTGGATGTGGAAGCAGTTGCCAATCACCGCAAAGAAACCAAAAACATCCTCAATTTTCCGGGTGCTAAAAATATCGAAAACAACATCGAAGCGCTGGAAATCGAGTGCGATATTCTGGTACCCGCAGCGCTGGAAAACCAGATCACAATGGAAAATGCACCGCGCATCAAAGCCAAAATTATTGCGGAGGCTGCAAACGGTCCGGTAACATCCGATGCTGCGGAATATCTGCTTAAAGCAGATGTGCGCATTCTCCCGGATATGTATCTCAACGCCGGCGGCGTCACCGTTTCCTATTTTGAATGGCTCAAAAACCTCTCGCACGTGCGATTCGGGCGAATGAGCAAACGGTTTGAGGAAGATAGCAATCGCAAAATCCTGAAAGCGCTGGAAGATTTAACCGGCAAAAAATTGTCCACTTCACTTGTCGATCAAATTGCCCACGGCCCGGACGAGCTGGATTTGGTGAATTCCGGACTGGAGGAATCGATGGTTTCGGCATATCACGAAATTCGCGAAACCCGCAACCGGCAAAACGAACCGGTTTCGCTGCGGACAGCCGCGTTCATCAATGCCATCGAAAAAGTTGCGGTATCGTATCAAGAAATGGGCATTTTCCCCTGATACTTTGTTGCAAAAACTATTTTTCCCAAAAAGCGCAGACCTGTTTCTGCGCTTTTTGTGTTTTTACAGCACTTTTTTTCGGAGCCTCCTTTTATTATATTGAAAATTAAAAACGGAAATTTCGAAATTATGACAACGGAACAACACAATTACGACGTGATCATTATTGGCGGCGGACCGGTCGGTTTTTCCTGCGGAATTGAAGCAACGCTGCGCGGATACAATTATTTAATGATCGAAAAAGGCTGTCTGGTCAACTCGATTTTTCACTTCCCGACAAACATGACATTTTTTTCCACATCGGAACGGCTGGAAATCGGCGAAGTGCCGTTTATCTCCCACGGCTACAAACCCACCCGCCGCGAAGCGCTCGAATATTACCGGCGCGTCAAAGAAAAATGGGATCTGAATGTCGCGATCCGCGAACGCGTAACGGATACGGAAGGCGCATTCGGGAATTATCGCGTGAAAACCGACAAAGGTGTGTATTTCTCAAAGGCTGTAATTATAGCCACCGGATTTTACGATCACCCCAATTTGATGAACGTGCCCGGCGAACATCTGCCCAAAGTGAAACATTATTTTGACGAGCCGCATCCTTACGCATTTCAAAAGATAGCCGTTGTTGGGGCGGGAAATTCATCTGTGGATGTTGCCTTGGAAACCTT
Organism: Calditrichia bacterium; assembly: GCA_020634975.1. Lineage (NCBI taxonomy): Bacteria > Pseudomonadati > Calditrichota > Calditrichia > Calditrichia bacterium. The sequence goes on along the minus strand of JACKAQ010000001.1, from coordinate 3,523,096 downwards.
CCGCCGCAGCGCAGAAGTCACAATGGTTATTCGCGAAAGCGAGATGAAATCGTCCGTAAAATATTGGGTGCGACCGGATATCGACAACCGCATCAGCGAAGGTTCAATCAAGGCATATTTCAATTCGGAAATTTGCGATATCCGGGAAACCGACATCGATATCCGCACGCCCGAAGGCGTCATCACCATCGAAAATGATTACGTGCTGGCAATGACCGGCTATCGCCCGGATTATTCATTTTTGAAACATCTGGGAATCGCGATTTCAAATGATGAGTCGCAAACACCTGTTTATAATGAAGATACCTTCGAGAGCAATCGTGCGGGAATGTTTTTGGCCGGCGTTGTTTGCGGCGGTTTGAACACCGGACGCTGGTTTATCGAAAACGCCCACGACCACTCGACGCGAATTTTCAACCGGCTGGATACCCTGTTCAACCGGAAAAAATAATCTGCGCAGATACCACAAAACCTGATCCGGTTGAGGCAAAATATTGTTTCAACCGGAATCACTTCAAATTAATTTTTGCCGATTGGTGAAACGGCATACGGTTACCCGGTGCTTTGCATTGCGGCGGCGATGCCGTTAATGCTCAAAAACATTGCCAACGCCAGCGAATCGCGTTCAGCTTCCGGCATGCTGCGTAACCGTTTCAGCAAATCGATTTGTAATAAATTGAGCACATCCGTATACGGATTTCGCAACGCAATCGATTTTTTGATGGTTGGCGCGTTGTCGAACACTTCTTTTTGTCCGGTTATTTTGCAAATAGCAGTGGAAGCGTTTTCAAAATCTTCGGTGATTTTTTCCAGAAAACTCTCACCTGAAAGCTGGTCGTAATATTTGGAAATCGTGAGATGTGTCCGGGCGATTTCCAGTTGAACGTTGTCCACCACCGTGCGAAAAAATGGCCACTCTCGATAAATCGTTTGCAAAATGTTCAGCGTATCCGCATCATCCGTTAGCTCGCTCAGCGCAACACCGGTGCCGTACCAGCCGGGAATATTGAATCGCGTTTGCGTCCACGCGAACACCCACGGAATAGCCCTAAGTCCTTCAAAATCAACCTGATCCGCCGCTTTTCGCGACACCGGTCTTGAGGCAATTTTCAACCGGCTGATGTGCTCAATCGGCGTCACGCTGATATACCATTTCCAAAATTTGGGATGATAAATCAACTGCTGATACGCCGCCATCGCCGATGTTGCCAGCTTTTCCATCGTTTGATACGCATCGTTCAGCGGAACGGAAAGCGGTAAACTTTCCTCACTTTGGAGCGCAGATTGGAGCATCGCGTTCACAATTTGTTCGAGGTGCCGGCGGGCGATATACGGCAACGCGTATCGAAACGAGATAACCTCGCCCTGTTCGGTAAACCGGATTTGCCCGGTGTAGCTGTTGCGCGGCATCGCCAAAATCGCCTGATTGGCACGCCCGCCACCGCGACCAACCGTACCACCACGACCGTGAAAATAGCGAAATCCGATATTGTGTTTCCGGCAAACCGCCGCAAAATCGCGCTGCGCCTGATACAGCGCCCAATTGGCCATCCAGTAGCCGCCGTCTTTGTTGCTGTCGGAATAGCCGAGCATAATTTCCTGAAAATTGCCACGCGCCGCCAACTGGTCCCGATACACCGGATGGGAAAAAATCGCGTCCAGCAAATCGGAACCGTCGCGCAAATCTTCGATGGTTTCCAACAGCGGCACCACATCCAGATCTGTTTGCACTTTTCCGTTGGCGTAATGCCACATGCCCGCTTCTTTTGCCAGCAGCAGCACTTCCAGCAAATCGCTCACATCATGCGTCATGCTGATGATGTAGCAGCCAATCGTGTTGGGATCCTGCAATTTCGCATCGCGAATCATCTGCATGGTTGAGAGCACATTTTCGGTATTTTCCGCAATTGTTGCCCAATACGGCGCCAGCGGACGGGGATTTTTCAGCTCGCGGGACAGCACTTCCAGCCGTTCGGCTTCGCTGAGCGATTCGTATTTTTCCGCGACGCCGGCGATGCGCAGCAAATCCGCTACCGCTGCTTCGTGCACGTTGCTGTGCTGGCGAATATCGATCGCCGCCAGGTGAAAACCAAATGTACGCGCCTGCATAATAATCCGGTTGAGATGGGTTGCGGCAGCCGCATTTCCGATGCCCATTTTTTTGAGGGAATCAGCCAGCAATTCCAGATCACCCAAAAAATCTGCGGCGGAATATGCAACCGGTTTTTCGCCGGAATGCTGTTCGGCTTTGATGAGGGCGTCAATTTTTTCACCCATGTAACGCACCTTCAACCGCAACGGCTCGTTGCTGAATTGCCGCAGCGAAATTTCGTCCAATTGAAACTGCGTGGCATCTTTTTTGAGCGATTCCACCAGCGCATCGGGAATTTTTGTCAACCGCGATGAAACGCTGACTTCCCGGCGCAGTTTGCGCAGCTCGCGCAAATATTGCTGCATCGCCGTGATTCGCTGAATCTGTAGCGTTTTTTTCGTAACTTCTTTTGTAACATAAGGATTACCATCGCGATCTCCGCCAATCCACGAACGATATTTGAGGATTGTCGGCACCGTTTCGTAAAATTTTTCAGTGGCGGATTCGCCATAATTCAGCCGCAGCGCCCGCTCGATATCGGCGTAAATTTGCGGTACGGTTTCCCAAATCGATGATTCAAAAAAATACATCCCGTTTTGCACTTCGTCGATCACGCTCATGCTTTCCGCACGCACTTCATCTGTCGCCAGCATGATGGAAATTTGCTGATACAGCGTTTCGATGGTCAATTCCGTTTCCGCCGGCGTCTGATCGACCCGCTGCAATTCCTCCAGCAGCACAGCAATATCCTGCAATTTATACAAAATTGTCCGGCGCCGCGCTTCGGTCGGGTGCGCCGTGAGCGTTGGTTCGATGTTCAGTTGCGCCAATTTTTTCATCACGTCTTCGAGCGAAAATCCGGCCACTTTGAAACGGTGGATCGCATCCGCGATAGATTCCGTTCGCGGTTCATCGGTGGATGCAGCGCGTTCGCGCTCGTGATTCACCCGGAAAATTTCGTGTTTTTCCGCATTGTTCACCAACCGGAAAAACGCGGTGAATGAGCGCAGCAGCCAAAGGATTTCATCATTGGTCAGCGAGCGAATCAGTGCCAGCGCATCTTCCCGGTGCTGCTCTTTTCCTGGCTGATACGCAGCTTTGCACAACCGCCGCAGCTCTTCCACTTTGTGGAAAATATCATCGCCAAGCTGCTCACGAATGCTGTGACCCAACAACGATCCCAACAAATTCACATGTTTGCTGAAGTGCGGCGAAACGCCTGTTCCCTCCGCATCTACCAAAATTCCCTTCCAGTCCTGCATGAGTAATCCTCTATTTCGAGTTATTATTTTCAAAAAATACAGTGTTATTCCAATATAGTGTAAGCACGTAAAAAAATCGAATAAAGATTGATATTTCAAGAAAAACGATGATTTTATATCACCGTCTTTGATGAATTTGACCCACAATAACACCGTTTCATATTTGGAAATTTTCCCTGCCATACGTATCTTCATTATGTGCCGCGGTTCAGCAAATCGAGATATTTGCGGCGATAAATCCAAATAAAACAACGCCAGAAATCAATGCCCAACGCTACCCCAAACGATGTTTCAAAAGAAAATCAGCAACATCGCAAAACGCTGGAAGAAAAAGTAAACGCGCTATCCAGCCTTATCGAAGTTGGCATTATCATCAATTCCACCGTCCAGCTAAACGAAGTGATGAAACTGGTGATGGAAAAAGCACTCGGCGTAATGAACGCGGAGGCGAGCGCCGTTTTTTTGATCAACGCAGAAAAACATGTGTTCGAAATTCCGGTGGCTTTGGGTGACGCCAGCGCAAAATTCAAAACCATCGAAATCCCGATGGACGTTGGCATTGCCGGCGCAATTGCCAAAAGCGGTGAAGCGGAAATTATTCCCGATGCCTATAAAGATAGCCGGTTCAACGCCAAAGTGGACAAAGAAACCGGTTTTGTGACGCGCTCTATTTTGGCCGCGCCGCTGAAGGTGCGGGACAAATTGATCGGCGTTGCGGAGGTGATCAATCGCAATGACGGCAACGCGTTTGACGAAGACGATTTGAACCTGTTTTCGGCATTTTGCCGACAGGTTGCCATGGCCATCGAAAATGCCCGCGTGCACCAACTGGAATTGGACAAACAGCGCATCGAGCAACAACTGGAAGCGGCGAAACATATCCAGCAAAGTTTTATGCCGGAATCGCTGCCGAAATCGGCGGATCGCCAGTTCGAAGTTGCTGCACGGAGTTTGGCAGCTGCATCCGTTGGCGGCGATTTGTTCGATTTTATGGAATTTGGCGAACAACTGCTGGGCGTCACCATCGGCGATGTTTCCGGGAAAGGCATTCCCGCGGCGCTGTACATGGCACGGCTGGTCAGCGACTTTCGCCTGTTTTCCCAAACCCACCGCGATCCCGCAGAATTAATGGCCATCCTTAACAAAGCGCTCACCGAACGCAGCAGCCGGGGCATGTTTGTGACCTTTTTTTATGGCGTTTTGTATGCGGATAACGGCAAATTCTGTTACGCAAACGCGGGACATTTACCGTTGATTCACATTGAATCCGAAACCGGTGAAATTCAACAATATCAAAAAGTTAGCGGCATTCCGCTGGGCGTTGTTCCCAATTTTTTATTTGAGCAACACACCATCCGGCTGAACAAAGGCGATTATCTGGTGCTGGTTACCGACGGCGTTGTGGAAGCCAAAAACAAATCCGGCGAAATGTATTCGTTCGAGCGGTTAGTTGATTTGCTGAAAACACCGCAGGATTCCGCAGAAGCGCTGCTCGATTTGTTGCTAAATGACGTGCAATCATTTTCTGAGGGATTTTCACAACACGATGATGTGACGGCTGTCGTATTGAAATGGCATTAATTGCGATACATTATTTGCATACTTTGCCCAATCCGGGCAACTGGTTTCAGCAGCTTCAGTTCGATTCAACAGTGGGAAGAATAGTGGACGGATTCGAAATTCACATTTCCAGCGACCCGAAATACGCCAAAGTTGTGCGCTGCGGCGTCGGGCATATTTGCGAACTGTGCGGTTTTCCGGCGAAAACCGGTCGCGCAATCGTGCTGGCTGTGGACGAAGCTGTCACCAATATTATCCGCCACGCATATTCGAGCGATCATCGACAAAAACTTGTTGTGCAATGCAGCATTCTCGATGACCGGCTGGAAATTGTATTGCAGGATTCCGGCACCGCTGCAAATATCGAAACCATGAAATCACGCGATTTAAAAAAGATTCGCCCCGGCGGTTTGGGGATGCATTTTATCAACACGACGATGGATATTGTTGATTACCAATCCAACGGAACAGCCGGCAACCAATTGACACTGACAAAATATCTGCCAAAAGACAGGGATACAGATGCTTAATATTGAAATTACCAATCAGGATTCCGCCGCAATTGTGATCATTTCCGGCGAAGTCGATCTCTATTCTTCGCCAAAAGTGCGGGAATCGCTGCTGGCGCTCACCAAAAAAGAGCAGCCGGCAATCGTCATCAATTTGCAGGACGTTGGCTACATGGATAGTTCCGGACTGGCAACGCTTATCGAAGGTATGCAATCCAGCGCCAAATATGGCGGCAAATTTCTGCTGACCAATTTGCAGGAAGGTGTGCTGGAAGTGTTTCAACTCAGCCAGTTGGATAAAGTGTTCAAAATTTACGATTCGCCGGAAACGGCGCTAAAAGATATCTGAATATGAGCGAAATTGCACATAAATTTTTCGGCAGCGTCGGTCGCTGGTATCTGGATTCTCGGTCGCAGATGGGCGAATTTTTTGCGCTCATCCGCGAGTTGATGTATTGGCTGGTTATCGCGCCACTGCAAGGCAAAGGGCTGAAGTGGAAAAACACGATCGACCAGATGGTCAAGATCGGTTTTAACTCGCTGCCCATCGTTTGCCTGATCTCTTTTTTTGTGGGATTGATTATCGCGATGCAATCGTCGTATCAGCTAAAGGCTTTTGGCGCAACGATTTACACCGCCAATCTCACCGCTGTTTCCATCATCCGGGAGCTGGCGCCGTTGCTCACATCGATCATCATCACCGGGCGGAGCGGCTCCGCCATTACCGCCGAAATCGGCACGATGAAGGTCTCCGAAGAAATTGACGCGCTGGAAACGATGGGTCTGAATCCCGTGAAATTTCTGGTGGTGCCGCGCGTTTTGGCAATGCTGATTATGGTGCCTTGCCTCACGATCATCGCAGATATCGTCGGGATTTTCGGTGGCTACCTCATTTCAATGCTCACGCTCGATTTAACCAGTGTTCGCTATATCGATCAAACCATTATCGCGCTCACGCTGAAAGATTTGTTCAGCGGATTGATCAAAAGTGCATTTTTTGCGCTGATAATCGCGGGCATCGGCTGCTATCAGGGATTGATCGTCAAAGGCGGCGCGGAAGGTGTGGGCAAATCCACCACCCAATCCGTGGTCGTTTCGATATTTTTGATAATTGTCGCAGACGTATTTTTCACAGTACTTTTTTATTCGGGACTTTAATGGATAAACAACCGATTGTTCAGGTCAAAAATCTGGTGGCGGCGTATGGCACCCGGACGGTGCTCAAAGGTGTGAATCTGGATATTTATCCGGGTGAATCGCTGGCGATTCTGGGGCGCTCCGGCTGCGGAAAAAGCACGTTATTGCGTCACATGATCGGTCTGGCAAAACCGGTGAGCGGACAGGTGCTCATCAAAGGTCAGGATATTTACGCCATCAGCGAAGATGAAAAAGTGGCGCTCTTCAAAAAAGTGGGAATGTTGTTCCAGTCTGCGGCGTTGTTCAATTCGATGACGGTTGGCGATAACGTCGCGTTTCCGCTGCGCGAACACACCGAGCTGGAAGAAAGCACCATCCAGATTATGATGAAAATGAAGCTGGATCTGGTCGGGCTTTCGGGATTCGACAGCTTCAAACCGGCACAGCTTTCCGGCGGGATGAAAAAACGCGCGGGATTGGCGCGGGCGATTGCGATGGACCCGGAGGTGCTGTTCTGCGATGAACCTTCAGCCGGGCTCGATCCGGTGGTTGGCGCTGGGCTGGACAATCTCATCCTGAAATTGAAAAAAGCATTCCGGATGACCATCGTGGTTGTAACGCACGAAATGGCATCGGTTTTCAAAATGGCGGATCGCATTGCGATGATGCACGAAGGCAAAGTGCTGGCAGTCGGGAGCAAAGAGGAGCTTTCCGGCAGCGACAACCCAATCATTCGCCAATTTCTCAATCGTGAACCGGATGAGGAAAAAATTGATCGCGAGCAGTATTTGAAAACGATTGTGGGTGGATAAATCGAAGCCATTCAAAACAACAACTGATGTTGTGCAGAGGTCAAAAATAAAGTTTGTCATATCTGCTCCGAAGGAGCGCCTTCGGCGCAAAGGCAGGATTCAAAAAAAATCAAACTAATTTGAGAAAAGCTTATGGCATTTAATAGTAACGAAATAAAAGTCGGCGCAGTGGTCGTTGCGAGCGTAGTGATACTCGGGCTGTTTTTGGTAGCTATTTTCGGTGTTTCCGTCGGGAAAGAAACCAACGAATACCGGGTGAATCTGGATTACGTCGGCGGCATCACCAAAGGTTCGCTCGTAAAATATCGCGGGCTGAACGTCGGGCAAGTGCGGGAAATTGTGTTGCCCAGCGATGAACAACCGCAGCTCGGTCTCATTCTCGATGTTAAAGCAGACACGCCGGTTCGCACCAATTCCGAGGCGTTTATCACTTCAATCGGCATCATGTCCGAACAGCATGTGGAAATTTCCAGCGGCACTCAGAACGCCGATTTGCTGTCGCCCGGCAGCACCATTGCCAGCAAAGAGGTACTCAGCTTCGCGCGGATGTCCGAATCGATGGGAAATTTAACCGGACAAATTGAAACGCTCATCGCCAGCATCAACGAGCTGGTGAACGAAGAAAACCGGACGCGCATCGCCTCGATTATGGAAAATGTTGACGCGGTGGTCAGCGACGGCCGTGAACCGATTACCGAAGCAGTCGCGAAACTGCAGGAAATGACCGAGCAGATGACGCTGGCGAGCCGAAACATCGCCGCGATGACCGACACCAGCCAACTTAATTTTGGCAGATTGATTAACAATCTGGAAGCGACCACAGCCAACGCGCAACGGCTGATTGAACAGATGAACAGCACGCTGGAAAACATGCAGGGAACGGTGGCAATTAACAATCGCAATATTTATGAAACGATGGAAAATTTTGAGCGCGTGTCGCAAAATTTTGAGGAATTTTCCCGGATGATTAAAGAGCAGCCGTGGCTGCTGGTTCGTAAATCTGCCCCGCCGGAACGGAAGATCAAGTGAGCCAAATCGACGGATGAATAGACAAAAAATTTCACGAGGTGAAGATTGATAAAGCGAATACTTACAGTGGTTTACAGCGTTATTCTTGCCACATTATTGTGGCAATGCGGTAGTGTTCCATCCACCTACTATTATCGCGTGAATACAGATGACACGCCCGCAACTTCTGCAAATTCCCCGATTCCGGTGGTGTTGGCGGTCGGTGCTTTCGAAGCGGATGTGGTTTACGAAAGCGACCGGATTGTTTTCAGGAATTCGCCGTTTGAAGTGCAATATTATCACTACCGGCGCTGGGTTGCACCGCCCAAAAAACTGGTTGCGGATGCGGTGCTCAACCGATTCAAATCCGCCGGCGCGTTTCGCGAAGTATTGCAACAACCGACCACGTCTGCAACGGATTATTTGCTCAGCGGCAAAATTCTGGCATTTGAGGAATGGGACGAAGCCGATAGCTGGTTTGGCAGTGTAAAAATTGCATTCGAATTATACGATGCAAAAACCAACGATCTCGTTTGGCAAAAAACCTACTCAGAGCGCAAATCGGCAACAGACAAACAACCTGTTGAAGTTGTCAAATCCATCAGCGAAAGCCTGGATGTAGTCATCCAAAATGCGCTGGCGGATGTTGCTGCACGTTTAACATCGCGATAGATAATGAATTGGGGCAACTTACCCACCAGTTGCCCTGCTTTTTTCCCAAATTTTCTTTTTCGATTATCCCCACCACAATAAAATTCCCGCAACTGCTCTGATGATTTCAATCAACAGACAAAAATCATTGCGGACGAAATTCAAATGCAGAAAATATTGCTTAGCCTGATCGGCAATGGCATTAAATTCGCTTTTGCTGCTGCGCTGGAATGTTTCGAGCGGATGCTCAAACGCAATCCCGTTGATAAAGCCGCACAAATTCATCGCGATCACAACATCCAATATTACGCGCAGGGCGTTGCGGATGGTTGGCTAGTTATCGAAAATATGATGACGGAGTGAATTGTCTCAAAAAAAATTTCCCCAACCTGCAAAAAACCTTTTTTTGGACATAACTTAAATATCTTTTAACCCTGTGTAACGTCAACTCAACTGATCACTCGAGAAGGGTTTTGTAAGTGAAAATCACTTGATTATTTTGATTATTTGTATATTTTAAATAATTAACTCCATTTTAAAAGTAAAAAATCTCTGGAGTAAAGGCATGATACGGTCATCCATCATGATGATGGTTGGTTTGGTTATTTTTGGTGAAGTGTTTGCACAAGGGTTGGTCGCCTATTACCCATTCCGCAAAAATGCCAATGACATCAGTGGCAATAACTTCAACGGTACAGTTTTTGGCGCGACGCTTGCCAACGACCGGGCTGACAATCCCAACTATGCTTATTTTTTTGACGGTGTAGGCAGTTACATCGATATTCCTTACGATTCCAGTTTTTATCCCGCCAGTATGAGTACTGCAGTTTGGGTGAATATTGAATCGACACCGGATTCCGGTATATCTTACATTTTGACCACATCCGGGGACAACAGAACCCCGCCCTACGATCCTTTTAGAATGAGAATTGACGCTGCTGGAATTGTTGAAGTTCGATATGAGGGAAATTTCGATAGTCTTCGCATAAACCTTCGAAGCACAACTTCCCTAACTCCCGGCGAATGGGCATTTATCGCAACAAGCTACAACAGCTCAACGGGGGAAGGACGGTTGTTCATCAATGCAGTGCTGGAAGATTCCGAGATTGATCTGATGAATCTCGATACCAACCACATCGGATTGCGAATCGGGGCGGGGCAAAATCATAATCGCACTACCCGAATAATGGAGTTTTTCCACGGGAGAATCGATGATGTACGCTTATACAATCGCGAATTGAGTGAGATGGAAATACAACAATTGTATCTCGAAGAACCGCTGGTGGGCATCGGGGATTCGCCCGAAATGGTTCCCGCAAAAATACAACTGAAACAAAATTACCCGAACCCATTCAACCCGTCCACACACATTGACTACACTTTGCCAGATGCAGGGTTGGTAACTTTGACCGTTTACAATTTAGTGGGAGAAAAAATACGCATTCTGGTCAATCAATGGCAGCCTGCCGGGATATATTCAACCCATTGGGATGGGCGCGATAATCTGGGAATGGAAATGCCGTCCGGGATCTACCTCTATCGGTTGTTGGTTGGTAACACAATACAAACGCGTAAAATGGCGCTGCTGCGTTGATTTTTTTGCGTGATAGTTGAATAAATCCCAATTAGCTCAACGATTCATTTCTCACTCAAAATATACAGTTTGCGGCTCCCAGGTTTCGGCATCGCCGATGATGCCCCTGGCTTCGCTGACGATCTCCATTTTCACCGGTTTCGTTTCGATCAGCAGATAATTTTCGTCGCGATCCGGATAAAACGCAGCCCACTCTTCTTTCCAATATTGTTGCTTTTCTGCAGCATCATCCACAATTCGCGCTGTCGCGCTGATGCTGACATATTCCCCACCGGCAGCATCGAAATAATACAACACCACATTTGGATTGCTGCGAATTTGCGCCACTTTCCGGCTGTGCGGATTGGTCGCAAACCAGACAACCAGCCCGTTTTCCGGCGGAAAAGCGTCCATCGCGCGGGTGTGCACACCCCCGGAATCATCCACGGTAATCAGCGCGCAATAGCGCACGTTTTTCATAATTTCAGCGGCGGCGGTAATCAGGCTGTCGCGGGAAATACTGGTGTTTTGTGGCTGTTCCTGCGCACAGGAACTTGTTGAAAATATTACGGTTATCAACAATAATGGGATTAAATAAAGCGGATTCGTTTTCAATCTTTCTCTCCAGGTTTGAAATTTTGATTACATAAATGCTTATCGATTGTGTTGAATTCCGAAATGTTTTTTAAATAAAAAGTATACAAAACTTGACATTTTGTAAACAATACATTACATTGTTTGTGGTTATCAAATCATTCAAAAGGTAAAATAATGTTAGAAAATAATCTAAAGAAATATCGTTTTAACCACAATCAACTCACACAGGAAAAGCTCGCAGAACAATTAGGGGTCTCAAGACAGACCGTTATCGCCATTGAAAAAGAAAGTTTAACCCCTCAGTAATGCTGGCATTGAAGATGGCAAAATTATTTGAATGCCAGGTTGAAAATCTTTTTTACCTGAAGGAGACGTGAAATGATTATTCGATTTATGTTTGAAAGTGTTGTTGGACTTATATGTCTTGTTTCCATTTTATTCCTGGGCGCAAAAGGCACTCCGACTTTGGTGTTATTTGCCTTTTGCCGGTTATCATGCGTTTGCGAAAAATATCTCCGGATGAAAGAGAACTTCAGTTATTTTACAAAACAGGCAATTTGACAATGGGGTTAATTGTTCTGGCAATTTTCCTCGTTAACTATTTTTCAGGCTCACAGTAAACGGACATTTGATCGGTGAAAATTGGATGGCGTTAAGCATCACTTCGATGCTTTTTATTCACGGCGTGGCTGGACTATTTATTTTCAAACGGATTTAATTTGCAGAAAAAAAAAAGCCCCTGATTATTTCCGGGGCTAAAAAATATGTCAGTTAATTTCGTTTTTAATTCAAAAAATCAATACTTTACAGCACAGCCATACGGTTTGGTGGTGGCATTTGCCACTGGCTGTCCTTCGGTTGCGGCAGTCATCGCAGCAGTCAGGTAATTGATAGCCGTTTCGATGTCTGCAACGTTGGCAGATGCCTTGTCGTCAATCGCGCCGGCGTAAAGCAGCACGCCCTCCGGATTGATGACATACATATGCGGCGTGGTTTTCGCGCGATACATGCGCCCGACAGTGCCATCTACATCAATGAGATATGCGGTCATCGCAGCATTTTCTTTTTTGATGCGTTCTGCCAACGCATCGCCGCTAAAATGCCCCTGTTTTCCCGGCGCGGATGAGCAAATGGACAACCAAATCGCACCTTCTTCTGTATATTTTTTCTGCAATTGTTGCATATTTCCGCTGCCGTAATGCTTACGCACGAATGGACAATCGTAATTCACCCATTCCAGAATCACATATTTTCCGCGATAATCAGAAAGTTTGTGGGTTTTGCCCTGGCTGTCTGTGAGTGTAAAATCCAGTGCTGCGTTGTTTATTGTGGCTGATTCTGAATTTTTTTGTGATTTTTCATCCGCAATTGCCGCATTGGCAATCAACAAAACAGCCAACACCATCATCCATTTGATATGCTTCAATTGTGCTCTCCCAAGTTTCGATTGCTGCCCGGTGAAAATTGTTTGATTCCAATGCCCGGATATCACATTAAGTACCGTTTGTTGAAATCATACGATATATTGCTTTTCCGGTTCCTCTATTTATTGAAGATAAACCGCACCACAGCTTAATTTTAGCATGATTATTTTTTGCGTATTTTGATGGAAGCAATCGGGAATTATGCAAAAAATGATGGGGAAACTTCGCAGTTTCCCCATCAGAGGGTTCAAGGAGGGATAAGATTTTTTTTTCTTTCAAATTCTGTTTACAAGATAGGCGCGTAATCAAAAAAGCGCAATCGTAATCATACGCAAACCGTGTAGTAGTTTTTGCAATTGTCCGCAAAATTAAATTATGTTGGGTGGGATGGCAAAAAAAGGGAAACAGAACCTGTTTCCCCAAAACGTTGCATCTAAAACAAAGCATTTGCCTGTCAGCTAAGCAACTTGGCAAGTATAATGCCCAAAATCAGCCAAACCGGAATGGAAATAAGCAGCGCCCAAACAAACCCCTGAATGGTGCTGAGCCGGTCGCGCAAATTTTTCTTTTCGAACGAACGCTCGATGCGCAGCTTTACATCTTCCATATGAAAGGGTTTGGTAATATAGTCGTAAGCCCCTTTTTTGATGGCTTCAACCGCCGTTTCGATAGATGGATAACCGGTAATCATCAAAAAGATGACATCTTTATCTTGCTCACGAACTTTTTTGAGTAATTCCAGACCATCGATTGTAGGCATTAACAGGTCCGAAACAACAAGGTCAAAAGCACCAACTTCAAATTTGTTCAGGGCATCCTCTCCATCCCGGGCGGTGACGACTTCATAGCCAAGTGTGTCCAGGTAATTTGTCAGGATATCACGAATATTTTCTTCGTCATCCACCACCATTACCCTGCCAATTTTTCTCATCATGCCTCCTAATTAAACTGTTCTAAAAGCTGAGTGTCAAAAATAGAAAAAAAATTCAGTTTTTTCAATACAAATTACGCGATTACCTTATTTTTTAAGGGTTTCGGTGCATTTACTATTATCGTTGAGAGACGCAAAAATTTAACCTAAAAAAAAAGGTCAACCGTGATGATCGACCTTTTTTTGAGGAACAAAGATTTTAAAGCAGTAAAATCAACGGGTTTTGAATTCAATTGGGATCGATTTTGGGCTTTCCTCCTCCCCAACCACAACGGTAACGGCGAGGAACAAATGCAAATCATCGCGCTTTTGGGTGAACAACTGATAGTTGCTGACGATCGGTTCCCGGGAAACGCGAACCCAGTTTTCACTGCCAACAGGGCGGGCATACAGATGATAGCGCGCCGCCGGATCGGGATGTTCTTGCCAGACGAGCTTCATTTTGTTATCGCCAATGTCTTGCAATTCCAAACTATACGGCGCTGTTAGCGGCTGCCTGGCCAGCACTTGACCGGATTCGGACAACAGCTCGAGCGAAGCTTGCGCAGCATCGTTATTGATGGTCGATTTGGCGCGATTGGCGCTGGTCGTGCGGACGGCGTTTACCTGCTGGCTGTATTGGAGCGCGTCCGGCGTTCCGAGATTTAGAACAACCTCTGCGCGGTGGGTATCGCCCAAATCGCCGTATGGCGCATACGAGTAGTTAATTTGGTGATCTTCGATCAATTTGATGCCGAATCCGGCGGTTAAGCCGTTACCTTCACTGGCAGATGCCTGATAACCACTGCGTAGCCACAGCCGTTCGCCAATATTAAATTCAACACCCGGACGAACGCGTACTGGCTGATCCTTTATTTTCACAACATCCACCGCCAGCAGGCTGCCCGGAAATCCGATGCGATACGCCATTCCCGCCCGGAATGTTTGCGGCAGTGCAGAATTTTGCGATTCATATGTGATCGCCGGACCGAGGTTTTGCGCCGCAAAACCCAATTGTAATCGCCGGTCGTAAAGGCGCATCTGCACACCAACATCCGCCGCAAAACCGTTTGCCCGAACAGATTCCAACGCTTCCTGCAAAAATTTCACATTGAAACCAAATGCAAAATTCTCACTGAATTTCATACTTAAACCACTGGTAAACAGCAGGTTATATGCGTTGAAATTTCCATCTTCAACAGGATCGCCGGTCAGCGGATCAACATCGTAGCGCTGCATATCCGGCATTCGTAAAAAAGAAATACCGGAGGCAAGGGTCAACTTGCCATTCATGGGCAACACGAGCGTAACGTTTTCTATTGTGATATCCGAAAACCACTGCGCGTGATACAACATCAGCTCCCGGTCTGTGGAAAACGCCATTCCGCCGGGATTGTAATACAACCCGTTTGCCGAATTTCCCATTGCGGTATACGCTCCGCCAAGAGCCTGCGCACGGCTGCCGATTTCCATTTGCAAAAACTGGGCGCCGGTGTTGTTTTGGGTAAAAACAGGGCTGAAACTCAGCAACGTTGCTAATAGTATCAACCATCCCTGTCGACGTATTTTTTGCACGTCCATTGTTTTCCTCCTTCTCTTAACTTCCGATGTATAATTATGCAAATGCATTGCCAACTTTGGAAATAGCAGAAAAATGAAGATCTAAACATCGTAAAATCAGATAGTTACAAAACGCGGCAAGAATGAAGCACCCATAACTAAAACGGGTGGACTGTGTCGCTTGTGCAGTAATTTTACAAGTTGATTTGTAATTGGGGAGATAAAAAAATTCGGCGGAATACGTATTTTTTGGCGAAAGGCACATTGTTTGGTCCAAATAATGTGCCTGATAGTTGCGTCAGTAAAACTGATAATCTGCGACTAAACAATAGCCGGGCTGCTGGCATATTGCCAATACAACAGCACTTGCTGGGCTTCAAATGCGCTCAAATCCGGATATAAATTCAATAATTGGGAAATGCTATCGAACATATTTTCCGATGACTGTCGCTGCATATTTTCCAGCAAATTGAGGATCTCATCCGAGAGAAATTCGGGCCGTTCCATGGTGTACTCCTGATAATTCATGTGTTCATTAAATAATGTACCATAAAATATCGGAAGTTTTTCAAATTAGCTTTAGGGAAATGTTAGGGTGTGGATAAATTGTCGTTTATCCACATTGACAGTTCTGATAAATTTAGCGGACAGAATCCGGCAAAGTGATGAAAGATTTGGGCGTTTTTTCGGTTTGGTGATCTCTCAATTTCAGTTTCCACAAATCGTGAAGTTTACGGCTGTCCATCGGGATTGCGCGATCGCCACCAAACAGGAATACTTCGCCGGAAACCGGATCGTATATTAAGCTGTGGTCGATGCGCGGTGGCGGGCCGGGCGTAAGATTCTCCCATTTGTCGGTTGCCAAATCAAACCCCCAGGTATCGTTTAACGGACCGCCGATGCCTTGCCCGCCAAAAATAATCCATATGCGATTTTTTTCATCGAAGGCAGAGCCGGCGTGTCGTCGGTGCGGTGGGTAAAATGCTTTGGATTTATGTTTGATCTCCCGCCATTTGTTTTTGTCGAACCGAAATTCCCAGGTGTCCGTTGTGAATTCTTTGGCGATGCGATTCCATCCACCAAAAATCAACAGCCGATTTTCCACTTCGTCAAACATCATGCTGAAATCTTCCCGCGAATCGGGAATTTTACTGCCTTCCGATTCAATTTTTTTCCAGGTATAATAGGCATCCGAATTCGGATCGAGATTCAGGAACCACAAATCGTTCATGCTTTTTTTGACCTTATTTCGCCCACCAAAAAAATAGGCGCCAAAATGGGAGCGGGCGTAAACAGCTTCGTGATTCTCCATCGGTGGACTGGAGGTATCGGATTTGATGTGCCACTGCAGAGTAGCTAAATCCAGTTCCCATATATCGTTACTGGTATCGCCATCTTCTCCGCCATGCATAATTATAGCGTTTCGGACAGGATCAAATATCAGCACATGGTCTTCGCGGGTCGGCGGAGAAAGCTTCGATTCCGTTAGCTGTTTCCAAACATGGGTTTCCGGAAAATAGAACCAGGTTTCGTTCAGCACCTCATCCTGATCGGTTTTTCCCCCAAACAGTACCAGCCGGTTGCCGATATGATCGAAAACGATGGCAGCATCTTCGCCGGCAGATGGCATATCCAAACCCGGTTTATTCCAGTTGTGGATTTCTTCCCAATATGGATTGATATCCTGCGAATTTTCATCGATTCGTGTTGCCTGAGGTTGGCGAGGAGCAACTTCCAGTTGACTGATTTTTTTGGTGCCACTGCATCCGGCCCAAAAAAAGAGTGTCAACAAAAAGAACGAAAACTTTCGCGAAATGGTCATGTATATCTTCCTTGAATAAACACTAAGCTATTGTTTTTTATGATTATAGTTATTCCGTACGCAACGCCTGAATAGGGTCCATCCGTGCGGCTTTTTGGGCGGGATAAAGTCCAAAAACGATGCCGATGCCAACAGAAATAACGAACGCCCAAAACACCGCAGTTAACGAAATCACGGTGTCCCATTCCGCATAAAGGGTGATAACTTGCGCCATTAACGCGCCCAAAATGATCCCGATAATACCGCCAGACACGCTGATAAATACCGTTTCGTTGAGAAACTGGATCATGATATCGCGTTCTGATGCGCCGATCGCCCGACGAATACCGATCTCTTTGATGCGCTCGGTAACGGTTGCCAGCATGATATTCATAATTCCGATGCCACCCACCAACAACGAAATTGCTGCAATCGCGCCCATCACGATGTTAAAAATTTGCTGGGTTTTCTGGGCTTGTTCCAATAATTCCCGGGGGATGACAATTTCGAAATCCTTTACCTGGTTGTGATTGCGCAGCAACAGGCGATCGATAATGCGCGACGCCGGCACAACCAAATCCTGATCGTTAACTTGCACGGCTATTTCATCAACCTGTTCGTATAAATCGGAGGAAAGTGTGCGGCTGAAAACGGTGGTTATCGGTAAATAAATATCGCGGTTGAAATTGCGCACTTTGATGGCTGCATTTTTATCCAACCGGATGTTTTTACTTTCCATCACGCCCACGACGGTGTACCAGGTATCTTCGATTCGGATTTGCTGCCCGAGCGGGTTGGTCAATTTGAACAATTCGCGGGCAACATCGCCACCCAAAACACATATTTTTTTGGCGTCCACAACATCCAGATCAGAAATAAATCGTCCTTCGGCAGGGAAAAAATTGGTGATCATATCGTAATTCGAGGAGGTGCCAACAATCCGTCCGCTGGTTTCGCGATCGGCAAAATACACCTGGCTATCCATCATTTTGAGCGGTGCGGCAGCCGATACCCCCGGCACTACTTTCCGAATCATATCCGCATCGTTTAGGCTGAGTCCGGCAGAGCCTTTGTATTCAGCTTCCTGCTGCTGTTCCTCGGTTAACGAGAGGTGCTGAATGCGAATGTTGTTTGTGCCCAACAGTTTTATCTGATCCAGTGCGGCTTTTCGGGCACCGCCGGCGATGGACATCATGGCGATGACCGCAGATACGCCAAAAATAACGCCCAGCATGGTTAACAGCGAACGCATTTTGTGCTGCCGAATGCTGTCAAATCCCATTTCTAAATATTCACGATATTCCATAAAATTCTGTTTCTATTAAGTTTGTGATAGGTAAAAATTAGAGTTGCAGCATATCCGCGGTAATTTTTTCACGGAATTCCTGTTGGATCAGCCCATCCTTCATTTGAATGATGCGATCTGCCCAGTTGGCAACCCAAACATCGTGTGTAACCAAAATGATGGTAACGCCTTTTTTGTGTAACCCGGAAATCAGCTGCATTATTTCTTCGCCGGTTTTGGTATCCAGGTTTCCGGTGGGTTCGTCTGCCAAAATGATATCGGGATTCACAACCAATGCACGGGCGGTTGCCACCCGCTGATTTTCGCCGCCGGAAAGCTCGTTGGGATGATGCCCGAGGCGATGTCCCAATTTTACCTGTTTCAATTGTTCAGTAGCGCGATTGCGACGTTCGATGCGGGAAATGCCGGAATAAATAAGCGGAAGTTCCACATTTTGTTCGATGGTCAATTGCGGGATCAGGTTGAAAGACTGAAAAATGAAGCCAACCCGCTGGTTGCGAAACTGGGATAATTCGCGATCATCCAGCTTGGCGATTTCGACATCGTCAAATTTATATTCGCCGCCGGTGGGTTTGTCCAGACAGCCGAGCAGGTTCATAAGCGTCGATTTTCCCGAACCAGAGGGGCCCATAATCGCGACAAATTCGCCTTTGCGGATATCCAGATCCACACCTTTGAGCGCATTTACCTCCACCAAAGCGCGGTAATACGTGCGTTTAAGTCCGCGGGCTCTGATCAAAACGTCCATAAGATTCTACCTTTATCGAAGATGTAATTGTATTCAAAAATTAGTGCGACACAATCCGGTTATTCCTGTGGGATATCCAGCAATACAATGTCATCTTCTTCCAATCCATTTTTCACTTCCACATAAAGGTCGTTGCTGACACCCGTTTCGATCATTCGGCGTTCAATATCGTTGCCTTCTTTCATATACACAAATTTGCGGTTTTTATCTGTGGTGAACACACTTTCGATCGGAATATAAACCACATCTTTTTGTTTGCTGACAATAATGTTGATGGAAGCGCTGAGTCCCGGTTTCAGCCGGACATCGCTGCCATCCACCTGCACGAGCAGATCGAACACTTTTGTGCCGGTGGTTTTACCCGTTGCCGGATTCACTTTGCGGCGTGCCAGCGTTCCAATATTTTTTACCCGTCCGGTAAACGATGTATCCGGGAATGCATCCAACCGGATTTCCACCGGCTGGTCGATGCGCACTTTATCCAAATCGACTTCGTTCAGTTCGGATTTCACCTGCATTGTGGACACATCAGGCAGATACATCAGGTCCATCCCTTCGAAGGGCACCATCCCCACTTCCACTTTTCTGGAAGCTGCACCGCTACCGTAGCTGGCATACACCACCACGCCTTCACGTGGGGCAAGAATATACGATTCCTCAAGCTTGCGAACCTGGTTACGGAAGTTGCTGCGTGCCCGGTCCACATCTGCCTGGCGTGCTTGCACAACCGATTCCAGCGATCGGGTTGTGGATTGCATTTCCAGATATTCCAGCCGGGCTTGCTCCACTTCGCTTTCCACCACAAATCCTTTTTTGGCCAGTTCAGGCAGCGTTTCGTAATTTTTCTTCGCGGCTTCTTCTTTCGCGCGCTGGGCTTCCAGCTCGTTTTGGGCTTTTTCGTATTCAGCCTGGGCAACCCGTACCGATGAATTGGCTTCATCGCTGGAAATCACATATTTTTGGGATTCCAGAATAACCACCGTATCGCCTTCGTGAACATACGAGCCTTCCTCTGCGAGAAAGAGAATTTGTTTATCGTTGATGGCGCTGATGGTTGCCTGATCCTGCGCAACCAATTCCCCAACCTCGCTGACAACAACCGTCAGGTCGCCTTTGCGCACTTCCGATGTCAACGCATTGCGAAACCGGCTTTCGCTATTCATCGCAATAATCGCCCATGCAATTGCGGAAAAAACCAGCACACCAATAATGATGTGAAACTTATTTAATTTGAATTTGAATTTACCATCCATATTCTTTGCATTACCTTTGTTTTTTGGAACATTGCCGACCTTCTCTGGAACAGGTTGAACCTTGGGTTCGATTTTGGGCTCGTCAATTATTTCAGATTCAGGTACTGTTTCCGTTTTGGTTGTTACTGTTGTTTCGGGAATATTTGAAAAAATCGAAATTGTTGTCCGGCGGTCCGGAGAATCGCTTTTGCCACTCATGACACCTACCCTGTGTTTAAATTATACGGCAATCCTTATTAAAATATCAAATTTTTATTGGTTCGAAATGTTAAAACCGCCCAATAACTGCTCCAACCGTGCTTGTTCAATATAATAACTGGAAAGCTCCTCGGCATAGTCCACTTCGGCATCCAGCAAGTCTTCCTGAGCATCGGTTATATCCTGGTTTGATGCGCGCCCCATATTAAACATGGAGGTCGCAAAAACCACTTTTTCTCTCGCTGCATCAATACTTTTTAGCAAAATTTTTAGGCGTTCGTTGCCGTTTCGCAAATTGCGGATTGCAGAACGGACGTTCAACAGTGTTACGCGGCGGGTATTTTCCAAAACCCGTTCGGTTTGGCGCTCGGCAATTACCGATTGCTGATATTCCGCACGTGCGCCAAAATTAAACAGCGGATACGATAACACAACTCTCCCGGTCAAATCGCGGTTGCGATTGTCCTGTGGGTCGCCATCATACAGTCGTGATAAACTTCCCTCGATAGCCAGATTAGGCAACCGGCTGTTTTTGGCAATTTTGGATTGAAATGCGTTTAGCTGAAGAGTGGCTTCTACCAATTGAATATCCGTGTTGTTTTTCTGTGCAACTTCCAACCAGTATGTTTCATCGATGGGTATGGGTCGGTATTCCAAAACGTTGAGTGCCAATTGAATCTCTTTTTCAAAAGCGACACCCATTGTATTTTTTAACTCATCGTAGGCATTTTGCAAATCCGCCTGGTTTTGAACAAGCTCCGCATAATCCTGTTGCAAAATAATTTCCGCACTCAAAATGTCCCGGCGGGTTGCCAGTTTTGCTTCCACTTTGGCTTCCGAAATGCGGATCAGCTGATTGTCCCTTTCGATTGCAGCCTCGGTTGAAGCAACCAGTTTGTTGAGTCGCAATACGTTGAAATATGCTTCTTTCACCGAAAATATCGTTTCCAGAATAGCACTTTTCAACCGGTATTGCTCGATTTGGAATCCGAGATCGGCCTGTTTGACATCGCTGTATGCCAAATCGTAACCAAACCCTTGCAACAAAGGTTGGCTAAACGCGATGGTCCATAATTTTCCCGGTTCATCGCTGCCGCGGCCAACATTGTCCGTACTGCGCGCCAGTTGATGCGAGAAAGAAATTGAGCCACCCATCGGCATTTTTTGAATTAGCGATAAATCCAGCTGGTCACTGGTGGTTTCTGCGCTGTCATTGCCAAGGGAGTCGATTTCCGTTTCCAGATTGCGCTCAGCAGAAAGCCCGATTTCAGGATAATAATTTTGTTTGCTGCCATATGTATCAAAATAAACGCGGTTATACTCCAGCCGGTCAATTTGTAACAGCAAATTGTTTTTCAAAGAAATTGCCACACAGTCGTCCAATGTTAACGGGCTGTTCAGCAATGTATCGATGGTTGATTTGTTCAGCGTGATTGTTTTGCTACTGTATGCGGAAACGATTCCGGCTTCACGTTCAAAATCGCTGTCCTGCGCAATAAGCGTTCCGGTTATCGCCGCGAAAAAGGATAAACAAATGAATAATGGTAGTAACTGTTGTCTGGCCATATTTGAAATTCACTCAAAAAATCGATGAATGGATAGATTTAATAGTAATAAGTCTGAGGGGAACTCAACGGAAACACATTGTGTATTTCCGTTGATAAACAGTTGTTCTTGCTACGGTTATCAGTCGAACATCACGGTTTTGAGTTTCGTTTCAGCGTTAAAAATCATCGTGTGTCCGAGTACGGTAATGGTCAGGTTTTTGATATCAATTTCCTGAATTTTACCGGTCCATTCAATTTCATTTCTCTCTTCATCTTTTTTCACTTCAATTTGCCCGATTTCGTTGGCCAAAAAAGTGCCGTCCTGCAAATAGGAACCTTCGATCTCGACGATCATTCCCTGTTTAATATCCGAAAACGATTTGATGACGTCGAATTTGTCTTCGTATTCAACATTATTATCAAAATGGATGGGCAACATCAGCATAAATGCGTTTTTCTTTTCCGGATCAACCCGGCTGATTTTGCCGTTAATTTCCCAATCATCTTCTTCCACTTCACCGTAAACCACTTCGATTTCCTGTAGCAAAACGGTAAAATCCGGCTGCACTACGCCTTCCAGTTCAACCCATTCGCCAACTTTCAGTTTGCTCAGGAATTTCTGATATTTTGCCGTATCCATTTGTTTTTGGGCAAACGCAGACTGAGCCATTGCCATAATCATTAAAAATACAATTGACAGAATTGCTGTCTTTTTCATAAACTGCTCCTTCGTTTAAGCATGTCGAATAATTATCTGAGAACTGTTTTCTGTATTTGTAAAACTTACGAAGCTAATATCGGGAGGCATGGTATCAACAATATCATCGCAATGTAAACAACATGTAACAAACGCAATTTGTGACGATGGATACATTTGAATCTACCGGCAGGCAATAAAAAAAGCCCCGAAAAACGGAGCTTTTTTATAAAATGGTGACAGGTTGAAGAGCGCCCTATGGCGTAATTTTTTACCGTTTCCGGATGGCTCTCCGCAAACGGATATATTCATTATTTTTCTGGAAAACGAGATTAGTTAATCATCAGATCATCTTCGAGATATTCTTCTGCTTCGTCATCTTCCAACAATGTATCTGTAAAAAAGAAGGCGTCCTGGAACAGTGTCAACAGTTCGTCCTGAGCAATTCCGTTTAGTTGATGACGTTCCGCCCAATCTTTCACAAACAGCCGGAAGTATTTTTGCATTGCTGCGGTGACGATTTGTTCTTTGGTTTCGATGTTTTGCATTTCGAGCATCATGGTCACTTCCTCTTCGTTTTAAATTCTGTGGGTAAGATACTGTCCTATTGCAACTATTATATTTCAATTATGTAAAAAGCATGTAACATTTAACTTTTTTTCGATGCTTTTATTTTTCTGCTATTTTCGTAAAAGTGCCACTTTTTTGCACAATTATGTTGTTTGTGGCAAGGGTTTTTGGGATTAAAATATGTCAAAGGTCTTTGTAAATACTTAATTTACGCGATCGTCGATGTTTTACAGAAATAATCTGCACTTATTTTAAATGCAACTAAAGGGCCAAAAAAAATGCGCAAGCCGAAGCCTGCGCACGTGTGAAGGGGATATGTGGATGTTATGGAGTTCTTCTTAATTTGGGTTTCCTAAAAACCGGAACATCTGCAGCGGATACATCTCGTTGAGGTGCCGGTCAAACTTTTCCAGCGTATTTCTGAAGTGCTCAACTGTTGGCTTGTTCCCGGTTTCTTCGAAATTTTCAACGGCTTTCTCAATTGCAAAGTAGGAATCGTGCAAAATGTTGAGCAGCGCTTTCTGGTCCATTGCGTCTAGTCCGCGTAAAATTGCCCATTCCGTAACATACGCCCGAAAATATTTCAAAACAGCGGCCTCAATCAACGCATTCTTCATGTCTTCTTTGACTTGCTTCATCTTCCTATTCCTAACCCGATAGTTCTTTTCTGGCAAAACCTTGGCTTCCAACTCCCGCGAAAGCTTTTTTACAAATTGGTTGAATCTCCAAAAAAGTTGGTAAAACACACGACTTACAAACCCTGTGATTGAAAAATGACGTTTTCCGCTGCAATCCTGCTTTCGTTATCATTCAATGCGCTTTCCGCTCCTTTGCGAGTGCTTAAATAGTCCCGCAAATGGTTTAGACAATTTTGAATCGAACTCGATTGCTCTTTTTTCTGTTGACCAATATTGTTTGAAATAAAAATAAAAGAATCTACCAGCGTATCGAGCAACTTCTCCTGATCTTCAAAATTCAACTGTTTTTCCTCAACCCAATCTTGCAAAAACAGTTTGAAATAATCTATTGCAGCCTGTTGTATTTGTTCCAAATCTTTCGTTCTGTTGTTATCTGTCATCCCGTTGACCTTACTTTCCCTTTTCCACCATGAATATGTTTTTAGATTGATCAAACGACATGCCATAATTTGAATTTAAAAAAGGAAATGTTGGATTAGAAATTTTCGATTGAAAAAATTGCAGGCGTAAATTGTTATAAAACAGTAGGATGTATAAAAACAATAAAAAACGGCAGCGATTTGTTTTACACAAACACACTGCCGTAAAATTGGATTTCAATCGCAAATGAATATTGAAATTGGGGCGAATTACCCAACCCGTTGCGGGATTTGACCCAACGGCATCAGCCTTTGAGGGTTGCCAACGGACGAACTTTTACAACGCCTTTGGCGATGTCGAATTGCTCCATCACATTCAGCACATTATCGATATTTTTGAATGCGCCCGGTGCCTGCTCCGTAACATCGCTGTTGCCGTAGCGATACAGCCGTATGCCACGAGATTGCATTTGTTCCAGCACCTGCGCTTCGCCGAATGCGGTACCGGCTTCCGGCTTGTCCAGCAATCTGCCCGCACCGTGATTGGTGGAGCAAAATGTGTGGTGTGCGCCTTCGGAAGCCACGGCAATGTAGCTGTCCGAACCCATCGATCCGGGAACCGGAATCGGTTGCCCTGTTTGCGAATACAACGGATGATCGCTCATATAACTTGCCGGTGCCGCCCAGTTTGCGCCGTTGCGGTGCACCCAAAATCTGCCGTTTACGTGATCTTCCTGCTGAACGGTGACGTGCGAGCTATCGAACATGAGTTTGGCGCGCATCTGTTTATCACCAAAAACCTCCCGCAGCGATTCCTGAATGTGGTAGGTAATCGCTGTGCGATTGACAAAACCAAAGTTGGCAACCGCCGAAACCGCCGTTAAAAAATGGCGCGCCGATGGCGAATCCGCCGGAATACCGTACAAATGCGGCGCCTCAAACCATTTTTGGCGATAGGGATCTGCCGGTTCAAAATCGTGCAACTCGGCTTTTTCCTGCTCTTTTTCAGCAAGTTTGTCCTCATCGTCTTCTTTGAATACCTGATTAAAAAAACGCATGGTGGAACCGCACATGCCGCCGGTTCCGGTGTGCAGCATCAGCACCAGTTGGTCCTTCGCAAGTCCAAGTTTTTCAGCGATTTGTGGGTTCAGCACATCGATAATTTTTTGTATTTCCAGAAAGTGGTTGCCGCCGCCGAGCACCCCGAAACCACGCCGTCCTTTTTTGAGCACGCTTTTGGGAATCGCCCATTCGATGTCATCCGGTGTTGCCGGATTTTCCCGGAAAAGGTTGCCGCGTTTTTCGTAATTCAGCAAATCTTCCTCCGGCAACCCGAAATAGCGCAACGCCCAATCGGCGCCGTTCAGCAACGCCGCAATCACTTCCTCGTTTTTGAGCACGGATTTTTCATGCTTTTTGGCAGGTACGCGCGCCATCACTTTTTCGTAAAATGCATCCATTTTCGATTGCGGGAAATCTTCCGCACTAAATGGCAGGCTAATAATCCGCATTCCGCAGTTAATCCCTTTGTCTACCGCAAACGGAATGATGTGATTTTTCGAAACCGTAACCAATCCGGTGGGCACAATGTTGCGGCTTTTGTAGTGCAAATCCGGCAGCGCAACCAAATATTCGTTCACTTCCGGCACCGCGCTGAGGGTTTCCAATGGTTGCAGCGCGCGTTCGTCGGGCATCAAATTATCATCCAGATAAAAATGGACCGGCACACCCGCCCCGTTGTGGTAGTTAACTATTTTTGCTGTTGTTTTTGGCAATTGCATGGTATCCATTAAAACATCCTCGCTCTCATCCGTTGAGGGTAAATCTGTAAAAAACATTAAATTGTGCGAACTGATTCAGGGGTCTGGATTCTGAAAATTTCAAACGTAATTTTTATCCTTTATCCTTTACCCTTTTCCTTTTCTTTATTGCAAAACAGCGCTGTGTTGCGCCAAATTAGCGATTTCCGCCACAACCGGCGGCACGCCGTTGGCGCGATCGATATTCAATTGAAACGCCGGAACATTGCGCAGCAATTCCTGCAACGTGCGGATGCGCTCCGCTGTGACCAGCGAATTTGCCGAATCCAGCAAATTGAGCGTCGCTGCGTACCAGTAATAATCATTCACTTCACGGGTGAGCTGGTTGTAATTTTCCAGCCGCCGGACCGCCAGCTCCGCAGAAACCGGGAACGATCCGCTGCTGTTGCTAAACTCCGGCAAAATAACCGCTGCTGCCGGACAGGATTCCGCCAGCAAATTTTCGTGAACGTGGAACATCTGTTTGGCGCGGGTGCCTTCGGGAAAATCTGTGGGATACACCGCGTCTTTCCGGTCGCCGAGCAGCGCAACGGAATTGTCATCCAGCCGGATCGGTTCGTAAAGCTGATACAGCTTGTTCGCATCGAAGAACACAAGATTTTCCGATAGCAATCGGGTATTTTCCTGCGTCAACAATCCGATGCAAGTAGTTGTTTTTCCTACACCTCCAACGCCACCGAGCACTACACCGTTGCCGTTCAGCGAAACGCCGGAAGCATGCATCACATATCGCCCGCGAAACTGCTCATTATACCAGATCATTGGGAAATAGAGGAAATATTTCAGTAAGCTGAAGTATTTTTCATAGCGATAATTCGGGTTGCGTTGCAGCTTTTTTTCGGGCAACTCGAAATAATGATCATAAGTAATCCGCAGTTGCTCGTCATCCATTTCCAGCAAAGTGACCATATTTTTGGTGCGGATGATGTCTGTCCATAGCAATTTTCCATCGATGCGAAACAGGCGTTTGCCAATTTTGTGCGCACCGCGATTCTCCGCCAGCGCCAGCAACGGGTATTCTTCCGCGCTGTTTTTGGCTTCCCGCCAATTGACATTAACCGAAATTTGCGGACGCGAAACGGCTTCCGCCACAACCAGCGGGCGAACGTGTTCGCGAATATGATTGATGATTGGCGCATGGTTGCAGTTGACCTCAACCACCACATCGTGCCAGCGAACCTGAACCGAAAAAACTGAATCGGACAATGGATTTACCTCCGGTGTTAATCCGTTAAGTCATTAAATTTTCTGAAGTTGAATAAAATTTGTTTGATCATTCGGAGATTCTTGCCTTCGCAGAAACAACTGTTCATTTTTCACTCATTCGTATGCGCAAAAGCGTTACTTTGGAGCAGGCGTCTCCGATTTTTTCTGTCTGA
Organism: Calditrichia bacterium; assembly: GCA_020634975.1. Taxonomy (NCBI): domain Bacteria; kingdom Pseudomonadati; phylum Calditrichota; class Calditrichia; species Calditrichia bacterium. Next base: position 3,495,625 of record JACKAQ010000001.1, on the reverse strand, counting down.
AAATAGTAAACTGCCAAAAAATTATTTTCTTAATTTTCTGCATCAACAACAAATTTATAGCCATAACCGCGAATGGTTTGGATGTGCCGGGGATGATCCGGCTCATCCTCCAGTTTTTTACGCAGCCGCAAAATGTGGTTGTCCACCGTTCGGGTGGTAACATACGATGTATCGTATGCGTCGTATTCCCACACATCTTCCAGCAATTTGTCGCGGGTGATCAGCTTGCCACGATTTTCGATAAAATATTCCAGCAGCCGGAATTCGCGATGGGTCAGCGAAACGTCATCGCCCGCTTTGCGGACAACGTGGCGCTCGAAATCCACCGCAACATCTCCAAAATCGAATGATTTCAGTGATGGTCCGTCCGAATTTTCATCTTTTTGCTGATACTCCACCCGCCGCAACAGCGCTTTCACCCGCGCAACAACTTCGCGCGGATTGAAGGGTTTGGTCACATAATCATCCGCGCCAAGTTCCAGCCCGAGAATTTTATCCATATCGTCATCGCGGGCGGTGAGCAGCATCAACGGAATGGTGATGCGCCGGTCACGCAATTTTTTGAGCACTTCGAAACCGCTCATTCCCGGCAACATAATGTCCAAAACAATCATGTCCGGCAAATCGCGCTCCGCTTTATCCAGCCCGATCTCGCCGGTGTTCGCGCACAACACCTGAAAATTTTCTTCTGAAAATGTTTTTTCCAGACCGAGCCGCACGGCGTCGTTGTCTTCGATCAATAAAATTTTTGACATGGCACCCGCATTATCTTTTTCAAATTGTAAGTGCGAATAATAAAATGATTTATAATCAAAAAAAGGGGTAGAAAAACCACCTGCATCACATTCGAAAACAGATTTTTTTTTGAAAGAAAAATAATTTATTCGGAAATCGGCAATTTTAGCGTGAAAACCGAACCTTCACCGTAGCTGCTTTCCACCGTAACAGCGCCGTGGTGTGCTTCCGCGATGCGCTTCACCAGCGGCAATCCCAAACCGGTTCCGGCGATGTTCGCGGCAGCTTTATCGTTGGCGCGATAGTAATCATCAAATATTTTTTTGAGATGCTGCCGCTTGATGCCGATCCCGCGATCCTGCACATCGATATTCACATATTTGCCGTTTTGGGATGCCCGAACTGTCACCGGTTTTTTGTCCGGCGAATATTTGATGGCGTTACCGATCAAATTGATCAGCGCCTGACTGATGGCGTTGCGATCCACCAGCACTTCCGGCAATTCCGCCGGCAATTCCAATTGAATTTCGATACCGCTCACATCCGATTGATAATTGAACGTATCGACAACCGAACGGATAATCGCTTCGGGCTCCTCGTATTCGAGTTGATATTGTTTATCGCCGCGCTCAAAACGGGCGAAATCCAGCACGTTATCGACCAATCGCGACAGCCGGTCGCTTTCCGTTCGGATGATGCGCAGGTATTTTTTGGCCTCCGGATCATCCTGCAGTTGCGCATTTTTCGATAAAAATTCGCTGAACATTTTGATGGACGTTAGCGGCGTGCGCAATTCATGGGTGATCGACGAAACAAAGGTTGTTTTCTGCATCGAAAGCCGCTGCTGTTTCCGCAAATTATAAACGATCACACCGGCACCAATCATCATTGCCAGCCACAGCGCAAAAATACCCCATAATTTGAGATACAACCACTGATCGCCGCCGCTGAGCAAGGGATTTTCCAACGTCGGATACAGCGCCAGTTGCCAAAAATCCAACGGATCGCGCATCTGTTGCACCGCCGCCGGACGGCTGATAATTTTTTCCGCATCGCCAAGCACAAAACTGCCTTCCTGATCGAGAATGCCGATGGTGACATCGCTCGGAAAATCGCCGAGGCTAAGAATTTGCGGAAACAATTGCTCGCGCAAATGCGCCAGATTGATTTCCAGTCCCAACGCCCCGCGAACGATGAAATTTTCATTTTCGCTCATCAGTAAATAGGCAACGAGGTAGGGTTGTTCTACCGCAAAATCGGAAAAATATTTAAATTTGGGGCGATAATTATTGCGTTTCAAAATGGCTTTGTTGAGGCGCTGATACAGTTTTTCAACAATGTAGGTTTCCCCGATGCTCTTCTTTTTTCGCTCCTGCAAATTTTGGTAAATTGACCGGAAATGTGCCTGCTCATCCGGCGTATACGCGCCGATCAGCTTTTTGAAATTCTGTTGAATGCGTTCGAGAAAAAACTCGTACTGCACGCGATTCACCTCGTCGGAGTTGTCCAGCAAATCCTGATACAAATCGAGCAGCGCCGGCATTGCCTCGTCCATCAACTGCATATTTTCCAACGTGTTAACACACACAAATTTTGCGTAAAAACGCAGATGCAAATTGTTCAGATCCCGGGCTTGCGGGTAGCGCCGGATGAGCCGTTGCGAGGTTTCGTACGCGCTTTTCCACTCCGCGCGATACAGGTGAATGCGTGAAATTTCGCTGAGCGCGATGGCACGCAAACGCGGCACGGGGAAATCCTGCTCAATTTTGTGGAAAATCGCCAGCGCGGAATCCGGCATGCTGCGGTTGAACTCAAACTCCTCTGCAAGCTCGGACAACCGGCGGAATTTCTGTAGCCATTCATCGAGATCAGACAGCGATTCGGCTTCCGGCGCGTTCAGCCGCACCGCACCCGGATGCAGCGATTTTGGAAAAACCACATCGCCATCACTTTGCACGAGAAATGCGGCATCCACCAGCGGATCTTCCGCGATCATCTGAATCAACAATTGCTGCTGTTCCGCCGGATCGGCATCGACAAAAATGGTCGGGCGCAATTGCTGTATCCAGCGATCGCTGAGCACTTCAAACTGATCGTAAAATTCGTCTTCTGCGAATCGCGCCAGCCGCAAATAACTTTCGCGGATGCGCTGTTCGTACGCCACTCGTTCGGATTCGATCGCCTGAACACTGAAATACGCCAGCATAATGCCGGGAATGACGATCAGCCCGATCAGCAACAACGCAAATTTCCACTGCCAGGACAGTTTTACCATTTACAATAGTTTTCCTGTTACAACTGTAAAATACATTATTACGATTGATACCTGTTCAGGTTGTCACCAGCACTTCTGTGTGCTGCAACACCCGCCGATACACGCCCAGCCATTCGTCGTGCTCGCGTTCCTGCGATAATTCGTCGATGCGAAGCCCCGCATTTTCGCCGAGTTGGCGGCGCAATCCGGGATTTTCGATCAACTCAACAAGCGCAGATTTGATGTCATCCGACGACGCAGGCGGCACCAAAATACCGTTTTCGCGATGCCGGATGATCTCCGGAATGGCACCGGTTGTGCTGCCGATAACTGCTTTTTTCATCGCCATACCTTCCAGCATCGATAGCGGGCAACCTTCGGAAAAAAGCGAAGGAAAAACCATAATGTCAAAGAGCTGCAAATAATCCGCAATTTCCTGATGGGGAATCCGGCCGGTGACGATCACACGATCTTCCAGCCCGTTCTCCCGGAAATACTGCAGATGCGGCTCGCGGTCTTCTTCTTTAAAATAATCACCGGCGAGCAGCAAAGTAAATTCATATTTGTGTTTTAATTCGCCGAGCGCCTTGCACAAATACACCATCCCTTTTTTGTAGCGAAACAATCCCATCGAGCCAATCACCAGCCCGTTGAGCGGCAAATTCGGACGTTTTTTGGGCGAGAGATGCTCAAAATTGATGGAATTGAGAATGGTTTTCGCTTTGTCCGAAATAGGCGTTATGGCGCGGTCGCCCAAATCCAGTAAACTGGTTGCGACAGAGGTGATAAAATCGGCGTTTTCCATCGCGGATTTGACCAGAGGCATGCGGATGGGATCGAACACATATTTGCCGATATCGTTGCCGCGCACCGAGGCAATCACCTTTTTGCCGTGCATTTTCCCGACCATTCCGGCAATATACGCTGCTGGATAGAGAAAAAAGCCGTGCAGCACATCGTAATTATATTTTGATTGGAAAAAATTGAGCGCGTCGAACATTTCCCGATTGTAACGGGTGAGAATTTCCAGCTCATTTTTGCCGCTATCCGGACCCGGATTATACACTTTTACCCGGTGAACCAGCACATTGCCTTCCTGTGTGGATGTGTAGCTTTCGTCAAACGGCAGCGGTTCGGCATGTTTCTGGAATGCCACAACGCTAACGTTCATTCCGCGATCCGCCAGCATATTTGCCACACGATGGGCGGAATGCCCCACACCACCCAGTTGCGGCGGATATTGTCCGGTTACAATGCATGTTTTTGTCATTTGATAAACCTCTATTTTTCAGGCAGTTAAACCAGCCTGCCTCCCATGAATATTTCGATTGATGTACTAAATCAGGCTTTCAGCGATTTCACAATGCCAACCACTTTTCGGGCGTTGTTTTGCCAGGTGCGTTCTTTTAACACCCAGGTTTTGGCGTTTTTGCCGAGCCGTTCGCGCAACCGGGTATCGGTGGTGAGTGTGGTGAGCAAATGCACCAGTTGGTTCACGTTCCCGGGTTCGAAGAGCATCCCGGTTTCGCCGTGATGCACGATCGATTTCACTTGCCCGATTTTCGCGCCGATCGTTGCGATGCCCATTGCCATGTATTCAAAAATTTTGATCGGCGAAAAATAGAAATTGTCGTGCGGAATATACGGCGCTGCGGCGATATCCATTGCCGCGAGATAGCGCGGAATTTCGCCGTAAGTGACTTTTCCGGTGAAGGTTACCCGTTGACTGATGCCCGAATGTGCCGCCAGTTTTTCCAGATTTTCGCGCTCCGGTCCGTCCCCGACGATCAGCAGATGCAGATCGGGCAGATCCGTGTGCACCTGCAAAAAGGCTCGCAACAGCGTTTCCGTGCCGTGCCAGTTTTTCAGGCTCCCGACAAATCCGGCAACGGTTTTGTCCTGCAATCCCAATGTTTCGCGAACGCTATCCCCGTTTTCCGGGATGTCAAAACGCGCCGGATCGACCGCGTTTGGCACAACTTCGATTTGATCGGAATTAACGCCGCAACTTTTCACAAATTCACCCAGTTCATCTGAAACCACCAGCACCCGATCGGTCGACTGGAAAATCTGTTTTTCCATTTGGAGTGCAAAATGTTTCATTTCCAAACCGCGCATGCGCTCCTGCTCGAAAGCCAGCGGCGCGTTCACTTCCAGCACGTGCGACACGCCCAGATTTCGCGCGAGGCGAATACCGGTCATGCTGAACAGCGCGTATCGTTCGTACACAAAATCGATGTTTTCCGCAGCGAGATAGCCGTCAATCGCATCGTATAACGCTTTATTATACAACAAGTTACGAATTTCGTGGCGGAGCCGCGTATCGGCTTCCAGCAGTTTGTCCACCTGCCGCAATTCGCGGATGATCGACACATGCAACGGCGTCGGCAGCACGGAAACGCAGGTGAGTTTACCCAACTGCGGATCGTCCGGCAATTCCGCTTCCGGCGGCGGAATTACGATTTCGTACGCCGCAGTTGCGTCGATGCCTTCTTCACCAAAATTGCTGTTTTTCTCGTCATCTTTGCCACGGTGCATCGCCGGCGAAATAATGTGGACGTTGTGCCCTTCCCGGCGCATCGCCCGCACCATCTCCCGAACGTGGATGGACGCGCCTTTGTAGCCAAATACCGGCACACCAAAATCGGTGGTGATGTATGCAATGTTCATTGATATTCCTTTATCGTTGTTTTCAATATTGTGTCGCGGTAATGTTTTCTACGGCGTTTCGTGAAACGCCGCTACATTTTCAAATGGCCCAGCCAGCGCCGGGCAACGTCCACGACTTCTTTGCGCATCTCGCGAATCGCGGTGACGTCGTAATGTTTCACCGGTGATAAAATTTTGGTGATCAGAAATGTCAGTGCGTACCACGCCAGCCGGTTTTTTGGGCACTCCCACGGCACTTGCGCGGCATAACTGTCGAAGAAAATATTGGCCGCATCGCGGAGTTCGTCATGCGGAATATTGCTCGAAAATCCCAACATTTGCAGCGAAATCATGAATTCCGCAACATCGGACAGCGGATCGGCGTTGGCAAATGCATCGAAATCGACCAGCGCAATCTCGCCGGTGTCGCGGATGAGCATTTGCTCCAGACGGCAGGCACCGTGCGTCGGTGTTTTCGGGATGTCCGCTCCTGTCCATTTCACCCCGGAATTGTTCAGATAATACAAAATGGTGGCGGTCAAATTATTGTATTCCGGCAAATAATGGGTCAGCACCGTGGCATCTTCCGTGGCGATGTTGAGCATTTTTTCGATAGTCGGCCCTTCCGGTAATTCGGGGATTGCCTGTTTGTGGAAATTCGCCAAAATGCCCGCCAGTTTGGGAAAAAGCGCTTTTCTGTCGTAATTGCGAAAGATATCCACCAGCGATGTGCCGCCCCAATCGACTTGCCAAAACGTATTGTAGCCTTCCAGATAACGCAACGGACGCGGGATTTCCACAGCGCCGCTGCGATGGGTCAACTGTTCGTACGCGGCATCCAGCAGTTGGAAATACAGCCGGCTGTGGCTGTCGCTATACATTTTGTGGAAAAACGTAAGCGGGCGTTTTTCGCCGGATTCACTTTCGAACAGACAGCGATAGCGGAGCACGCAGCGTTTGCCGGGCATGTGTTTGATGCGATCGAACGAGAATTCGTCGCAACGCCAGTTGCGGGCTTCAGCTTCCGGCAAATCGAGCAATAGCGCCGCATGTTCGTTAATTTGCGATTTCATAAAACCCGGGTCAACTGCGTCCGGCATGCGTTTCATTTTGGGATCGTGCGGGAACAGCCACAGTATCATTTGCAAATCATCCAACTGGCTGACTGGCGGAAAATCCTGCAAAAACGGCTGCACCACCCGCGATGTTTTGACGCGCTTTGCCGCCCGCTCGAACCGTCCGGTTGCGCTGCCTTGCGGAATCATCAGCCCGTACAACCATTCATGAAACACGGTGCCGTTACCATTGTCGAACACCAGACGGTAGTTGACCCCGCATTGTTTTTCCGGGTGATAATACACTTGCCGAATGTGACATTCGCTCAACTTAAATTCGAAATTTGGCAGGTGCTCGCGAAAATGTTCCGCCAACCGCTGGCGCATTTGCTCTGCATCCATTGCTGTTGGCAACAGCGGCAGCAACCGGTCGTCAATATGCGCCGATTTCAATTTCAGCGAATGGGCAACCGTTGTTTGCTTTCCGTTTTCTACCACAATTTCCGGACGTCCAAGAGGTAATTTTTCCAACATCAAATCCCTGTAATTATTAAAATTAGGATCAAATCAATTTGATTTTTTCATCGAGCACTTTTTCGGACATTTCCAACAGTTGGTCGATCATTTCGTCATAATTTTTCTTCGCCATTTTGATGCATTTTTTGGCCTGTTTGCCCATCAGCAGCGCGGCAACTTGCCAGTGCAACACATCCGCCGGTAATCCCCACGGTGCATTTTCGCGATAGGCGTCGCAAAAAGCGTTGATCGCCCGCATCGCCTGCGGTTCGGTAATTTTGTCGCGCAGCGGCAGATACATCAAATGCGCCACAAAACTGGCAACATCGTAAACGGGATTTCCATTCAGAAATGCGTCGAAATCGATGAGCGCAAGCTGCTGTTCGACCAGCAACACTTGCGAGAGCCGGAACGCACCATGAATCGGTCGCTCCGGTAACTGCGGCAATGTCGGCATTTGCGCCAATAATTTTTCAGTAATCGCATCAACTCGGGTGGTGAATCGCGCATCAAATTTGCTGAGTGTATCCTGCGATTTTACCACCTGAAACATGGTTTGGCGATCGGAACGTTCGGTCAATCCACCAATGTCCACCTGCTGCATGCCCGCCAAAATGGCGCCGGTTTCCGCGCAAATTTTTTCGAGATCGATTTCGTCCAGCCGTTCGTCCATGTTTATTCCTTGCAAATCGCTCATAAAAAGGGCGTTCCATTCGGGAACAAACAGCAGCGGTTCCGGCACCAACACCTGCCGGCGGCGACTCATTTCTGAATCCCACAGCGATTTCGTGGTGTTGTAAATAATCCCGGCATTGACCCGCCGACCAAAAATTTTGCCATACATCCGGTGATGGCTGCCGTCCGACAGCGTGTAATCGTATCGCAAAGTGCAACGGGTTTGCGGCACGTATTTGACAATTTTGATTTTCAGGGTGTCAACGGATAACTCAGCCGGAATGTGAAACTGCTCGCGATATTCGTGCATTACTTTCCGAAAAGTCGATTCATCGAGCATGCGCTGCAATCTGGGTAATTTGGGATCATTGGGAAAGCCCCACATAACCATATCGAAATCGGGGAAAAAATACAATCCAGGCCCATATTTTGGCGTAAGCAGCGGACGCTCCAACGCCCGGCGATACATTTGGTACGCCTCGTTTGCCAAATCGAGATATCCGAAAAATATCTGTTTTCCCTTTTCACCGGTGCCGTGATCGGTGATTTGCATTTCGTAACAAATCCAGGCGTTTTGCCCGGGCAGATAGCGGTACCGCAACATTTTTATGTAGGTAATTTCCAGTTGGCCACTTTCGAATGCCGGCAATCGTATCTGGAAAAAACGCCTGGCGGCATTCATATCCGTCAACAATCCCAGTTGAGGAAATTTTTTATCTGCGGGTAGTTTTGCAATTCTAACCATTTTTCAAATAGCAATCCAAATACGTTGATGTTGATAGTTAAACTGTTTTCGAAATCACTTAAATATCACTCGATGAGATTCCTGCCTCCGCAGGAATGACCATCAAATCTGGCGATCAACCATTGTAAATATTATCTTTACGGCTTTAGCGGCGCTGTTTCGGCGATACCCGAAAGCTCCGGTGCGGTATCGATGCCCATACCGAATTGCCAGCGACACAGTTGGCGATAGGGTTCGCAATTTTCCAGCAATTCATCGTGTTTGCCCAATCCAACCATTTGCCCTTTGTCGAGCACCAAAATTTTGTCTGCGTCGCGAATGGTGGACAATTTGTGGGCAATCACAAAAGTGGTTTTGCCCCGGGTGAGCACATTTATCGCGTCGTGAACCAGCGATTCCGATTTGGCATCCAACGCGGTGGTCGGTTCATCGAGAATCAAAATCGGCGTATTGCGGATCATCGCACGGGCAATGTTGATGCGCTGCTTCTGACCGCCGGACAAATTTTCGCCGCCTTCCTCAATCATCGTTTCGTAACCGTTGGGCATATTTTCGATGAAATCGTGCGCCTGTGCCAGTTTCGCTGCGCGGATAATTTCTTCGGTGGTCGCGCCTTCTTTTCCAAATGCGATATTTTCCGCAACAGATTTGTAAAACAATTGCGCTTCCTGCATCAAAATGGTGATTTGGTCGCGTAAGCTTTTTATTTTCAATGATTTAATATCGTGATTATCAGCAGTAATTCGCCCGGTTTGGGGATCGTAAAAACGCATCAGCAAATTAATAATGGTCGATTTTCCGGCGCCACTGTGCCCGACCAACGCTATCGTTTCGCCCGGTTCCACGGTGAAAGACAAATTGTTGAGCACAATTTTATTGGTGTCGTAACCGAAAGTGACGTTTTCGAACGCCATTCGTCCGCTGAATGGCGGCGCTTCCAACGCATTTGGCGCGTCGGCAATTTCCTGATGGGCGTTAAATAATTCCAGCAATCGCCGACCGGAAACCTGCGCTTTGCCGATTTCCAGAATCATTTCCGCCAATTTGCGGATTGGTCGATACAAATTTCTCACATAATAGGTAAACAACACCAGCGTTCCCGGCAGCAGCACACCGTCTAAAACCAGCCATCCGCCGTAAGCCACAACAATTGCCATTCCCAACGCCATGATAATATCGTTCAATCGCTGGAAAATTTTGGACAGGCGCATCGCTTCAATCTCATGTTCCAGCCCTGCGCGGTTCAATTCAGAAAAACGGGTGTGCTGGTCGTCCTGCCGTCCGTATGCCTGAATCAGCGCCATCGCGGAAACGTTTTCGGAAATCACTTCGCTGACATCGCTCTCTTTTTTACGTTTTTCTTCAACGGCATCTTCCACATTTGAGCCGTAAATCCGGTTGTAAATATAGATCACCGGGATAATCACCGATGCCAGCAGTGCCAGTTTCCAATTGTAATAAAACATGATGCCCAAATGAGAAAAAATCACCAGAAAACGGTGAATAATCGTATCGGGAAAAATGACCAGAACGGTTTGCAATTTGGTGATGTCCGATGTCAATCGATACAGCAGATCGGACGAGCTCTTTTTTCCGTGGAATGACAGCGACAGCGACTGCAATCGCCGGAATATTTTTTCGCGGATTTCTGCGGTCATTTTTTCGCCGACGGTCAGCAAACCAACCTTATGCATGTATGAAACCATCATTTGAATGACGCGCAACACCACATAGCTGACCACCAGAAAAAGCAATAATGTGATCAGATCGCTGCCGATGTACGGCACCAAAAATTGTGCTTCCGGCGGCAATGGCGCTTTGAGAATAACGTAATCGAGAATCAATTTGATCGGCCACGGCAACAGCAACGCAACCAGAATTCTGGAAATCAGTCCGGTGTACGAAACGAGCAGCAACTTCCAGTGATGTCGGTAAATATTACTGAACGATTTGTAAATCTGGATCAGTGTGCGGTAGTTAAATCCGGATTCGGACTTCCCTGATTTATTTTTCTGTTTCCCTGCCATTAAACCTTTAACGCCTTCTCTTTTTTATCTTTTTTGTTTTTCTTTTCTTTTTTGTCTGAGGATTCTGCGCTGCCGGAAATAAACTGCAGTTCGTAAAATTCCCGGTATTCGGGGCTGTTTTCCATCAATTCCTGATGGGTACCTTGTTTGGCGAGCAACCCTTTTTCCAACAACAAAATGCTGTCTGCGCGAATAATATTGTGCAACTTGTGTGCAATGATAAACGCGGTTTTACCTTCAGTCAAATGCTCGATGGCCTGGTTAACCAGATATTCAGTTTTGGCATCTAATCCGGTGTGCGGCTCATCCAAAATGACAATCGGTTTATTGCGGATAATTGCCCGGGCAATGTTGATGCGCTGGCGCTGACCGCCGGATAAATTGTCGCCCCCTTCGTCGATAACTGTATCGTACCCGTTGGGCATTTTCATGATAAAATCGTGTGCTTCCGCCAGTTTGGCAGCGTGGATAATTTCCGCTTCGGTGGCATCCGGTTTCCCGAAAGCAATATTCTCGCGGACGGACATGCGGAACAATTTGACATCCTGCATCAGAATGGTGATTTGATCGCGCAATGAGCGGATCGTGAAGCTGCGAATATCCTGTCCGTCGATGCGGATTTGCCCGGTTTGCGGATCGTAGAATCGCAAAATGAGGCTGATTATCGTCGATTTTCCCGCACCGCTGTGCCCGACGAGGGCAACGGTTTGCCCGGCTTTTACATCGAAACTGAGGTTTTGCAGCACCGGTTTTCCGTTCCGGTAAGCAAACCCGACGTTGTCGAAAGTGACATCACCGCGAACCGCCGGCGCTGTTTGGGCATTTGTATCATCTGCCACAACATCATCATTTTCAACAAGTTCCAGCATGCGTTCACCGGAGGGCAGCGATTTGGATAAATCCATAAATACTTCGCTGAGCTTTTCGATAACGCCGTTCATTTGTTGCAGATAAGCCACAAAAACCACCAACGTTCCCGGCAAAATAACACCGCCGAGCGCATACACGCCGCCAAAATAGAGGACACCGGCAATCGCCGCGACAATCATAAAATCCGATACGCGCGAATACGATTTGAATATTTTCAAAAATTTTAGTTTCTCTTTCAGGCTGGCGCGATTTTGTTCTTCGAAGCGGGAAAATTCGCTGCTTTCGCGACCGTACGCCTGCACCAGCATCATCGAGGACATATTTTCCTGAATAATCGACGCCACTTCGCCTTCCACTTTGCGGCGGCGGGACATCGCTTTTTTCATTCCGTTGCCAAACATGAATGTAAAAATCGCCAGCAGCGGCGTGGTGCACAGCGCGATGAGCGCCAGCTTCCAGTCCAGCAACATCAGCATGATGGAATAGCCGAGGTAGGTAAATAAATATTGCGAAAAATCCTGCGGAAATTTGATGAGCAAATTTTTCATCCGGTCGTTGTCGGACGTGAGCAAATATATGAGATTTCCGCTCCGCGATGAGTCGTGAAACGATAGCGATAATCTCTGCAATTGAGCGAATGTGCGTTCGCGAATATCCGCATTTATGCGATCGCCGGTGCTGGACACCCAAAATTTGTTGATGTACGAAAATATCGATCCGAGCGTTGCGAGCACAATAATCATCAACGCCATAAACGCCAGCAACAGTTTGGGTTCGATGAGCACTATCGGTTCCAGAAAACTAAGCATCGCTGGCATCGGTTCGCCCAAAATAATGTAATCGAGAATAATTTTGAGCGGCCAAGGTTCCAAAACCGCCATCCCGATTGACAAAAACAGGCACATATAACTACTGACCAACACTTTTATGTACGGCTTATAGTGACGACCGAACACCCGGTACACCCGAAAGAACACCCGGGAATCGATCTTGTTTTTTTCCTTTTTTTTGCCCATTTTTCGCAGCATGGACAAATCTTCAAAAAACTTCAACTAAGGCATCCTCCGTATGTAATCACAAATCGCGTAACGCTCAACCTATTGATTAATCAGTAATTAATAGCATAATTTTCAACAACCTTCGTCAGACACACTGCTCGTAAAGATCCAATAGCGAATCGATTTTCGGCAACCACTTTTTCTGGGGACGGGTGAGCAATTGATCCAATCGTAACGTCAAAGCACCAGCTTTGAAAAGCGGGATATCCTCCCGCCATTCCGGCACTTCACCGGCAAAATATGTTTTCAGGAATACATCACGTCCGGCGCGATAAAAATCAGGATTTTCATCATCGCGCAACATGATGAAACGCAGAAAATCTGCGGTAAATCCGCCGAGATCCGATGCCGGATGCGCATAGCGGCACTGGTCAAAAAAGTAAAAATAGAACCGGTCGTCATCGATCAGAATATTGTTCAACCCAAAATCGCCAAAAGTGGGTACCGGTTTAACATCGTGCAATTTGTATCGCAGCAGCGCAAATTGGTTGAACAACTGCTGGAATTTTTCGGCTTTTGCCAAATCCACCTGTGCTAAAGCATTGATTATTCTATCTTTGGCGGCGCTGAATCGTGAGAATGTATCATTGTTTGTTTCATGAATCGCCAACTCAATATTGCTATCGTGAAACTTGCGCAATGCAATCGCAATCATGCGAATAATATTGGACATCTCATCAAAATCGGATGATATTTTTTTAACATGTTTCCGCAAATATTTATCAGGACTGAAGTTGTACAGTGCCAGCGGTGGCTTTTCAAACATCGCAACCGGTTCCGGAACGCCTATTTGCGACGCTGTCGCGGCATGAAATGTATGCTTGTTAAGCTGGCTTGCAACCGAAAAATCAGTTTGGACGGCGGAAGGGTCAAGTAATCTGCCTGTCACCGAAACATTTTGGGATTTTCCTGTCGCTGCATCACGATACCGCAAGACATATGCAATTTCGGACGGTGTATGGCTAATCAAAACTTCCTCTTTTTGGAAGTACGGCACAAAAACTTTGCAGTATACTAATGTTGAACCGTCCGGTATTAGATTTGAGTTTAATGTATGGCGATATTCTGAAAATAAATTAGCCACAAACATTTCATCGCCAGCCCAACCGTATGCTGCGGTCTCCTCTGGTGATGCTGCTATACCGGGCTCCGTTGCACATAAGAAACGAATTTTGAGTGTTCGGCCGCCATTGGCATAGCTAACCAGTGATTTCGTTTTTTCAAATTGATAAATTCCCGCACCGCCATGGTGAAAGTAATGTTCCTTTTTACGGAATTGTTTGATCACTTTTTTTACGTCAAATCCGTCACCGTCGTCCGAAATCAGAACAAACGCACCGGAATCTGTGATAACTGCTTCAACCACAATCTGTTTGGATGGGTCTTTTTGATTTCCCCATTTGTAGGCATTACCAATACCTTTTTTCAACAAATACAGCAGGTCATTTTTCAAGTGGTCGTGCGGTACATGTGAAAAACGTCGCTCAAATGCAGCATAGAGAATCGGCAACAGTTCATCTGGCGTTTGTCCTTTGATCAGCAAATGGACTTCGCCAGATGTTTCAAAATCCGGATTTGCAACATCGGTTATTTTTGCATCCATCGCATGATCCGAGGCATTGATTTCAGATAGAAATTGCTCCCTGGTATGGTTTAGATCAAACATTTTTCCGTTCCGAATTATAAATGTGCTTCTTTTCCAATTTCAACTGCTGTTTTACATTTGGTGAGCCGCCAGATAACGACTGTCTTACGAACAAAAATTATTTAAAGTGAGCTTTCAAAGTTGCTATCTACGAAAAATCCGTCTCAACAGCACCGAGGCGGAATTGCATTTTTATAAGTTTAAACTACGATAAACCTTTATTTTATACAGTGTGATCGTCACATTTTGCAAATTCCTTTTTTCATTGCTTATTTTTCCCGGATCATCCATTTTCAGTCGTTTATTGCAGGCGTAAAGCCGGTCAGCCGACACAACCCCCGAGATTTTTCGAGCAAATTTGCCAATTCTGAAATCGCCGCACCATTGCGAAAGGCGATCATCGTGCGGCGCAAAAAAGCAAATCCGTAATACAGCCGGATTTGCGACGGCAAAGCGATACCGCCATTTTGGCGATACCCCTGTTGCAACTGCGCCTGAAAGAATTCGAAATTTTCCGGAAAATGGGTTTCCAGCACTGCGAACATATTACCGATATCCAACGCCGGATTGGCAACGGCAGAGCTGTCAAAATCGATGAGCGTGATTGAACCGTTTTCCACAAATATTTGCGACAAATTGATATCGCCGTGCACCGGTTTGAGCATTTGGTCAATTTCATCAAAATCGAGCAATCGCTGGAGAATTTCGTTCACTGTTTTTTGCAACGACGGGTGAGCGCTGCACAGCGCATCAAATCCCGGATGGCAATATTTTGCGAGATGTTCGCGCATGGTGCGAATCTCGCAATTCGGCAGCGACAAACTGTGCAAAACCGCCAATGTTTGCCCGAGAGATTGCATGGCATTGCCAATTGTTTCGATTTCTGATATTTGCTCCAGCGTTTTTCCGGAAAGCATCGGTAACAGCAGCATGTCAATTTCCGGCAGATAGGCTAACGGCTCTGCCATTTGCAATTTTTTGCCGGATAAACTTGCAGCGGAAAGCATATGTTGCATCCGCCCGAACGTCCGTTTGCCGCGTTTTTTGCGATAAATTTTACCCACCAACACAGTTGTTCCGTCTGCAGTTGCAATGTCGTATGCAAACACACAGCGCTTTCCCGCGCGATGTTTTAGCACCCGATGATCGACGGAAAGGGATTTTCCCGCGAGTGACGGTAAGTGGGTCGCAAATAATGCAGCCATTTGCCCGTTATCCTGTGCGGTGGAAATACCCGGTATTTTTTTATCGACTATTTTCAATGTTTACAATTATCTACGTTGATGAATAAATGATGACATTTCACAAAAATTATTTCAGTAACAAGCTGTGGTTGTCCAAAACGATGCGGATACCGTTCACAAAAAACGTGCGGCTGTCGTAATCGATGCCGGAAATTTGCCCTTCGATTTCGTCAACATTAAAATCGTATGTTTCCTGAGCTGTTATTTTGCTGGGCAAAAATCCGCCGTGCTCAAAATATCCCCGGATTTTCACCTGCTCGCCTTCGTAAAAATCGCCAAAACTAGACGGTTTATTGGTAATCGTACGATAAACGGTTTCCGGCGATAGCGCAATGGTCTGGTTCAACACTTTTATTTTGTGCGATTCGCGATCGATAAACTGGATAACGCTCTGCATTTTATCCTGATCATCTTCGTATTTGGCGGTGCGGGTGGTGTTCACTTCCACCGCCAGCAATGCGCCGTCGGGTTGCAATTTCCCGTTCACTTTCACAAATTGTTCGTTTTGCAATGCTTCAAATTTGATAAATGCGCTCATTTGATCTCCCTGATGCAATCTTCTGCCTGTTGAATCATCTTTGCGATGCGTTTGCGCCACCCTTCTTTTTGATAACGGAGCAATTTGCAGGCGCGGCGCAAATGGGTGATTGCCTCGTAATACGGCACACGATCGCGGATTTCCGTGTCCATCGTTTTGAAATATTCATCGTAAAGTGCGTCGATTACGACCGCCATTCGCGGTTCGCGCTTTAATTTGCCTTTCAAAAATACAACCAGATTGCCGATATCCGCTGCCGGATCGCCATACGAAAGTGCATCAAAATCAATAAGATAGGCGCTTTCATCCTGCAAATGCAGCTGCCCCATATGCAGATCGCCGTGAATTGGCGCCAGCGGCACATTCGCCCAGCGTTTTTCAAGCGTTTGGAAATCCGCCAATAATTGCTCGATCTGCGGCGCTAATTCCGGACACGCCAAAAAGAGGAACGGATAGCGCGGATGGCAGCGCAGCAAATGATCGTCCAACGTCATCGCCGGTCCCGGCACATAGCCGCAGGAATGCAATTTTGCCAGTGTCCGGGCGAGTTGGCGCATGTATGCCGGATTGAGATTTTCTTTCAACAATTGTTTCACCGGTTTGCCGGGTACTTCTTCCTGAAACAACATGCTCATCGGTGTGGAAAAGGCGTATGGTTCCGGAATGCTGATTTTATCGGACGCATTTTGTTGAAAACCGCGGGTCCACAATTCTTTCATAAATTCAAAAACTTCTTCGCCCTGATTGATTTTGTAAACCTTGCCGATCACCGGCCAATTTACAATTGCACCGTTTCCGTTGGTGGATGCAACCACCCGGTAGCGGATAACGCAGCGCTGGTTGCGTTTGCGCAGCACTTCGATATTCACATCCCGGACTTCCGCTTTTTCGCCAAAATGTTCTTTTGTCATCGGCTCGAACACTTCCCGCATCTTTGCGGGATCGAGCGCTTTTTTGAGGGTATATAACTTATCTGTTTTGTAATGAATCGTCGATTTCGTCGCCACTGTTCATCCCTGTTTTTATTAAACTTAACTATATTTTACAATTGCACGAAAATCCCGGTTTTCCAGTGCCGGGCTTTTCATGGCATCATCCAGCAATTTGCCGATTTTGATGACGTTCTGACGGTTGTCAAATTCCTGTTTAACGGTTTCGCGTCCGGCTTTTCCCAACACCAGCGCCAGTTCCGGCTGAGTGATCAATTTTTCCAACGCAGCCGCCAGTGCTTCGGGATTGCGCTGCGGCACCAGCAATCCGTTTTTGCCATCGTCGATCAGCTCCGGAATGCCGGAAATCGCGGTGGAAACCGAAGGGATTTCCAACGCCATCGCCTCTACCAAAACGTTGGGAATGCCATCGCGATCGCCATCCGGCTGCACTTCGCAGGCGAGCGCAAAAATATCTGCCTTCCGGTAATATTCCAGCAATTCTTCCTGCGATAACTTATTGATTAATTGAACATTAGCTGTCAAATCAAATTGATCGATCAGCGTTTGCAATTCAGTTTCCATGGGTCCGCCACCTGCAAAATATGCGGAAAAAGCGTAGCCTTTTTCTTTCAGCAGATGCATAGCTTTCAGCAGCGTCGGGAATCCTTTTTTGGGCACAAATCGCCCGATGGATAAAATTACCGGCGGCTTTCCGTTTCGCGACAACGCCGCATTTCGGGTAAATTTTTCGATGTTGATGCCGTGATAACAGCGATAAACCGGCGCATCCTGCCCGGCAACGCCAGCCATATGCTTGCGATTAAAACCCGTGCAGGTTACGGCAAATTGCGCCCCGTGAATTTTCTGGCGCAAAAATTCATCTTCTTGCAAATAAATATCTTTTGCATGTGCGCTAAAACTGTAGGGAATTCCGGTGATCCAGCTTGCGAAAAATACCAGTGTGGTGGGTCCATGACTGAAGTGCGCATAATATTGACCGAACTGGGCGTTCGGCACAACCCTGTCTACAAAATAAACCGCCTGCGAAAAACGTTTGATTGTCGAAGAACTCCAGCGGTTCAGGCTGCGCCATGCCGCAAAATGCAATGCAGGCAAATAGGACAGCGGATACCGCAGCAACACCCGCAAATGGCTGAGCATAAACGCGCCAAAAAATTGCCAGAAATAATCCGGCACATACGATACCGGCGCTTTCACCCGCTCAACATCGCCGTGGATTTTCGTTTCTCCAGGATTCCGCATCGCAACGATGTGCAGCGGATAACCCAGCTCTTCCAGCAACAATATTTCGTTGAGGATGAACGTTTCCGAAAGCCGTGGGTAGCCTTTCAGAACAAACGCAATCACTTTTTTATCGCTTGAGCGTGACATTTTTTCCTTCCTTGAACCTTGTGCCGAATGTATTTCCAAATAACAATTGCCGTACGCGAATGGTTAAATCAGGCTCATAAAACGGGATTCAAATAAAAAACATCCGTGTGGTCCGTAATTTACAGATTGTTTGTTTTTCAAAAACCTTTGTATTCGGTTGCTTCGTTTACAATAATGTTGTAATTCATCAATTTGAGAATTTGCTCATCGGAGCTGATCGACTCGATATTGCCTTGCAGCTCATCGTTTTCCACGCCAATCGGTTTCCAGGTTTTTAACTTTACCGGAATAAATTCTCCGTCGGCAGAGCGATGGCCGATGAGTTTTGCCATATCGCCAACTGCCAGCTTGCTGAGCTCGGTGTTTTCGCGATGCTCATTTTTCACCGGAATACCTGGCGGAATTGAGAACGTTTGGTTTAGCAGCCCGATAACATTGTTTTTCGCATCGAGCGACTGAATTTTACCTTCCATTTCCAACTGGTCTTTTGGCTCTTTATATGAAATTTCCAAAGCGTTGAGCGTATTTCCGTCCACCGGTTCGCATTTAATTTTTACACGCTGCCCGATTTTCAACGCTGAAAATGCTGAATATGTAAACATCCTAATTTCTCCTGTAAAACATTCCGTGTTTGAAATTCAACAAC
Organism: Calditrichia bacterium; assembly: GCA_020634975.1. Lineage (NCBI taxonomy): Bacteria > Pseudomonadati > Calditrichota > Calditrichia > Calditrichia bacterium. The sequence goes on along the minus strand of JACKAQ010000001.1, from coordinate 3,476,644 downwards.
CCTTTCTCCCGTAAAAACAAAGGGTTATACTTCTTTTTCATTGGCAACGGAAACGCTGCTCAAAATGGTAAATGCGGCATTTCTGGCACCAAACATATCCGGCACGTTGCTGTCATCAAGTGTCGATCCGCCTTTCAGGCGTTCGGTAATTGTTTCTGCAAGGCGCTCCGGCGTTAAATCGTTGGGGTGAATCGCTGCAAACATATTCCGATCCGTGAGCAAACGGGTTCGGATAGTTTGCTCGGCGCTGGGTCCGGGTCTGGGAATGATAATTGCGTTTTTACGGAACCGCATAATCTCGCTGGTAGTGTTGTAACCCGCCATCGAGATGAGCAGATCTGCCCGTTTTAAAAAATGAATGGCATCGTTTCCCAAACTTTCCACCGCAACCGGAAAGCCTTTTGCTTTATCCCTAAGTGCTTGAATTTGCTCCGTTTGCATAAACGGTCCGGAAGATACAATCGCCTGAAATGCCAGTTTCGATTTCAGTAGATTAACCGTATCCAAAAAAATATCCATAAAACTGTTGGCATCGTGACCACCGCCGCCGGTTACCAGCAAAAGCGGCAAATTGTTATTGGGCAACAGCTTTTTTAACTGGCTGTTACTGAACTCTTTGGGTGTATCATCCCGGCAAACAAAACCGCAATAGGTTGTTTTCTTAAGCATCTGCTCCGAAAAAAAATATTCTTCGGCGCTGTGGAAAATTTCCGGGCTGCCGTAAATCAGCACTTTATCGTAATATTTTTCGGCAACGTCGTATGCACCTTCAAGCTTCCATTGTTTGAAGATGTCTTCCGGTCCGCCCAAAATATCGCGAAGCCCCAAAACCATGCGGGTATGCGGGCTCAATTGTTTAATTTGTTTGATCGGTTCGGTAAGTTCTCCCAACGCACCGTGCGGCATGTGATCCACCAAAAAAACATGCGGTTGGAAACTGAGAGCAATATTGGTAATCATATCTGCCCGAACGGGCAACAGCTCGCTGGATGTCATATTTAAGCGATTGGATGCCCAAACGCCGTAATCGATTTTCACCATCGTGGGAATTTTGATAAAATCGCAGAGCGGCGGCAGCTCAAAAAATGGTGCAACCGGCGAATCCACTATAATCAAAACCGAGGCTGACGGACACAATTGTTTAATTTGGGTAGTGATACTCAAATTCCGTCGCAAATGTCCCAATCCGTACCCATCCTGGGAGTAAATTAACACCCGCAAATTTTTGGGGAAATCGGGTGTTTTTTCTGCTGCGGCAAACCTCCAATGATTGATGCTACCGTTTGGAACTGTATTTCGGCTCTCCAGGAAACCGTTTACATTCAAGTTAAAACTCCTTGTTTGCTTACCAAATGCATTATTTTCGTCTGTGTATCAACGAAAAAACACAGCACAGCATGGCTGATTCATCCTGTCGCGATAATTATGATTGAGAAAAGATATCAGGAAATTGAAACACTAAAATTGCCTTCGAAACAGAACTTCTGGTGTGTGGTATTTCAACAACACAAAAAAGCCAATTTGCGTCGATTACCTGATGCAACCAAAACAACGAACTCAAGAAAACCGGCACTGGCTTTTCTTTGATTCTGATATTACCAAAGTTACATTTTTTAGCAATGCCAGATACTCAATGAACAAATATAATTCAGGGTATTCAGCGTAATACTGAATGATAGAGTGATAATTGTACATTAGCGTTCAAGCACTGAACGCGTTCTACGATGTGCTCCAACGCATTGCGCGGAACCATATCGTATTTTTTTTCGGCTGGACCCATGGTAAACACTTTCATGACTTTTCGGCCCAATGTTCCTGCACTGAGGATATTCGGTGAAATCAGTTCGACCAATCCCAAGTCTTCAAGAACTTGTGCGCGATACAAATGCTCGTGATGCATTGTTTCGCCGGGAACGAAAATCGCGTGTTTATTATATGAAGATATTTCGCAAAACAAATTGAAACCGCCGTTGCAAACCACCAATTCTGCATGTTTTAAATATTGCAAAATATTTTTGCTGAACCGGTGAAACGTTACATTTGGCAACCGCTCTGCACGATCCATCAGAATAGATTTTTCATAAGATGCCATCATCGGACCGGTAATAATGACGCTGCTGAACGGCAACGGCTCCACCTGGTTTTCCAAAAATTCCAGATAAGAACTAACCAGCTCATAGCCTTCCGTTCCGCTGCCGGCGGTAACCAGCACATATGGATTGTCCTGCTTAATATCCGCAGATTCCCGGTGATTTCTCTCTGAAGAAATGTTTGGCGCGCTCATATAGCCTGTAAATGTGGTTTTTTGGGCAAGCGATTCCGGGAAATCGTATTCGCGGGTTGCGTCAAAAATATGCTGAACACCGTGAACCCAAATTTCGTCGCAAATTCGATCCAGCATACCGTAAACATCTTTTTGCTGCCATTCTTCTTTAATGATCGCCGGGCGACCGAGTATGTCCGGTAATCCCCAAATTAAGCGGGTTTCCGGAAAACGCTTTTTCACAAAACCAAATGTATGTTCAATTTCATGGGGTAAATCCGATGGATTGCTTTGGATCAGAATAATATCCGGTTTGAAAGTTTTGATTGCGCTTTTGGTAATTTTGTGGCGGAGGGTTAGCGTATTGTTGAGTGCGATATTCAGATTCCGCGCCTCATATTCATGCCGATCACCCCGGGCAATACCGGGGAGATGGACATAATCCATATTTTGAGGACATTTATAACGTCCGATAATCGGTAAATCTGTCAACAACAAAATAGCACAATCATCAATTTGTTCTGAAATACGAGTCGCAATGGAAAGTGTCCGGCTGGTATTACCCATTCCGTTGGCATCACTACAGTATATTAAAATCCGGAGTTTATTTTGTCTGACCACAATAGTTTCCATTTCTTCTTAATCCCTTATTTTGTTTCAAATAATAACCGGTATTCTATTCCATTTAACGCGCAAACCGGTATATAAAGCATAATCCGTTATATTATGGAAGATTTTTCCAAAAAATGACTTTTAGCGAACCACATTCAAAGAATTCAACAGAATCATACCCGTTTTTTCAAAAAATTCTAAAAAAAACACTCTGATTCTTCACGAGATGAAAATAACCTGTATCGGAATTGAAATGTGATTGTAATATCACAAAAATGATTAATAAGAATTTATTGCTTTTCTTGCATATTTATTTTTTGGTTAATCACCCGAGGTCACATTAAGAAGAGCGTTTATACCTTACTCTTTGACAAAAAATTTAATATCAGATGATAGCAAAAAAAAATACAATATTACTTATAATTCAGCTATTTTTTAGGTTTAGCAAATATGAGAAATTGTGACAAAGCGACATAAAATCAACACTTATAGAACATATTGCCTCAAAAAATGAGCGAGTAAAAAAATATAAATTTTCGTATATTAAATGGATATTAAGCATTGAAATTTCGCAACAATTAGAGAACTCTAATGTTGAAATAGGGTTAGGTAACCGGTAAATCCACTATTTTATCAAAATATTGGAAAACATTTTTTAAAGTATAAATTTTATGATGTTTTAGCTTACACAAAACAAAACGAAATTTGCTGCTTTTAAAAGGAAATAGAGGATTAAAATGGGAATATTTCTCCGAGGAATAATAGTAACCGGATTTGTGTTATTTGCTGGCTGTGCGGGTGTTTCCACAACCGCGACAAAGAATTATTCGCCAGACACCGAGACTAACGCATCACTAAATCACCTGCCGCTGGACAGTAATATCACAACCGGGACGTTACCTAACGGGTTGCGTTATTATATTCGCAAAAACAGCGAGCCACAAAATCGTGCGGAACTGCGATTGGGCATCAACGCCGGCTCAATTCTCGAAGATGATGACCAGCGGGGATTGGCGCATTTTGTGGAACATCTGGCGTTCAATGGAACGGAAAATTTCCCGAAACAGACACTCGTCGATTATCTGGAATCTGTCGGCATGCGTTTTGGACCGGATTTGAACGCATACACCAGTTTTGACGAAACCGTTTACATGCTCCAAATCCCCACAGACAGCACAGCAATTGTCGATACTGCATTCCGGATTCTCTCCGACTGGGCGCACAACATCAGTTTTTTACCTGAGGAAGTAGAGAAGGAACGCGGCGTAATTGTGGAAGAATGGCGACTCGGCCGCGGTGCAAATGCGCGAATGCTGGACAAACAATTCCCGATTTTATTTCATAATTCCAAATACGCGGAGCGCTTGCCCATCGGCAAAAAAGAGATTATCGAAACCGCAGATGTGGAAACGATTCGCAGATTTTACCGGGATTGGTATCGCCCGGATATGATGGCGGTTGTTGCCGTCGGCGATTTTGAGGTGGCGCAAATTGAAGCATTAATCCGTGAGCATTTCGCGCCAATTCCCGCATCAGAAAATCCCCGAAAGCGTCAGGAATTTCCGGTGCCGGATCATGCGGAAACACTGTTTTCCACCGCAACCGACCCGGAAGCGACATATACCAGCATCAGCGTATATTACAAAAAACCGGTCGAACCGGAAAACAGCCTGACATCCTATCGCCAAAATTTGGTAAAATCGCTGCATAACAGTATTCTCAACAATCGTTTGAACGAGCTGCTGCAACAGCCCGAACCACCGTTTTTGTATGCCGGCGTTGGCGAAGGGCGGTTTGTTCGCACAAAATCGTTTTTCAGCATGACTGCTGTTGTGAAAGATAATGAGTTGCCAAAAGGCTTGGCTGCGCTGCTCACCGAAGCCCGCAGGATTCGCGAATTTGGGGTGACGCCGGGCGAACTGGATCGCCAAAAATCCGAGATGCTCCGCGGAATTGAGCAAGCCTACCGGGAACGCGACAAATCCGGCTCTGCGAATTTTGCTGCAGAATACCTGCGCAATTTTTTCGAAGACGAGCCGATTCCGGGCATTGCCTACGAATACGAACTGTGGCAGCAATACATCCCGGAAATTTCGTTGGCAGAGGTGAACGCCGTTGCCGCTGAACTGCTCGACACAAAAAACCGGGTTGTTTTGATAAACGCGCCGGAAAAAGATGGGTTGAATTTGCCGGATGAATCGGAATTGCAAAGCGTTTTTGAAGCAGTGCAGAACAGCGACATCGAGCCTTATGCAGATAATGTTTCGGATGAACCGCTGATTTCCACGCTGCCGGCGCCCGGCGATGTTGTGCAAAAAATTCACAACGATAGCCTGGATGTTCACGAATGGCAACTATCCAACGGAATGCGGATATTTGCCAAAACCACTGATTTCAAAAATGATCAGGTGCTGTTCCGCGCGTTCAGTCCCGGTGGGCTATCGCTGTATCCGGACTCGGTTTACATCGCCGGGGAAACCGCCGCATCGGTGGTTGCGATGGGCGGCATCGGTAATTTTGACCGCATCGAATTGGAAAAAAAACTGGCCGGAAAAAATGTCAGCGTATCGCCGGGCATCAATAATATGAGCGAGGGCATCAGCGGCGGCGCATCGCCGGAGGATTTGGAAACGATGTTCCAGCTGATTCACCTCTATTTCACCGCGCCGCGGATGGATAGCACGGCGTATCTCGCCTATCAGGCGCAGATTCGCGGTTTTCTGGCCAATCGCGCCGCAGACCCGGGAACAGCATTCAGCGATACGGTTCAGGTTACCATGTCCGATTACCATTTTCGCACTCGCCCGTGGTCCGATAAGTTGTTGCAGGAAATGGATTTACAAAAATCTTATCAAATTTTCCGGGAACGATTTGCAAATGCGGGAGATTTTACGTTTATTTTTGTTGGCAATATCGATTTGCTGCAATTGGAATCGCTCGCGGAAACCTATCTCGCCAGCCTGCCGGCAACCGGCGATCGCGAAAACTGGCGCGATGAACAGATCGAAACGCCAACAGGCAGTATCGAAAAAACGCTGCACAGAGGGCTCGAAGAAAAAGCACAGGTTGAAATATATTTTAACGGATCGTTTAATTGGGATCGCGGTAATCGGCTGGCCATTCAGGCGATGGCATCTGTTTTGCAAATCAAACTGCGCGAAACGTTACGCGAAGATCAGGGCGGCACATACGGTGTGGGCGTTAGCGCGTCCACCAGTCATTATCCCGAAAGCACTTACGAAATACGCATCGCTTTTGGCTGCGCCCCGGATCGCGTAAACGAATTGACCCAGCTGGTATTTGAACAAATTGATAGCCTGAAAACGGTTGATGTCGATCCGCAATACCTGCAAAAAGTGCAGGAAAGCCTCCGCCGTGAAAATGAAATCAACTTGCGCCGCAACGGGTATTGGCTTTCCACGTTGCAATTTTATTTGTGGAACGCGGAAAACCCCAATAACATTTTACAAACGCCGTCTTTTATCGAGCAGCTATCCGTTGAGGGGATCAGGGCAGCCGCGCAACAGTATTTTAGCACACCGAATGTTGCCCGGTTCCAATTGCTGCCAACAGAATAACGCAAAAAATATGTTCGCAAAATGTGCCAAATTGTGAGGGATTAATGGCAAACGAGCTTCATCTATCCATTATTAAACAGGGTGTAGAAGCCTGGAACAAGTGGCGCAGCGAAAACCCGGAAATTGAACAGCCGGATTTGAGCTGGGCAGAGTTGAACGATCAGAATTTGATGTGGGCCAATTTCAAAGGTTGCGATTTAAGCTGGGCTAAACTCAATAATTGCAACCTGATATGGGCAGATTTTACTGCAGCGGATCTGAGTCGCGCCAATTTGAGTCGTTCTGATTTTACGACCAGCGTCCTCGATGGCGCCGTGCTCCATAACGCTAATTTATCCAGCGCATATTTCTATCGCGCATCGATGGTAAATGCAGATTTGCAAGAAACTGACGCCGAAAAAGCGGTCTTCAGTTCCAGCAATTTGTCCGGCGTTTCGTTTCGTAACGCCATCCTCAAAGGCGCCAAATTTCAAAATGTGAATTTGCAATATACTGAGTTCAACGATGCGGATCTGGAAAGCGCATCGTTCGATGAATCGGAGGATACAACCAGCAAAGTGGACCCAGAGATTGCCGATAAAACCGGCTATCGCTGGATAAAACTTGCCGCACCGCTGGCTACACTGGCGGTAGCTGCAACGCTCATTTATTTGTGGTTCAATTTGCGCTCAAATGTAGAAATTGCCGTTGCTAAATCTGCCATGCCAACCGTTATTTTCGATAACACGCGCCTCTCACCCACCCGCGAAAATGAAACGGATTATTTTTACGAACTGGACGGTTTGCTGCCGGGAAAATACCCGATGTTCGTTTACGCCACCCAGTTGAACGACATCAACACTCACGAATTTGTCCGTTTTAAACGTTTCAGCGATACGCTTAGCATTGGCACCAGTGACCGTCAAAAATCCATCCGGGTGGATTTTGATACATTATATTCGGTGCGAAAAATTGCGAAAGGTATTGCCCCGAACATCAGTCCGGACGGGCAAAAAATAATTTATCTGAAAAAGAAGCCCAAATCCGCCGGAATTTTTGAATCATCGATGTGGCTGTGCGATATTCCCACCCAAAAATCAACCCAGATAAAATTGCACAATACCTCGCTGTATGACTGGGATTGGGATTGGGATCGCCCGTTTTTGCGCGGCAACGGACAGCATATTTTTCTCAGCGCATTTAATCATCGAAAGCGCCAAAGTTTTGCGTTTATGATCGATTCCACCACCGGAGAAGTTACGGAAATTCCCATAAATTTGCAGCGTAACTGGTTGAAATATTTACCACTTGCAAACGCTGACAAAATGATCATCGAGAACAAATTGTATTCGATGAATGGCGAATATCTGCACAGTTACAATTTTCAATCGATGTATCAGAAAGAGGTATTTTACGGCGGAAACAGCGGTTTTGTGGTGCTAAATGAAGAAGACACGGATCAGTCGAACAGTGTATTGCTGGAGTGCACATACGTGAACCACGAAACGCTGGAAGCAAAAGTGTTGTTCGAAATTCCCAAAGGACGCGCGCCGTTTATCTCTGCTGCCAACGAAGCACAACGGGTGGTGCTGACCCAATACAATGGCATCACCAACGAGTTTACTTCTGTTATCCAGCTATGGTCCGATGGCGTGATGGTGAACCTGACCAACGATTTTCGAGACGGGCAACGCAAATACGCGAATGGCAGCACCTACCACAAAACAGAAGCCTGCGCCGATGACGCAGGCCAAAATATTGTGTACGAATACGAAGGTAATATTTATCTGCTGCAGTTGCCGAAATCGGTGACTATCGAAGCGCTGGCTTTGGCAAATATGCCCGAATCGCTGATCAGCAGCGCAACTGATTTACATCAAAATAAAATGTAACATTGCACAATTCCGGCATTCCCCTAAAACTTGGTTCCCAAAAAATATGGCAGCATTTGCCGCCACGTTGGCCAATCGTGGCGCATATCATGTCCCCATAAATCGAGCATGTGCGGCACGCCTTTGCCGTGCAAAATATTCGATAATTCGATGGACGAACTGGGATCTTCGTATTCGCCCTGCCCGCTGGCGATGATGATATTGCCACCTTTTTCGCGCATCCGGTTCAGCATAAATTCATCGCCCCAATTTGGCAAATAATCGATTGGTGAGTTGAAATAAACGTTGTCGTCAAAATAGCCGCGTGTGTAGGCAGTCAGGCGATAAACGCCGCTCATCGCAATTGTGCCGTCAAAAACATCCGGGCGGCGGAAAAATATGTTGGCTGCATGCAACGCTCCCAACGATGCACCGGTGGTGATAATCGGCACATGCCCCTGGCAATGGGTATAAATGAACGGCACCACTTCCCGCAGCACATATTCATTGTATTGCTGATGCCGGACAGCTTTGTCATACGGATGCATGTTGTTGTTCAGCCAGCTTTCGTTGTTGATGCTGTTGATGGAAAATACCTTGAATTTTCCCTGATCGATCATCGGTGCCAGCGTGTCCAGCAGATGAAACCGTTCATATTCAAGATAATCCGCTCCCGCAGTCGGGAACATTAACACTGCGAATCCATAATGTCCGTAAACCGCAATTTCCATATGTTTGTTGAGTCGTGGACTCCACCAATTGTGAATCTCTCTGTGCATTCAACGCTCCTCTTATAAATTTATTTTTTAAACCATTGTTTACAAAGATGATACAGCGTTTTTCGGAGGTCTGTTGGGATCAGACAATCAGATTTGTCACATCATTTGCTCCCGGTTAGGGTGAAATGAAATAACCATTTTAACGCGAAAATGCAAGCCCAATTTTACATTTGAGAATCATTTATGATCACTAAAAGTGGAACGTTGCAGAGCTGCCAACACGAAAACATGCTCATCGGAAATCCCACCCCTTCGTCCAAATTACCGAATCGCATCATTTAAAATTCGACAAAAATGTCGAACCAAACATCCGCTGCAAAAACCAGATTTTGGGTAAGCCATTGTAAATTTAAAGTTTATCGTCAAGCACTCACAGTTCATTTTCGCCGATATTTTCTGGCACACACATTGAATGTAATAACGCAGGTGAGAACGATTTTCTGGGGTGCAGTAAACCACCGAAATTAAGATTCTCCGAAATGTTTTGTTGTTGTACACGCTTTAAAAATTTGCCCCCACAGTTGCCGCTATAATCGGGAATATCTCGTTTATTTATCAATATATCATGCAATATAACCATTTGGGGGTAAAATGAAACACGACATTTATGCAAAGGGATTGCGGTTTCTCTGGCATGCCATCTCATCAAAAAACAATCCGTTGCTGGCGCAATTGGTGGTCACCCGCAGATGCAACCTGAGCTGCGCATATTGCAACGAATATGATAATTTTTCCGCACCCATCCCATTCGACGCCCTCAAATCACGTATCACAAAACTGGCCAGGTTGAATACTTTCGCGATCACCCTAACCGGCGGCGAACCGATGCTTCACCCGGATATTGACCGTATCATCAGATATATCAACAGCTTAGGATTTGTTTCCACAATCATCACCAACGGGTATTTATTGACCAAAGAACGCATCGAATTATTGAACGAAGCCGGTTTGCATGAATTACAGATCAGCATCGACAATATTCAGCCGGACGAAATTTCCATGAAAAGCCTAAAAGTGCTGGATAGAAAGCTAAAATTATTGGCAGAAATCGCTGAGTTTAAGGTCAATATAAACTCGGTATTAGGTATTTCGGATGAACGAACGGACGATGCAATTGCCATTGCCCAAAAAGCGTGCGATTTAGGATTTTCTCATTCTGTGGGACTGGTTCACAACGAGCACGGCATTCTCAAACCGTTAAGCCCAAAGCAGATAAAAGCATATCAACAAATTGGCAAAATAACAAAATCTCGGGTTCATTTTTTTAACAAATTTGTATTCCAGCAAAATTTAATTACCGGAAAACCGAACCGTTGGCAGTGCCGTGCGGGCGCACGATATTTGTATATTTGTGAACTGGGTTTGGTTCACTGGTGTTCGCAGCAGCGCGGTTATCCCGGCATTCCACTGTTGGAATATTCGCAACATGATATTCAGCGGGAGTTTAACACTGCAAAAAAATGCAGCCCGATGTGCAGCGTCACCTGCGTTCAGCAAATGAGTTTTTTGGATAATTGGCGCCCGAAACAAAAATTAGCTGATCCGAAAGCAACGCCCATTTTTGGGTAATCCGAATAAACGAACATTGAATTTTATAACGGGTGGTTTCAAATAAAAAAAAACGCCCCGTAAATGTGCGGGGCGTTTTTTGGTGATTTGATGCATCTTAAATTGATATTTTACAACTACTTCAGCAATACGGCTTTTTGCACCTGCCGGGTTTTTCCGGATTCCAGCACAATAAAATAAACACCAGCCGGCTGATTTCCCGCATCCCAACGCTGGCGATATTCACCGGCAGATTGCTGACCTTTAAACAGCACCGCAACGCGCTGACCGAGCAAATTGAACACCGAAAGCTCAATATTCTCGGCTTCCGGCAACGCATAATTGATGGTCGTTGCAGGGTTAAACGGGTTCGGAAACGCCGGATAAAGTTCAATTTTTTCCGGCAAATTGGTGTTATTTCCAATGCCCGAAAGGAAGTTGCTGGCAGCATAAGTATCAATAACTCCCCACCCAAAATCGCGATCTGGCGTTGCAGCGTTATCCGCGGTGGAGCGTAACGCATCGATTATTTCCATATTTGACAATCCCGGATTCGCCTCCAAAACGAGCGCAGCCGCACCCGCAACCAACGGGCAGGACAGTGATGTGCCATTTACGGCAGCATAGCCCGTCTGGCTGAATGCGCTGGCACAAACAGTGCTCACGCCTCTGGCGCAAACATCCGGCTTGATACGTCCGTCCGCAGATGGACCGCGAGAGCTGAATCCGGCTAGCGAACCCGTGGATGATACTGCACCTATCGCCAGCACGCTATCGCCATCTGATGGCGCGCCGATCGTGTTCGCAGGTTCTGCGACATCGCCGGAATTCCCGGCAGAATTGACCACCAGAATGCCGCGACTTGCGGCGATATCCGCACCGATGGTTACCACTGCGGTGTTGCCGTCCATATCTTCCCATGTATATTGGCGGGGTTCGCCAAAATCGAAATCCCAATAACCGAGCGAACTGCTGATGATATCTGCACCGAGGCTGTCCGCCCATTCAGCGGCAGCAACCCAGTCATCTTCTTCAACGTTGTGTTCCCAATCCGTATTTTCCGTTTTGGCGAGCAGGAAAGTAGCTCCGTAAGCCGGACCGATCAGATTGCCAGGTTTGTAACCGGCAAGTGTGCTGAGCGTATAAGTGCCGTGCGATCCAGTGCCCATTTGCCCAGCTTCATCATCCACATTTTCATCGCCATTGACAAAATCCCAGGTGTGGGTAATATTGAGATGCTGCAACGCTTCGTGCTCCAGATTGTTGTATCCGGCATCGAGCATCGCCACCGTTACGCCGGCACCGCTGTAGCCGAGATCGTGCATAACATTTGTGGTAATCTGCACATTTTGATCCAGCGATGATCCATAGTCGAGCAACGTGGTTTTGGTCGATTTTTGCAGTTCCGGCTGGATTTCCGCTTCCACCAATTCCGGCACTTTTGTGTAACGGATTACATCAATTTTTTTGATAAATTGCAAACTTGTCAAGCTATTTAAAATAGCCGGTTTAGCTGTTGCGGAAACGGCGTTTAGCCAGCGCGATTTGTGCTGAATTTCCACCCCGTTTTGGCGGAGAATACGCACATATTCCGCGTTTACCGGCACATCGTAGCGATCAACCAACTGATCCGCCGGACGATTGCGCAACCGCCGTTGCAACGCTTTTTCAGTGAGATTGGCTTCCGCAGTTGCCAGCGCTTTGGACAGCGATGCACCTTTATCCGTAAAATAAATCCATGCGGAAACCGGCTCTTCAGGGGAAGCTGTTTCCAGCACCCGATTCATTTTTTGGGTAATTACTGCGTTATCGGCAAACGAAATACCGGCTGCAAAACAAACAAAAACAATAGTTAATAACAAATGTTTCATGAGAATCCCTCAGAAAAAATCAGTGATCACGGATTATTTAAAACACCATTCATTTAACAATAATTTAGACGCCTGAAAATTATATTGGTTTACGAATTCGATAAAATATATAAAAATAATCCGCCAAAAACCAACCATCAATCGGTTTACAAGGGCTAATTTCCCCCATAAATTCCACCAATGACAAAATACGCCCACAAGCTGAGCAAAACGGCACCTGCGATGTTCATCAGTAATCCGACCACCAGCATTCGCCAAACGGAAACACCGGGAATCCCGCCAAAAGCCAGCCCGTTCACACCCGTGGCGATGGGGCTCATAAACGCCGATGTGCACGATAACGTAGTGACAATCAACGCCAGTAACACAGGAAAATCCATCGTCGCGGAAAGCGGCACAATCATCAAAAACATCGCTATTTGCACAACTGTATTGCTCAAAATTTCTGTGGTAAACGACGTAATCAGCGCGATGAGCAGCAACAGTACGATTGCCGGCAGATGATCGGGCAACAAATGCGGCAGCAATTCCCCAAAATATTGATCGACTTTCAGAAAATACATCACCACGCCCAACACAACCGCAACACCCACAAAAACAAATCCGCGCAACGGCAGGTTGCTGTAACAATCGGCAATGCGCAGCAACGGCGATCTCAACGTTCCGGTACTGCCGGGGGACATTGGAGTCAAAAACAGAAATCCAATAAAAACAACAGTTAACACGCCGGTAATCATCAAAATTTCGGTTTCATTTTCCGGCAGCATCATCAACAGCGCGGAGAGTAAAATGGACGATACAAAATATGCGGCTGTAAGCCAAATCGCCAATTTCTGGTGGGGATATTCGATCGCTTCCGGCAGAAACGGCAGCTCAATTCCGGCTTTTCCAAATCGTCCGGGGCGAAACATCACCAGCAAAATCAACCATGCAATCAGCGTGAAAATGATGACCAGCGGAATGCCCCAAACCAGCCACGATGCAAAAGTGATATTTGCAGCTCCGGCAACAGGATTGAACGCCAGAAATGTTGCCAAAATCCCGTTTGCCGGCGATGCGGTAATCGACCCCATCCCACCGATATTCGCACCGTAAATGACTGCCAGCACCAACATTGTGGCAATGCTCGATTCCGAAAATTCGCTGTTGCGATACGCCCGCTGCAACAACTCCAAAATCGGCAGCAGCGTTAGAACGGTAATCGCATTCGGGATAAAAAAGGAAAACATCGCGGAAAGCGAAATAACATAAAGCAACACCCTGCCCGGCGACAGTTCACGGCGATCAACCAGGCTGTAAACAATGCGCTCAGGCAATTTAACCTTGATAAACAATCGCGAAACCAGAAAACCATTGATAAAAAAGAAAATCAGTTGAACTTTATCCATTGCCGCCGCGTTTCTGAAAATTGAGTTGCAAAACCTCGCCAATTTAGCAAATAAACCCGCGTTCGCAAACGTCCCGTAATTTTCCTTTTGCTTTTTGAGAAAATGCCGCCGCAAAGTATATTGGTGCGCTATGGCAGATAAACCGTTGAAAATACTGGAACGCAAGTTCAAAAAATTGTTGAACGCGACGCTTTCGCGAGTGCTGGCGCCGCCGTCCAAACAATTGCCTGCGATGGGCGAGGTGCAAAAGGTGCTGGTTTTCCGGCTGGATCAGCGCATTGGGAACGGTATTTTGCTGATCCCGTTGCTGCGCGCCATCCGCGAATCGGGATCGCAAATTGAGCTGCATTTTTTGGTGCACCATCCGGTTGCGGCGTTGCTGGAAAAAGCTGAACCGCCGTTGGCGAACCGCATTTGGGCTTATCACCAATCGGAATTAATGCGCCGCCCGTGGCGAATGCTGGCGTTGATTTCCCGTTTGCGCAACCTGCAATTCGATGCGGTGATCACATCCAACAATCCCGACGGATTTTCGCTGTCGCAAGCCATTTTCGGGCGACTCTGCAAGCCGCGCTGGCTGATCGGTTTCGATGCCAAATCTGGCGCACAATATTATGATGTTGCAGTCAAATCATCCAACCAGATGCATTACAGCGATGCGATGATCGATCTGTGGCGCGCTATCGATCCGGCTGCAAAATTTCATCCCGGCGGATTACAGTTGCCCGCAGCACCATCGAAAAACGACACATCGCCGGTGCTGATCTGGCTCGGTGCCACCGGAAATAAAATATTACCGGGAAAAATTTTTGCAGAATTGAATGAGCAGATCCGCGCCATCGCTGATGTTCCGGTAGCCTTCGCCTGCGGTCCGGCAGATGCCGCGCATTTGCAAAATTATCCTGACTGGATTCGCGAGCGCACTGAAATCTGGAAAGCCCCGCTCACCGAAACCGCCACATTTTTTGCGGGATTTCGCGCATTCGTTTCCGGCGATACCGGACCGATGCACCTGGCGGTCGCGCTCGGCATTCCCACACTCACAATTTTCATCGACTCCAATATTCGCCAATACGGCTACAACGATGGTGAGCGCCATTTTTCCATCCTGCTGAACGATTCCGCGAATACGAAACAGCTCATCAACAATGCGTTATCAACCCTGCTCCGCTGAAACATCTCCCGCCGCAAATTTAGGGCGCACTTCCTGCTCGTAATAATACATCGCAAAAACTCCCAATGCTCCGCTGATGCCGTATGAGATCACATCTGTGATTTCCGCCACTCGCGACGGCGACAGAATTTGGGTAAACTCGATCAACGCTCCTGTGAGCAAACCGGCCAGCGTCATCAAAATAAAAATCCCCGGAAACGATTTTTGCTGAAGCCGTAACGTATAGCTAAAATATAAACTTAGCGGCGCAAAAAAGGCCAATGTTCGCACAAGGTCGTACAAATTCCACAAATTGGTTTTACGAAAATAGGCGTAAAACGGAATGAGGTTTCCCTGCTCGAAATCCTTGCCCCACACCGCCGGATTCATCGACCAATCGAACGGGCGGAATCCGGAAAACAGGATAAAAATGGCATATAGCAGCACCGGGATTTTGAGCATCGAAACGTCCAGTTGCCGGTTTGCTGCGATTGTCGGTGGCAGCAACCGGAACAGCAAATATCCAGCGTAAACGCCCGCACAACCGCCGATAATATCGTTGATATCCGTGATCCGCGAAGTTATAAAAATTTGAGCAAATTCGAGCAGAATAAAGTAAATGACCGGGAACAACCAGCGGATGAGATTTGCCCGTGGTAGTTGCGGAAAATACAGCAGCAGCGACAGTGAAATCAGGTATCCGGCAATAGCCCAAAATATAATATTTTCAATCATTTGAGTGAAATCAAAAATCGTTTCTTCGCTGCGAATTTGCGCCAATTGCAGTATGGTTTCTCGATGCGCTTTCAGCGCTTTTCCACCGACAACCGACTTGATTGCATCTAAAAATTTTCGCCGCGATTGCGGTTCCGGCTGGTCAAATTTGCGCAGATTTTCAACCACATCAGCCGGTAAATCAGATTGCTGTAATTTGGCTTTAACGGAATCGGTCATCTGAAATTGTGCATCTTTGCTGTAATCGTCAAAAAGCAGTACACTCAGCGGACGATAGGTGAATGGCACAAGGTTTGTCTCTTTCACGCTTTTTACAAAACCGGATACACTGATCGAAACAGTAAACGGCATGATTGCGGAAACGGATTGCGCGAGTAGCAGCAAAATGACAATCAGTAAAGCAGGTTTATTTTTCAATAAATCAAAAAATGTTTTGCTAATAAATTCGGAAAGCTGCGTGGCATAAATTGCGGCAACAGTTGCACCGATAGCGCTGCCAAGCGTGTTATTCACCAAATCATGAATTGCCGTATCTCTTGAATAAATAAAGAGTTGCAAAAATTCAATTGTAAAACTCAGCGCTGCTCCACCCAAAATGCACCACACCAATCGATGCCGTTTTTTCATATACCACAGTAGCATGTAACACAAAAAACCAAACGGAATAAACAGAAAAATATTGCCCACAATATCGGTTAGCGACACCAGATCGCCATCCGCATCGAAAAACGGAATGCGGTTTATCTTTTGCAGTTGCCCACCCAATTCGGAAAACGGCACATCAAATTCAAACGGAATGAGCGTGTTGTACAGCGTGAAAAAAATGAAAAATCCCAATAAATAGGCAAATATTTTTTTATGCATAAAAATTCCAAAAAGTTTTTGACTTAAGCTTACAAATTATCGATATTTACAGTTGATACTATGATAAAGTTTGCATATTTGAAGCCGTTAATTTTAGCGACAAATTCGTCAAAAAACCACAGCGGTTTTATTTCAGTTTTTGAGATGTTTTCACATTTTTTCGTGTGAACTTATTGAAATATGTTACCAATCGGGTTTTCCGCCTCAGATACAGGTGCTAAAAAACTATTTAGCTTCTCTATTTGCGACGGTCAGTAAGACTGCGATTTTTTTCATCTTCAATTTGTTTACCATTTCCCGAATATCATTCATCTCAACGTTTATCCACTGTGGTTGCAACATTCGCAACGATCATTTTTCGTTGCCAAATGATAAACACTTTTGAGTTGAGGCAACCATGTTCGCAGATTTTTTTGAAACGATCGATTTCACCTATTTTTTCCTCTCGGCAATGCTGTTTTTTGCAGGAATTTACCTCGGACCCACCGCAGTTGACCGAAATCTTGATTTTTTGTTGCGATATCCACGCTGGATATTGCGAATGACCCGCCGTTATTTTACAGACGGTTTAAATATAATGGCCGTTTTTCTGATTATTTTTTCACTGAACAATTTCTCTTTAGTCACCAGTTTTCTGTCCGGCGTGCTGGTTATTTTGCCGCCGTTTGCCGCGTTTTTTACCGGATTTAATGTCGCCGTAATGAGCTATGAAATGATGGGTTGGCGGGGAATTTGGCAAATTTTGATGAATCCGGTTGCCTGGCTGGAATTTCCGGCAGCGTTCATCAGCTTTAGCCTGGCACACCAATTGGCTGAGGCGCAGTTGATGTTTTCGGATTGGCAGCACACACTAAACCTGCTCACCGATTTGTGGCCGTTTTATCTTAAGTATGTGTTTACACTACTGTTAGCAGCTGCCATTTTGGAAACGTCAATTATTCTGTACGGCAGAAAATTACCAAAAGACAACTAATTTTTTCTCACCGGACACCTAACTTCTTGTTGATATTCTCTGAAATGAGCAACATTTTTCACCGGCGTTCGTAATTATTTTTGTAACCATTACGAACGAAGGAGAAGAAATGTTTGAATTATTAGCCCTGATTGTTGTTGTTGGTGTTTTTATTGTTGTGTTCAAGCTTTTTGGCGTTCTGCTCGAGGCTTTATTCTTCCTGCTCGCACTTCCCTTCAAAATTATTTTCGGAATTATCGGTGGGGTTATCGGTTTGATAGCGTTGCCTTTAATTATTATTCCTGCAGCACTTGCATTGATTGTTCCTTTGGCAATTGTCGGTTTGGCGATTGGTGGCATTGTGCTACTCGTAAAATAGTAAGGGCATTCATTCGCGTGGTTGAAATACGTGTCACTGAAAATCAATTTCCCGAACTGCGGATATTACCCGAAACACTTGACAGCATCACCATAAAACAGTAAATTTGCCCATTCAAGCGGGTGTAACTCAGTTGGTAGAGTGTCAGCTTCCCAAGCTGAGAGTCGCGAGTTCGAATCTCGTCACCCGCTCTGAGTTTAAGCATATAAAAAACAACAGCTTGCACGTGTCATTAAAAGAAAATAGAATTTGATAAAATATTACAATTATTCTAATATTTTGTTATAGTTGCTTTGTTTTGTCATCCACTAATGTCATTTCCCTTTATCTTACTTCCCTGCTTACTTATTAAAATTTATAAAAAATAATTTTCCGTTTAGTGTTGAAAAACACCGCCGATAAAATTAGATTAAACTAATTACTTATTAGGTTAGTATAATTTATTATAAGTTATAATTTGAGAAGCTGATGGAATTATCAAAAAGCCAAGAAGATTACCTGAAAATCATTTGGTATATGGAACGGGATCAAATTAAGGCAACTGCAAAAGCGGTAGCAGATTGGTATCAGGTGAAACCACCGACGGTATTATCGATGTTTAAACAGCTTTCACAAATGGAATTGATTGAATACGACAAAACCAAAGGCGCTCTCTTGCTTGAAAAAGGCGATTTCTTGGCACGAAAACTGATTCGAAAACATCGCTTAGTGGAAACTTTTTTGGAAAAAGTGTTAAAAATGGATGACCAGATTTTACACGAAGAAGCAGAAAAACTGGAGCATGCGATATCTGATAAATTGATGTATTTGATCGATGCCTTTTTAGGCTTTCCCGATAAAGACCCACACGGATCGCCAATCCCGAATTGGGGCGAACATTTGAAAGCGATTCAATTAAAAAATGTTATCATCGGGCATTCATTCCGTGTTCAGGATATTCAACTCACTGCGGAACTTGAGCAATATTACACCGCCCGTCAGTTTGCAAAAGGAACAACCTGGACACTTCAGGACAAAACGCCGGATAATAGTGTATACACTTTGACAAATGGAAAAGCATTTTTGGCTGTATCCGGCACAATTGTATCGAGTATAAAGGTAATACCTCATTATTAACAAGGATCAATTATGGTTCACCCGATTAATGCTCTCATCATCGCATCGATTGTAATTTTTATCGGACTGATTGTGGTGTGGCCAAAGCACGGCTTACTTTCTCATTGGCGATTTTTAATGCGCCAGAGCCAGCGTTCGTATATGGAAGATACGCTAAAACACATTTATGAATGCGAACGCGGGCGAATCACTTGCACCATTAACAGCATTGCCGGAACGCTATCGTTAAAAAAAGATCGTGTTGTACAATTGATTGAACAGCTCAAAAGCGGCGGGTTAATCAGCATCGAAAACAACCAGTTTTTTCTGACAGAAAAAGGTAACGAATATGCTTTAAGAATGATTCGCCTGCACAGAATTTGGGAAAGCTATCTTGCAGAAGAAACAGGAACTTCCGATCTGGAATGGCATACGCAAGCCGACCTTCAGGAGCATAAATTGGATAGTGCAGAAGCGGAAAAAATTAGCGAACGGCTTGGTCACCCACTATACGATCCGCACGGAAAACCGATCCCGACGAATAAGGGCGATCTGCCTTCCGAACGAGGATTATTGCTTACTGAAATCAGAAAAGAACAGACAGCCAAAATTGTTCAATTTGAAGATGACCAGGAAAATATTTACCGGGAAATCCGTGAAAACGGACTTTGTTTGGGCATGCAAATAGATTCTGTTCAGCACCAAAATGGCTCCATTCTGTTTAAAGCAGACGGTTTCAAAAAGAAGCTCCCTTTAATTGCAGCAGCTCAAATTCGCGTTGAATTACTGAAAGAGGAAGAAAAACTGCAAACACCGTTTGCAAATCTGTTGGTTTTGAGAAACGGTGAATCCGGAAAGGTCCTGCGAATCTCCCGGGAAATTCACGGACAGTATCGTCGCAGATTGTTGGATTTGGGCATCGTTCCCGGCACAATCATTCAAAAAGAGATGGAAAGTGCGTCTGGTAACCCGATCGCATTTCGTATAAAAGGCGCTTCCATCGCACTGCGAAAAGAGCAGGCGAAACTTATTCACATTCAAAAAATCGAGAGAAAAAATGAAACCACAGTCGACAGCAAATTGTGAAAATTGCCCGGCACACCATATAGGAAATTTGAAAAAACTGGGAATTGATATGGATTCCTGGGATTATGTTGTAGCACTTGCCGGAAATCCAAACACGGGAAAAAGCACTGTTTTTAATGCACTTACAGGACTAAGGCAACACACCGGAAACTGGCCCGGAAAAACAGTTGGGCGCGCAGAAGGCGGTTTTGGCTATAATGACAAAAAATACAAAATCGTCGATTTGCCAGGCACATATTCATTGCTTTCCACCAGCACGGATGAAGAAGTTGCCCGGAATTTCATCCTGTTTGGCAAACCCGATGTCACCTTGATTGTGGCAGATGCAACCCGTTTGGAACGGAACCTGAACCTCGTTTTGCAAATTCTGGAAATTACCGATCGAGCAGTGCTATGCCTCAATTTGATAGACGAAGCCAAGCGTAATCAATTGATAATCGATGAGCGACAGTTAACCAAAGAACTGGGAATACCTGTTGTTCCTACCGCTGCCCGGCAAAAAACAGGATTGGATGAATTACTGAAAGCAATCGACCAGGTTGCCACCGGCGAATATGTTTGCCAGCCACGACGCATTCAAAGTGGTTCCGGGCAATTGCAAAACGTGATTAACCGGCTCGCCAAAAAAATTGAAACACGCTATCCCGGATTAACCAACGCGCGTTGGATTGCATTGCGGCTGCTGGAAGGCGATACCCGAATTATAGAATCACTCCGCGATAACAATTTTCAGGATCTGGTAGGTAAGGTAACTACAGTATAAACATTGTATTATAATGACAATGAGTTTTTAATCAGGGTTGATATAAATGAAACACCATAAAGAATTTAACACGGATCTTTTGGAAGAAGCCAGCAACCTCCGTTGGGAATTGGGCGAAAATTTGCATGATTCTTTAATGGAAGCAATTTACGAAGAAGCCGGGCGAATTTCCGAAAAAACCGTTCGTAAAAGTGACGAACCGCCACATTTTGACTGGAGCCAAAAACTGGATCATCTGCTGACCAACCGGTGGACTGGTTTTCCGTTAATGTTGCTGATGCTAACCCTCGTTTTTTGGATAACCGTATCAGGTGCGAACGTGCCTTCCGCCTATCTGGCTGAAATTTTGATGGACTGGCTTCACCCATTGTTAAAACAGTCTGCGGTTCAAATCGGGATGCCCTGGTGGCTATCAGGTGTGCTCATCGATGGCATGTATCTATCGATGGCGTGGGTGGTTAGCGTAATGCTCCCGCCAATGGCAATATTCTTTCCATTGTTCACTTTGCTGGAGGATTTCGGGTATCTGCCGCGTGTAGCCTTTAATCTTGATAATATGTTCCGGAAATCCGGTGCTCACGGCAAACAAGCCCTGACAATGGCTATGGGATATGGCTGCAACGCAGCCGGAATTATTGCGGCAAGGGTAATCGATAGTCCCCGGGAACGACTGATTGCGATAATTACCAACAATTTTTCGTTGTGCAACGGGCGTTGGCCCACCCAAATTTTGATCGCAACATTGTTTATCGGCGCAATGGCGCCGCCGGCGTTGGCAGGATTGGTTTCTGCATCTGCAGTTGTTGCGGTTGCGTTGCTGGGCATCTTTTTAACGTTTTTTATTTCGTGGGCACTTTCGCGAACCGTTTTAAAAGGCGAGGCTTCCATCTTTAGTCTGGAATTACCGCCCTATCGTCCACCCCGAATTTTGCAAACGCTGTATACGTCATTAATTGACCGGACCATTTTTGTGTTGTGGCGGGCAATCGTTTTTGCGTTACCCGCCGGCGCGGTGATCTGGTTGTTGGCGAATATTCACATTTCCGGGCTTAGTGTTGCGGAACATATCATCCATTTCCTCCAACCTTTGGGATGGCTGATAGGCTTAAACGGCGTGATTTTATTAGCCTATATTATCGCAATTCCGGCGAACGAAATTGTGATCCCAACTATTCTCATGTTGACTGTTTTGAGCGCGCATTTAACCGGATTTGGCGACAGCGCAGGCGTTATTTTTGAGTTCGATAGCTTATCTGCCTATTCCGCAGTGTTTCAGGCAGGCGGCTGGACACTGTTAACAGCTGTAAATCTAATGCTATTCAGCTTGGTACATAACCCTTGCTCCACAACGATTTACACCATTTACAAAGAAACCAACAGTGTCAAATGGACCACCGTAGCCACGCTGTTGCCGTTGGGATTAGGCTTTGCGCTTTGCTTTTTTGTGGCGCAATTTTGGCGACTTATTTTCGGAATGGGATTCTGAAAAAACTATGCACAAAACAATCATAATGTAATGCACAAAAAAATAGCCCGCGCAGATTTTTCCACGCGGGCTAAGGTTTAAACTTGTTAGAAGTGCTATTTATTTCACCAACATCACCTTGCGGGTTTTGGTGAAACCTGCCGTCGACATCCGGACAAAATAAGTGCCGCTGGCAACACCGCCGGCATCCCACCGCACTTCGTGCACACCTGCCGGCAACGATTCTTTCATTAATCGATCAACCAATTGTCCGTTGAGGTTGTAAACAGCCAGTTCAACCGTCGTCCGTTCGGGCAGTGCGAAGCGCAGCGTTGTTGATGGATTGAACGGGTTCGGATAGTTTTCGTCGAACGCAAATTCGCGGGGCAAATTCTCCACCGGATTCACACCGGTTACACCGATGTTGAATTGCCCGGACGAAATATCGCTGCCGTTATAGGCGGCATCAACTGCCCGGAGTGTCCATTCGTAGCTGCCGTCCGGTAATCCGCTGAGCAGCCATTCGGTCACCGCGCTGACATTTCCCGGCTCCGGCAACCGGCGGGGCAACGAAACGGGTGTGCCATCCCGGAATAAATCCAGATCGTATGTGAGCGCTGCGGAGGGTGTGTGATCATCAGTCGCCGGATCCCATGAAAGCAGTACGGTGCCACCGCTTTGCACGGCTGCGTTCAACCCTGCCGGAGATGTGGGTGCAACATTTTGCCCGGCTGCATCGTTGCGATAAATGTGCATTTGTGCTTCCACAAGTCCGCCGCCACCCGGAACAAAATATTGCCCGGCGATAAAATAATCGAGGTCACCTTCGCCATCGATATCGAGCCACGAAAAGGTTCCGCCGCGTGAACCGCTGGCACGCGGGGCAGGCAGTTCGTTGCCGGAATCGATGAATGTCCCGCCATTGTTATCGTATATTTTGGCGCGTCCTTCAATTTGGGAACCGGAATTATAGTTCCCGGAAACCAGCACATCCATATCGCCATCTGTGTCGTAATCTGCCCAGGTTGCAGCGGTAATATCGAACCATCCTTCGCAGGGAACACAGTCGATAACTTCAAAAGGAACATAGGTTTCGTTATCGTTGCGATAGATACGAAGCACCGTATTATACGAACCATCCAATTCTTTAATGTGACCGGCAATCAGGATATCAAAATCGCCATCAGCGTCAAAATCTCCCCATTGTGCTTCACCGTGTTCAACAGTCAAACTATCGAGAATATCTTCGCCAACAAAAACGCCGTTGCCATCGTTGCGATAGCGCCGGATAAACCCGTCGTCAGTCAGCGGTGATATATTTACGAGTAACAAATCGAGATCCTGATCCTGATCAAAATCTGCCCAGGCGCTTTGTGCGTGAACAGTCGGTGCGAAAACGGAATCCGTTTCGGTGAAAATCCAGCCGCCGGTACCGTTTTTGCCATCGTTACGCATCAGCTTTGTGCGATATTCAAATATGTTCACATCGTAAACAGAGGGCAGGAGCAGGTCAAGATCACCATCATTATCGAAATCCGCCCAGGTGATGGATCTCAAGTCGAAATCCGCCTGATCGTTTTCTTCCCAATATCCCGGTAAATCGGTGTCTGTCAATACGAGCGTTCCGTTATCGTTGCGATAAATTACCGTTGCACCGTTGCTGCCGAGCGCCAGATCCTGATCGCCATCGCCATCCACATCACCCCATGCGAGGTCGGATGATCCGGCAGAAATATTGCCCAACGGCACATCGATGTATGTAAATTCCCATTCTGTCGCACTCGCGGGACCATCATTTCGAATGAGAACGAGGCGATCGACAACGCTCTGGTTATACACAACATAGTAGCCGAGCACTGCGATATCGAGGTCGCCATCGCTGTCGAAATCTGCCGGGGCAGTGGTGATTACCCAAAAATCTTCGTCCGGCGGTGTGACAAACAGCGAATCGAGCGGTGTCACCTCTGTAAAATCGCCGAAAGTGCCGCCCGGATTGGGTTGAACAACAACAAACCGGATTGTGGATGTGGTAGCGCCATCATCATCGGTGACGGTCAGGCGGACGATGTAGGTGTTTGCTTCTGCGAAGGTATGCGACGGATGTTGCTCGATTGATGTGGTGCCATCGCCAAAATCCCACAACCAATTGGTGATAAAACCATCGGGATCGCTGCTGGTACTGGTAAAATCGACCGACAATCCGTTAATTGAAAAATCGAATGCTGCAACCGGCGGACGGTTGAGCGGCGGCGGTGGCGGGCCGGTGAATTTTTCGATAAAGCCCAAGAATCCGGCAACCCATGCATCACCGGAAGGGCTTGCCGCAATTGCTGAAAATGAACCAAATCCGGTGGAACCAATTTCGAGCACTGCCCAATTTTGACCGCCGGTGGCGGAATAATATGCGACATCGTCGTTGGTGCTCAGCCATAATTCGTTAGCGCTGATCAGATAAATATCCGTGAAATTATCGGTGGTATTGGGTGTCGGTAGCACTTCCCAGGTTGCGCCGCCGTCATCGCTGCGGGCAGCGTATCCAAGCATCCCAACAGCATAGCCGGTGCCTTCATCGATAAAATCCATATCATAAATTCGCACGGGAGAGCCCGGCAGGTCACCCTGAATCCAGGTTGTGCCGCCGTCATGGCTGCGGTAATATCGCCCGCCAACATTTGCTGCCCATCCGCTTTGCCCCTCGATATCCACGGATACATAAGTGCCGCCAAAACCCTGGACGGCTGTCCACGAGTTGCCGCCATCCGTTGTGTTAAAAAGGACGTTGCCAATCGCGCCGCTGCCGATCAGCCAGCCGTTCTGCAAATCGCTAAACTTCAGATTTACGGCATTTAGCCCTGCCGGAGTTGTTGCAAAAGACTGCCAGTTTTCACCGCCATCCGAGCTGCTGAACACCTGCCCGTTTTCATCGACAACCACAACTTCCTGCTGATTGATAACCTGAACAGCCATCAGATCGAAGGGTGTAATGCCACTGTGCTGCACCCACGGCGATGCACCGTTGCTGGTCAGCAATGTGCCACCCTCGCCGACGGCAATCATTTTTCCGTCCGGAAATCGATCGATATCATTCAGCGATTGACCGGTGCCACTGGAAATTTGTGACCACGATGCACCACCATCCATTGTTTTGATGACAAATCCGGCACCATAGCCAAAATACCCCGTTTGTGCGTCCGCAAAAACCGGCGCTGCGCTGTTGAAAAAGCTCGGCAGCGGTCCGGGCGATGTGAACGTTTGGGTCCAGTTTTGCCCTGCATCTGTTGATTGAAACATGCTTCCGCGAGGATCTGCAGCAACCACCGTTTGGGGATCTGCCACCGCAAAACCGAGAACGCCATCCGGCCAAATGGTCCCGAGATCAGTCCAGCTCTGCCCGCCATCCGCTGACCGGAATGTGCGAAAATCGAAATTCGGGAAAACGCCGGAACGTCCGTATGCCAGCACAACATCGCCAGAAATCACCTTCAAATCGCTGCGCCCTTCAGCAGAAACAACGGTTGACCAGGTTGCCCCGCCATCCGTCGAGCGCATGAAATTGTCATCCACAATGGCGAGCGCAACGGACCCGGAGAGGAACGCTACCGCAGCCGCATCGCCGGATTGAACCAGCGTAAACGTAACGCCACCGTCGGTGGTGCGGTAAACGCCACTGGTAGCTGCGCCGATGCCATTTTGGGCATCAGCAAATGCAAATGTAAACATCCCTTCCGGCGAAGGCTCCCAATTCAATCCGCCATCGCGACTCGCATAAACGCCAAAATTGCCGGTCGTAACGCCGAAATCCGGGGTGTAAAATTCCATAAAATATGTTGATCCGAGCACCGGAAGCGCCGTCCAGGTAGTTCCGCCGTCGGTGGTGCGATAATTATCGTTACCGTAAACCCATCCCAAATTTTCATTCAAAAAGAAAATGCCGTTTAACGGGCTTGCCAGACTGAATGGCACATCGCGCTGAACCCAACTTGCGCCACCGTCACCCGATTCGAACAGCGAACCGCCGTCATCAAAGGAATCATCATTCGTTGCGATAAACACCCGTTGCGCCGTGGGTGCCGCAACACCCCGCACATCGAGAAAAGTAGGCACAGGACTTTGCCTGTTCCATTGCGCAACCGCCATTGAAGTTAGTAAAATGAGCATTAAAACAAGCCGATTTCCCAGGCTCAAAAATTTTTGTGTTTCTGGTAACATTCGCATGATAATTCGTCCTTTCTCTGTAAACACTATCGTTCCTGTAGTTGCAATTGATAAACGGTGATTGAAGCTGAAATTCTATTGCTCTGGCTGAGCTAAACCGACACGCTCATATAATCAATTTGAATGCCAAACAAATAAGCGCATTTACTAAAATTCCTAAGTGCCTGTTTTTAAACGAATAAGCGCATTAATAAAAAAACAGGAACGAATCAGCACCAATAAAACCCGGTGGGCAAAAATGCGCGGAAGCGCAAATTATGCACCTCGCAGGTTTTCCCTCAACTACAGATGGTTCAAAAACTTATCATTGTTATAGCGGTCGACAATTTTTGAAAGGCTGTAAATCTCTTTCATAACAACAATCATGCTTTGTTTTTTCAATCAATTACCACCTAAGTAAACTCTTCAAATATCCGATATTGGTAAGCATGAAAAAAATTTACAGGTGGATCAACCATGAGCAACATCAAATTCTTTTGTTTTTTGGCGGCTGTATGCATATTCGCAGCACCGTATTATGCAACTGCACAACTTTCCGAAGCAGACACTGACAAAACATCTCTGGAATTGTTGCTGAATACACCGGTGAGCGCAGCAGCGAAATACGAACAATCCGTAAGCGATGCACCGGCTTCCGTTACCGTGATCACATCTGTCGAGATTAATAATTATGGTTTTCAAACGCTTCAAGATGTTTTCCAGATTATACAGGGATTTTATACTTCAGATGATCACAACTATACCTATTTGGGTGTGCGGGGATTCAGCCGGCCAACGGATTACAACAATCGCATTTTGTTGCTGGTAAACGGGCATGCACTGAATGAAAATGTGTATGGTTCAGCTGCAATCGGCACCGAACTCGGTGGTTTTAATCTTGCTTCAATCGATCGAATTGAAATTATTCGTGGTCCGGGCTCTGCGTTGTACGGCACCAATGCCATGTTTGCAATCATCAACATTGTTACCCAAAAAGGTAAAACGATAGACGGACTTGAGATAACAGCGGAATACGGAAGCCACAATTTTTTGGTCGGTTCTGCGCTTTTTGGTAAAAAATATGCGAACGGGCTGGATGTTACTTTTTCGGCACGATGGGCGGATGACAACGGAGAGGATATATATTTTGCAGAATTTGACGATCCCTCAACCAATAACGGCATCGCAAAAAACATGGATTGGGATGATTATTACGCTGCATTTTCAACCGTAAAATACGGTGCGTTTTCTGCTCAATTGATGTATTCCTCCCGCGAAAAAGGTATTCCCACCGCAGCATGGGAAACGCTGTTTAACAGCGGCAACACAAAAAGTATTGATAATCACGGATTTGCGGAAATTAAATTCGAGAACAAGTTCGGCAACGACAAACAATTGATGGCGCGTTCATACATCGATCACTACAATTACGAAGGTTGGTATCCGTACGAAGATGAAATCCTTTACAATTCTTACGATGCGACTGTTGGAAACTGGTTTGGTGGCGAAGCCCAATTTTTGTGGGATATTTCGTTGAACAACCGGTTAACTATCGGATCGGAGTACCAACATCACCGGCGTGCAGATTACCGCAGTTGGGACGACGATACTACCTATTTCAATCAAAATTTTCCCTATTCGATAGTTTCGCTTTATGTTCAGGATGAATTCCAGATATTGCACAACCTATCTTTCACCGCAGGTATCCGGTTTGACAAAAATGATCAATTTAAATCATCGCAAATGCCCAGGGGCGCATTTGTGTATCACCCGTTTTCGACCAGCACAGCAAAGCTGGTTTACGGCGAAGCTTTCCGGGCACCCAATGTTTACGAAACCAATTATGATGATCCGCTTTTCGGTTTCAAAGCTAATCCGGGGTTGAAACCGGAGAAAATTAAAACAACGGAAATTATTTGGGAACAGCAATTTACCAATCAATTTTCCGGTATGTTGTCCATCTATCGCTACAAAATGCAAGATTTGATCGATCAGGATATCGATCCACTGGATTCGCTCATCCAATACCGCAATTTCAGCAAAGTACAAGCACGCGGCATCGAGATTCAATTGGCATCGCGGGTTGCAAAGGGCTTCAACGGGTTTATTAATTATGGCTATCAATGGACAGAAGATGTCATCAGCGGAGAATCGCTGACCAACTCGCCTGCTCATCTGGTAAAAGCGGGTTTTTCGTATCCGTTTTTTCCGTATGTTACATTATCCGGTAACATGTTGTATGAAACTGCCAGAAAAACCATTTATGGAAGCAACACCAAATCCTATGTTTTGATGAACGCAAATTTGATCACACAATTGTTTTTTGATCATTTCAGGCTCCGGTTACAGGTGCGCAATTTGTTGGATCAGGAATATCAGCTGCCCGGTGGTTTCGAACATATCCAGAGTGCGATTGTGCAGCCCAGACGCGCTTTTTCAATATCTCTGGAATCACGGCTATAAGGAAAACTTGACCCAAAATCAGGTCCCGGAACGATAAATCTTATGGAATTAACAAAATTACAGAAATTTTTAACCGTGCTATTGTTGTTATCAACGATACTGTATCCGCAAGAAATGCCGGTGCCCGTTGACATACAATATTCGCTATTTCAAAAGATTTTGACATATGACCGCAACCTGAAATCCCGCGGAACGGAAAAGCTGGTTGTGGGAATAATTTATCAAGAAAAATTTCGGATGTCGTTGGTTGCAAAAGATAATTTCATGGCTGCATTTAACGCATCCGCAACAAAAACAATTGAGGGAATTGCCATCGAATGCATCGCAATCAACATTGGTGATAGCAAAGATATTACTGAAAAAATCGCAGATGCCGATGTAAATATTTTGTATGTCGCACCATTGCGTGTTCCCCCTCTGAAAGAAATCGCAGATTTTTGCACAGAAAAACAGATTCTTACCCTTTCCGGTGTTCCAGAATATATCAAATCCGGGCTTTCAGTTGGTATCGGCCAAAAAGGAAATAAACCGGAAATTTTGATAAATCTAAAATCTGCCAAAGCAGAGGGCAGCAATTTCAGCTCAAACTTATTGAAGCTCGCGACCGTTTTATAAATCTTATTTTTCGACTGTAAGCAGAGGAAGCCTCTCCGTGTTCTGGAAAGTTTGGACCATAAATTTCAAATTAACAGCGCTTTTTACAGCGCTAATTGCCAGTATTTCCATTTTTATTTACTTATTTTTCCCCGCAAAACTGGAAAAGCAGGCGCTTTCCGCAATTGTGGATAAATCCCAAAGCATTGCAAAATTGACGGCATTCACCATTGGTCCCGGTGTGTATTTTGAAGATATGGATGCAGTCAACGATGGATTGGCTGGCATCAGCCAAAACAAAGATGTCATACATGTTTGGGTGCTAAATTCAAAAAATGAAATCATTTCCCGATTTGACAATCTCCCCAATCCATTACAAAACAATATGTTACGTGAGAAAAACAAATTCATTAATCAGGATGGCTCGGTATTTATCACCACCGCCCCGATTATGAAAGATGCGCAACAAATCGGTGAATTGAAATTGGCGATCTCGCTAACGGATCTTCATAAAAAAGTATACGAGGCCCAGCGGTCTATCGCAACTGTCAGCTTTGTTGTGTTCATTGTAGGTTTAATTTTTATTTTGATGATCAGCGCGTTTATCACCCGCCCAATCAGCCAGATGGCAATTGCTGTCGGCAATATCAGCAAAGGCGATTTGAGCCAACGGGCACAGGTGTATTCCCGGGACGAAGTCGGGCAGTTGGCGGTCGGATTCAACAAAATGGTTGAAAATCTGGAACACACTCATAAAGCGTTGGCAACGATGAATCAGCATCTGGAGCTGAGGGTAAGCGAACGCACCGCAGATCTGGAAGCTGCAAAAATAAAAGCGGTGGAAGCCAACAACGCCAAAAGTGAATTTCTGGCAAATATGAGCCACGAAATTCGCACACCGATGAACGGTGTTATCGGGATGACCAGCTTGCTGATGGAAACACCCCTCACCGCCGAACAGCAGGAATATGTGGAAACCATTCGATCCAGCGGCAAAAGCCTGCTCAACATCATAAATGATATTCTGGATTTTTCCAAATTCGAACAGGGCAAACTGGTACTGGAAACCCATCCATTTGATGTCCGTGATTGCGTAAAGGAAGCAATCGAACTGCTTTCGCCAATTGCCCGCAACAAAAATCTGGACCTGATTCTGGATATGCAGTCCACAATACCCCAAACCGTTGAAGGGGATTTCACCCGTTTATGGCAGGTGTTGATGAACCTGTTAAACAACGCCATCAAATTTACCCATAACGGTCATGTAAAACTGACTGTTAGCATGCTTTCCGAATCAGATAATGTTGCCGAACTGCAATTTTGCATTGCCGATACTGGTATCGGGATTCCAAAAGAAAAACAGGCAGACCTGTTCACCACATTTATGCAGGTAGATTCGTCCACTTCCCGAAAATATGGCGGAACCGGTTTGGGACTGGCAATTTGTAAACAAATCATCACAAAAATGAATGGCACCATTTGGGTAGAAAGCGAAAAAGGAGAAGGATCGTCTTTTATTTTTACAGTGAAAATGGCTACAGTTGCCAATTCTAAAACCGGCGAAACCACACCCTATTCAATCAGAACCAACAAAACTACCGGCCGTATCGATCACAGCCTCGCTGAAAAAATGCCCATGAAAATCTTGATCGCCGAAGATAATATTGTGAACCAGAAACTGATTTCGCGGCTGTTGGAGAAAATGGGCTATCTGGCCGATGTTGCCGCCAACGGCATCGAAGTGCTCTCAGCAATGAATGCCAAAAATTACGACATCATTTTTATGGATATGCAAATGCCGGAAATGGATGGGCTGGAAACAACACGCCGAATCGTTGATAAATATGATGTTAGCATTCGCCCAACAATCATCGCTCTGACAGCAAATGCGTTGGTCGGCGATCGCGAAAAATGTCTGGCTGCCGGAATGGATGACTATTTATCCAAACCGATAAGTATTGAAATGCTGCAACATAAACTGGCGAATTTCAGCAAACGCAGTCATTAGCGAAAAAAACAGATATTTCGTCTCCGCCGTTTTTTCACAAAATTACCCCACAATTAAATAATTTTAGTCTTCTCGGAAACCATCGTTGAAAAGTATCGCGGATTGTGGTATCTTGTCTTGCAACAGTGGTTCACTCAATTAGAATCCGGCTTGCCGTAACCGGCAGCAGCGCTTCCTGTTCCGACTTCCAATCAGTACTAAAAAAAGCAATTTCCATCAAAGCAGGTTTGGATATGCGTCAGTTTTTGTTGACACCCATCATTTTATTTGCGATACATCTGGGATGGTTTTTTGCTTTATCGGCAGCCGGTGAGCAGCCATCCGCCTACGAAACCGGCAGCCCAAACATCACATTTTACGACCCCAAAACATACGGCGAGCACACCCAAAACTGGTGCATCATCCGCGATAATCGCGGGGTGGTTTACTCGGCAAATGGCAACGGCGTTCTCGAATATGACGGCGCCACCTGGCGGCTCATCGAAACTCGCAACAGTGCGCGAGCGCGTTCGTTTGCCAAAGGCGCGGATGGGACGATTTATGTCGGTGCGTCGGCAGATTTTGGCTATCTCGTGCCGGATTCCATTGGCGAAATGCGCTTTGTTTCGTTGCTGAACAACGTTCCGGAAAACGAACGGGATTTTTCGGAAGTTTGGCGAACCCACTGCACCAGCGATGGCGCAGTTTATTTCCAGACATTCAGCAAATTGTTTCGCTGGTCCAACGGGAAAATAAAAATCTGGAAAACCGATCCGCTGTTTTTCCTCTCGCATCTGGTGAACGACACGCTATTTATCCAGCAACGCAACGTTGGCATTTTCAAACTGGCAGGCGATTCGTTACAATTAATTCCGGGAAGCGAAATGATCGCCGGAAATGGTGTTTTCGAAATTTTGTCGATTGACGCAGAAACTCGATTATTCTGCGTTGGCAAAGCTGGGTTGTATCTTCATAAAAATCAGAAATTTACCCGTTTTTCAGATGCGGCAACAAAATTTATTTCGTCCAACCAGCTTTCCTCTGCTGCGCTATTACCGGATGGACGGATAGTATTGGGCAGCTACAATGCCGGCGCAATTATTATCGATCTGCAGGGAAATTTGCAAATGCGGCTGGACAAATCCGGCAGTTTGCCGGATGACGATATCAAACATTTGTATCACGATGGCATGGGTTCGCTGTGGTTGGGCATGAATTTTGGCATCGCGAAAATCGCGTTACCGTCCCAGTTCAGCTATTTTACGGGCATCAATGGGCTGGAAGGAAATGTCGAAAACATCATCCGGCATCGCGGACAATTGTTTGTTGCGACCGGGCAGGGCATTTATTTACTCGATCCCCAATCGGAAAAACCATTTCGCCAATATGGCAATTTTCAGCACCAATCGTTCCATTTGCTTTCCACCGGAAAAGATCTGCTGGCCGGCACAAATAACGGCGTTTATCTTTTGGAAAATCAGCAGGTTAAACCAATTTCAACGAATGATGAAACGGTGTTTTTTTTGCATCGCTATCAACAAAATCCAAACCTGATTTTTGCCGGACATTTGTTAGGTCTCGGCGTTTTGCGGTACGAAAACGGAAGCTGGCGATATGTCGGCAAAATCGATGGAATCAGCGAAGAAATCCGCAGCATTGTGGAAAATCCCGATGGCTCGTTGTGGTTGGGAACGATGCAAAAAGGGGTGATGCGAATCCAACTCGACCATCTCGACCGGGAAATTCCCATCGCGACAGTCGCGCATTTTGAGATGGACATGCCGTTATCGACCGGGCAAATTAGCGCGATTAACAATCATGTTTCTTTCGCAACATTAAAAGGTCTGCGGTATTTTGACGAAGCGACCCAAACATTGCAACCAGACTCGGTTTACGGCGCAGCACTTGCGGATTCCACCGTTGAAATTTACTGGCTTTTTGAAACCGGCGATGGCAACGTCATTTTCCGGCTTGGCAGCAACAAAACCGGGCATTGCTGGCTGGCGGAAAAACAGCCGGATGGCAGCTACAAACTCAACAAAAGCCGTTTCCGGGAAATATCGATTTTTGGGGCACTGGATGCCTGTTTCACAGATGCAGACGGTGTGATCTGGTTCGGCTGCAAACCGGGAATTATCCGTTTCGATCCGGCAATTGATTATCAAATGAAACCGCAATTTCCACCGTTAATCCGCCATGTTTCCATCCCCAAAAATAACCGGCATTCGCTGTTGTTCAACGGCACCGTCATCGACCGGGCAGAAACACCGGTGTTGCAGTATCACGATAATGCGCTTCGTTTCGAATTCGCCCTCCCCTCTTTTGAAAATGAGTTCGAAAACCAGTTCCGCTTTATGCTCGACGGTTTCGATCATGGATGGTCTGGCTGGTCGGCAACGGCAAAAAAAGATTACACCAACCTGCCGGAAGGCGATTACGTTTTCCGCGTTCAATCCAGAAATATGTATCGCTCGGAAATTGGTGAAACCAGCTTCGCGTTCGACATTTTACCGCCGTGGTTTCGCACGTGGTGGGCATTTTTGCTGTATTTTGTTTTGGGCGGCATTGCGATTGCCGGAATCGTGCAAATTCGGGTACGGCAGTTGAAACAACAGCAGGAGGAGTTGGAAAAAATTATCACAATGCGCACCGCGCAGGTGGTCGAACAGCGCAACCAATTGGAGCAGCAATCGGAAAAGCTGAAAGAAATGGACGAACTGAAATCGCGGTTTTTTGCGAATATTTCCCATGAATTTCGAACACCGCTCACGCTGATAATGGGATTGCTGGACAAATTGCGGCGAAACATACCCACTGCGGATGCCCACTCAGACTTGGGAATGATGCGTCAGAACGCCGCACGATTGCTCAATTTGATAAATGAATTGCTGGATTTATCCAAACTGGAAGCGGGGCGGATGGAGCTGCGAGCCGCAAAAAGCGACATCGTTCAGTTTCTCCGGCGAATTTTTGCATCGTTCGCATCCTTCGCGCCGGAAAAGAAAATTGAACTCCGGTTTAATCATGTACCGTTGACGGAAACATCGGGGCAGGCAGCTATTTTTATCTATTTTGATGCGGAAAAATTGGAAAAAGTGTTCAACAATTTGCTCTCGAACGCCTTCAAATTTACTCCGGCAAACGGGGAAATTGATGTGAGCATTGTTACCGGCATCGCCGGCGGTGGCGATGAGCAGCCGGTTGTGGAAATCCGCATCACCAACACCGGACCGGGCATTCCGCCTGACAAGCTGGAAAATATTTTTGACCGGTTTTATCAGGTGGAAGCCGGCACCACCCGCCAGTTTGAGGGAACCGGCATCGGTTTGGCGCTGGTGAAAGAGTTGGTGGAGTTGCATCGCGGCAGTGTTTTTGTGGAAAGCGAAGTGGATCGAGAAACCACGTTTTCGGTGCGGCTGCCGTTTGGCGCCAAACATTTGCGACCGGAAGAAATTGTCGAAAAATCGGAAGCAACGGAAGAACAAGTAGTGCCCATCGTCCGGCAAATTCCGGTGAAACCGGTCGATATCGATTCGGGCGGTTCGGTTTTTCAACCGGATGCCGCATCGCCAGTTTCAAAAAACACCGGCGATGATTGCATCGTGCTGGTTGTGGAAGATCACCGCGATTTGCGGGCGTTCATCTGCGAGCAACTTCGACCGGAATTTCAGGTGATCGAAGCGGAAAACGGGCGAATCGGGCTGGAAATTGCCGAAGCGCAAATTCCCGATTTGATCATCAGCGATGTAATGATGCCGGAAATGGACGGCTACCAGCTTTGCGACGCGCTAAAATCCGGCGAGAAAACCAACCACATCCCAGTAATTTTGCTGACCGCAAAAGCGGCAACGGGCGATAAAATTGAGGGGCTGGAAACCGGCGCGGATGATTATTTGGTGAAGCCGTTCGATTCGCAGGAACTGGTGATCCGGGTGCGCAACCTGATTCGCATCCGCGAGCAAATGCGCCAGAAATTCAGCAGCGAAATGCTGCTCAAACCGGCGGATGTTACCGTGCCGTCGATTCATCAGGAATTTCTCTCGCGATTAATAGCGATCATCGAAGAACATCTGGACGATGAAAATTTCAGCGTGGAAGCGTTCTCGGACGAAATCGGGATGAGCCGGGCGCAGCTGCACCGCAAATTGCGGGCAATCGCTAACCAGTCGCCGAGTGAATTTATCCGCTCGTTCCGGCTGCAACGCGCCGCTGAGCTGATCAAACAGGATGCCGGAAACATCGCGGAAATCGCCTACATGGTCGGATTCAACAGCCAGGCGTATTTCACTCGCTGTTTTCAGGAACAATTTGGCTGCTCGCCGCGCGATTTTAAAAAATCAATTCAATAAATTGCTTCTGTGGAACGCAGATCTGCGTTCCCTACCGCCAAATTTGTCACTCACTTGTCACTCGTTTGTCACTCGTTCCAAGCTCCTGCTTCGGATGACTCTCGTTCCAGGCTCCTGCCTGGAATGCATTTTCCTCAAAACACCTCTCCCCCCAAAAATCCCCGTTTGCAACATTTGTTCAAAAAAATGCGACATATGTGCAAAATCGCTCCCGTTAAACCACGGAATACTGTTTCCCCACCACAAACACACCAAAAATTTGCGACAATTGTGCAAAAACCGGCGACATAGTTGAAAGATTTCTCCTGCACTTTTTCATACCTTTTTCACGTCATCGTTACAACAGCAAAAAACAAAACGATAGACAAATATTAAGCGTGTGAAAAACTCAACAAACAAAGGAGAATAGAATGAAACGCGCAATGATTTTTTTATATGGTGTTATCAGTTATTCCATTTTTTTCAGCTGGTTTTTGTATATCATCGCATTTGTGGGCGATTTTTACGTGCCCAAAACCATCAACTCCGGAGAAACGACGTCGATTGGTCTCGCTGTTTTGGTCAACATCTCGCTGGTGCTTCTGTTTGGACTTCAACATTCCTTAATGGCCCGTGGGAAATTTAAAAACTGGCTTACCCGCTACATCCCGGAATCGATGGAACGCAGCACTTATGTGTTGGTATCCAGTGTATTGTTCTACTTTATGTTGTGGCAGTGGCAGCCAATTCCGGCTACTGTTTGGAATATAACCAATGCAATGGCTGCTCAGGTAATTTACGCTGTGTTTGCTGCCGGATGGTTTATTTTGCTGCTCTCAACATTTCTGATCAATCATTTTGAGCTGTTCGGATTGCAGCAGGTGTTTTTCCAACTACTGAAAAAAGTTGCGGGAAAACCACGCTTCGTAACACCCTTATTCTACAAAAATGTGCGTCACCCGATGATGATCGGCATTTTTCTGGCAGTTTGGGCTACGCCGCATATGACCGTAGGTCACCTGCTGTTCGCACTCGGAATGACAGCGTATATCCTGGTTGGCGTTTATTATGAGGAACGTGATCTGGTGAAAACATTTGGAGATGATTATATCAATTATCAAGAAACTGTTCCCAAAATAATTCCCTCGCTGAAAGCGAAAACAAAAGAACAAGTTTCGGTTGATGCATTGTAATCAACCTCAACCAACCAATTAAATATTGTATGGCTAAGCGGTAAATTAACAACAGCTTAGCCATACAAATCTGCAAAAAAAATAATACGATAACCGGAGATTTAACATGAATTTATCAAACCAGGTCGCAACCGTTTTCCGCCAAAATCCGCTACTGCGATTATATAAACATTACATTTTTGATAGTGTTATTATTCTGAAAAATGAAGGCTGGAAAGCACTGATCCGCAAACGCGGCACGAAATTTTTGTTTATCATTTTTGGCTATTATCTGATTCGCGATACAATTTTATACATCATCATCCCGCTGTGTATCGCCAAAGGTTTACTCTAACAATCAAAATAAAATTATTAAAAGGAAATAAAAATGTTCGCAGCAATCATCGCATCTGAAATTTTGAAAAGAAAAAATATCTGCTTTTCCGTTTGCTCGTATGGCTACCAGCATCTGGCGGATCGACAGAAAGATTTCATGGAAACAGACCCGGAAGTGTTGAGCCGAACCATGACCGAAATCAACAACAAAGCAATTCGCCGGCAGGAACCGGAATTGGATACCTTTACCTTATACGCTAAAGCCAGTTAATTGTCATCATCAATCATCAAAAATTTGGAAAACACTCATGGAAATTAATCAGAAAATAAAAAACGCAATCGCCCGGAATGTAAAGGCAATGACCCTTCGCCCCAACATTGCCCGAGGAACGGCGGTTACCACAGCCAGGGTTACCGACGGAATGACCTGCGAAATTGTGGAAGGACAGTGGCAATTTACAGCTGATATGCACGAAAAACACGGTGGCGAAAATGCCGGACCCAATCCCGGTGTGCTCGGGCGTGGGGCTTTGGCAAGTTGTCTGGCGATTTGTTATACAATGTGGGCTGCACGATTGAATGTGCCAATGCGCATTTTGGAAGTGGAAGTTCAGGCGGATTACGATGCTCGTGGCGAATACGCCGTTGCGCCGGTTCCGGTCACATATTCAGAAGTTCGTTTTACCGTGACGCTGGAAAGCCCGGCACCGGAGGAAGACATTTTATGTGTATTGAACACAGCAGAAGCACACAGCTCATATTTTATCATTTTTAGCAAAGCGATGCCCCTCCGCCGGGAAGTGAAAATTTTAGAAACGGAGGTCAAATAATGGAAGCAAAACTGCAACGGCGAATCCAGCGATACGGCTGGGATAAAGCCGCTCATATTTACGAAAAAAGCTGGTTGGAACCGCTGGCACCCGCGCAAAACCGCCTGCTGGAAATGGCAAACCTGCGACCCGGCGAACGAGTGCTGGATATCGCCTGCGGCACTGGACTGGTTACGTTTCCCGCAGCTTCGGCGGTCGGGATGCATGGCGAGGTAATCGGCACGGATATTTCCGATGAAATGATCCGGCTGGCGGATGATTTCGCCCGGAAAAACGAAATCCACAATGTTCAGTTCCGGCAAATGGACGGGGAGGATTTGCGTTTCCCGAAACAATCGTTCGATGCGGTACTGTGTGCGTTGGGATTGCTGTATTTCCCGAATCCGCTGCAATCACTCCGCGAGATTTTCCGGGTGCTGAAACCCGGCGGACGGGCAGTGATTGCCGTGTGGGGGCATCGCGACAAATGCGGCTGGTCAGAAGTTTTCCCGATTGTCGATGCGCGGGTGAAATCCGAAGTTTGTCCAATGTTTTTCCAACTTGGCACCGGCGACATGCTGCAACTGCAACTCGAAAATGCCGGTTTCAGTGAAATTCAAAACCATCGACTCTCGTCCGAACTGCATTTCCCCACAGATGAACGGGCATGTTCCGCAGCTTTTGTCGGTGGTCCGGTGGCGCTGGCTTACGCGCGCTTCGATGAATCCACCAAAGCGGATGTTCACCGGGAATATCTGGATTCCATCGCGGAATATCACAACGGCAACAGCTACCGGATTCCCGGTGAATTTGTGGTTGCCGCCGGTTACAAGTGCGATTGAGCCCATATTCCTACCGGTTGATATTTACCGATCGGTAAATATCAACCGGTAAAAAACAATTTATGTGCAGATCAATTTTTCGCAGATTTTCAACGATTTTTCAACTCAACTCTTTAAATTCTGTTACTTATCCTTTCACCCGACATTCACAAATTTCCCAATTTTCTTTTTGGCACTTATGTTGCCTTTACCTGTGTAAAACAGAGGAAAGGTTATATGCGTCGGTACTATTACATTCGCCCGGGAATACAGTTTGCCTTCACCATGCTTTACACATTTCTGACGGCCGTAGAGATTATGGTTTGCGGCATCGTTTTCTATATTTTCGAAAAATCCACTGCCCACCTGCCGCTGGATTTGCGGATTTACTGGCTGTTTTCCACCATTTTCCTGATCACCATTTTGCTGAGCGCCTTTAATTTTTGGCTGGGTACCCGCATTTCGCACCGCGTTGCGGGTCCTGTTATCCAGATAAAGCGAGCATTGCAGCAAGCCATTAAAGGCAATTACACATACCGGATTCAAATGCGATCGACAGATTACCTGCACGAAATCGGCGATAAAATTAATATGCTGATGGAAAATCTGGACGAACAAAACACCCGGCAAACTGTGCCAAAAGATAATACAAACGATTAACTGAAATAGTTGTTTTTACTTTATTTAACCACAAGGAGGTGTGTAAATGAAATCCCCAGGATGGCGTAAAGCCAGCGCCAGTAGTCACAGCCGAATTTTTGGCATTTGTATCGCGCTGCTGTTTTTATTTTTCTCTGCGGCGGAAGCCCAGGTAGCAAAGAAGCTGCAGATTCTGCTACCCGGGATGACGCCAGCCCCAAACACGGGCAACGGATACAACGGCTCACCGATCGACCAGACCAGCGGCGTTCCGTTTGACGTAATTGTGAACGCAGTAGACAACAATTGGAATATCGTTCCGGTCAACGATCAGGTGTCGCTGACATCATCCGATCAATTGGCGGAACTGCCGCTACCGGTGAATCTGGTGAACGGCAGCACAACGCTGTCCGTTATTCTGAATTCCAACGGATTGTATTCCATAACCGCACACGACGATTCGAAACCATCGGTCAATTCCGCATCGTCTCCGCCGGTGCGAATCGTGAAAATCGATTATTTCATGATTACCCCGATTGGCAATCCGGTCGGCGGCGTTCCCGGTCAGGTGAGTGTGGGTGAAACGATTCCCAGCGTAGAAATTAGCGCCCGCGACCAAAACGGGAATCTGGTTAACAAATACAACGGCCGGGTTTATTTATCCGAATTAACCGATTACGGCGAAGGCAGAATTGAGCCGGAAGCCGTTCAACTCAGCTCGGGAAAATGGATCGGCGATCTAAAAATATATCGGGCGGGAGAAAAAGAAGCGGCATGGGGCGTTACCGGCGATGTGTGGCTAAAAGCCAGCGACGGCACACCTGCATCGGATAAAATGGAAATCATCATCACCGCGGATGACGCATACGAATTGTATGTGAACGGCAATTTTATCGGTGGAAACGCACAGCCGACAACCGCGCAAACCTATATTTTGCCATATCGTGACGGCAAAAATGTTGTGGCCATTCACGGCACAAACCAGAGTTCCAGCAAAGGGTTGCTCGCTGAAATTCGTGTGAACGGCCAGATTGTGAAAGTTTCCGGCAACACCTGGTTGCAAACATCAACGTTTGAAAACGGCTGGCAAAGTTTTGATTTTAATGATCAAAACTGGAGCCAGTCGACCGATTTAGGGGCATATGGCATCCCGCCCTGGGGAACCAATGTTGCCGGGTTTCCTGCAGGTAGCCCGGCGCATTGGATCTGGGGAAATGCGGATGAAACGTATTTCCGGACAACCGTTACCGTAAATTCGGTGCCGCCGGCGCCGGCGTTCACGCCGCATGACGGCGAAAGCAACCGTTTTTGCGCATTGCCGGGTTCGTTCAGCCAACTGCTGACGATTTTGCCGGGTGAATCTTTCGCGCCGGGCAGCAGGATCGGGAAAACCGGTTTGCCAAACGATCAACCCGCCGGAAACGATTTCTGGGTGAACGTTTACGGCACGGATAATTTCTGGAATAAAATTCCCAATACCGATGTTGTTGCACTGACATCCAGCGATGCTGCGGCAAATCTGCCCTTCAACGCTACGATGAACAACGGCAGCGTGAGCATGAACGTGACGCTGAACAGCGCCGGAATGCAAACTGTTTCCGCACGGGACGTGTCCAACGCATCCGTTTTGCCGGACACTTCGTCGGAAGTGCGGGTGGTGGAAGGCATCGATCATTTTGTGTTCAGCAACATCAGCGCAACGCAGGTTGCCGGTCAACCGTTCAACGTTACGATTACCGCGGTGAACGATCTCGGCGTTCCGGCAACCAATTTTCAGGGTGTGCTGACGATCAGTTCAACCACCGGCGAGCAGACCGTTTTTCCGTCCGAAATTACCATGATTAACGGCACATGGTCGGGTTCGGTGATGCTCACCAAAGCCGCAACCCTCGTAAATCTGGCGGTTACGGACGCAGCCAATCCGCCGCACACCGGAAACAGCAACCAATTTAACGTGG
The DNA here is from genome assembly GCA_020634975.1 of Calditrichia bacterium. NCBI lineage: Bacteria > Pseudomonadati > Calditrichota > Calditrichia > Calditrichia bacterium. The sequence goes on along the minus strand of JACKAQ010000001.1, from coordinate 3,434,962 downwards.
TCGCCGGAACAGCGGCAAAACTGCAGGTGCTGGTTCCGGGCGAAACCGCAACGCCGGGCATCGCGCCGGGAAAAACCGGCACGGCAGCCGAAGTTTTGGCCGGCAGCAGTTTTTACATTCGCGTAAATGCGGTTGACCAGTGGTGGAATGTCATCAACAGCAACGCGGATTTGGTACATTTGAGCAGCTCCGACGCTGCAGCTTCGCTCCCGAACGACGCAGCGCTGAGCGGCGGCACCAAACAATTTTTGGTAACGCTGAACACCAACGGATTGCAAACGGTTTCCGCATCGGATGTGACCAATCCGGTGGTTGCGCAGGGCACCGGCAGCCAGATCCGGGTGAATCCGGGCAATATGGACCACTTTGAATTTACCACGATTGTCGGACCGAAATTCGCCGGAACACCATTTTCGATTACCATCACCGCTGCTGATCCGCAGGGCAATCCCGTGACGGATTATTCCGGGGTGGTTTTCCTCGCAGCCAGCACCGGCGATAACACGATGATTCCCATCACCGCCAATTTCAACAACGGCACGTGGACGGGCAACGTGACGCTGAAAGTTGCCTCCGGCGGCGTTTACCTGACCGCAAAAGACGGCGCAACACCGCCGCACACCGGCACCAGCAACCAGTTCGAAGTCCAACCCGGTGCGCTCACCAAATTCCAGGTGCTCGTTCCGGGCATGACCGCAACGCCAGGCGTTGAACCGGGACACACCGGCACGCCGCAATCGCAAAATGCCGGTCACCCCTTCCCCATCGTTGTGAACGGTGTGGATGAATACTGGAACGTAGTGACCACCGCCAGCGATTCTTTCGGCGTATCTTCCACGGATGCGTTCGCATCGCTGCCGGAACCGGCGCGACTGATCAACGGCGCGAAAAATGTGAGCATCACGCTGAACAGCGACGGTGCGCATACGGTATCCGCATTTCATTTGAACAACCCGACGATCCAAAACGGGCAAACGCCGCAAATTTCGGTGTTACCGCAAAATCTGGATCATTTTGAATTTAGTACTATCAGCAGTCCGGTCACTGCCGGAACACCGTTTTCAGTGGCCATCGAAGCGCAAACCGCTGACAACCAAACGGTGTTCGGATTCAACGGAACAGTTGAATTGAGCGCATCGACCGGCACGGGAACGATCACACCGGTGACCGTCGGGCCGTTCCAAAACGGCGTTTTTTCCGGCGAAATTACACTCACCAAAGCCGCCGGTTCTGTTACGCTGACCGCGAATGACAACGGCACACCGAACCACACCGGCACGAGTAACGCATTCACGGTCGTGCCGGGATCGTTCAGCAAATTGCAGGTGTTGCTGCCCGGCGAACAGGCCAATCCGGGCGTTGCGCCGGGAAAAACCGGCACGCCGCTGGATCAGCAAACCGGCGAAGAATTCAACGTTTCCGTTCGCGCGGTGGACAACCACTGGAACCTGATCACCGCTGCCGGCGACAGCATCAGGCTGAGCTCCACCGATACGAGCGCCATTTTCTCGGAAACGGGCAAGTTGATCAACGGTGCGGCAAGCCAGTCTTTCATCATGGGCACGGCGGGCATTCACACCGTTTCTGCGGCGGATATTTCCAGTCCGTCGATTTTGGGATCGGTCAGCAGCGCCATCAATATTTTCCCCGGCAATCTGGATCATTTTGAATTTGCGACCATCGCCAACCAGACCGCCGGAAACGCATTTGGCGTAACGATAACTGCAACGGACGTTGCCGGAAATCCGGTGTCCGGTTACAACGGGCACGCCCGTCTGGAATCGAGCAGCGGCGCAGCCACCATTTCGCCATCCGAAGTCGATTTTGTGGACGGCGTTTGGAGCGGCAACATCACCATCACAAAAGCAACAGCCAACGTGCAATTAACCTGCCTCGACTTTGCGGCAAATCCGCACAGCGGGCAGAGCAATTTATTCAACATCACCCCGGGCGAATTTACCCGGATGCAAATTTTGCTGCCCGGCGAGACAGCAACACCGGGGATCGCTCCCGGAAAAACCGGCGATGTTGACCCACTGGTTGCCGGCGACGCGATCCCGGTAACGATCAACGCCGTGGACGAATGGTGGAACGCGGTCACGACCGACACAGGAACCGTGGGGCTTTCCGCTACCGATCCATCCGCGAATTTACCGCTGGATGCGCAACTGCAATCCGGCACCATCACTTTCGCGAATACGCGATTGAACACGCCGGGATTCTGGACGCTGACCGCGCATTATCGCCACGATCCGCAAATTTCTTCCGATACATCGCCGTTGATTCACGTAGTGAGCGGTTCGGTAGCCAGCTTTTTGTTCGAACCGATCAGCAGTCCGCAGAGCGCCGGCAATGCCATCAACGTAACCATTCACGCGGTAAACGGCAGCGGCTCAACCGTCACCAATTACAACGAAATGGTCAGCCTGACGTCATCGACGGGACCGGGAACGATCATCGTTGGCAATGTCCAGTTTGTCGATGGCACATGGAGCGGACCGGTGACGATCACCAAAGCAGCGCAGAGCGTTCATCTGAACGCGCACGATTTCGCGGACATCGTTCGCGGAAACAGCAACCCGTTCACGGTGGTTCCGGGCGCATTCAGCAAACTGCAACTCCTGATGCCGGGCGAACTGGAAACACCCGGTTTGGCACCGGGAAAATCCGGCAATCCGCAACCGCAGATCAGCGGTGTGCCCTTCCAAATCAAGCTACGCACAACCGACGCATGGTGGAACGTGACCGCGCCGGACAGCTTCGCAGTCAATTTCAGCGCAACCGATCCGCAGGCTGTGCTGCCATCGGAAACGATGCTGACCGCCGGAATCAGCAACATTGATTTCACGATGCTGACACCGGGCAACCAGAAATTGCGGGTCGCAGGTGCGTCGAATCCGGCGTTTGCCGACACCTCCAGCCAGTTTTCCGTGCAGTCCGGCGCTGTGCATCACTTCGCATTTTCCGTGATCGACAGCGGGCAAATTGCCGGTCAGTCCTTCAGCCTGCACATTCAGGCGATGAATATTTACGACAATCCGATTACCGATTATGACGGCGATATCATCCTCTCCGCCTCAACCGGAAACGGCACAATTACCCAAACCGGCGTCACGCTGGCAAACGGCAACTGGCAGGGCGAACTGGCCGTCACCCGCGCCGATTCCGCGGTTGTGCTGTACGCCGCGGATTACGTGCCCGCGCCGAACACCCACACCGGCTACAGCAACACGTTTACGGTCGTTCCTGCTGAACTCGCGGGATTGCAAGTGTTGCTCCCCGGCGAAACGGTGACACCCGGCGTCAACCCCGGCAAAAAAGGCAACGCACTCACCCAAACCGCCGGAAACGCATTCAACATTACGGTTCGCGCGGTGGATGCATTCTGGAATATCATTGCCGAAAATGCTGATTCGCTGAGCATCAGCGTCAGCGATACATTTGCCCAAATTCCCGCCGACATTCAATTGGCGAACGGGCGATCCGAAATTCCGGTGACCGTTCGCGCAGCAGGAACGCACAACATTCAGGCGCAATTCACTTTCACAACCGGATTTCCGGCGGCAATTGCCGACAGCCTGATTGTCGAGCCGAACGCTTTTTCGCAACTGCTGGTGTTGCTCCCCGGCGAATCGCTGCTGCCCGGCGATACCGAAAACGATCCGCTGAAAACCCCGGGACGCGCCAACAGCGCACAGCGTCAAACCTCCGGACTGCCGTTTTCGGTTGAAGTTTGGGCGGTGGATGATTATTGGAACGCCATCACCAACGCACCTGCGGATAACGTGCACTTATTCACCACCGACAATAGCGCCACAATTATCAAAAATGACTCCGTTTTGGTGAACGGCAAAGCCGGATTTTCGGTGACGCTGAACCAGGGCGGCAACCAGATTATCCGGGCAATCAACGACAGCCGTTCGAGTATCCGCACCTCGCTCGATGCGCTGCTGGAAGTGCTCGTCGGCGGATTACATTATGAAATTTCATTAGATACAACTCGCTTTGCGGCCGGCGAATCGTTCGCGATGACCGTATTTTTCAAAAACGGCATCGGCGAAATCGTGCCGAGCGCAAACCATGTGGTAAACCTGAGCGCGGTTGACGCGCAAGATATTGACGAGGTTGTCGGCACATTCGAAAATGCGTCATTCAACCTGCAGGGCGGACAGCGCACCGTGCAGCAAAGCGGCGATTTTGTGGGCGTTATCCGGATTAAAGTTGCGGACGGCATCGGCACCGATCCGGGCTATTCCGATCCGCTGGAAATTTTTGCCGGAAACGTCGCATCGATTTCGGTCAACGCACCGAAAACCGAGCTGCGCGGTCTGGAAGAACTGGTGTTGCTGGCAAAATTATTCGATCAGGCCGGAAACCCGGTAATCAACCATGATGTCAGCTTTGAACTGGTTCAGGGCAGCGGGCAGCTCAAACAGGGCAACGCCGTTTCCAACGGCGAAGGCGTCGCCAGCGTCACGTTTACAGCAGGTCGTGTGACCGAAACCAACATCGTCCGGGCACTCGTGGACACCGTTGCGACGGATTTCGAAATCGTCGTCAACCTGACCACTTCGGACATGCCCGACGGTCAACCTGTCAACTACCCGAATCCATTTGGTCTGGAATCCGATATGACACGAATTGATTACTACCTGCCGGTAGATGCAGATGTGAAACTGCAGATTTTCGATCTGTTCGGGAATCTGGTGTGGACACAAAAAATCAGCGCCGGTGAGCCGGGCGGAAAAGGTCGCGAAAACAGCAGCCATCCCAACTCTGTCATATGGAATGGTGTGAACGATCGCGGACAAAAAGTGGGTAACGGCGGCTACATCCTCGTTGCCAAAGCCACCGCCAACGGCAAGGTTGTCATGAACGCCATGCGCAAAATCGCGGTGTTGCGATGATGGCACAATCAATTGAAGCAATGACCGTTATTCAACCATTTGGGAGCCAAAAAATGAAAAAAAATAGACGTTTCATCGGATTAATCGCAGCGATCGCGATGCTCAGTTTCCCTGCGTTATTTGCGCAGGAAGGTGCAGCCGGAATGCCCGGCGCCTATCTCCACATGGGGATAGGCGCACGCGGGCAGGCATTGGGAAATGCCTACACCGCAATGGCACAGGACGGCTCGGCGTTGTTCTGGAATCCGGCAGGTTTAGCCAACCAGAACCCGTTCCAGATCTATTTTATGCACTCTAAATTGTTTATGAACACCAGTTTGGATTATGTTGCGGCAACCGCCCCCACCCGCAGCTACGGCAATTTCGGGCTCGGTCTGATCGCCCTCAACTCCGGGGAATTTGATCAGCGCAACGAGCTGAACGAGGAAATCGGCAACTTCAATCTCAGCGATATGGCGTTCCTCGCGTCGTGGTCAACGGTAGCATTTCAGGATATCGCCATCGGGATCAATTACAAACTGGTTACCCAAAAAATGCTCGATTACTCGGGAATGGGTCACGGGTTTGACATCGGTTTGCGGAAGCAACTGTCGCCGTGGCTGACCACCGGTTTGATGCTGGTGAACGCACTCGCTCCGTCGATGACGCTGGCGGAAGAATCGCAAAGTTTTGCCCGCCAGCTTCGCGTTGGCGCGGTCGCCAAACTGTTCGAAGACAAAATGTCGGTGAGCACGGAAATCTCCAAAATTCTGGGATGGGATAAAACCGCGCTCAACATCGGTGTGGAATATCAGGTAATGCCGATGATTGCGTTGCGCGGCGGTGTCAACAACAGCCAGATCACCATGGGATTGGGATTATCGCTCAACCAGTTCGGGATGGATTACAGCAACAAAAACACATCGGAACTCGGCACCAATCAGGTGTTCGCGCTCAATTATTCATTTGGCGGATTTGGCGTTGCCGCAACCGCCTATCCGAACGTTTTCTCCCCGGCAGGCGAGCAGAATGTTTCAAAAATCAAGTTGAAAGTGAATTGCCGCAGCGACATCAATCGCTGGAATTTTGAGATCGTGGATGCCGAAGGCAACATCGTGCGCAACTTCGCGCAGGCAACGGAATTGCCCGAAGAAATCGTTTGGGACGGTCGCAACGATGCCGGACAACTCGTTCACGACGGCAAGTTTTTCTACCGGTTTGCGGTGAGCACTGTTGCGGGGGAAACGCACCATTCCGATGGCACGCTGGTTTCCATCAACACGGCCGGTCCTTCCGGATCACTGGGATTTGACGAACGAATCAACAACCCCGGAGAAAACAAAAATGAACAACAATAGAACAAAACACCGGAAATTTCATATCGCAATCGCCGTTTGGGTTGCCCTGTTGACCGGGTTGGCGTTCGGCGATGAATATATTGCCTGGCAACATTTCCAGACGGCTGCCAACAGCTTTTCGGAGGGCGGCGATATCAATACCATTGTTACGCTTTGCGAACAAGCCAAAAAGGAAACCCGGGATGCCGTGCTGTTTTCACGGATATCCTTTTTGCAATCCGAAGCGTTGCTCAACGCCCAAAAATACGACGGCGCGTTGAAAGCGCTGGAACAGATTGGCAACCGCGACGGAAAACTGCCCGATTCGATCCGTGAGGAAACGGAACTGCGGCGCGGCATCATTTTTCTGAAAAGCGGGAAAGAGAATCTCGCGGTGCAGGTGTTCCAATCGCTGCACGACCGGAGCGCAATCCCGTTCATCAAACTGGAAGCATCGCTGGCGCTGGCGTGGCAATCTGCCAACCGGGAAAATTGGACGCAGTGCCGTTCGCTGATCGATGAAATTGTCAGCGAAAATCCGGCTGCCGCGAGCGATTCACGGCTGAGCTCGCTGCAGGCGCGGCTGTCCATCGCGGAAAACGAGCCGCAACACGCCATTGATTTACTGAAAAACGAACGCGACCCGCTCAGCCTTTCCCTCCTCGCCAATGCGTACGAAATGGTGGAAAACCGCATTTTGGCGGTCAGCATCTACAAAAAAATCAACGACCAGTTTCCCGGTTCGCCGGCTGCGGCAAAAGCCATGCTGCAGGCTGCGGATGTGTTCATGCGCGGGCAGGACTGGCTGGCGGCACAATCCGAACTGAAACGCTTCCGGCAATATTTTCCGGACAGCCGTTTTCGTGATGCGGTTACTTTCCGGCTGGGTTGGGTGTATCTCAATTTGAATCAGACAGACGATGCATTATCTGAATTTAGCCGCGAATCAGAATCTGCCAACAGCGCCTGTTTTCAATACATGCAGGCGGAGTGTTTCCGGATGATGGGCAAAATCGATCCCGCAAAATATCAGGATGCGATTCGGCGATTTCACACCATTGCATCGCTGAACGCCAATTCGCCCATCGCGCCGCTCGCCAAAATAAAAGCAGCAATGACCGAGTTGGAAAAAGGCGACAGCCTTAGTGCGGTCATCAGCATGCGGCAATTTTTATCGATGTATCCGAAAAACGAAATCGTTCCGGCAGTCAATTTTATGCTGGCGATGAACGAAGAGGCATCGAATGCCAACAAATATTTTGACAGAATTATCCAGTCGCGCGGCACGGGTAGCATTCCCGAAGCCGCATTTTTTGCCCTGCAGAATGAGGATTTTCAAAGACAACAATATCAACAGGTTATCAACCGAAACAGCTATCTGAAAAGCGACGCGGGTGATGCGGAATTGAGCTTTTGGGAACGGGCAAATTATTTGCTGATGGCAGAATCCGCCTATTTTCTGAAACATTACGATCTCGCCAAAGAAAATTACAACCGCGTGCTCAGCGAGCAACCGGACGATTTGTCCGAAAAAGCGCAATTGGGATTGACGTGGATTGCGTTTTACGAACAGGGTGTCGATGCCGCAATCGACGAGTTTCGCGAATTGAAAAACACGCTGAGCAACCCGAACAAATCCGCGGCGCGATACGGTTATGCCACGGCGCTGTTTCATCAGGAAAAATATGCGGCGGCGTTGCAGGAATATCCGGTGCAGCCGGATGACCAGCGTCTGCCGGAAAATGCCGCGCTGATTTCGCGATCCGCATTTCACGTTGCTGAATGCTATTACCGATTGCAGCAATATGCCGAAGCCATCGATACGTGGGAACGGATGGCCATCGATTTCCCGCAATCGCCATTAGCACCGGATGCGCTGTTTCAGGCGGCGGATCTCTATTTTCGGGCTAATTATTTTGAAGATGCGGATTCTGTGCTGACCAAAATTATCCGGAAATATCCCGGAAGCCCGGTTGCAGTGGAAAGCCATTTGCGACTCGCCCAGTCGGCGTATAACGCAGAAAATTATGATTTAGCGATCAAACGCTATCAGCAATTTTTAGATAAATTTCCCGATCACGAAAAAAACACTGTGGCGTTGGAAGGCATCCAGTACAGCTATTACCAGCTTGGGCAAACCGATCAGGCGGCGGAAACATTCCGAAAAGTTGCGGAGCAATCCGCCAATGCGGAGCTGGCGGTCGATGCGCGTTACCGGATGGCAACCAATTATCTCGCCGAAGGTTCGTACGAAGCCGCAGCAACGGAATTCAAGGAAATTTTGACTGCGTTTCCGAGTTCGTCTTACGCGCCGGATGCCCAGTTTTCGCTGGCGAAAGCGTTTATGGCACAGGAAAAATATCCGGATGCCGCACGGGAGTTCAGCCAGTTTATCCAATATTTTCCGGCGAGCAACCAGTTGCCGGAAGCAAATTTTCTGTTGGGTGTTTGCTATTTTAATATGGAAAGCTACCTGTCTGCCATCGATTGTTTTGATGCGGTGATTGCGGGTTTCCCGGAATCCGGATTTGCGGCGCACGCGTTGCAAAATGCCGGTTGGACCGCCGGACGGCTGAACGATCATGCGCAGGCGCTGGAATATTTCCGGCAGTATTTGACGGCATATCCTTCGGCAGAGGATGCACCGAAAATCCGGTTGCAAATGGCGAATGAGCATATGCAATTAAACCAGCATCCCGATGCAATTGAGCTTTACACCACATTGATCCGGACACCCGACGGAGCAATTGCCAGCGAAGCCATTTATCATTTGGGGATGTTGTATCTTCAACAAAATCAGGTAGATGAAGCCGAATCCATTTTCAGTCAATCGATCGGCGTTGGCGAATCCGCAGACTATTACCGGCTCAGTTCGCTCGCCCAGCTCGCCGCAATTTATGAAAATATCGGGAAAGACTCGAAAGCGGTATCGGCGTATCAATTGCTGGTGAACAGCACATCGGAAGAACGCTGGGTAGTTGCGGCAGAAGAACGCATTCAAGCGCTGACAGATCTGAAAGCGGCGAAATGAAAATTATACCGCTGAGGGCGCAAAGCGCGCAGAGGAAAATGAGAACAGATCATTTTAAAGTGAAATCTGCAGTTAAAAACAAACATCAACAGGAGATAAAAAATGGACTTGAACGTTGTTGAAACCATAAAATCCAGTATCACGATGCTCATTTTATTGGGCTGTTCGGTGGTTGCCGTTACCTTTATTTTGGAGCGTTGGCTGTTTTTTAAACACACAACGGTGAATGCGGATTCATTTTTTACGAGCATCAAAAATGCGCTCAAACAAAATGACGTTGAAGCAGCAATAAACATTTGCAGCAACTCGTTTTCACCGCTGGCGCGGGTGGTCAAAAGCGGGCTGGAAGAGGCAAATAAAAATCCCGGCGCAGCCGTGGATATGATGGACGCCATCGCATTGGAACAACGCACCAAGCTGGAAAAAAACCTAAATATTTTGGGAACGCTGGGCAACATTGCGCCGCTGATCGGGCTGTTCGGCACGGTGGTCGGGATCATCCAGGCGTTCCACTCGCTGTCCGTTTCCGGTTCCGCCGGACCGTCGGTGATTTCTGCAGGCATCGCCGAGGCGCTGATTACCACTGCCGGCGGGCTGGTTGTCGCCGTTCCCGCGGTGGTGTTTTACAATTATTTTTTGCGAAAAGTGAACACAACCATGCTGGAAATCGAATCGGTCAGCAAAAAAGTGTTGATCATATTGGGAATCCCGGACAACGCGTGAACAGCCATCGTTCCGAAAATCAGGAGAAAATTCAGCAATGAAAATGAACAAACAAATCCGGAAAAACGGCGGCGTCACGGAGGTCAATCTGACATCGCTGGTGGATGTTTCGCTGACGCTGGTGATCATTTTTATGGTGTCCTATCCGCTGGTGATGCAATCAGGAATCAACGTTGCCACGCCGTCGCTGGGCAAAGCGCAAACACAAATTGAGGAAACGCCGTTGAAAGCGCAGATCAGCATCCGGGAAAATGACATCGTGGAATTGAACGGCACCGCTATCGATCCGGCAACGTTGCCCGATTCGCTAAAATCAATTCTCGATGCCAGCGCGGAAAAAATGGTGCTCATCAGCGCGGACAGCAGCGTGCTGCACGATCGCGTGGTTGCAGTGCTCGATATCGCCAAACAAAGCGGCGCGGTGCAACTATCCATTATCAAACAAAAATAACTCCCCGGGAGATGCCATGGAAGAGCCAATCAGCAAAGTAGATATAACCCCGTTGGTGGGCGTAGCCCTCATTTTGGTGATCGTTTTTATGGTCACATCGCCGTTGATGATGACGCCTGTCGATATGGAAATCAACCTTCCGCGCGCCAAAACCGTGGAAGCAAAATCCGAATCGAACATCACAATTTCGTATTCGAATGACGGAAAACTGGCGTTGAACGAAGACGCCATTGCCTCGTTTCCGGCGCTCGCCGCTCAACTGAAAAAGCGAGTGGCGGAACATCCGGACCGGTTGGTGGTCATCCGTGCAGACAAAAATGTGACCCATAACATCGTGCTGGAATTGCTCGGCACCGCAAAAAAAGCCGGCGCAACCCGGATTGCCATCGCAACGCTGCAACGCAACCGGGATCAGGTTTGAGGGGGAATTTATGAAAAACAACAACCTTAAAACCATCATTTACAGACAGTTGGTGACCCGGTTTTCCGCGATTTTTTTTCGGAATGACACCTTCCGCTCTGCCGGTGCGATGGGTTTTTCTGTGACGATTCACATCATCATGTTCGCGCTGTATTTCGGTTTGGCAGATATGAACGTGGCTGAAACGCCGCCGATCCGGGAAATCACATTTATCGATATGACCGAAGAATTGCCGGCAGAAACCCCGGAAATCCAACCGAAACCGGTAAAGAAAATCGTGCAGGCTGCAGCCGTTTTGCCGGAAACCAACGAGCTGCCGCAGCCGGAAACCGGCGCATCTATTGCGGCTGCCGGTTCGGATAAAATTTTTCTTGACCGGAAGCGGAAGCAGGCGCCAATCAATATCGAAAAAGTGCAAGCGGTGGCAAACAACATCGTAAAACCGGCGGATCTGATCAAGATTTCCCCGGCAAAAGGCATCCGCGATGACGAAAAAATTGCCCGTCCCACGCCGATCAGTCTGGGAGACAGCCAGAACTTGCTCGCCTCAACTGCTCCGGTAACAGCGGGCATCGCGGTTGACGGGCCCAAAACTCCGCAAATTCAACTTGGCGCGGGCACCGGAAAATCGAACGCCACAAACAGCGGAAGCATTAAAATCGATAGTAAGCCGAAACAAAAAGATTTGAATCCCGATGCGTTGAAACCGGATCAGCCGGGCACGGTTATCACGGGTGCGCTGGCCAACCGGAAAATCATCCGTAAAATTATCCCGCCGTTCCCGGAATGGGCAAAACGTCAGGGCGTTAGCGCAACTGTCGCGCTCCGCTTTACGGTGATGGAAAATGGTGTCGTGCGGGAAAATGTGGTGGTGGTTCGCACCAGCGGATCGGGTGAGTGGGATCGTCTGGTGATCGAAGCGCTAAAACAGTGGCAATTTGCCGCGCTCGAAAACAGCGGCATTCGCCTCGATCAATCCGGTGTAATAACGTTCCAATTCGTCATTTGACGATAAAAGAAAAGGAAAACCAATGAAATTATTAATGATTGTTTCCGTCATCTTGTTCGCAACATCGGGCGTGTTCGGACAGAATTCTGAAGAAAAATCCGGTTCGCTAGACGAAGTTGTGGTAAAAGCCACTTATTCCGCAGAAATGAAAGAAGAAAAATTGCCGGTTATGATGCCAATGGATTTTTCAGATCTCATCCAGATTCCCGAAAAAATTTCCTGGGCGGCGGTGGGTGTGTCCGGGCAATCGGTCGGTGAAAATAAATGGGATTCGTTCACTTTCAAACTGATTTCGCCCGCTTTCGCGAACATCCAACCGCAGCCGGTAAAGGTGTTTCATGCCAATTTCAGCGATCTGAAGTATTGGGAAATGCACATTTTCCGGAGCAACGGCGATGTATTTTATACCGTTAGCGGCGATGGCAATCCACCTGCTGATATACCGTGGGATGGCATTGGCAACAGCGGCGAGATGCTGGTTCCGGGACACAACTATTCATTCAGCTTTACGGCGGTAGATCGCGCCGGAAATAAAAAAACATTTCCAGGGCAAACCTTCACCATTGTTGCAGCGTTTTTTGCGGACAGCAGCGGCACACAAATTCGCATTGCCAACAGCGAGCTGTTCGATAGCCGGGGCAGCAGCTTATCGCGCAACGTCGAAAAATATATCCAGGAAATTGCACTATTGCGTAATTTGTATTCGACATCCGGTCGAGTTTCGATGCAATCACAGCATCCGTTGGCAGCAAATTTTTTTGATCGACTACGGGCACTGTTTTCCGAAAAAGATGTATCACCTGTGTCATTGCCGGCAGCAGCCGGAAATGAGGGTTGCGTGGCAATTTTCATCGAATAATCTGGAAATCAGAGCCGGGAAATCATTGATATAAAACAACCTGAGATCGATGTCCACTTCAAGAAAATCGCGGGGAATCCGATAATAAATGGGAACCATTGAACTTGAATGAACAGAAATCAGGTTAACAAAAAATGAGCATTTCCCCCGGCGATCAGATCATCAATTTTTACAACCTCATTGGCAAAAGTCCCCAAATGAAAAAGTTGTATGAGGACATCAAAAGAGTTGTGCACAGCTCCACCGTTACCGTGCTGATCTTGGGTGAAAGCGGAACCGGCAAGGAGCTGATCGCCAGGGCAATCCACAATGCCAGCCAGCAGGCTACAAAGCCTTTTGTGGAAATTAACTGCACGGCGCTGCCGGAATCGCTGCTGGAAACAGAATTGTTCGGCTACGAAGCCGGCGCATTTACTGATGCACGAAAAACTAAAAAAGGGTTGCTGGAACTGGCAGACGGCGGAACGTTTTTTCTCGATGAAATTGGGGATATGAATATCGGGTTGCAATCGAAATTGCTCAAAGTGTTGGATGAAAAAGCCTTCCGGCGGGTGGGCGGCATCCGCAATATTGACCTCAAAATGCGGATAATTGCCGCAACCAACCGCGATCTGGTAAATTTGGTTCAGAAAGGCAAATTTCGGGAGGACTTGTATTATCGGTTAAACGTGATTTCCATCCGGGTGCCGCCTTTGCGGGAACGCAGTCAGGATATTTTGTTGCTGGCAGAATATTATTTATTCCAGTTTGCGGCAGAGCATCACCGGAAAATTCGCGGATTTTCAAACGCAGCAAAAGATTTGCTGCTCAGTTACCCATGGCCGGGCAATGTTCGCGAATTGAAAAACACTATTGAGCGCGTTGTGTTACTCAGTTCATCTGAGCTTATTTCTTATGATGATTTAAAACTGGGTGAGGGGCACATCGTTAAAAATTATCCGGTCAATATTCGCGGTAGCCAAAAAATCGAGATCAACTTTCCGCCACAGGGCATTCCCCTGGACGAATTGGAAAAAGCAGTGCTCGAAAAAGCACTGGAAACAGCCGAAGGCAACAAAGCAAAAGCAGCAAAATTACTCCACATCACCAGAGAAAAATTTCGGTATAAGCTAAAAAAACATGGCATAGACAGTTAATTTTTAGAAACTATCAGCATTTGTTTTATCACTTCTCATTCCCAAAAAACAACATTTGCAATCAATAAAAAAGGCTGTTTGAATTTTAAATTTCAAACAGCCTGCATTTTGTACCCCCGGTAAGAATCGAACTTACGCACCTGGCTCCGGAGGCCAGTGCTCTATCCACTGAGCTACGGGGGCGTGGTTATTTTTAGCTTATAAATTTAGTTTTCGCTGAACTGTAAATCAAATGTTTATTTAATATTTCTTTCCGCAGGTGATTTATTATCGACAATCTGCCTAATCCGTTAAATATTGCGTTTAGAACAGAAGTGTGAAATTTTTTTACACACTGCCGATTTTTTCTTTGACAAGTGCAAATACGTGTATTATATTTCTTCCCACCGCTTGATCTATGATATTGCTTTTTCTAAGTTTAACCCAAAACGTGGAGAGGCCTTGCATGAGTCTGGAGCTACGTGGCATTCGTTCCAACCCCCGTTTTTCCCTGGAAAAATATTTAGATGAGATCAGTCAGATACCACTGCTCGTCCCCGCTGAAGAGATCGAACTCACTCAGCGTATTAAACAAGGCGATCAGGAAGCACTGCATCATCTCATCCGCGCAAACCTCCGGTTTGTCGTGAAAGTTGCTAAAGAGTATCAAAACCAGGGTTTACCGCTAACTGATCTGATCAATGAGGGCAACCTCGGATTGATCAAAGCTGCAAAACGGTTTGATGAAACACGCGGATTCAAATTTATTTCGTACGCAGTCTGGTGGATTCGACAATCCATTTTGAAAGCGTTAGCTGAGCATTCCAGAGTCGTTCGACTCCCCCTTAACCGGGTTGGTTTGATCAGCAAAGTGAATCAACTGGTTCGAACCCTTGAACAGGAGTTCAACCGGGATCCCTCCTACGAAGAAATCTCCCAGGAATTAGACATATCAGTCCCCGATATCTCCGAAGCGATGACCAGCAGCGCGTTTCACGTATCGCTGGATCAGCCGATCAATCGTTCAGAGGAAGGAACGATGAAGGAGATTATCCGGAACCCGGATAGCAAAACGCCGGATGGCGATTTGATTACCGATTCGCTGCGACAGGAAATTCGCAGAGTGCTGAAGTCACTCACATCCAGGGAAGAGAAAATCATCAAAATGTATTTTGGTGTCGATTATGAGCGTCCGTACACGCTCGAAGAAATTGGCGAACGCCTCAAATTAACCCGTGAACGGGTTCGCCAAATTAAGGAACGTGCATTGATTCGGTTGCGGCATCAGTCCCGCTCCCAAAATTTGCGGCTGTTCCTCTAATACGGAAATTTGATAACCGCTTTCTCAAAAGGGGACGCAAACGCGTTCCCTTTTTTTATCCACTCCCCTGCCCTCGCCAATCGTTTACAACCGTAAAATCCGAATTTGTGAATTAAGTCCATGCTTTGTTGCCGATAATATGCATATTATATTTTTATGATAATAAAATGATAACCCTTTTAGCCCCGGAGGTATTTTAGGTTGAAAAGTTTGATGACCAGTGTTTCCGGCGTTCGTGGCATTGTGGGAGACAGCCTGACGCCAGAAATTATTACCAAATATGTGCATGCGTTCGCCCAAATGTTGAGCGATAAAAAAGTAGTCGTGGGTGGAGACCCGCGCGTTAGCCAGGCATTTGTTCGCCCGATCGTAAAATCTGTTTTGATGGCCAGCGGTTGCCAGGTGATCGATATCGGTATTACACCAACGCCCACCGTACAAATTGCAGTTGAGCACCTCAAAGCTGCCGGCGGCATTGCCATCACCGCAAGCCACAACCCTATTCAATGGAACGGGTTGAAATTCATCGGTGAAGACGGGCTGTTTCTCCCCGAAAACCAGATCAAGGAATTGTTCGAACGGGCAGACAGGGGCGTAACAGAATACGTTAGCTGGAACGTGCTGGGTCACGAAGAAAGCTATCCCGATGCCATCAACGACCACCTGCGTAAAATTTACAACCTGCCATATATTGACATCGATTTGATCCGCAGTCGCAAATTCAAAGTGGCGCTGGATTGCGTCAACGGTGCGGGCGGTGCGATTATTCCAAAATTGCTGGAAGATCTCGGTTGCGAAATCGTTGGGCTAAATCTGGAACCAACCGGCGTTTTTGCCCACACACCGGAACCCGTTCCCCAAAATTTGGGCGATTTATGCCAGGCCGTAAAAGACAGCGGCGCAGATTTGGGTGTTGCCGTCGATCCGGATGTGGATCGTTGCGCACTCATCGGCAACGACGGTCACCCGATGGGCGAAGAATACACCCTGGCGATGGCAGTGAAATTTATTTTGAGCAAAAAACTCGGACATGTGGTCATCAACCTTTCCACCTCCCGCGCAGTGGATGACATTGCCCAATATTACAATTGCCAGCTCACCAAAACCAAAGTTGGCGAAATTAACGTTGCCGATAAAATGCGCGATGTGGACGCCGTCATCGGCGGCGAAGGTAACGGCGGCATCATTTTGCCGGATATCCATTTGGGCAGAGACGCACCGGTTGCCGTTGCACTAACCCTGCAGCACCTTGCCGAATGGGGGAAATCCGTCACGGATCTGAAGCAAACGCTGCCCCAATATTACATTCTGAAAGACAAAACACCGCTGGGTGATGTCAATCCCGATCATGTGATCGAACATTTCAGCAGCAAATACAGTTCGGACACGCTCAATTTTATGGACGGATTGCGCATCGACCGCCCGGATTGCTGGATTCACCTGCGGAAATCGAACACCGAACCGATTATGCGCGCTATTGTTGAAGCCCGCACACCGGACATCGCATGGAGCATTTTGCAGGAAATAAAGGAAGAAATCAGCGCACTGAAACCGCACTGATCAACATTTCAAAATCAGATGTTCGCAAAAGGGAACGGTCAACGTTCCCTTTTTTATTTCTACCAAAATTTTTGAAAGATTACAGAAAATACCGTGTCTAATATTCGAAGCACCTGAAAAGAGGACAGCTTGTGGATGATTCAATTTGTAAAACAACCCATTTTTCGGAGAAAAAATTATGCGGTATTTTTTAGTTATGGTGGCAGCAATTCTGCTGCTTACGGTATCACAAATTTCAGCGCAATCGCCATCGGGCAGAATCGAAATGTTGAAAAAACAGCTCAATTTGAGTGAGACGCAGACCGAATCCATTCAAAAAATTTTGGAAAACAGCCGGCAGCAAATGAATCAATTACGGGAAGAAAATAAAAATAATCCAGATGCGCTGCAAAAAGCCGAGGCAGATTTGCGGGTTCAGGAACAGCAGCAAATCCAAAATATTCTTTCGGACGAGCAAAAAAAAATATTCGCAGAAGTGATGGAAAAACAGCAACTTGGGCGAAGTGCACCGCGCGGCGGATTTGGCGAACAACGGCTGGAGATGCTCAAAAAAGAGCTGGCATTGACCGAGGAGCAAGTCGCCAAAATTCAACCGGTTATGGCAGAATATGGTGAGAAAATACGCTCGATGCGTCAGCCGGGACAACGCCCGAGCCGGGATGACCGGGAAAAAATGAGAGCACTGATGATCGAGCAAGATGCCGCCATCGCCAAACATCTCACAGCTGACCAGCAGGCAACATTCAAAAAGCTGAATGAGGCGCAACGAAACGAACGTCGCGCCCAACGCCCGTTTCGTGATCAAAAGTGATTATTTTGTAGCCAGCCAATCGCAAATCAGGTCCACAGCGGTAACAACATTCGGGCAATATTCCCGCAAAAATTCTACATCGATAACTTTGGCAGGTGGCAATGTCGCAACACCTGCCAAGGCTTTTTCGCCATCAAAATCCACATAAGCCAACCGGGCGGTCAACGTTTCCGGCTGGCTGCCAAATACGCTGCCCGGCAAAATGGCAACGCCGGTATCGTTGAGCAATTGATGGCAAAGTTCATCGCTGGTATAAATTCCCCGGCGATTCAGTGCTTCGCGAAATGAGTTAAAATTGGCGTATAAATAAAATCCGCCTTTTGGCTCCGGTAACGCAACGCCGGCTTTTTGAAGCCGCCGGGCGAGATAGCGTCCTAACGCACTGAGCAATTTCCGGGATCGCGCCAGATACTTCTCAATTTTTTCGCTGCCATTGAACGCCTGCACGGCGGCATATTGAATCGGCGCAGATGTTGCCGTAAAGGTTTCGCTGGCGACCACAGACATGGCATCGCGCAACCAATTCAAGGATTCCGGGAACGTAAAAGTGCCCAATCGCCAGCCGCCGGCACCACACCATTTGCTCAATCCACTGCTGATAATTGTGCCTTCCGGATAAAATCGCGCGATGGAAACATGCTGCCCTTTGTGGTGCATCTCGCCATAAATCTCATCGGAAATTAAAATGATACGATATTTGCGGGCAACTTTGGCAATTGCTTTCAGTTCATCCGTCGTGTAAGTGCTGCCACTGGGATTATTGGGGTAATTGAGGATAACAATTCTCGGGCGATCGGGATCGGGTTCGCACAATTTTTCCAAATCTTCCGGCATGAGGTTCAGGCTATTGGTCAACCGGGTGGGCACCCAACGAATGTGCCGCCCGATAATCTGCGCCTGCGGTGCGTACGATACCCAACTGGGCGTCGGTATCACCAAATCACCGTAATACACGAGCTGAACAATAAACATCAATTCTTTGGAACCCGGGCCAATCAGTACATTTTCAGCTTTAAAATTGATACCTTCTTTGCGGCGATGGAACCCGGCAACTGCGGCCCGGAGCTCCGGCAATCCCTTCACCGGCAAATAATCTTTTTCGTGAGCGTGCGTTTGCAGCGCAGCAACGACTTCCTCCGGTACCGGAAAAGGCGATTGTCCCAATCCCAATTTATATACTTTTTTACCGTTTTTGATCAGCGAAGCGCTCAATTCATTGATGGTCAGCGTGGCGGATTGCGGCAATCCCCGAACATTCAGGTTCAGGTAAATTTGCGGAGATTGATTGCGTTTCCCGTTACTTTTATCCGATGAATAGCTTGGCGCTTTATTAACCTGGGGCTGATCCTTATTTTTATCTGTCATTATTCCAACTCCTTTTAAAAAAATCACAACTTGCTGTTTTGTTTGGGTTTATACCCCCTTGCTTTCGTTCGGCGGCTCATGCAGTTGGCCTTCGGTTGCGGCAACAATTACCGATGCAGTTGCATCGCTGGTGATGTTCACAACTGTCCGGAGCATATCGAGTAATCGATCAACCGCCAAAATCAGCGCAATGCCTTCCAGCGGAACACCAACTTGCTGCAACACTATCACCAGCATCAAAATGCCGACTCCCGGCGCAGCAGCAGTGCCGATGGATGCCAGCGTAGCGGTGAGCACCACCATCAATTGTGCGCCTAAATCCAGCGGAATGCCATAAACCTGTGCAATAAAAATGGTTGCCACACCCTGGTACAACGCCGTTCCGTCCATGTTTACAGTTGCGCCGAGCGGCAAAATAAAGCTGGCAACCTCTTTGGAAACACCAAGATTATCTTCCGAACATTCCATCGTAACGGGCAGCGTTGCGCCGCTGGAACTGGTGCTGAATGCCACCAGCTGCGCCGGACGAATACCGCGCATAAACATCCTGGGGCTCATTCCGGAGAACAGTTTGACAACAAACGGATAAATCATCAGCACTGCAAACAATGCGACTGCGGTAACCAGCGTATATTTTAACAGCGATGCCAGAATTTCCAGCCCGAAGCTACCGACAGCATCCGCGATGAGCGCGAACACGCCGTACGGCGCAATTTCAATCACGATCACCACAATTTTGATCATCGCTTCGAACAAACCGTCAAAAAAATTGATCACCGGCTGAGCTTTGTCTTTCGGCAAAATGGTCAGTGCGATACCGGTCATTATCGAAAAAAAGATCACCTGCAACATGCTGGCAGAAGCTAACGCTTCCACCGGATTTTTGGGTATCATATTCAAAAATGTATCGACAATCGATACGCTGCCCTGTGCCGCAGCCACTTTTTCGCCGGCGGCACCGCCGTAACTTTCCAGCAATTTTGCCTGCACATCAGGAGACATGCCACTGCCCGGCTGAAAAATATTGGCGAATATCAACCCGATCGAGATCGCCACTGCCGTTGAGCAGAGGTAATACACCAGCGTTTTGCTGCCGATGCGCTTCATTTTTTTGATATCGCCGAGACTGGCGGTTCCGCTGATCAGCGATGCCAGCACCAACGGCACAACAATCATTTGGATCAACCGAATAAACGCCGTTCCAACCGGCTTTACTTCCACAATTTCGTTACCGTAAATAAATCCCGCAAATCCACCGAGAATCATCCCCAAAATTATTTTTGTGTGTAGCTCCATCTCAAATAATTTTTGGAACATCAGATACAATGCAAACATCAACAGTGCAGAGCGCACAAACTGCACAACGCCGGGCCAATCCGCCATCACATTTGTCGCAGGCTGGCTGAACAGATACAAGCTGATTACAGTTGAGAGTAAAAAATACACCCAATGCAGCACATTGAATGGCTTAAGTTTGATCATACGATTCTCCGTTCGGATGCGGTTAGTTGAAGCAGTTGCACATTTTTTTTCGATAAGTCGCTAAAAAATATAGCAAAAATCCCTTTTTCTACAAAGGATTACTTCGGGAAAAGCCCTATGCAATTGCTGCGAAAGGTTTGAGCGGAGTGTTTCAACAGAATAAAAATGGTGCAACTTCAGCCAAGTTTCGGATAATCCACGGGAGGTGAGCCATTTTTGTTACATTTTTCCGATTACAAATCGGTGCTTTTCAGGCGATGTCGAATAACAAAAAATGCGATCCAGCAACAAATTCCAACAGCAAAATATCCCAGCGCCAAAAGCGGCGAATTTTCAAACACCCAATGAAAACCTGTAGCCTCGGTTGAATAACATGAAAGCGGGGCAACTGAAAAGAATATTGCAAAACCCATCCAAATGCCTTTCCAGCGCAACAGCGATCGGGTTTGCGTTAGTGCGGTCATTTCGTTCTCCTTTATAAATTGATGTTTTTGGGCAATTTCTTCAACCGGAATTTCCGGCAAAGCTTTTGCGATTTTTTTGGCAAAATCCGGATGTTCGGCTAAATATGTTTCCACCAATTTCACGGTGTCTTCGCTGGCGTCGCCGGATTGATAAACCGGCAGTAAATCCAGAATCACCTGTTCCGTTATGTTCATTTTTTTATCTCCAAATTATTGAAAACATTGTCTTTATCCTCACTCACTATTTAGCGCTAATTCCAGCAATTTACGGCGGGAGCGAAAAATTTTCACCTTCACAGCCGACAGGCTGAGGTTTAAAATTGTCGCGATTTCCTGTTGCGGCAATCCTTCCATCGCATGCAAAATGAGCACAGCACGATCGATTTCCGGCAGTTGCCGGAGGTGTCGCAATGTGCGCAGAAGCGATTCGGTTTGGGCAAATTGTTCATCCGCAATCAGCGCGGCATCCAGCAATGCTTCCGGTATTTCGCTGCGCCGTTTGTTGCTGCGCAGGCTTTTCAAAAATTCATTCCGTGCGATGGTAAACAAAAAAGCTTTCACAGTTTGCAATTGCACATCTTTTTTCGATAGCCAAACTTTCACAAATGTTTCCGAAACAATGTCGTTTGCCACATCGCCATCGCCGCTCAGCCAAAATGCGAACCGGTACACATCCGCCGCATATCGGCGATATAATTCCGAAAAGCCAACCATTCGATCGTTCATACACAGATAATATCCCTCAAATTTAGAATAGTTACAATTTTTTTGGCTGGACAATGAGTTCGCACCAATTTGAGGATTATTTTCACAAAGTCGTTGATAGCGGCTGCGGCAGCCATTAATTTGTTGCGTATCAGGATACATATCGCTGAAAATTGTAATTTCAACCGCTTTTTTCAGCGGATTTCCGGGTAATTTTGAAGCGCTTAATTTCCCAAAGTTAAACATCATTTCACGGATACATAAAATGGATGTAGAAATATTAGCCAGAATCCAGTTTGCATTTACTGTGGCATTTCATTATATCTACCCGCCGTTGAGCATCGGTTTGGGGTTGCTCATGGTTATTTTCGAAAGCCAGTACGTCCGGACGAAAGATAAAAAATACGAAATTCTCGCCCGTTTCTGGACGAAAATTTTCGCGTTAACTTTCGGCATTGGTGTAGTTACCGGAATTGTAATGGAATTTGAATTCGGCACCAACTGGGCAACCTATTCCAGATATGTGGGCGATGTGTTCGGCAGCGCGTTGGCGGCCGAAGGCATTTTTGCGTTCGCGCTGGAAAGCGGATTTCTCGGGGTGCTGCTGTTCGGCTGGAACCGCGTTTCACCGAAAGTTCACCTCATTTCGACCATCGGCGTATTTCTCGGCTCCATGTTTTCCGCCGTCTGGATTGTCGTGGCAAATAGCTGGCAGCAAACGCCGGCGGGATTTCACATCGTTGGTGAAGGCATTCGCGCCCGCGCGGAAATCACCGATTTTTGGGCAATGGTGTTCAACCCGTCCAGCGTGGACAGGCTGCTGCACGTTTGGTTGGGTGCATTTCTTGCCGGCGCATTTTTGGTGCTGAGCGTTCATGCCTACTATTTGCTGAAAGGGCGATATGTCGAAATTTCCAAAAAAGCGTTCAGCATTGCGCTGGTTGTTGCCACGATTTTTTCGCTGGGACAACTGTTCACCGGACACAAATCGGCGGAAGGCGTTGCGGTAAACCAACCCGCAAAACTGGCGGCGCTGGAGGGACATTTCGATGCCAGCGCCCCGGCTGACCTGTATATTTTTGGCTGGGTGGATGCTGAAAATCAGGAAGTTACCGGGTTGAAAATTCCCGGCGGTTTATCGTTTTTGCTGAATTTCGATGTCACCGCACCGGTGACCGGACTAAACGCGTTTCCCGAAACAGATCGCCCGTCGCAGGTGAATGCGGTGTTCCAATTTTATCATATTATGGTGGCAATCGGGATGGCGCTGATCGGGCTAACGTTGCTGGCCAGCTTTCTGCTGTGGCGCGGTAAGTTATTCGAAAACAAATGGTTACTCAAAATATTCGTATTCGCGGTGCTACTGCCGCAGATTGCCAATCAGGTCGGTTGGTTTACCGCGGAAATGGGTCGGCAACCGTGGGTCGTTTACGGATTACTGCGCACATCGGACGCACTTTCGGCATCGGTAACCGCCAACCAGGTTCTGTTTTCACTGATCATGTTTTTCCTGATTTACGCGTTATTGTTTGCGCTATTTTTATATCTGCTCGATAAAAAAATCAAACACGGCCCGTTCGATGAATCAGAAATTGAAGACAGACCTTTAACTAAAGGAATAACAACCATTTTAACTGGAAAATAAACGATGGAAACATTATTTGGTATAGATTATCCCACATGGTGGTTTTTGGTGGTCGGGGCGCTGTTTTCCGGATACGCCATTTTGGACGGTTTTGATTTTGGCGCCGGCGCATTTCATTTGTTTTTCAAAAAAGAGGAAAGCCGGCGGATTGCGCTGAACGCGGTCGGACCGGTTTGGGACGGCAACGAAGTGTGGCTGGTTATCGGCGGCGGCGCGTTGTTTGCGGGATTTCCGGTGGTGTACGCAACATTATTTTCCGCGATGTATGTGCCGTTTATGCTGTTCCTCCTGTTCATCATTTTTCGCGCAATTTCGATTGAATTTCGCAGCAAAGAACCGATGCGCTGGTGGCGGCAAATGTGGGACGTTTCGTATTCCATTTCCAGCATTATGCTCGCGTTTTTGCTCGGCGTTGTGTTGGGGAATGTGTTGCAGGGTATCGCCATCGGCCCGGATTATGTGTATCAGGGCGCCGGTTTTTTTGAATTTTTGAATTTGTATTCGATTCTGGTCGGGCTGACATCGCTGACGCTGTTTATGTCGCATGGCGCGATTTATTTGCTGCTGAAAACGGAGGGCAAACTCTACAAACAGTTGCTCGAACTGCAAAAATACGCGATGATATTTTTTATCGTAACTTTCAGTATTACAACGCTTTATACATTGCTTTACATACCGCATTTGTCCGACGATTTCCGCTCGAACCAGATCCTTTTTTTACTGCCGGTACTGGCGTTTTTGAGCATCGCCAATTTGCCGCGACTGGCATCGCAGCGCAAATTTTTGCAGGCATTCATTTTTTCATCGCTGACCATCAGTTTTTTGCTGATCCTTTCCGCCATCGAGTTGTATCCGAATATCCTGCTGTCCACGGTCGATCCGGCGTACAATATTGATGTGTACAATGCGGCGTCTTCCCAAAAAACGCTGGAAATTATGATGACCATTGTGGCCATCGGTGCGCCGCTGGTTGCGGGCTACACCATTTTCGTTTACAAAACGTTCAGCGGAAAAGTGAAGTTGGATGAGGCGAGTTATTGAAAGCCGCCCCGTCGAAGCATAAAACTTGCGGCGTATTCTCTCCTCCGCGATGCATTAGTTGCTGAAACCCGACGGAACAGCTACCGGTGGCGCAAATGTTTTGGCTTCGCCGCCAAAACGGATACCCATTTCCTGCAACATTTTGAACGGCGGAATTCCGCCGGCAAAAATAAAAACATAATTGTTGGGGATCTCAAACATTTCCACATCTTGCTGCAAAATCACGCGATCCGGCTCTATTTCCAATACCGTTGATTCGAACAACGGCAGCACTTTTTTCTCTTTTATCAATCGCATAATGCGATCTTCGTTTTTCTTTTTGATGCGGAAAAATTTATTTTTGCGATAGGAAATGGAAACGATATTTCCTTTTTGGCGAGCCAGGGCAATGGCAGCTTCGACAGCGCTATCGCCGCCGCCAACCACCAAAATATGGGCATTTTGATACGATTGCGCATCGATCAACTGATAGGCGACTTTGGACATTTTCTCACCGGGCACGCCCAATTTTCGCGGTGTGCCGCGCCTGCCCAACGCCAACACTACTTTTCGGGCATAAAAAGAGTTGTTTTGGGTGACCAATTCAAATTCATCACCAACCGGATTTATCCCGGTCAGCCGCTCACCGGTTTGGATATTCAATTGATGTTTGTTGATAATTCGCTGCCAGATTTCCAGCAAATCTTCTTTGGTGTATTCTGTTTTGTCGAGCCGCCCGTGAAGCGGTATATTGATCGGCTGGGTCATCACCAATTTGCGTCGGGGATATTGCAAAATGGTGCCGCCCGGTTCCTGCTGATCAATCAACAGATAATTCAACCCCTGCTCTTTGGCGGTGAGTGCTGCGGTCAATCCTGCCGGGCCTGCACCTACAATCAGCAAATCCCGAATGGTACGATCACGATTGGCCGGCAACGTTTTGGCCAATTCCCGAACGGCATTTTGCCCCTGGGCAATGGCGTTCCGGATGAGCGATAACCCACCCAATTCTCCAACAACATATAATCCGGGTACATTGCTTTGGTGACCGCTGTCCAGAACCGGAATATCATCGCGGGTGGTGATGTCGCCAAGCCCGACTTTGATGGCACCAACAGGACAAGCTGTTTCGCAATGCCCGTGACCAACACAGCGTAAACCGTTGATAATCATGGCTTTGCCGTGCACTACACCCAAAACATCACCTTCCGGACAGGCCAGTACACAGGAACCGCAACCGATGCACAGTGACTGGTCAATTAGTGGAAATTGCGACTGCGGTCGAATTACACCCAGCGTTTCAGCCTCTTTCCGGCGCTCATAATTTTCATGTTGTTTTTTACGAAATTTGACAAAATAAGGTATAAAAATGATAACAGCCAAAGCCGCTGTTGCTAAATAAATAATCATAGATTCCATCGTTTGAAATTTAAACTCCTTTTATCCTCAATTGAACTATTGCCTGATGCGCTCCAGTCGCATTCGCTCGCGACCATCCGGGTGACAGGCATAACAGGCACCGCTTTCGTAAACATAACCGGTTACACCATCGTGTTCATCATCCATCTTTGATTGACGGTGTTCGTGGCAGAAAATGCACTCGAAAACCGCAAAATTATTCTGGTCCACATGGCAGTCGGCGCAAGTATTCCACTCATTTCGATGCTCCCCGGAGTAAATCGGAAAATACAACTGATCATGATTCCAGTTTGTCTGATCCCACCTTGTGGTATTGTGGCACGTTTCGCACTCTGTGGGAAATCCGGCTGCCGCATGATCCGGATCGGTTGTGCCCTGATAATCATCCAAATGGCAACCCACACAAACCGTCGGTGTGCCGGAATAACCGCCCGAATGACAGTCATTACAGGTTAGCAAATTATGTGCCCCGGTTAGCGGATAGCCTGTTTGGTCGTGATCATATGTTGCAGATTGCCACTCTGTTGTAGTGTGGCACACCTCGCATTCCAGCGGAAACCCCGCAGCAACGTGGTTTGGATTGGTTGTGTTTTGAAAATCGGTTTCATGGCAGGCGAAACATGCTGTCGGCGTACCGGTGTAACCAGCGCTGTGGCAATCGATGCAGTTCACCGAAACATGCGCACCGGTCAGCGGGAAATCTGTCGCGTTGTGATCAAACGTCGCCGGTTCCCACGCGAGATCTGTGTGGCAATCCGTGCACACAACACTGAAGTTATTTGCCACATGATCAGGTTCGTTAGCGTTTTCAAAATCAATCTGATGGCAGGCGTAACAGTCGGTTTGCAGCGCGATGAATTCGCCATTTTCGTGGCAATCCGCGCACTGGATTGTCGCATGCGCCCCGGAAAGCGGGAAATCCGTCAAATCGTGATCAAATGTGGCGGGCTGCCAGGCAACTTCCACATGGCAATTTTGGCATTCCATCGGAAAATTATTGGCAACGTGATTTGGTTCCAGCGCTTCCTGAAATTCCGTTTCGTGGCAGCCGAAACAGTCGCGCGGCAATCCTGCCAATTGGTTATCGGCGTGGCAATCGACACATTGGGCAATCGCATGTGCGCCGTTCAACTCAAATCCGCTGGCCTGAACGTGATCGAATGCGGCACCCTGCCAACCGTTTTCCGAGTGGCAAACTGCGCATTCAGTCGGGAAACCCATCGCCGCGTGGTCAGGCATTTCTACGCTGCGGAACGCTTCTGAATGGCAATCGAAACACATATCCGGCGTTCCGGCAAAGGTTTCGCTGTGGCATTCGGCGCAGTCCAGCGAGCGGTGCGCACCGTTGATAGCAAATTGCGGCGGATGTTCGTATCGCACGCTCTGCTGCCAATTGATGGCAGCGGGAAGATGGCAGGTTTCGCACTGCATCGAAAATGCGGCGCTTTGGTGATCTGGATTTTCGGTTTGGGTAAAATCGTCCATGTGGCAGGTGAAACAGCTGTTCGCGGTGCCGGAAAACTCGTTGAACAGCTCGGTTGTGTGGCAGGACTGACAATCGGAAATCGCATGTGCACCGGACAACGGAAATCCCCGTTCAGCGTGAATTTGCAACATATTTTGGGGATCGTTCCAGCTTTGCGGTGTATGGCAATTCTGGCAATACATGCCCAAATTGCCTTCGTGTGCATCTGTGTGACAATCGAGGCAAGCGCGGGTTGCATCGGCAAATTTGAGGGTGTGGCAGCTCATACAATCGGTGGTTTGATGCACTCCTTCCAGCGAAAACCGGGTGTCATCGTGATCAAAATCCATTTGCTTTTTCAACGTTGTCCACGAATCCGTTGTGTGGCAATTGATGCAATCCCATTTGATTTTCCCGTGGGGATTGTTTGAATTATTTTGCGAAAAACCATTGCTAACCCAAACGACAACAATCAGAATAACCGCTGCCCAACGCATGTTTATCTTCCCATCACGCCTTTGCACAAAATTTATGAGCCGTCATTTTGCGCGATTAGTATCAAATCTATAATAAATATCCCCTCATGCGGTTCTTCGTAGAGAAGATGCTGTTTCCATAATTTTCAGCAATTTACGTAAATTCGGGTTAAAAACGATACCCGAATTCCAGATACATTCGGAAACCTTCGATATCATCGCCCAGATCGTATTGATACAGCCCGCTGAAAAACAGCCGTGCCGGCAGCATCAAATAGGCTTGCGCGCTGTACGTATCGGTCACGCGATTGATGCCGTCCCAATCGAACGAATAGGCGTAGCGCGAATAACCGATATCGATCCGGTGACCGGCGGAGAAGCTTTTGCCGATATCGCCGCCGATATTCGTGCCGTTGGTATTCTTGTTCGAAAAACCGGAGCCGTTCAGCCGCAGCGATGTGTTGCCGGGCAATCCGCTGCGATTCAAGCCGATAGCGTACGAGGTTGTGGTAACATTATCCCGTTCAATTTTGCGCAAACCGCCGTTGGCGAAAACGTAAATCCTGCCGGGCAATTTAACGGAAAGATTGCCGCGAAATCCGGTTCGGAGCGCATCGTCGAACAGACTGTCTGCCAATGTGCGAATTTCGTAAGTCCAGTAATTTTGCCGGTTATCGAAAGTAACGCCGGCAGTAACCGCATCGGAAATACGCTGCCGCGCGGACAGATAAAGATTGGAGAGCACCGCGCTTTTGCCGGTTTTTTCTTTTCGCCAATTGCGATTCATGTCCATTTCCAGCATGTGGAAAAAGCTGAATCCGCCCGGCGAACGAAAATTGCTACGCCAGTACAAAAACTCCCGGCTGACCACGCCATCCGCATACGCGCCGGCGGCGGCAACGGTCGTTTCGAAAAAGCGACCGCGCATCTCGCCGTTTTGAAAATGAAGAAATGCACCAGCTTTTTGAACATTCGTTTGCGGTGCAGAATCGCGCCAGTTCGGCTGCGTGCCGCCCAAAATTCCCACATCAACCGATGGCGAAAGGTTGAATTGCAACTGCAATCCGTCGATGTAGCCAACGCCGCTCAGCCGGTTGGTGGTGATGCGCCCGAGCCGGAAATTTACCCGGGCATCGCGGTTTTCGTAACCGAGTGCAAACTGGTAAATCCGGTTGCGCCATTCGCTTTTGGGCACGTCTTCGCGATAGGCACGGGTGCGCTCATCGTGGCGGGTGCGGGTGTGGATGCGCAGTGTGTAATCTTTTCCCCACAACCGTTTTGCCCGCAAATTGATCCGAAATGTGGGCTGTTTAAAATCGAGATTGCGTTCGGTGAGATCGTTCAGCGTGTAATAGCGCAGCGAAATGCTGCCGCTGAGATCGGTGGATTTTTGGGATTTTTGTTTTGTCCGGACAGTGACGG
Organism: Calditrichia bacterium; assembly: GCA_020634975.1. Taxonomy (NCBI): domain Bacteria; kingdom Pseudomonadati; phylum Calditrichota; class Calditrichia; species Calditrichia bacterium. The sequence goes on along the minus strand of JACKAQ010000001.1, from coordinate 3,405,975 downwards.
TGCGCTTTTTTGTTTCGTTCGATACGTCGCCGGATTCCGTTTCACCGGGTAAACCGGGTTCGGTTTGCGGCGCTGCGCCAGTCAAAACCGCGCCCATTCCCGGACGGATTTCGCCTGTGGCGGTCAAAATCTGACAGCTCGACGATTGTTCCGCAACGTAAGTGACCAGCACCCGGGCAATCATTTTACCGCGATCGCGGATTTCCAGCGTATCGCCAATCGCCAGCCCAACCTGGCTGCCCGCCGCAAGATATACATTTTCCGCAGAAACATAGCGAACCTCGTACCGGGTGGTTTTTTCCTGCGCCGACACGCCAAACAACGTGAATGCGAGCCATAGCGCAATTGCGATTTTCAACATCTGTTTCATTTTGCAAACCTTGCTTTGGGTAAAAATTTTATTTCTGAGTAAACGTTAAAAAATTTTGCGAAACCACAGACACAGAGAAAACAGAGGGCTTTTTAAGTTATTTATTTTCAATGCTCTGTGCACTCTGTGTCTCCGTGGCGTTATTTCTTGAATATCTTTCAACTTGTTTTTTGCTTTGAAAACTAATTACGCATCCGATCCAATTGCATCAATTCCCGGCCGTCCGGGTGGCAATTGTAGCAAGCGGTGCTTTCGTAAACGTAGTTGTTCACGTCGTTGTGCTCGTCATCCATTTCCGATTGGCGGTGCTCGTGACAGAAAATGCATTCGAAAGTGGCAAAATTGGTCTGGTCGAGGTGACAATCCGCGCAGGTATCCCACTCGTTGCGGTGCTCGCCGGAGTAAATCGGGAAATACAGCTGATCGTGATTCCAGTTTGCCGGCTCCCATGCGGTGGTGCTATGGCAAACTTCGCACTGAACCGGAAAGTTTGCCGCAATGTGGTTGGGATCGGTTGTGTTGTCAAAATCGGATTGATGGCAACTGACACATGCTGTCGGCGTGCCGGTGTATCCGCTGGCGTGACAACTGTTGCAATCCACACCGGTGTGCGCACCGGTCAACGGAAAATCTGTGTTATCGTGATCAAATATTGCGGGCTCCCACGCTACCGTGCTGTGGCAAACTTCGCATTCCAGCGGAAATGCAGCAGCGATGTGGTTGGGATCCGTCGTCGCCTGAAAATCATCTTCGTGACAGGAAACGCAGGCGGTTGGGGTTCCGGCATACCCGGAACTGTGGCAGCTCAAACAATCCAGCCCGATGTGCGCACCGGTCAGCGGGAAATCGGTGGCGTTATGGTCAAACGTCGCCGGTTCCCATGCGGAAGTGCTGTGACAAAGCGTACAATCGAAACTGAAGTTATTTTGCACATGCCCCGGATCGGTTGTGCCCTCAAAATCCGGTTGATGGCAAGAATAGCACTCCGTTGGCAACGCGGTGAAATCGCCGGTTTCGTGGCAGCTTTCGCACTGAAGCGTCGCATGTGCGCCGGTAAGCGGAAACTGGGTCAAATTGTGATCGAAATCTGCCGGAACAAAGGTTAATTCGTTATGGCAAACCAAACAATCCTGCGGGAAATTTCCGAGAACGTGGTTGGGATCGGTGGTTTCCTGATAATCATCGTTGTGGCAACCGAAGCAATCACGCGGCAATCCGGTCATCTGATTGTCCACATGGCATTCGGCGCAGAAAATCGTGCTGTGCGCACCGTTCAGAGGAAATCCACTGGCGGAAATATGATCGAATGCAGCGCCTTGCCAACGCGTTTCGTTGTGGCATTCAGCGCATTCGGTTGGGAAACCGAGCGAAATGTGATCGGGCAATTGTGCTGTCTGGAAATCCGCTTCGTGACAGGCGAAACATTCGCGTGGCGTTCCGGTAAATTGTTCGGTGTGACATGCCGCGCATTCGGTGGTTTTGTGGGCGCCGCGTAATTCAAAAATCGAGTGATCAAATCGCACATTCTGATTCCAGGCGATTGCCGCGGGTTGGTGGCAATTTTCGCAGTTCAGCGAAAATCCAGCTTGCTGGTGATCTGGATCGACCGTTTCGTTAAATTCCGCGATGTGGCAGGAAAAACAGGCGCTTGCGGTACCGGCAAATTCGTTGCGCTGTTCGCTGATGTGGCAGCTTTGGCAATCCGCAACTGCATGTCCACCGGATAGCGGAAAACCGCGAGCCGCGTGCAATTGCCGAACGTCGATCCGGTTTTCCCAGGTTTGCGCAGTGTGGCAGCTCTGGCAATTGATGCCAAATTCACCCTGGTGCACATCGGTGTGGCAATCGGCGCAGGCAGCACCGACTTCGGCAAATTTCGGGCTTTCGTGGCAACTCATGCATTGGGTAATTTTGTGTGCGCCAACCAGCGCAAAACCGGTTGCTTCGTGGCGGAAAACCATCGGGTCTTTCATTTCCGTCCACGATTCGGTAGTGTGGCAATCCACACATTCCCATTTTATTTTGCCGTGCGGATTCTGCACATTGCTCTGCGGATTCTGCACATTTTCTTGCCCAAAAACCATTTGCGCCAACCCCAAAACCACAGCGATGATGTTAATCCATTTGTTCATTCGGCACTTCTGTTTTATGTGCTATTTTGTTTATTTACAGTAGTTTATTAAAACTTATGAAAAAAAATAAAATGATACCCGAAGAAATAACCGGGAGATTCCTGCATTCGCAGGAATGACAAAAAAGCTTTACTGCTGCCTCTGCGAATGCGGGTGTCCCCGGCGTCCACAACTCTCACCCGCCGTGGCAATCCGAACACTCGCTGCCGAGTGGTTTAAATTGCCGGAAAGTGACGTCCGCTTCCGCAACAGTCATGTGACATGCTTCGCAGGCAACTTTTTCGTGTGCGCCTTCGAGCGAAAATTTGGAATCGCGATTATGATCAAATTTCACCGGTTGCCAATTTTCTTCGCCGTGACACCGGGCGCAATCAGTACCTCGAATTTCTTTTCCGGCGGAAACAAATGTGGTAACAAACTGACCGTTGTGTTTGTCCGCGTGACAGTGTTGGCAATTCTGCGCCATATTCTGGAACGGAATCCTTTTGCCGCCGGATGTTTCCGCAGCCGGAACGTGGCATTGAATGCAGCCAGTGCTGTTATGTTTGCCGAGCAGTGCAAAATCGGTTTGGCTGTGATCGAATTCGATGCTCCGCCAGCTATCCACGCGATGGCAGCTTTCGCAGCCGTTGATATCCACAAAGCGTTTGGTTTCGCCGAAATGCGGGTCTTTGTGGCAATCGATGCATTTGGTGGACACAAAGGTAAACCGGTTGATCCGCAACATTGATCGCGAACTGCCACGCCCGTTTGGCGTGCCCGCGTGACAGGCGATGCAGGGAATGGCAAGGTGCGCGCCTTCCAACGGATAATCCGTTTTGGCGTGATCGTCGAACGTAAAGTTCGCGGGAGAAAACCCTTTGACAGTGTGACAATTTTCGCAGGCGATGCCGCCGGGACGTGCCGCAAATTGCCCGAGGTGAAAATCTGTGTGACAATCGGTGCATTTGGCAAATGCCAATCCGCGACGCGGAATGCCGGGTTTGTGGCAGCTTTCGCAGGCAACTGTGGCGTGTTTGCCGCGCAATGGATATCGCGTTAAATTATGATTGAAATCCGCATTGGCAAGCAGCTTTTTCCAGCCGGCAGTGCTGTGGCATTTTTGGCAATTTTGTCCGAATTGTCCCCGGTGCACATCTTCGTGGCAGTTTGTGCAATTCTGAAATGCGATGCCCGTAAACCGGGCAAATGTCGGGTCGTCCGCTGTGCGATTATCACGCTCTTCTTTGTGGCAATCGACACATTTTACATCCCGGTGCAATCCGGTCAGCCGGAATTTGGCTTTGTCGTGATCAAAACGGTTGGCAGGTTTCCAACCGCTGTAGGTGTGACATTTCAGACAATCTTCCGCCAATTGCCCGCGATGCTCATCCGCATGGCAGGTTAAACAGGCTTGCTGCAATCCCAAGAATGTGCGTTCGAGATTTTTATCCTGATTGAGCAACGGCTGCGGATCGGCGATATTGGCGGGTTTATGGCAGTCCCGGCATTTCAGTTCGGCATGTTTTTCTTCCAGCCGGTAACCGGTCAAATCATGGTCAAAATTATCCTGTCCCTCTTTCCAGAATACCATTTCGAAATCTCTGCCGTGATGGTCGTTGTGGCAGTGGACACAATCACTGTAATCCGGTCGGGCATGCAACCCTTTGTTCGAATCGATGCGCTGTTTTAGCAATTTATGACAATCGAGACATTTTCCCAGATCGATTTGTGCGCCGCTGGAATGGCATTTGGTGCAATTGCTCAACCCCTCTAATTTGGCGTGAGACTGGTGCAGATCGCCCGGCGAAAGCTGCGCAATTGCGAAGGTTGCTGCAAAAACATTCCACAAAAAAACGATTCGCCAAAACCGAAAAAATATGTGCTGCCAGATGCATGCTGATTGAATGGTCAAACTCCCTTTTTACGTAACGTTGATAAAGAAAATGAAAATTAGCATCTGCCCTTCGAGTTCGCTCCGAGTCCACTGCTGTCGGAAGTGCGTCAAAAAATCCATGTGTAACCCAACCAAACTGCCACGCCGATATGTAAAATCATGATCAGAAACATTAAAATCGCGAATGGCTTGTGAAACACATGCCAATAATGGAACAGCCGCTGAACATGATTGAGCAGTAAAATCCGGCGTTCCAGCAATTGTTTGCGATGCAAAATTTCGATTGCGGCTTTCAATTGCTGGCTGTCCAGCTGGAATTCTTTCCGCAACATCCGCTGCTGCCGGTATTTACGAAAAAAGCTGAACAGGTCGAACCGGAGCATGCCCATCAGCAAACTGAACAACCCGGCATCTTTGTTTACATTTTGCACACCGGCAATTTCCTGAAGCCGGGCAAGCTTACCGTTTTTCAGCCCCAGTTCGCGGGAAAGTTCTTCCGAAAATTCCTGATCGAGCGATTCAATTTCTTTCAGGCTGAGTTCGTCTCCGCGCCGGTTCCGGGGAATTTGCAAATACAAATATCTCCCCAAAATTCCGCTGCCGGAAACCGCGATCATCGACCAGAAGCTAACCGCAACAATGCCGTTCAACTTAAAGGTAGTATGCAAAATGACCAGTAGTGGTCCCATGATCCCGAGATAAATATGCACATCCAACCAACGGCTGATCGCGCCCCATTTGCCAAACCAGTTGGTTCGTTTCCGAACAGAATACAGGAGCATCAACGTCATCATCAGCGAACCGATAATGCCAAAACCGTGCCCGCGCAATCCGGCGGACCGCAAATTCCGGTATGCCTCGTGATGCGGACGTTCCTGAAACGGTAGTTGGTAAAATCCCAATCCGTCTATCAAATAGTATGCGTAAATTGATAACGAAATTACATAAACTATTTTCAAACCAATTTTAAACCAGTCGCGTTGGGTTTTCGTGTGCGTATTCTTCACAGGCTGCATCATTGTTGTTAATCGTTATTAAAACCGTTAATCCGGTATACAAAGTGTCACCGGATTACGTTACCATGTTTGGATTTGCAAATATTGTTCCATAAATAATCGACCGGTTTATTTCACCAGCATCATTTTTTTAATTTCGTTAAAACTGCCGGCACGAAGTTCGTAAAAATAAACCCCGGAAGGCAAGTTTTCCCCGGAAAAGGTAACCGAATGCGCGCCCGCAATCAACGGTTGATTGATCAATTCCGCCACCTGTTGACCGGCAATGTTGTAAACGGTTAATTGCACCTTTTGATAACTGGCCAAATTAAATGCAATTGTTGTCGCGGGATTGAACGGATTCGGGTAATTTTGAGCCAGTTTATTTTCGCGAACGGCGGTTTCCGGCTCATCATCAATTCCGGTGAGTGGCGCATGTTTCAAAATGACGCCGTTATCGCCAACCGCCCAACCAGCGCCGTTGGCTGCAACAAACACATCATTTAATATACCGGAAGTGCCGGTTGTTTCTGTTGCCCAGGTTACGCCGCCGTTGGTTGTGTGGAAAATTTGCCCCATTTCATTCACAACCCAGCCGTTGGATTCGTCCGTAAAATACAATCCGTTGGTTTCGCCGCTGACGCCACTGCCACGAACTGCCCAGGTTGCGCCGCCGTTATCGGTAAACAGCACTGTGCCGCTGCCGGAAACAAATCCCACGTTGGTGTTGATAAATTGAACATCTTCGAGATTGTCCGAAACCGGGCTGTTTTGGGCTGCCCAACTGTTGCCATTTGCTGTGCTGCGAATCAATCCATCGTTGCCGACTGCCCATGCGTGAGTGCTGCCGTATCCCACGATCGAGCGAATCCGGTTGGTTGTGCCGCTTTGCTGAAGGGTCCAGGTTGCTCCAAAATCTGTCGATTTTAGCAACACGCCATCACGACCTGCTGCCCAGGCAATGCCATCCGCACCCCAACCGCAGCCACGCAATTGCGAACTGGTGCCGCTATTAACAATGCTCCAGTTTGCGCCGCCATCGGTTGTGCGCAAAATTGCCCCGTCATCACCGGAAACGATGCCGGTTTGCGCATCCAAAAACGCAACTTCGTGCAGATCACTGCTGAAAACCGCAACGCGGGACCATGTTTCACCGGCGTTTACCGTGTGCAACAATGCCCCGTTATCGCCGCAAACCCAGCCTTCAGAATTGCTGACAAAGTGAACGCTTTTGAGCTGATCGGATACGCCACTGTTTTGAATTGTCCAAACCTGGGCAACCATCGGCAAAGAAATGCAGCAGAAAATACTGAACATCCGGAAAATGTTTCCTGTCAAAGATTGTTTCAAAAGAGCCTCCGAAAATTTAGCAATAGTTTTACCGTTAAAAAAATTAGTATGCTCTAATTAAAACAATTGACATGCCACAACATTCCGGCACAAAAAAGCATGCCGCTAATTGCTTTATAAATAAATGTTTATGAGAATAAAATTGATTCGAAATTTTGTTGCGGAAAATGATGTAAAAATTACCTTTTTGCGCCAAAGTGCAAAATATGCATTACATTGTTTGCTCAATTTGCTGCCGATACAGCTCGAAAGCCAGCCACCAATCCAAAGCTTTGGCATGGCGCTGATCGCCGCTGTAAAACCCATCAACAATCTGTTGCAACATCTGATAATCATAAAAATTACTCTGTCGCACCGTTGCGGAATCCAGCAAACCGCGAATTTGTGGCTCAATCGCAGTTAGCAAATGAATTGTATTTTGCTCGACATACACTTTCCCAAATTTGCGTTTTCCTTTCATCCACAGCGATGCAGAAATGGTTTTAAACGGATACGGATAAACGATGCCATCTTTCACGAGTGAAAAACGGGTCAGCGATGGATAATTTTCGCGGATAATTTTGCGGAACATTCGCCCGTTATCCCGTTCGCGAACCGGTGTCTCGAACATTTTTGGAGAAATGCCGGTTGCACAAACGGCATGAAATTCACCAGTTCACTATCTGACCGGCTTTGCTCCAGGCTGCAAAATTGGGAAATCGGGTGCGGATGGCGAACAAATCCAGCCAGTTTTCCACACCAAAATGCCGGATATCTGGCATCTGGGACCACACATTTTCCAGTTCGCCAGCAAGGCTGTTTTCCAGTTGTAACTGAACTTCGCAGTAAAATATTGGCGCGATGCACATGCAAAAACGGCAAAATTTGCGAAACATTGCCATTCAGCAGCGCTGTTTTACCCCGCAGCAGCAGCATGTTCAGATAGCGTCGCCGGGCAATTTCGCCCGAACCGCCATCGATAACGATTTTTCCGAGGTGGTGTAAATAGCTGTAAATTGAACATTAACAAACCCAGATGCCGGCGATGACAATCGAGTTTGCCCAACATAGTTTTTTAGTATTTCAAAAATCTTTTCGGTATCGGGGAAAAAGCGGGGATTACCGTTTGCGGGATGCCAATGCTGAAGCGATGTTACCGGCAATCTTTCGATCCGGGTGCTCCGGAACATTAAAGGTGTACAGCCCAATCATTTTTCGGTTGGTTGAGCAACTGTGCCAGCAGCACCCGCGAATCCAGCCCGCCGGACAACCCCAGCGACAGCGTTTTTCCCCGCCGAGCGTAAACAGTAAAATCGCGCAATAAATCCGGCATCGATTTTTCGGAAAAATTTTGCGATTTATCCGGCAACCATTCGTGGTTTGTCAGCGTGAACTTTCCCGGTTCAGCCGTTGCGATACCGCCCTGGCAAAGCCGCCGAACACCGGTTACACCGCTTTCCTGCGACAATTGATTAATCAACAGCCAGTGCGCACTGAATGTTTCCAATTCGATTTTGCAACCGCTTTTATACCTGCCAACCAGTCGATGCGACTTGCAAACCACATGACGCCATCAATTTCCCGGAAAAAATGTTGCGCAACCCCAGCGGATCAGTGAAAAAACGGATGCGTCGGTTTTGCCAGCCAATTGCGGCAAAATGCCCGTTGAGCGATGACAAATCCGTCTCAGCTCCGGCAAAAACAGTTGACCAATCTGCGCCGGTCATCAATGTTGGCAATCCATCGACAAAATGAATGCCAACACCTGCCGCAACCAGCCGGATGTTTCATCCGCAGCAACAGAAAACTGGCAAGTTTCTGCGATGCCACCGGCAATCAGGCAAAGTTGTTTGGTGCAAATTTTCAATCGGTGTTCGGGCAAAAACGCTGTTTTTTGCAAAAAGAATTCTTTGGAAATTATCCCGTTTCCGTTTGGAAATGCGCCAATAAACCAACTCATCCGGTCGGTATCCTTTTGTTGAGTTTTTGGTGAATCTGTAAATCTACAAAATTCGCATAAACTCTCAAAAACAAAAAAGGCAGGGTTTTGCCCTGCCTTTTCTGAACGTAAAAAAATTGTAACTTCTGGAATTAAACGAACGAATTCACCGGTCCGTAGAGATGGAAAAATCCGTTCATCAGAACGCTGTTCACATCATCCGCGCTGTCGGCAACGCCACAGCTTACGAGATGTTCACCAATCGATTTGGAATGTTTCAAATAATTGATCGCCAGTTTGGCACCCAGCGTCCGGCTTTCGGAAAGATCGCTAAAATAACGCTGTAATTTCCCATCGCGATCTACATCTTTGAGCAAAGTTTTCCACGGTTCGTGGCTTTCCGGCAGTTCGCCAATCTGCGAATCGATAACTTCCTGCCAGCGCCCCTCATGTATCGACAAATATTTTTGTTGAGCATTGTCGTAAACACCCACAACTTTGCCGCCTTCGTATTTCAGAAAACCATCTTTTTGGCTGCCATCGGAAAATTGCCCGCCTTTTACACCGGCTGCCACAAGCCCGTCGATCAACCGGCTGTGGAGCGTTTCTTTGGGAAAATGCGGGTTCATAATTTTCAAAATGCTCTGGAAAATATCCAGACCCACATAATCAATCAGTTGAAAAATGCCCATCGGGCGCAGCAAAAAATCCTGGCTGATGCGGTTGACGGTATAAATTGCCTGCGGGAAACTCATGCCTTCTTTCATTAGATGCTCGGCTTCATGAATGCCATGCAACCCGTCGCGCATGAAATGCCCATTCCCGATAAATCCGGCAATATCATTGGATGGCACAATGATTTTGCGCAGTTTTTTACCGATCGCTTTGGAAAGCTCCGGCAGTTTGGGATCCACTTTTTCCGGGATAATCAGCTCCACCAGCTTCTGGATTGCCGGTGGGTTGTAAAAATGGAAACCGATGATCCGCCCACCCATTCCGACAATCGCATCCAGCTCGTGAATGGGAATGGAGGAGGTGTTGCTCATGAAATACGCATCCGGATTGGATTGCTTTAACTGATTGAAAATATTGACTTTCAGATCCAGTTTTTCCAATACGGCTTCAAAAATTATTTGCTGATTGCTGATTTCCGATAAATCGGTTACCGGGCGCAGCAGCGATTGCATTTTTGCAACAAATTTTTCTGCAATTGATGTCGCATCATCACCGGGAAAGTATTCCGTCAGCAATTCGCTATTTTTCTGTGCAAATTTGTTCGTCTGTTTGGCGAGATATTGTTGCAATCCATCTAACGCATCTGCGCTGATATCCATTAATGCTAATTGAAAATTTGTGCCAACATGCTCCGATTGCAGCGATTGCAGGGTCATTTCCTGCGCCAAAAGCAACGAAATACCGCTGCCCATTTTTCCGCCAGCACCGACAACCGCTACCCGTTGCATCTGTTTTGTCAAGTCCATAATTACCTCCTGTTTAACGTATATGTCGCGTCATATGTGGCCAATATAAGATTTCGCAGGTGGTGAATCAATGGAAATGGAACAATGCAAAAACCTGAATTCTAATCTTAATTTTCAATTGAAAGACACGATTATGTATTGGTACAAATGTTTGAAAAATTTATAAAGTACCGGTTGAGTCATGATAAAATTACGAATTTCACAACTTTTACTCGCTCTTTTGCTTTGTAATCCGCTGTATAGCCAGTCCAAACTCCGGGTTTTCGGACACATGACTCAGGGATTCGCAATCAGCGATCACCACCAGATTTATGGTATTCCATCGAAAGGCACATCTGATTATCAGAATATCGCACTGCAATTTCGCTTTGATGTCAACGAATCTAACAATTTTATCGTTCAGCTCACCCACAAACGGCTCGGTTTAAACCCGCTGATGGAGATCACGAGGGATATCGAGCTGGATTGGGGATTTTTTGAACACCGCCCCACGCCTTCGAGCTACATCAAATTCGGGAAAGTATCACTGCCGCTGGGTATTTTCAACGAGGTTCGCGATGTAGGTGTACTCATCCCTTTTTACCGCGTGCCTTCCTCGGTTTATACCGAATCCCGTATTTCCAGCGAAGCCATTGAAGGGGTGGTTTTCGGAATACAATTTCCCATCGGAAAAGGCTGGAGCATTCGCAGCGACTTTTTTGCGGGGCAATTCCGGTGGGGAGAATGGGCAAATATAGAAAATCCGTTGGGAAACGGTTTTAAAACCAACGTACAACGGGTTGATATTGAATCCGTTTTGGGCACCCAATTATGGTTAAACACCCCACTTGAAGGCTTGCGAACCGGCATTAGCGGCTATTACGGCGTCACAAAAAATGGTTTTGGGCTGAATGTGCTCTCCGGGGTGGAAAATCCGACTGTGGGAAATTATCTGGCATCTTTTGAATATGATTTCGATGCTGCGGTTTTTCGTGCGGAAGGAAATATTATTGCGGTATCCGGCTCACCATTCTACCTACAAAATTATTATTTGCAAAGCAGCTTTAATCTTTGGAACAACTTTGTGTTGAATGCTCAATTTGAATCGATCGATTCAAAAAACATAATCGTACCGTTTTACCTGCGGGAAATTCTACCCAAACGACATGTGGATAGCGAACTGCACAGGGATTACAGCATCGGACTGAATTACATTTTTTCGGCTGGTTTTGTGATGAAACTGGAAGCGCACACAACCCGCGGATTGTTGTACGAAGACGTTTTCGTTAACCCGTATCTGGATAAACCGTTAAAAACTAATTTTGTGATTTTAAGCCTGGCAACCGGATTTTAACCAAATAAACCCGGTAAACCAATAATTTACACCGATACTTTTATAACAAAAAACGGTCGATTTTTTTGATCATGAAAACCATTTAAGTCTCGATAATAGATGAGAAGCGGTTTAAAATAACGGAATGGGGTTTATGCGGAATGAAATATTTGTTAACCATCTCAACGCTTTTGATTGCACTTTCGGCGAACATATCCGGTCAATCCAAGCTGCGCGTTTTTGGACATCTGACGCAAGGATTTGCCATTAGCGACGAGCACCAGATTTTCGGAATTCCGACATCCGGTTCCAGCGATTACCGCAATCTGGCTTTACAATTTCGATACGACATCGATCCAAAAAACAACCTGATCGTGCAAATCGCCCACAAACGTCTCGGTAAACACCCAGCACAATCGGAAGCAGATGATGTGGAACTGGATTGGGGATTTTTCGAACATCATTTTTCACCGGAAATTTTTCTCAAATTTGGCAAAGTTCAAATGCCGTTGGGCATTTATAACGAGTTGCGTGATGTTAGCGTTTTGCTGCCGTTTTACCGGGCGCCATCGTCGGTTTACTCAGAATCGCGTGCTTCCGGAGAATATGTAAACGGCATTGTTTTTGGCTACTCTACAAAACTTGGTAAAGGCTGGAGATTCCGCAGCGATGTATTTGCAGGGCAATGGAGTTGGCTGGAGTGGCTTTTGATTGCACCCATTTTATCGAACGAGCTTTCAGTAAAGCTCGAAACAGTTGATATTGAAAAAGCTTTCGGCTGTCAGGCGTGGCTAATGACACCCATTGATGGGTTGCGTTTTGGCTTCAGCGGCTATTTCGGCGATACGGAAAATGGGCTTAGCGAGTTGCTATCCGGCATCAAAGCGCCATCACTGACAAGTTATTTGTTTTCTGTGGAGGGTGATTTTGATCGATTTCTGGTTCGGGCGGAAGATAATATCATATCCGTCGTCAACTCCCCGTTTTACATGAACAGTTATTATGTGCAATCCGGCGTAAATATCTGGAGCAATTTTGTTCTGAATGCCCAATACGAAGTTGTTGATTTTAAAGATTTTATTGTCACTTATGATCTGGGAATTGTGCCACTTGGTAAAAAAATTAGCCGCAAAATACATGAAGATTTTGGTGTCGGGTTGAACTACACATTTTCATCGAATATTGTGATAAAGTTAGAAGTTCATTCAACCAACGGTTTTTTTGTCGAGGACCAATTTACCACGCCCTATCTGCCGGATGCCTTACGAACCAGATATGCAATTTTAAGCCTGGCAACGAGTTTTTAAAAACAGTTGAGAGCATTGTGATCGAACCGATAAAAAAACTGACCCAGTGGGTTATGAAATATTAATAAATCACGATAATAGATGAGTAACAAGTCGTGAATTTTTTAACGGGGCTATGATAGTATGAAACGCATTACAACTATTTTTATTGCATTTATAGCACTGTCTTTGAGTGTTTCCGGACAGTCTAAATTGCGGGTTTTCGGACATCTGACGCAGGGATTTGCCATCAGCGATGATCACCAGATTTTTGGTATCCCAACGGATGGCACCAGTGATTATCGCAATCTGGCACTCCAATTCCGGTTTGACGTTAACGAAACCAATAACTTTGTGGTACAACTGGCGCACAAACGGCTCGGCAAAAACCCAACCATGTTGGTTAATCAAGATCTCGAATTGGACTGGGGATTTTTCGAGCACCATTTTTCGCCAGCATTTTCCATCAAATTCGGGAAAGTGCAAATGCCATTAGGCATCATGAACGAATTGCGGGACGTAAGTGTACTGCTCCCGTTTTACCGGGCGCCAACTTCTGTTTATTCAGAATCCCGTGCTTCCAGCGAAGCGGTGAACGGGATTGTGCTAAGCTACACCCATCAACTGGGGAAAAACTGGAGCGTTCGTAGTGATGTTTTTGCCGGGCAATGGAGCTGGCTGGAATGGTATAAGTTGCAATCACTCTTAACCAACGAAGTTACGTTGGTTGTAGACGAAGCAGACATTGAACGTGCATTTGGCTATCAGGGCTGGTTATTCACACCCATCGACGGATTGCGATTCGGATTTAGCGGCTATTACGGAATTCTGACGCGGGGATTAAGTTTTGTTCAATTAGCGAACCTGCAAGAGCCGTCAATTACCAGCTATCTAGCTTCCATCGAAGGCGATTTCGAGCGATTTACCATCCGTGCGGAAGACAACATCATTTCCGTTGTCAACTCTCCGTTTTACATGAACAGCTATTACATACAGGGTGGTTTGAGTTTGGTTGGCGATTTGTCGATGAACCTGCAATACGAAACCATAAAATTTCATCAATTCTACGTACCATTCGATATGGGCAATCTGATCGGCGGCACTTATATAGATAAAAAATTCCATCAGGATTTTGGCGTTGCCCTAAATTATGCATTTTCCGCAAATTTGGTAATAAAGGTGGAAGCACATACTACCGAAGGATTTTTGGTCGAAGATCAATACATAAACCCCTATATCCAATCCCAACTTAAAACCAGATATGCAATTTTAAGCTTGGCCAGCAGTTTCTAAGCAGAGCTTAAACAGACGATGAAAAAACGGATTAACGAAATGCACTATAAAAAAATGAACATCTGGGTTGGTATTTTTGGCCTTTGCATGCTGTTTAATTTAAATGCAGGGGAACCGTCAGATTTTGTTGTAATTGTCCATAAGTCCAACCCTATCAAAGTATTAGACAAAAACAAGTTATCTGAAATATTTCTGAAGAAGGTTCAAGTCTGGGAAAATAACGAGATGATTTTGCCCATCGAACTTAAAGAAGACGCACCGGTTCGCATAACTTTTTCAACCAAAATTCATGAAAAAAAGGTTTCCAAAATTAAAGCCTACTGGCAAAAACAGATTTTTTCCGGCCGGGGGATTCCGCCACCGGAAAAAGCAAACGATTTGGAAATTTTGAAATATATCGAAGAAAACCCGAATGCTATCGGCTATGTATCGACAAAAACCAACATCGCGGATTTCCCGGTAGTCGCCATTTCGATCGAGTAAAATTTCCGATCGCGAACAACGTCATAGTTCCCTGTTAATATTATATATAAACCTGATTCGATAACCGGAAAAAGTTTTGTCTGATCAATGAAGAACCTATTGGATAATTTTCAAAGTCAAACTGTAAATATTTTAATTGTCGATGATCGCCAGGAAAATTTGACTGCGATGGAGAGCGTACTGGCTGCACCCGATCGCCAATTATTTTTGGCTGACTCCGGTTACAAAGCGCTGGAATTGCTGCTGGAAAACGACTTTGCATTGGTGTTGCTCGATGTTCAAATGCCGGAAATGGATGGATTTGAAACCGCAAAGCTGATGCGCGGAGCAGAGCGCACCCGCCATATTCCCATTATTTTTGTTACGGCAATCAGCAAAGATGAGCGCCATATTTTTGAAGGCTATACCGCCGGCGCGGTCGATTACATTTTTAAACCCGTTGATCCGCAAATCCTGATCAGCAAAGTTGATATTTTTGTTGATTTGTTTCGCCAAAAAGAGCTGCTGAAAATCAAAAACGTCCAGCTTAAAATGCAAATGGATATGCTCCAGCAGGCAAAAGACGATGCTATCCGGGCGAATCGCGCAAAAAGCGTTTTTTTGGCGAATATGAGCCACGAAATTCGCACACCGATGAACGGCATCATCGGGATGAGCAACCTGCTTCTGGAAACCCATCTTTCGAAGGAACAGCTCGAATACAGCGAAATGATCCTCCACTCCGCAGATTCGCTGCTCAAAATAATCAACGATATTCTCGATTTTTCCAAAATAGAAGCCCAAAAACTGGAGCTAACCACGTTTCCTTTCGAAATCCGCAAATTGATTCACGAAACATTGCGTGCACTCAGTTTCAGGGCTTTAGAGAAAAACATTGCGCTTTTATACCACATTTCTGATGAGATTCCTCAAGTGGTAATCGGTGATCCGGACCGGCTGCGCCAAATACTTATCAATCTGATTGGCAATTCCATCAAGTTCACGGAAAACGGTTTTGTTTATGTTAGCATTACACCGGAATGGCAAAATGACGACCAAATTTGTTTGAAATTAAACATCACCGATACGGGAATCGGCATACCGCCGGAAAAGCAGGAAAACATTTTCGATGCGTTTACCCAGGTTGACAATTCCATTTCCCGCAAATTTGGCGGAACAGGTTTGGGGCTGGCAATTTCTTCGCAACTGGTCGTGTTGATGAACGGAAAAATTTGGGTTGAGAGTCCGGCAAATCATAACACTGAAAATACATATACTATCGTTCAGGAAGGCAAATTAAGCGAAAAACCGACCGATTTTTTGAAACAGAATCCAGAGACACCCGGCAGCAGTTTCATTTTCACAATTGTGCTGAAACAAGCGATTGACGAAACAGAATCTGCGGATGATCATTTGCCAGATTTAACGACCATGGATCACCCGGAAAATACCCAATCGCTGCATATTTTGCTGGCGGAAGATAATCACGTCAATCAAAAACTCGCGTATCGTGTGCTGGAAAAAATGGGGCATTCCATAGAAATTGCCGAAAACGGCCAAATAGCACTCGATTTGTTCAAAAATGATGCCTTCGATTTGATTTTGATGGATGTGATGATGCCGGAAATGGATGGGCTGACCGCAACCCGCAACATCCGCGAAATGGAAAAAAATCAAAACAAGCATATTCCCATTATTGCCCTAACCGCAAACGCGATCAAAGGCGACAAAGAAGAATGTTTGTTGGCCGGAATGGACGGATATGTGGCGAAACCGTTGCGGATAGACGAATTGAAGCATGTGATTTCGCAAGTTGTAGCAGGAAAAACCGTTAGATAGTACCGTTTATTTCTCAAAAAGTATATCGATTTCAACATTTTCTCTACCACATAAACTATTATTTTAAATTGGTTTACCATGTTTAGTCAACTTAAAATCCGCGACAAAATATCATTAATGGTAATTATCTCCATTTTGATTTTTGTGATTATTGTAATGAGCAATTATTTTTTCCGCTATAACAATGAGCAACTGATATCGGAAATTGAAACCGGTTATGTGTCGGCGTTGGAGCTTAGCCGCGATCTGGAAGAAACGCTGCTTTCGCTGCAATATGCCATGCAAAATGCCGTTGCCGCCGCCGATGAAGATGAGTTGGTTATTGCAGATTCTCTGTATAAAGTTTTTCTACTGCAATTGAATACCGGCAGAATGAATCCCACCATTTCCGAAGAAATTTTGAACCGGATGGAAAAAGATCTGGCAATTTATTATCGATTGGCAGACAAAAACGTCCGACGCATGATTTTGGGTGAATTTAATGAGGAAACCATTGCCGCGCTGGAAGTGATGAAAGAGCAGTATAACAGCATCAAAACCACCCTGGCAGACAAAACCCGCGAAAATAAAGTTAAAATGACCGAGGCATTCCGGTCTACCAAAACCAATTATGAAGCATCGACGCTGCTCACCAATTCGGTTATTTTTATCGTGATGGTGCTGTTCAGCATCCTCGGTTATTACATCATCCGGTCAATCGACAAACCGTTGAATGAAATTGTAAATGCAGCAAACAATTTGGCGCAGGGCAAAGTTGATGTGGCTTTGCAGGTTACAACGAGGGATGAATTCGGGTTTTTGGCAAAAGCGTTTGTATCGCTGATCGACGCGACAAAAGACCTAACCCGCGCCGCCAATGCCATCGGGCAGGGCGATTATTCATATTCCGTTCGCGTTCGCAGCAAAGCGGATGTTTTGGGCAATGCGCTGGAACAAATGAAGCGCAATCTCATCGAAATATCGCAGGAAAACACCCAGCAAAACTGGTTGAAAACGGGACAAACCGAACTGCACACGCACATGAGCGGCGAGCTGGGCATTGAAAAAATGGCTCAAAACGTGATCCAGTTTTTGTGCGGATATTTGGATGCGCAGGTTGGCGCCATTTATTTATTGCCGGATCAGCACCGGCTGAAGATGGTGGGGAGCTACTCGCTGGCTATCCGGCAGGATGACCAAAAAACATTTGAAATCGGCGAAGGTTTGGTCGGCCAAACTGCGCTCACGAAAAAAACCATACTCCTGAAAAATGTGCCGGATGGCTATTTGAGTATCCGTTCAGGATTAGGTGAATCAACACCTGCCAATGTGCTGGTTACGCCATTTATTTACGAAGGCAACATTATCGGCGCTATCGAACTTGGCAAATTTGGGGAATTTACGGAAAATGAATTGCAATTTTTGGAGCAGGTAAATCCCAATATCGCCATAAATTTTCAAACGGCGGAATCGCGCACAAAACTGAAAGATTTGCTGGAAGCCACTCAAAAACAGGCTGAAGAATTACGCACTCAGCAGGAAGAATTGCGTCAAGCAAATGAACGGCTGGAAATACAAACCGCAGCGCTGCGACAATCTGAAAAACAACTGCAACTGCAACAACAGGCGCTCCAAACCTCCAATACAGAGCTGGAAGCGCAAACCCACGAGCTGGAAAAACAGCAAACGTTGTTAAAACGCAAAAATGAAGAATTGAAAATCGCCCAAAAACTGGTTGAAGAAAAAGCACGCGATCTGGAGCTTGCCAATAAATACAAATCCGAGTTTTTGGCGAATATGTCGCATGAGTTGCGCACGCCGCTGAACAGTTTGCTCATTTTATCCAAAATGCTATCGGAAAACAAAACCGGAAATCTTACCGAGGGGCAGATTCGCTATGCCCAAATTATCAACTCCGCCGGTACGGATTTGCTCACGCTGATTAACGATATTCTGGATCTCTCGAAAGTTGAATCCGGTAAATTACAAATTGATATCCGTGCGACTGATTTACGTAACCTGTTGTCCGATATCGAGTTACAGTTCCAACATATCGCAGAGCAAAAGGGTGTGGATTTCGCCATCAATTATGAAAAAGATGCACCGGGCATGATCGATACGGATTCGCTCCGGCTGAGCCAGGTGCTGAAAAACTTGCTTTCCAACGCATTCAAATTTACCGAATCCGGTGGCGTGACAATCGATGTTCGCAGCTTCAACGGGAAGCGAAAATTGCAGCGTGCGTCGCTGGCAGAAAATCCGGCGCTGATTATCAGCGTTCGCGATTCCGGCGTTGGCATTGCCCCCGAAAAACATCAGCTGATATTCGAAGCATTTCAGCAGGCAGATGGCACAACCAGCCGCAAATATGGCGGCACCGGTTTGGGGCTATCCATTTCCCGCGAGTTGGTAAATATTTTGGGCGGCGAAATGTATCTCGAAAGCGAGCCGGGCATCGGCAGCACTTTTGGCATTATTTTACCTGCCCAATCGTCCGGGATTATTCCCGCCGAACACGATGCAATATTGACGCCTCCCCAAAACGTCGATTTTTTGGTGGAAAACATGTCTGTTCCCGAGCCCAAACCCGAGCCAATTGCGATAAAGGATGATCGTGCGAATCTGGAAAGCGGTGACCGCGTAATTCTGATTATCGAAGATGACCCGGAATTTGCCAATATTTTGCTAACATTTGTCCACGATCGGAATTTCAAAGGCATTATTGCCGGCGATGGCGATACCGGTTTGCAATTTGCCCAACAGTTAATGCCGCACGGTATCATTCTCGATCTCGGTTTACCCGGGCGAAACGGCTGGAATGTGCTGGATACACTAAAAAATGACTCAGTCACCCGCCATATTCCCGTGCACGTTATTTCCGGGCAATCGGCGCTGGACGATGCCTTAAAACTCGGCGCAATCGGCGTGATGCACAAACCGGTTTCGGTTGAGCAATTGCAATCGGCATTTCTGAAAATCGAACGGATCGCGGAACGCTATCCCAAAAAGCTGCTGATTGTTGAGGACGACGACAACCTGCGCGAAAATTTAGCCGATTTTTTTGCCAGCGAAGATTTGCAAATCACCACTTTTGCCAACGGTACGGAAGCTATCGATGTTTTGAACAAAGATGAATTTGACTGTATTCTTCTGGATTTGGGGTTGAAGGATATGTCCGGAATTGATTTGCTGGAATCGTTGCAGTCTCAGCCGAATGTCACCTTGCCAGCCGTAATTATTTACACCGGAAAAGAATTATCCCCGGATGAGCAGGGACAATTGCAATTACTGGCGCAGCGAGTGCTCAAAAAAGGCCATTGTCCGCCGGAAAAACTGTTGGATGAAACGAATTTATTTTTGCATCGCCTGACCGAAAGAATGCCGGAAAATCAACAACAGATGGTTGAATCGCTGCCGGCAAAAGCAGAAATCATCGAAGGCAAGAAAATTCTGCTGGTTGATGATGACATGCGCAATCTGTTTGCGCTGACACAAGTTCTGGAATCCCGAGGGATGAAGGTTAGCACAGGCAAAAACGGCGTGCAGGCGTTAAAAATGCTGGCATCCGATCCGCATCAGGATTTGATTTTAATGGATATCATGATGCCGGAAATGGACGGTTTTGAAGCGATGCGCCAAATTCGCAGCCAGGAAATTTTTAAAAATACGCCGATTATCGCGCTGACAGCCAAAGTGATGCAAAGCGACCGCGATAGCTGTTTCTCCGCAGGCGCAAACGATTTTCTCCCGAAACCGGTGGACGAGGAACACCTCATTTCGCTGATCCGGGTTTGGCTGTCGCAATAATTTTGGGGATTTATTTCGAATTCGAAACGGCTATTTGGGCTCAAGAATCGTCAATTTGCCACCATTCCGCAAAAACGGCAAAAACCGGAAACTTTCATCATATGCCCGAAAAGTGGTTCCTAATTTTCGGATTAACGCATCCGGCGGGCGATGCCCGTCAACCCAGAGATGGGGTAAAACACGGTATTCGCCGATATCAATTAATTGCGGCGCGATAACAAACTGTCCATGCCAGGTTACCGGCGTTTCCCCGATAATTCGCAATTGCTCCGTAGCGTCGAGGTTGCGTAAAAATGTGGCGTCATTCGATGTGGAATCAACCTGCCAAAGCAACACGCTGGAGATATCATCCGTTGTTGCTGCCATCGTCCAAATCGCCTGAGAATCTGCAAAAGCGCTGAGAGTCACGGAAACATCGAGGGTGTCTTCAAAACCCGAAGTAAAAAATGCAGGTTCTGCAGAAATATCCACCGAAAACAGCTGATTCAAAACAATATCTTCTTCCACCTGCCCCACATTATTCAGCGAACCGCGTTCGAAAATAAGCTCGCCTTTATGCATAACCACCCGAATCGAGTCCAGCGAAAAATTAGCCAGATAAAAATACACATTTGAACTACCCGTAAAACCGCCGCCCGGCTGGTTAGATGGCGATGGCAACGACAGTTTAAATGCGCCACCAATTTCGGAAAACGTGCCGAAATCCAACGCTTCCATCCAAATATATGCCCGGGGCATTTGGGTCGTATCTGATTGATTAAATTGAATTTGGCCGCTGAATGAGCTGTGGGATTGGAATGTTTCGGTGTTGGTAAACGGATTTTCTGTGCAGCCGACAATCAGCCAGCTGACGATACAACATATTGCCCGGCGGACAACCGGATTTAGTGCAGCAGACAGTATCATTTTACCCCGGAATTAATATTGAATACCGAGTGTAAAATAATACCGGCGATCCCGCAAAGTCAACCCTTCCAACTGATAATCATCATTTAATACATTGCGAAAACTCGCGTTAAAAAACCATTTGATGCGGTTAATTTCGAAAGATTTGCTGAAAAATACATCAATATTCCCGACGGAACCGATATTGACTTCCGAAAAAGTGCCGTCGGTTTTGCGGATCTGGGCAATCTGTTCGCCCTCTTTAAACGCGTTCACACGGAAGGAATAGCCGCCTTCGTCGATGCGGATATCAAATGTATATTTGCGATCATATTTGAATGGAAAAGTTGCCAGATCAGACAGCGAATAACGGGACGCACCCAATTCCATCGTCACTTTTTTATTAAACAGAAACAGCCGCTGCTGCGCTTCCACACCGGTAATGCTGGCGAAAGGCACGTTGTCAAAAAACGCAATCGGCGTTCCCGGCAGGGAATAACTGCGGAATTTATTTTGATATTCATTGTGGAATAAATTGACACCCAACTGCCAACCGAAAAGTTGCGGCCGCCGGACTTCCCGGCTGATTTCCGCACCAAATTCGATACTGTGATTCTTTTCCGGTCGCAGCAATACCGTATTATCGCCGCTCGCCAAAATTTCCCGCGAGCTAATTTGCTGCATCAGCGTTGGAAATTTTACGTTGGAACCGAGATTAATAAATCCGTTCAGCGCAAATTTGCCGTTACTGCCGTTGGTATGCGCCGAAATTTTGATGGTTTGCTCCCGCCACAGCGCATCATCCGCCGGGGTATCGTTTTGAATATGCGATTCCGCTTCCCGGTCTTTTACAATATCGTATCGGAAACTCGCATCAAAATTGATGCTGGGAAAAAATGTGGAGCGTGTCGGCACGCGATATTTGGCGATAGAAACAAAGCCATGTTGCGCCCGTTTCAGCGATGCTAACGCCAGTTCGTTATCTTCATCGTTGATCACAAAGCGGTTGTCGCGGAAATCGAGCAAGGTTTGTTTATATTGATAACCAATCAGTAATCGCAAGTTACGGTAGCGCATGGTGCGGTCGGCATTAAAATGCCACGACCGGTTTTCGATTTCGCGGGTGAGAAAACCGGATGAATTTTCGGCATCTGCGAACAGCAGAAACTGGTTTTCATCCAGCCATTGGTATGCGCCGGAAAGCGATAATCCGGTAACATTACCGATATCGCCATCAAATCGCGCCGAGATCATCTGATTGAAATTTTGCAGATTTTCGCTATCGCGCTGGTTGGCAAAATCCAGCTCGGAGCGCACATACATCAAACTCAGCGAAGAAATGGGTCTGCCACCGGGCGTTTCTTTAAAATGATACGCCAAATTTGCAGTGTGGTGTTCCGAACGGTTTTCCAGCAACTGGTTGCCCTCTGCCTCGTTGGCAAAAGCCCGTTGCGCGTTACCGCGCTTAATACTGTAACCGCCGTACAATTTGCCGATTTTATTGTTGAGATACAGCCCCCAATCGCCGGAATTGTATGAGCCGATCCGTTGTTGAAAGCGGATTTTATAATCCTGGCGGGCACGCGGCACCACGTTCACCACCCCGGAAAACGCCTCGGAACCATACAATGCCGTGTTGCTGCCTTTGATCACTTCCAATCGCTCCACATCGGTGAGGTCTATCAGCGATACATCGAAAATATTGTCCAGAGCGTTGTTCATGCGAATGCCGTTGAACAAGACAATCACCTCATCCGGGTTGCCTCCGCGAATGGAAACGGTTTTTTTGCCGCTCAATTCCTCATCTACCTGAATGCTTTGTTCGGATTGCAGCAAATCGCCGGCGTCTACATAGCCGTGCAAATCCAGCACCCGGGCATCGAGAACGGAAACCGCTTGCGGGAGGTCATGCTCGATATCGAGCACATCTTCGTAAGATTCCGTCACAACTACCGGCACGGGAATTAATCGTTCCTGAAGCTCGATGGTTTTTTGCGAAAGCACATCTTCCACTTCCAGGCTAAGTGTATCAAAACCAATATGTTGGAAGAAGACGCGCATATCCGGTTCGGGACGGGTAATTTCCAATTCAAACCGTCCGGAAAGGTCGGAAACTGTGCCAATTCCCAATTCGGGAATAAAAATATTTACGCCGGAGATTTCGCGGTGGGTGTTAATATCGCGCACTTTGCCGGACATCACCAATGATTGCGCAGCCATGCCAGCCGATATCATCAGCCAAATGATCGCAATCGCAATAAATCTGTGATTTTTCCCGGAAATGCGGTTCATAATGCTTTCGTTATTGTTGATATACCCTAATCATCGACAACGTATTGATTTTTATTACCGTTAGCAGCCGCAATGCCGGCTCCGGCAGGGTTATGTGATATATTCAAAATAAAGGAACAAAAACAATACCAACCCAAATCATCAACTGTGTTTAAATCAATAATAACAACTACTTAACTCAAAACACAGTGATTGAAAACAAGTGCTCAAGTTGCGCAATTTTTACACAATTATGGAATTTTTTTTCCTATTTTTGCCGGGAAGTTATGCAGTATAAAAAATGGCGGAGGTGCGTGGGAGTCGAACCCACCTGCCCCGGTCTACCGGGACACACGCGGCTTTGAAGGCCGGGGAAGACACCGGTCCCCATCCACCTCCTAAAAAAATTCCCCGAATTTGCGTTCGGGGAATTTGATGCCACAAATTTAGAAATAACAACAATTTCAGAATCGCAAATCAGACGGTTGCTTCGCTCAGCTTTTGCTTCAGATAATCGATGCTTTTGATATCGATTGGGTCTTTCCCGTTGAGCATTGCCAGATAGTAACTTGCCCAGTCGCAGGTGTAAATTAGTGAAAACATCCGCGCCAACCGCGATTCGCCTTCGGCGAAAACTTCTCCGAATAAAATTTTATTTTTACGCAATATTTCTTTGGTGATGCGAATCCGTTCTTTAATCCGCACATGCTCATCCGGGCAACGCAGGAAAATCACCCGGAAATGTTTGTTCACTTCCGGCAACCCTTCCCAACCCATAATTTCGTTGTGATTCAGTTCGGGAAAAACATTGCTGAATGCCATCACTTTGGAATTTTCGTTAAACTGGTTCCGCCAACGCACCGGAATGCCGGACAAATACGACGTACCGGAGTAACATACCGGAATAGCGTGATATATGCTTTGGGCAATGTGATTTGCAAGGTTATTTCCAAAACTGCGTTTGGGATCGTAACGGGTATCCAGTTCTCCAATCAATTGAATGGTTTCTTCAATTGCCGCTTTCTGGCTTTTCAGAAATCCGGCTGCTTCCATCAGCAGCAGCAACGGGAAAAAGATGTATCCCAACGCTTGTCGTGGCGGTAATCCGCCTTCTATTTTGATGTGTTGACAACCGTTTTCTTCACACAATGTCTGCAGTTCGCCACCAGAAGAGATGCCAATCACCGTTGCCTTACGCGCCAGAGCGCTGCGGGTGGCGGTTAGTGTCTCTTCCGTGGTGCCGGAGTAACTAAGCGCGACAAACAGCGTATTTTCTCCGACAAAATTGGGTATTTCATAATCCCGGTTTACAACGGCAGGAATTTTCAGGTCGGAAGACATGTATCCGATCAGCAGATCTCCGGAAATGGCGGAGCCACCCATTCCGGCAATTACCAAATCCCGGACATTTTTAGCTTTCACATCCGTTTTGAAATTTTTCATCAAAGCGACGCTACTGGTAATTTGTCCGGGAAATTGCTGAAGCAATTTTAAAAAATTTGATCGATCGTGTTCAAGCATGTTGTTGTTCTCCCAATTTTTTCTAGATAAAAAATATACTCATAATTTTCAACTACCGGAATTTTCCGATCATTCGGTGAATATCAATTGTAACCTTCATCATCTTTTCCGGAGAGAATCAATTCCGGAAAGTGTGTTTCATAAAATTCATTAACTTGACGCACCACATCAGTGGTTTTGGAAAGCATCGCAACTTTCTCATCGAGCGATGCGCATTCGGTCAGGCTTAATTCCCGGATAACCCGTTTCAACTGCGGAATGCTATTGGGTGAGGCGCTCAATTGCTCAAATCCCATTGCCAGCAGCAGCGGAATTGCCCGCGGATCGCTGGCCATTTCTCCGCACATACCAACGGGAATATTGGCGCGTTTGCCGGCATCGATCGTCATCCGGATCATCCGCAATACCGCCGGGTGAAAATGGGAATACAACCGGGCAACTTTATCGTTTCCGCGATCAACAGCCAGGGTATATTGCACCAGATCATTGGTTCCAATGCTGAAAAAATCGACCTCCTGCGCAAAAACGTCTGCCAAAATAACCGCAGACGGAATTTCGATCATGATACCGATATCAATTTTTTCGTTGAAGGGTTTGCCCTCTTTGCGCAGGCTGTCTGCTGCTTCCGCCATTAATTCTTTTACTTCTCGGATTTCGCTCAACCCACTGACCATCGGGATCATCATTTGCACATTGCCTTTGAGATTGGCGCGTAAAATGGCTTTCAACTGCCGCAAAAATCCGGTTTTGTGATCCAGCCAGAAACGTATCGCCCGCCATCCCAAAAATGGATTTTCTTCATTTGTGTTCATCAGGTTCGGCGCCACTTTGTCGCCACCCAAATCCAGCGTGCGGATGATCACCTTGTGAGGAAACATATTTTCTGCAATCCGGGAATAAATGGCAGCCTGTTCATCTTCCAGCGGTAGTGTGTTTTGATGCAGAAACAAGCCTTCCGTCCGGAACAAACCGATGCCCTGAGCGCCAACGCGGTGCAGGGTTGGCAATTCATCCTCAAATTCCATATTGGCTAAAATTTCAATTTTTTTACCTTCTTTTGTTGCTGTTTCCTGCATGCTTTCCAGCAACAACTGGCTTTCCAGATCGCAATAATTTTTTTGGCTTTCCTGATATTTTGTTATCGTTTCAGGAGACGGGTTAAGAATTACTTTTCCTGTATTTCCATCTAAAATCATCATGCTTTCCTTGCTGGCAATTTCTGTAACCAATTTTAATCCAACAACTGCCGGAACACCCAGCGAGCGGGCAACAATTGCAGTGTGAGACATTTTTCCACCGGTGTTGGTGGCGAATCCCAATACTTTGTAGCGATGCAGCCGGACCGTATCGTGCGGTGTCAAATTATCGGCAACGACAATTTTGGCACTTTGTTTGAACAGTTCGATGCCGGATTTGTCTTTACCGGTAATTTTGGAGAGGAGCATTTTTTTGAGCTGATAAATATCCAGTGCCCGATCCCGGAAATATTCGTTCGAGAGGTTGGAAAAATATTCCCGCTTTTCGCTGAGAATATGGTAAGTGGCATAAGCTGCGCTAAATTTATTTTCGCTGATCTGCTTTTCGATTTCGCTGAGGAACACATCGTCCTCCAAAAACGCAATTTGCGTTTCCAGAATCTCAGCCAGTTCGCTGCCAAATTGATCTTTTACTTGCTGGTAAGTTGCCCTTAGGCGATCGAGTGTTTTCTGCACGGAAGCACGAAATTTCCGGCATTCCTCGGCAATTTTCGGGTCGTCAATTATTTCCTTATCGGGATGCCAGATTTGCTCCCTGTAAACGGCGCAGTTTCCAATTACTATTCCCGGAGATGCTGGAATCCCTTCCAAAACAATCTCCTCCAAAACAGATTCCTTTTGCGCCTGTTGTTTCATAAATGCTCTTTTAAGGAAAAGTTTGAGTACTCCATAAAAATATCATAGCCTTCAATTGAGAACGAATTGAAATTAAAGCGGAGTCGGTTTGGCCGACGATGGGTCGTTTTTTGCTGAAAAATCAACGGGATCTACGGTCGCCAAATCGGAAAAATGGTATTAAAATCCTTTTGAAATATAGGATTTCCGGGGGGCAATTTCAATTTATTCTTCATAAAAATTATTTTCGATCAAGTCGCGGATCGCTTCCATTGCTGCATCCCTGTCATCCCCTTCAATCACCACTTCTATTTCGCTGCCGGGTTCCGCGGCAAGTGTCATCAACCCCATAATACTTTTGCCGTTTGCCACCAGGCCATCTTTAATAATTTGGATATGCGATTGAAATTTACTCGTTGCCTTTACGAAACGTGCAGCCGGACGTGCATGTAAACCGTATTTGTTTTTGATGGTAAATATTTTACGAATCATTTTTTTGTTCTCCATTATCATATCCCCGTTGTGAGGGATGGCGAAAAAAGGGCTTGTTTACAACAGTGCCCCTGCACCAACAGCCATCACAAATGATATGCAAACCGACAAATAAAAATTACGAGAGCTTTTAAACACCACCATTGCAACCGTTGCAGAAAGCAGAAACAACGCAAAAGCGGCTTCGTTTATTTGGATAAATTGTATGATTAAACCTGCAGTTACTAAAATTATCGATGCAACTGCCAGTCCGTAATAAAGACGATACAGCAAATCATATCGCTGTTCATTTAATAATTTGTAAACCTGAATCCCCTGACGGTAACCTTCCCAAATCCCGCGATACCGGAGGTAAAGATGTGGCGTATTGTAAACCAAAAAAGCCATTATCAGCCAGATAAACTTGACCAACGGGTCGTCAAACAACACCAGACCGGCAACCCCGAATGTGAGCGACGCAGGTTTAATTGTGGACCAGAACAGCCGGTCGCCCATCGCGCCCAAAATGCTGATCAGCCGTTGTTTGAACCGATCCAGTTTGTTGCAGGCGTCCGGATCACCGGTGGCAAACGCTTCTTCCAAATGGATCGAAACGCCCAGCGCGTAAGAAGCCATATACGGATGTGCATTAAAAAATTTGAAATGACGGGATAAAAAAGCACTGCGAGAAGGAGCGTCGTCATACAAACGACGCAATATGGGTATCAGGCACATGCCAAAACCAACCGAAATGAGACTGCGATAGTTCCATACCGATTGCATAAAAAAACTTCGCCAGAACACCCGCAAAATATCCCGGCGGCGGATGTTTGACGGCTTTTGCCTGTCCGACAGATCATTTGCAGACGTTGGCTGCATAACCTGATTGATTCCCCGATTTTGGTTTTCTTAAGTTTCGGATAATATAATCATTTTTTAGCACAAATGTTAAAAATGTGCGTTACAGATCTCAATTTTTGCCCGGTTTTTTACGGATAATCAACGCTGCTGTCAGCGCAATTCCAATTCCCCAAACCACCGGTTTTACAAATTGCAACCGTGTTTCCCAACTCGGCGGCAATGATGATAACAACGGAAAAATAACATCTGCAAGCCAAAGCATAATGAACGACAGAAACACCATGATTATTAAATAAAAAGCAATGCTGAGCATGTCCAATAAAGTCAATTTTCGCAGATCAGCCTGTTCTGCGGCTTGCTGCGCCCATTTCAGGATGCGCGTATTTAACCGGCGATCCAGCGTTGTCAGCTGCGCGCCAACATAGCTAACGATCATCCCGTAAACAAATGCGACTGCAAAAACGGTGTTCGGTATATCCAAATCGGCAAAGCGGATGACGA
The DNA here is from genome assembly GCA_020634975.1 of Calditrichia bacterium. Classification (NCBI taxonomy): domain Bacteria; kingdom Pseudomonadati; phylum Calditrichota; class Calditrichia; species Calditrichia bacterium. Next base: position 3,377,494 of record JACKAQ010000001.1, on the reverse strand, counting down.
TGACACAAACCAGCATCGATGCAATATTCCCCTCCGGGAAACTGGCTGCGCCAACCGGCAACATATTCAGCCAGATCATCTGCATAATTGCGCCAATTTCCATTCCGGTCATCGGATCGCCCATCAGCCAGCCGATGATAGAACAGGCAAAAACCGGTTGGGATATTAGCACCTGAAAAGCGATGGTAGTATCCAGCCCGAGCAGTGAAATGAGCAGTGCAAGCGAAAAATTGGACATTGGTAACCGAATAAGAAATATATACTTAAAGACAGTTGCTATCGAACGATTATCAATTTGCCACTATCTGATTTGGAATCGGATTGAACACGGTAAATATACACACCGCTGCCGACAGGATTACCTTCCAGATTGCGAAGGTTCCATGTTGCGGATCGTCCGGATTCGCTGACAACCGCTTCCGCAACGCGAATACCGTTGCTGTTGAAAATCATCACAACGGATTCTTCCGGCAGATTGATAAAATTAATTTGCGTCACCGGAACATCCGGTTTCACAATGTTGGGATACGCCAAAATCTCCGTTGTCGCCTGCTGAGCGGATGCCCGCATCCGGATGCGATACGATGCCAGATCCGTTTTATCATCGGACCAGTTGCCGCTGACAACTGCCAAAACCACGTCGGTTTCCGGGGAGTTGAGCGGTACATTAACAAATTCATTTTCCCCGAAATTTTGGACATACGGCGCAGTCTGTATCAGCGAAGCGCCCAGCCATTCCGACTGTGCGTCATCCGGGCTGAGCAAAGTTTTCACCGTATCAATTGTAGAAAAAACAGGTATTTGCAGCAATTGAAAAGAGAGGGGCGGCAAATCGTCGCTGGCGGCAATTTTTTCCGTCTGGTCCGGTTCAACGGTTGGTAATTCCACCAACGTTGCGCCCGGATATTCGTCCCCTTCTTCAAAAAATTCACCGGGAATCGCGTTGTCGCCGCTAAAATACATCCAGGTTGCCAGTCGGCGCAGTTCTTCCGGCAGGTTGCTGCCTTTGCGGAACAACACATTTCCCATCGACAAAAGGGATGGCAAATTGCGCATTTCTTCCCAAATTTCCCGGGTAATTTGTTTGCCGTACAATTGACCGAGCATGATGTAAAACGCGACATCGCCGTAAAGCAAACTGCCATTATCGTCGTCCCAATTTGTGCCGTTCACCCGCCGGAAAAACGATGGCAGATACAAATAATAATCATTCACTTCGTCGGCAACCACTTCTTCCATATAAGTTGCGGAGCCTTCGATCAACCGCAAATCCCGCAGATTACTGATGGTCGGTTGATTGTTTTCATACCAAAACCGGTAGCCAAGCTGCAAGGCATGATTGAATTCGTGCGCCGCGGTAACGGCGATTGCCATGCTGTCCCGCACAATCGGATCGCCATTTGCCGCCGGATAATCCACAAAACCGAAATAGGTATTCAGCTCAATTTCGCTGGTATAATTGAATCCCGGCAACGCAGGAATATCTTCATCAAAATAGGTGACGCCGTATAAATTGCTGCCCAAATTTGTGCAAGTGACCGGGTAAACGGACAACGGCTGCCCGTTTTGATCGGGCGGCGGCAGAAATCCGAGGCTGTCGATTTCCACAAACCATGCGCGATCGAAGCCTTTTGCGACAAATTCCAGATAATCAGGCGTGCCGTTACTGTCCCGGTCGTAAGCGGGAATTTCTGCAGGGTTGTATGAGATTTCGAAATGCCCGGACGGGCTGATGTAGGTATCCTGTGTTTGCGAACTTTTGGCGAGGCGGTAACGGGAAACCAGCGCAGCAGCTTTTTCCGCATCTTTCCGATAAGCTTGAACCAGCACCGGCAAACCGCATTTCTGCGGCAACGGCTGTCCGTCGCTTGCCAGGTTCAGCTCTGCCCGCAGTTGCGATATCAAATGTTCATCGGCGATCGCCTGTCCGCCAAAAATTCCGGCGAACAGCAGCAACAGGATTATTTTTCGACAGATTTTCATGCATTTCCCAAAAATTGTTGTGCCGTTTACGGATAAATTTTATCCTTTACCCTTTTTTCACTGGTGCCGGTCTTTATTTTTCGGCTTGAACACAACCGTTACCGGAACGCCGGTAAACTGCCAGTGTTCGCGAATTTGCCGTTCCAGAAACCGTCGGTAATTCACAGGAATCAACTTTGGCTGATTGGTGAAAAATCCAAATACCGGCGGCGCCGTTTTGAGCTGGGTAATATAGTTGATTTTGATTTCTTTTCCGCGAACAGCCGGCGGGCTGTTTTCTTGAATGATGGGCAGCAGCACTTTGTTCAAATCACTGGTGCGAATGCTTTTTTGGTATTCGTCGTAAACTTCGGTGGCGACATCCAGCAATTTATAGAGCCGCTGCTTTTCGATAACGGATGTAAAAACCACCGGAATATAGCGATATTCGCCAAGCTTGTCCGCCAGATCCACTTCCCATTCGCGCATGGTTTTGTGATCTTTTTCGATGAGATCCCATTTGTTGATGACGATAACCACCGCTTTTCTGGCGGATGCCGCTTCGGAAATCACCCGCAAATCCTGCCGGGTGATGCTTTCATCCGCATCGATAAAATATAGCGCGATATCCGCACGCTGTAAACTGCGCATCGTGCGCAACTGGCTGTAAAACAGCACATTTTCTTTCACCCGGGCACGGCGTTTCAACCCGGCAGTGTCGATGAGCAGGTAATCGCGTTTCTGATATTTCAATTCGGAATCGATGGGATCGCGCGTCGTGCCGGGAATGGGCGTAACAATCACCCGCTGTTTGCCGACCAGCGTGTTCACAAATGACGATTTTCCGGCGTTTTCCCGCCCGATAACGGCCAGTTTGATGACATCTTTTTCCGGTGTATCGTAATCCACTTTTTTATCGAACGCTTTCACCAAACGGTCCAGCAAATCGCCCACGCCGCGCCCCTGCATCGCAGAAATGATGGACGGATCGCCCAATCCGAGGTTGTAAAATTCGTAACCTTCGAACTCCCGGGCGTCGTTGTCGGCTTTGTTCACCACCAAAATGACAGGGCGATTGGCGCGTTGCAGCTTATCGGCAATTTGCTCGTCGATATCCGTAACGCCGGTAATCACATCAACAATAAATAAAATAACATCAGATTCTTCAATGGCGATATCCACCTGCTCGCGAACGGCGATATCCATCATGTCGTCCGAGTCGGGCATATAACCGCCGGTATCGACCATCATAAAACTTTTGCCGTTCCAGTCGCTGTCTGCGTAATGGCGATCCCGGGTAACGCCCGGTTGGTCATCCACAATCGCTTCGCGCTTTTTGAGAATCCGGTTGAAAAATGTGGACTTCCCGACATTCGGGCGTCCAACAATCGTAACGATCGGTTGTTTCATTGCTAATTTTCTAATAAATGTCTAATTGATATTTCTGCCAATTCTATAGAAACAAAAATGATAATGTTTCGTTTGATGCGAAATATAAGCTTTTAATTGAGGATGCCCAAGGCATTTAATCTTCACGATATTTGCGATTTGGGTAAAAATATTTACGCCATAATCGCTGCAATCGTTTCGGAATTCATGGTAAAATGGGTTGTAAAACAAATGGTTTTGACTGAAAAAAAATCACTAAAAGTCCACTGACTTCTGGTTTTCGGAAATTTTAAACCTTAAATTAAGCGGCTTTTCCGTAGAAAAACGGTCCCTTTCAACTACCCAAACAGGAGGATAATATGAGTATTGCAGCAAGTATGTTGCCGGAATTTGATCACGAAACAGCCAACACCCGCAAAATGCTGGAAAGAGTTCCGGAAGCAAAATTTGGCTGGAAACCGCACGAAAAATCGTTTACACTCGGTCAACTGGCTTCGCACCTCGCCAACGTACCGACATGGATGGCACCAACAATTTTGCAATCCGAGCTCGATTTTGCACCGGTGGGCGGAGAGCCGTTTACAACACCGCAAGCCAGCAGCACTGCCGAACTCGTCAAATTTTTTGACGACAACACCGCAGCAGCCCGGAAAGTGTTTGCAGACGCAGCAGATGCCACATTTATGGAAAATTGGTCGCTGCTCGGTGGCGGACAGGTCTATTTCACGATGCCGAAAATTGCGGTGGTGCGCAGCTTTATTATGAACCACATGATTCACCATCGGGCGCAGTTGAGTGTGTATTTGCGAATGCTGGATGTACCGGTTCCCGGGATGTACGGGCCATCAGCCGACGAAGGAATGTAAGCTATTGTATTTTCTTAATATAAAAACCCATCGCACAGCTGCCATCGCGATGGGTTTTTTATTTTTTTCAATTTTCAGCGAAATTTTTCAGCGGAATTCATACCGCAACCCACCCTGCCAAACCGTATTGAGGGATGATTTTTCAACGCCGTTTATTTCGCTTTTCACGATACCGATTTTACTGTAACCGAATAAAATGTTAAACTTTTTGGTGATGGGCGTTAATAGCTGGAAGCCCAAAAGCGCCCCGCCAAGCGAGTAGTTGAAATGGGCTGAAACATCTTCAAAAATATCAACGGTTCGCAATATTTTAATGCGATAATCCAGATCCATTGACAGCGAGCTGCCCCAAAATCCGCCAATGTTTAACAACCATTCCTGATTCAGAATGCGCAAAAACCGGTAGTTCATCGAAATACTCGTGAAAACAAAATCATAATCAATCTCTGTTTCTGCTAAATTGAGCACCTCGTTTGAACCGTATTTGACCGTATCCGTTACAGACAGTTTGGCCGTTATCGGTTTATAGGCGAACATTGCCGTGATGGATAAATCGTCCGATAAATGCTTTTCAAAGCCCAGCGAAAACGTGCCAAAATCCGGTGCAACGCCGCGAATGTCGGTTCGGCGATGCCGGAACTGTGTTGAACCAACAATCCGGGTGAGTCTTATAACCTTGTATTCGGATATCTGCATATTATTGAAATCGAAAACACTATATGCGGCAAAAAGCCCGATGCCCGAACCTGTTGTATAACCCGGATGCGGAATTTTTCCATGTTCATAAAAATTGTAATACAATTTTGCAACTGAAAATAATTGGAGTGCCAAACCGCCAACAAAAACCGGAAATTGAGTTCTGCCCGCGTAATCATCCTGCTTTAGCCCAAAAACGAGGGCAGTTCCAACCCCAAAAACATTTGCCAAACCCCAATTTTTTGCAAACTTCATGGTCATCATGTCTGAATCGTTCAAAAAGGAATAGGTTACAAATGATGGATTTTGCACACCATTTTCCCCGAAAGAGGCGTTTTCGTCGGCTGTAAATTTGAGATCAACTGTTGCAAATCGGGTGTTTACAAATGCAACATCCTTTTCGATCGGCTTTGCGCCATGAAGAATCGCTTTTACGTGATAGGTCCCGCTTTCCGGCACCCGGTAGCGCATATTTTGGGTGACATTTTGCACCGGTTTGCCATCGATAAACAGGCTGTCCGGTGGATAGTTGTAACTGATAACCAGATAATGATTGGTATCCAACACAGTTTGTGAATAAACAAATACAGGTACGAGCAACAGCAACAATATCCATTGTTTCAGTTTGTACATTTCATCGTCCTTTTCCAATTTGCGAATTATTTTCGGGGCTGTTTTGCTGAACGGACGTGAAAAAATACACAAAAAATAGATTTTTGGCAATAAAAAAAGACCTTCAGCAGGGGGAATGCCTGAAGGTCTTTTTGGGTCAAACAATGAAGATTTTAGCGGGGCGAATGGAAAGCAACCTGATTGCCCTCTGTATCAACGAATATCGCAAAGTAGCCGATTTCATCGGAAATTTTGGTTTTGGGCATTACCACTTTTCCACCGGCAGATTCGACGCGGGAGAGCGGATGGTTCAAATCTTCGCCACCGTTGAGATACAGTTTGGCACCGTCCATCGACGGTTTGTAGCCTTCGCCGCTGCAAACTGCGCCGCCAACGCTTTTGTTATCCGCCGGTAAAAATGCCATTTTTACACCCATCAAGTCCTCAACGTGCAAATCGGCATCAAAAACCGCGCTGTAAAATTTTTTGGCGCGGTCAAAGTTTACTGCCGGAATCTCGAACCAGTTAATTGCGTTTGCCATGGCAAACCTCCTTTAGTTTGGTAAAATGAAACGATAATTTTCTATTTCCACATGCTCAACGGCAAAATAATGGCGAAAGTTGCATCTGTCAAACGCACAAAATTACCGAACTGTACAGTTCCGACTTGCTAAAATTAGTGACCTTTTGTATATTCTTTTGGTTGATTTTGGTGATTTAAGCCTGTTTTTAGCCAAATAATTTCGCCTGTTGGGCGATTCGCAGTTTCTCAACCGGCACCAACAAACCCAAAAGTGTACACTTCCGATGGCAAAAAAAAACTCGCTTTTTTTGTTGATACAGTCAATGAGTCCGGCGGAGAAACGCTATTTCAAGCTGTTTGCCAAAATGAACCAGCGCAACCAGAACTATCTGCTGCTGTTCGACGCTATCGATTCACAAAGTGAATACGACGAAACCGCGCTCAAAAAAAAGCTGAAACGCCACGCGTTTGTGAAACAATTGCATGTCACCAAAAATTATCTGATCAAATTGATCCTCAAAAGCCTGCGCAATTTTCATTCGCAATCCGGCAAAACCGCCGAGGTAAAAGATTTGCTGCGGGATGTGGAAATTCTGTTTCAAAAAGAACAGTTCGAATTGTGCGATGAGTTGCTCCAAAAAGCAGAAAAAATTGCCGGAGAAATTGAACTGTTTCCCGATTTGCTGGAAATTTTCAACTGGCAGCGACGTCTGGCGCTGGTTTCCGGAGATGCCGCAAACAGCACGGAACGAGTGAATTCGCTCATCCAAAAAGAGCAGGATTTGCTCAAATTGCTGTCCAAAAACAATCGCCAGTGGTGGCTCGCCAACAATATTTATGATGAAATTTTATCTGCGCAGCAGCTTGCAAATGGTACATCCGTTACCCCGCCGGCAGATTTGTTGCCCGAAAAAACATCCGAAAGCATTCGCGTTAACATCCTGTTTTATTACAACTTGAAAACGTTCCATTTTTTCACCGGCGATTTACCGGCAGCACACCGTGCGGCAGACAGCTTGATCGAAATGCTCACTAAACATCCGGCATTTGTGCAAAACGATCCCGCCGCGCTCTTCACCGCGATGAACAACAAAGTGGGGCTTTGTTTGCAAAGCCGCGATTATCCGGCGGCAGAAAAATTGCTGGCAACCATCCGCGAAATTCCCAAAATATATGGGCTAAAACACACGCTGCGGCTTTCACCGAAAATCTGGCTGCAAACCTGGAATATGGAATTGGAAATGCATCGCGATACCCAAAATGTGCCGGGCGGATTGGCACGGGCTGCAGAAATTCGCGAATTTCTGGATCAATTGCCGAACGATGCCTATCCCGATTACCGGGTGGTGTTGTCTTATCAAATCGCCTATTTTTATTTTTTGAACCAGGAATGCGAAACCGCGCTGAAATGGCTGAACGGCGCTTTTGAACTGGATCGCCAAACAGCACGCGAAGATTTGTTGAGCTACGCCCATTTTCTCCGGTTGATTATTCATTTCGAATTGGAAAATTTTACAGTGCTCAAATATTCGGTAGAATCGACACGCCGGTTTTTGAAGAAAAAACGGGATCTGCACGAATTTGAGCGACAACTCCTCCGCTTTTTTTCGAAAGCGAGTTTGGCGGAACCGGCATCGCTGCCGGATTTGATTCGCCAGTTGCAAACCTCACTTTTCGACGGTACCGATCCCGCACGGCAACAATCTGTGTTGGATTATCTGGATTTTGAGCAATGGCTCAACCGGCATCTCTCCGATAATTGATTCCCAAATCTGATTTTCCTTTTGCTCAACGGAAGTTTGTTTTGCTGTCGTTACAATTTTGTCGATTTTGCAATTTTAGCACCCGATGTGTTGAAATTGTATCATCCAACCTTAACCTGCTGCATCAGAATTTTAGCCATCTCGTGCTGTTACCGTAACCCAACCTACACTGCACGCAACATAAATTATTTCCCGATTACAGTTGAACAACCGTTTTGGCGCTTTCCTTTTGGGAAAGCAATTTGCCGGACGCAACCCCAATTGAAACATGAGGGAAATATGAAAACGGAAATTTCACACGCCACCACCCGTTCACACAAAACCGGAAAACAAGTCGTGCATTTACTACCGGATTTAACAGTGCGTCACACCCGTTTTTCGCCGGTGCTGATGATCGGGCAGCCACGTTCCGGAACAACCATTTTGGCGCGAATGCTGCGGAAATATCTGAAAATCAACTCCGGGCCGGAAAGCCAGTTTTTCATACGAATGCAAAAAAAAGTGCCGCAATACGGCGATTTAAACATCGACAAAAACGCCATTTCACTCATTCGGGATATTGCCAAAGAGCGCTGTATTCGCCGCAATCAATTCAATTACAAAGTGGATGTTTCCGCAGTTTTGCAAGATTTGACCGAACGGCATTATCCGGCCATCATCGATGCAATTTACCGGCAATTTGCCCGGCACAACGGCATGATGCGCTGGGGCGATAAAACACCGGATTACATTGAAAACCTCAATTTGTTATACCGGATGTTTCCCCACGCACAATTTATTCACATTGTTCGGGATGGGCGTGATGTGGCATTGTCCAACAAATACGTCCATTTTGGGGCGCAAAATCCGGTTGTTGCGGCAATGGAATGGGACCGGCGGATAAAACTGGTCAACCAATTTGCGATGAAGCTGCCGACAGAGCAGTTTTTCGAATTGCGATACGAAGATTTTTTGGCCGATCCGGGCAGTGTTTTTCGGGATCTGATCGATTTTCTGGGTATTTCCGATCCCGACAAAACGTTGATCCGTTACATCGACAACCACATCCGCGAAGATTTAAAGCCCAACAATTTCAACAAATGGAAACAGCAATTCAGTGGTTCGGAAAAATTCAATTTCGAACGGGTTGCCGGATATTCGCTGCAACATTATGATTACGAAACCACGCTGACTTATCCGAACCCGCTTTCGGCTGCCGAAAAAAGCTACTGGCAACTCAAACACATCTGGCGAAAATACACCCGCAGCGATTCCTGGATGGATAATTTTTACAAATTAAAAATCCGCTTTCGCCAGAACACCATCTCAATCCGGAAACAAATGAAACTGACGAATTGAATTTGATGCGCCTGACCGATGACCAAAAAGGAGTTTTTCAGCAATGAGTTTAACTGCCATTATTTTCGCGCTGATCTATTTTTCAGGGATGATGTTGACATTTTACAATCCTGTTTTTGGTGTGCTCACCTATATTTTTGAATGGCACAATCACCCGCCCTATTTTTGGTGGGGTAACGATTTGCCGGATTTGCGCTGGTCTTACTCCATCGCGATTGTCACGGTAATCAGCCTGTTTATCAACAGCGGATCGTTGAAAAAAAGGGTACTCAAAGCGGATTACAAACCGCTGATCTGGATGGTTTTGATGGTTACGAATATGGCGTTGGTTTCCACATATGCGGCAATTATTCCGGAAATCAGTTTCGAACGAACGATAGATGTTGTCAAAAAAATTGCTCTTTTTGTGCTGTTGGTTAGCCTTGTCCGAACGCATGACGATTACCGTAAGTTGATGTGGATTATCATCTTATGCGTCGGATATATGGGCATTGTGGCGTTGGGAGGTTCCAACCGCGATATCGGCGTCATCGCCCCGAACGCAACGGAAGAAAACGCGTTGTCCGCACATGTGATGGCGATGTTGCCCATTTTCGGTGTGTATTTGCTGACCGCTGTAAAAAAATGGCAAAAAGCAATTATCGCGCTGCTCATTCCGTTTTGCCTCAACCTGATCATACTTTCGAACAGCCGCGCAACGATGGTGGCGCTGCTAGCAATTGGTTTGCTCTCGGTATTTTTGGTGAAAGGAAAATTCAAATTTGCGGTGTTGATTGGATTGGTGGTTGGCGGAGCAACATTTTTGCACCTGACGAACGACGATTTTCACGAACGCCAGCACGCCGAAACTTACAGCGATAACTCCGCCAGCAGTCGTTTGTGGCTGTGGCGCGGCGCATTCGAAATGTGGAAAGATCACCCGATGGGCGTTGGCGGCGGCGGTTTTGTCGATCTTTCGATGAGCTACATTCCCGAAATTGATAAACCGAAATCGCAACACAACACGTTTGTTGCGGCGTTCAGCGATTGGGGATTTATCGGCATTTTCCTTTATTTGGCGCTGCTCACCCATTGTTTGCGAATAACCATGACCGTGAAACGCTGGTCAAAATGGTATCCCGAACTGCACAAATATCATCTGGAAACAACCGCTGTTCAACTGGCGCTGATCGGTTTGGCGATTGCAGGCATGTTCCACAGCTTGCAATATTCCGAGGTTACGTTTTGGCTGTACGCTTTCGCAGTTATCCAGAAGAACCTCATTCGCGAGGAAATTATCGAGATTGAAAACGGAGAGTATTCCGAAACCGAATCCGTTTACGCGACCGAAACGGCGCTCTTTCCGGTCAGCCAGCCGGTTTGGTAACGAGATAAATTTTACCCGTTTGTTCACAGATTCCCATTGCTGAAAACCCGGGGATTTCCGCCGCCACGGAAATCCCCGATGTATTGCGCCAATTGCGATAGTTTGCCACTCAAATCCTCTTTTTTGCACACCTGCCCATTAAATTCCTGCCAAAACTTTTCCCCAATTCCGCTAATTTTTCACGAAAAATTATGTTCACCGATTTCATTTTGCGTACATTGGCGTATGCGAATTCAACGAATTCCATAATTTTCGACACAGTTGAACCAATCACACCAATGGAGCAACAGATGCCGTCACCGCCAAATGATTCAATTGAAACACAACAAGATTCCGTTGAAATAATTGATATGTTGGACAACGCCGTCGGTTCGATCGAAGAGATCACCCGCGAAACCGAAGACCAACAGAAAATTGCCACAGACACCAGTCAACCGCTGGACGAACGGCTGGAAGCATACGAAGATATCATCGATTCCGAGGTTGGCGACACCCATTTTTCCCGCGCCCGGAATCTCGAACGCATTTACGGTTTCCGGCAGATTTTCCTCAAATTTGAGGGCGGGAATCCTTCCGGCACTCAAAAAGACCGCATCGCTTTTGCACAGGCGATGGACGCCATCCGGCGCGGTTATGATGCGATTACCGTGGCGACCTGCGGCAATTACGGCGTGGCAATGTCCGTCGCCGCATCGCTGGCCGGTCTGCGCTGCCTCATTTATATTCCGGATAATTTTCACACCAGCCGTGTATCAGAAATGATAAAACTGGGCGGCGAAATTGTCCGCGTGCCCGGCGATTATGAAAATGCCGTCATCAAATCGCGCGAACGCGCCAAAAAAGATGAAATTTATGACGCAAATCCCGGCGGCGCAAACACGGGGCTGCAACTTCGCGCATACGGCGAAATCGCTTACGAAATTTACGACGAGCTGCGCGACGCACCCGCTGTTGTGGCTGTCCCGATGTCCAACGGTACCACGCTGGCGGGCATTTACAAAGGATTTCTGAGTTTGTACCGGCGCGGGAAAACTTCGCGGATTCCCAAAATTGTCGGTGGATCATCGTATAATAAAAACCCGATTGTGCAGGCGTTTCTCAAAAACAAACCGAACTGCGAAGACCTTTCGCCGGAACGCATTCGCGAAACGCGCGTCAACGAACCGTTGATCAACTGGCACTCCATCGACGGCGATTACGCACTGTGGGCGATCCGCGAAACCAGCGGCTGGGCAGCCAATGCATCGGACAAACAATTGCTGGCGCTCTCCAAACTCATCCGCGAACAGGAGGGATTAAACGTGCTTCCGGCTTCCACCGCCGGCATGGCCGCGCTGCTGGATACCCACAAAAAAACGCCGTTGCACAATGACCGTTTCGTCGTCATTTTCACCGGACGCCGGTCGTGATAATGGGTTTTGCCACAGTTTTTCACAAAAAATCAGCAATGTTTACCGGCGAAACCGTTGTTCGCCACAATCCCAAAAATCGAAAGTGAAAATAGACAGAATGAATTTTTCCACTCTGAAAAAACCGCTTTTCCCACAAATCTTAGTCATCGACCGACTGGAAATCGGTCCGGTGAAACTGGAAAAACGGCGGCTGATTGCCCCGTACACCGTCGTGAAAGGCACATTCAGCGAACAAACCGAGCTTATTTTTTCATATGAAGAAGATGTGTTCACGCCCGGCGAAGCGGCTTCGCAGCAACTCGCGAACATGATCGCCGCACAAATTGCGCTGAATTACGGCTTGTTCTGCAAACAGATTGTTTTTCACGGCGCATTCACTGAGGTTGATCGCCAATTTTTGCTGGCAATGGCAGACAACACCGCCACCGAAATTTATGTGAACAAATTGTTGCAGCCGAATCCCTTCCTCATCGGCGACGCCGCGAAACTGCCGGTGCTGCGGAAAAAAAGTTATCTGCAATCGACGCTGGTTTTCCCGGATCCGCTGCCGGAAAAACTACCGCAGTGGCAGGGCGATACCAAAAAAATCGCCATTTTATCCAGCGGCGGGAAAGACAGCCTGCTCAGCTACGGCGTGCTCAACGAGATCGGCTACGAAGTGCACCCGATTTTCGGGAACGAATCCGGGCGGCACTGGTTTACGGCGCTCAATTCGTATCGCCATTTTCGCGATCACGTGCCGCACACTGCCCGCGTGTGGATGAATAGTGATCGCCTGTTTAGCTGGATGCTCCGGCGGCTGCCGTTCATCCGGCAGGATTTCGCCACCATCCGGGCAGATATTTATCCCATCCGGCTGTGGACGGTTGCGGTATTCCTGTTCAGCATTTTGCCGCTGGTGCGCAAACGGGGGATCGCCCGCGTGGTCATCGGCGATGAATACGATTCCACCTGGGTGGATGCGTACGAGGGCATCGAACATTACAGCGGATTGTATGACCAAAGCCGCTTTTTTGATGAAGCGCTGAGCCAGTATTTTCAGCAAAACGGCTGGGGATTGCAGCAATTTTCGGTGCTGCGCCCGCTTTCGGAAATGCTGATTCTCAAAATTCTGGTGAACCGCTACCCGGATTTGCAGATGCATCAGGTATCCTGCCACGCATCGCACAAAGAGGGCGAGCGGGTGCATCCCTGCGGCAAATGCGAAAAATGCCGCCGGATTGTGGGCATGCTCGTCGCGTTTGGCGCCGATCCGCAGCGTTGCGGCTATTCACCCGCGCAAATCAGCCATTGCCTCAACGATCTCAAAACCAAAGGCGTGCATCAGGAATCGGCCGGTGCGCAACACCTGCTCTGGCTGCTCACCCAGCGCGGGCATTTAACGCTGCCGCCGCGCGAACAGGAATTGCTGAAATCGCATCCGAATATCATGAAATTGCGCTTTCACCCGGATCGCTCACCGGTGGATCTGTTGCCAAAAGACTTGCGCAAACCGTTGTTTAAATTGTATTTGGAACACGCTAACGGCACCGTTCGCCATAACGGAGAAAAATGGATGTCGTATGATCCGTTAAATGATAAAGCATTTGATAAAACGCAGTAGCGGCAATTAATGTATTGCTTCTACTATCTTGGTAAATCTTGAATAATGAGGAAAATATGCCACACAGAAATCTCGATAAACGGCATTTGCTGGGCGAAATGACCTGGCCGGAAGCCGAAAAAAAATTCCGGGAAGTGGATGTCGCCATTTTGCCGGTCGGCGCGATCGAACAGCACGGCCCGCATTTGCCGCTGGATACGGATTCATTCGATGCGGATTATCTCGCCAAAAAAGTAGCAGAAAATTGCAGCGATCCCAAACCGGTTGTGCTGCCGCTCATTCCTTACGGCGTGTCCTATCATCACGATGAATACAAAGGCACCATCAGCGTGAGCAACGAAACGTTGTCCAAATTTGTGTATGAAATCGGGATTAGCGCGGCACGCAACGGCATCAAAAAATTGTTAATTATCAACGGTCACGGCGGCAACGGACCAACGCTCAATTTCGCGGCACAAATGATCAACCGCGATGCCCGTATTTTCGTTGGCGTGGACAGCGGCGAAACCAGCGATGTGGACATCGATGCGATGATCGACACCCACAACGATGTGCACGCCGGCGAAATCGAAACCAGCACCACGCTGGCCATTCGTCCGGAATTGGTGCATATGGACAAAGTTACCGAATCCATCCCCAAATTTTCCAGCCGTTATCTCGATTTTTCCTACAAACGCGGGATATCCTGGTACGCCTACACCCACCGCATTTCCAAAAATGGCGTGATGGGCGATCCCACCAAAGCCACTGCGGAAAAAGGCGTCAAAATGTGGGAAGTTATGATTTCGCATTTGGTAAATCTGGTGGAAGATTTGAAAAGTATGACGCTGGAAGAAATTTACCAGCGGCGATATTAACGCAACTTTTTTTACGGTGTCATTCCGGCTGAAGTGTAACGGAATGCCGGAATCCCCGGGATATATTTTAGATTCCTGCCTTCGCAGGAATGACAATACAAACCATGAAACCAATGAATTTGATGAACCCAATCTACCTCGATTACAACGCAACAACACCAATCGCGCCGGAAGTGGCGGAAACCTTGCACTCGTTTTTGACCGATTTCTGGGGAAATCCGTCCAGCGGACATGCGTACGGGCGCGCGGCGAAACACACTATCGACACAGCGCGGCAGCAGGTTGCCGATTTGCTCAACTGCGATCCGTCGGAAATTATCTTCACGAGCGGCGGCACGGAATCGAACAATATGGCGCTGAAAGGCGCGGCATTTGCGTTGCGCGATCGCGGCAATCACCTGATCACTTCGCAAATTGAACATCCGGCGATCAGCGAAGTTTGCCAGTTTCTGGAAAAAAACGGGTTTTCGATTACCTATTTGCCGGTGGACAAATACGGCGCAGTCAGCCCGGTCGACGTGCAAAACGCCATTCGTCCGGAAACAATTTTGATTTCGATCATGCATGCGAACAACGAAGTTGGCACCATCCAGCCGATTTCGGAAATCGGCAACATCGCCCGCGATAACGGCATTTTGCTGCACACGGATGCGGCGCAATCCACCGGAAAAATCCGCACGGATGTGCAGGCGCTAAACGTGGATATGCTCAGCATCGCCGGACACAAATTGTATGCGCCAAAGGGCATCGGTGTGCTGTATTTGCGCAACGGCGTGCAGATCGATAAATGGATGCACGGTGCCAATCACGAAGGCAATCGCCGCGCGGGCACGGAAAACGCAATGTTCATCGCGGCGCTCGGTAAAGCTTGCGAAATTGCAATGACGCATCTCGATGAAAATCAATACTTTGCGAAATCGCTGCGCGATGAATTGCATCTGCAATTATCTGCAGAAATCCCCGGATTGCAACTCAACGGACACCCGGAAAAACGGCTGCCGAACACGCTGAATCTCAGCTTCCCGAATTGCGCTGCAGACCAATTGCTGGCAAATTTGCCGGAAGTTGCCGCATCCGCCGGCGCTGCCTGTCATTCAGGCGAAACGCATATTTCCGCAACGCTGCGGGCGATGCAAATTCCTGTCGAAATCGCTGCCGGTGCCGTTCGTTTTTCCACCGGCAAATTTCTCATCGAAAAAGATATCCGGCAAGCTGCGACAGCGATCATCCGGGCATACCGCAGATGCAGTTCGTAAATATTTTTTTGCCGCAAACACGCGAAGGCGGATAATAATCACCTTACAGATTTTCGTTTTTTGCCGTGCAACGGCGCATTGCAACTATTAGATTGTTAATTATCAAAATTAATCAAACCAAGCTTTGGGAAATTTTATGGAAAAAATTCTGGAACTGTTTGTCGTTTTGGAGAACAAACCCGGTGCGGCCGGCGAAATGTTCCGCATTCTCAAAAAACACAATATTACGGTTTACGCTACCGCAATGTTCATCGATTTTGCCCGCGTGCATGTAAACGATGCGCAAAAAGCACTGGAGTTGTTGCAGAAACACGGCTATCAGGTTGAGCTGCGACAGGCGCTGCGGGTTATTTTGCCCAACAAACGCGGCAATCTGATGGAGCTCGCCCAAAAAATCGGCAACGCCGGCGTAAACATCGATTATTTGTATTGCGCGTTGCAGGAAACCCAAAAACGCGGCACAGTTATTCTGGAAGTTGATCAACCGGATTTAGTCATCAAGCTGTTTCAAAACCACGAATTTTAATCCTTTTTGCAATTTCAACAGCCACTAATTTAATGTTTATCACAGGCTGCTATTTGTTTAATATTTTAAACAAAATGTTTCAATAAAAAATATTTTTGTATTGAATCGCTTTCGCGAAACATATAAATTATGCGGCGATTAACAAAGGATGCGCGGGTTTAATATATGGAAATCGGAGCAAAAATACGTCGGTTGCGAAAGTTGCGCGGGCTAACAATTGAGGAACTGGCAACGGGTGCGGAATTGACAAAAGGATTTATTTCGCAAGTTGAGCGCGACAAAACCGTGCCCAACGTGTTAAACCTGAAGCAGATTGTCGAATTTCTGGGTGTGGATCTGGCTAAATTTTTCCGTGATTTTGAGGAAAACGAGCACAGTATTTACACCAGAAAAGATCGTGTTGAGGAAACCAAAGGCAAGGATTTTCAAGTATTTAGCCTGATTCCCAAATTGAAATATCTGGAAATGGAACCGATGGTGGTAACCATTGCCCCATTCGCCGTTTACGACAAGAGTTTTGAAGATGACGAAGGTTTTGGATATATTTTGAAAGGCACGCTGGAGCTGGTTGTTGACGAGGAAAAACGTAGCGTTACCCGCGGGGCCTGTTTTTACATTTTTTTTGATAATCGATTAATTTTAAAGAACTTAACAAACAAACCTGCAGAAGTCCTGCTGGTTAATTATTAAACACGAAAAAGGAGTTGAACGTTGTCGATGAACGCTTTGGGACGTCATATTCTGGCTGAGTTTTACGGATGTGATGCCAACATTCTGAACGATTCACAGATGATCGAAGCATACATGAAACAGGCTGCCCTGGAATGCGGCGCAACAATTGTCAGCTCGACATTCCACACATTTAACCCGCACGGTGTCAGCGGGGTTGTGGTCATCGCAGAATCTCATCTTGCAATCCATACCTGGCCGGAATACGGATATGCCGCGGTCGACGTTTTCACCTGCGGTGAAACGGTTGATCCGACAGTAGCAAATGATTCCCTGAAAGAATCGCTTCAGGCTGAAAAAGTAAAAGTGATGGAATTAAAACGCGGTGAATTGAGCAGCAACAAAGTGCTGCCACACAAACCGGTTATTGCAGAATAATCAGCACCTTATGGGATCTGGAAGAATGGGGAATTATTTAATTTTTCCCCAAATATCGCGCATTGCCTGCACGGCGCCAGTTCCTATTTTGGTGGCTACAATTGAAGAAATATCGGTTTCAGCGGGGTTGATTTCCACCGTTGGAATGCCCCGCTCAGCCGCATGAATGACCGGAGCGGAAATGTAGGGAAACAGGCTGCTGGTTCCCACGCTGAACACCACATCGAATCCCCGGGCCAGTTCGGCAGAGAGCTGCGAAATTTTCTTTTCTTCCAGAAATTCCCCAAATAAAATTACATCCGGACGCATAATAGTGCCGCAATTCGGACAGTCCGGCGGCAAATCGATGCCCGAATAATCCACATTTTCGATGCGCTCGGCACATTTCGGGCAAATCAGCGTGCGTAAATTCCCGTGAATTTCAATCACATTTTGCGAACCTGCATCAACGTGAAATCCGTCCACATTTTGGGTCAGCACACAAACCCGGCGGCCAGTATCCTCGATTTCCGCAATCACCTGATGCGCCGCATTGTGCAACGCGCCGCGCGATTTCCTCTCAATTTCTGAGAGGTATTGCCAAGTCAGTTGGGGATTGTTTCGCATCATAAAACCGGAAAGCGCTTCTTCGATGGGAATATCATGCTCGGTAACTTTGCCATCGTACAACCCGCCGATGCCCCGGTAAGTCGGCAAGCCGGACTCCGCCGAAATGCCCGCACCGGTAATAAACAGGACTCGTTTGGCAGTCGCCAACTGATCAGCAACCTGTTCAATTTTTTGCCAATACGTTCCATTTTCAGCCATTGGATTGCCCCTCAATCAATGTTTGAACTGGAAGATTTATATATCAATTTTAACCATATTTTAGCATGAAGTAAATGACCTTTTAGAATAGCTGCAGCAGCGAAAAGCGGTTCCGCAAGTTTTGCTGGCAATTAATGTAAAAATTGTTAAATTAAACAGTTACGTGATGAATTTTTAACGGATCGATCATCCGGAAATTTATGAGCAAAGCGACAGAAAACCTCTACATCGATTTTCAGCGAAACCGGGAACGACTGCAAGAGCAACTGGCACAAATTGTCCGGCGCTATGGCAAACCGGTTTTCCCGGAAGACAACAGCAATGCCTTGCTCGGCTCGTATGTCCGGGCGTTTTTTTTGCCCGGTGAACCCCGCAAATTTTTTATCTCCAACACATCGCTGAAGCCGGAATATCTCGATTTGACCGTTCGTCCGGCGCAAAATCCGTCACAGGTGCAACTGCCGAACGGCGTTACGCTGGGCATTCGCGGGCATCTTTTTCCGACGGATCACGTTGCGCCGCAACTGGTGGTGGATCGCATTGTGGAAGTGGTTGCCATGCCGCCGCGCCCGTTCGAGGCAACCATTGATGTCAACTGCAACCTCTCCGGCGATCACACCGAGAAAAATATCCTCGCTCCGGAATTGATTGCAAAGTTGCCGGAAATTGCGCTGCAAACCCGGGAAAATTTGCATCACTGGCGCGATTATCTGGATTGGAAACGGGAAATCATTGAGCGCGAACTGGGCGGCATTCGCTATCTGGACGCATCGCTGGAAAATGAACAGCTCAAATTTCATGTGATCGCCAAAAACGAGCAGGAATTCCGGGAGATGGAATCGCTGTTCCGGGAAGATTCGCTGAGCGTTTTTCCGCTGCGCTATTCGCAAAATGAATGGGAATTTCGCTATGCGCGGGACAACCGTTTTTTCTCCGGCGTGATGCTCGGCGATTTTCGGGATGCGCAACCCGCGAACGCTGCCGCATTCAAAAAATTGCTGCGCGGATGTCCGTGGGAATCGCCGTTTGTGGCGCTGGTGCGATTCGATTTGCCCGCCGATGACCGCGATCAACTGCCGGCGATGAAGCCCGCCGAACGAACGATGTATCTCGAACAGCGCATGGCGCAACTGCCGGAAAACGGTTTTTTGGCAAATTCGCTAATTGGTGATTTTACAGTACTTTACCGCCAGCAACAAGCGCTGGACATGCTCGAACGGCAATCCGGATTTGCACCGTTTATTTCCGCGTGGCTGTTCGATATCGACAAAGCCACGCCGCCGCAACTCAGCACACCCATCGACGATTGGCTGATGCCGAACATCAACGCCGGGCAAAAACGCGCGGTGCAAAAAATGCTCGATGCGCCGGACGTTGCGCTGGTGCAGGGTCCGCCGGGAACCGGAAAAACCACGGTCATCGGCGAGGCAATTTACCAGCTCGCGCGGCAGGGGAAAACCGTGCTGTTGGCATCGCAGGCGAATCTGGCGGTGGACAACGCGCTGGAAAAATTGGCCAGCGTGCCGGATATCCGGGCGATCCGGCTGGGTCGTCGCCACAAATTATCCGCCGAAGGCGAGCGATTCGCCGAAGACCGCGTGCTGGAAAAATTTTACCAATCGCTGGCGGACGCTGCCGAAACGCAATTTTTGAAACCGTGGCAAATTCAGGATGCGCAATTGAACGCCCTCCGCGATGCGCTGGACTGGTTCGAAATCCGCGAAAACCAGCTTGCCGAAGCCGCCAAATCGAGTGACATTCCGGCGGAAAAATCGCCAAAACTGATGGCGCTGGAACAGTTGCAATCACAGGTTTCGGGACTGCTGCAATTGCTTTCCGGCGATGAACTTGCGGAAATTTCGCTGCCGGAAAAACTGGCTGCAGTGGTGGAAAATGCGTTTGTAAATCCGCTGCAACATTTGAGCGATGCGCTGGTGGATTTGCTGGTTCCGCCGTTTCAACCGGAACGAATCCCCCACCGGACACCAATCGCGACACAGTTTCCCGCTTTGTGGCGGGCGTGGCTGCGGCTGCAATCGCAACTGCCGGACATTCGCGATGCTGTCGCCAAAATCCGCGAACCGCAGCAGCCGGATAGCGAAAAAATTTCGCAGCTTCAGCAATCGCTGGCGACAGTCGAAGCTGCGCTGGAATCCGGCGATGACAGCCAACTTGCCGAATGGCGAACGCTGCGCCGCGAACTCGCCGAATCCAGCCGATCAGCCAAACCAAACCTGAAATTGCTGGCGGAAATTTTCAATCTCTCACCGGATCTGGAGCGGCGGCTTTCCGGCGACGACAGCACCCGACAACAGGCGCTGACAGTGGTCGAAAACGGGCTGAAAACCATCGAATCGACCGGAAAACGCATCGAAAAAGCCCGCGCAAAGCTGACCGAAAATTTGCGGGAAATGCTCAAAAATCTCGAAGAAAAGCAGCAACTGCTCGCCAAAACCGCCGCCAAAACCGATACCAAACAACGCGAACAGCACATCAAAACGCAGATTGCTGCGGAGCTGCGCGAACAGGCTAAAATCTGGCAATCGCGCGGCTGGCTGCCCGAGCAAACGGCGCTGGACGATCCCGCCGCCGTTCGCGACGAACTGGAGCACCGGCTGGTGGAATCCGCCGCCAGTTTTGCGCTGGAAGGTGACTTCCGGGAACGTTGGGCACCGTTCATTTCGCAATGGCACTCGCAGTTGCGCAATCCGGTGCAGGCGACGCTGGATCACCCGCATCTCATCGATACATATCTCGATTTGTGCAATGTTGTGGGCGTCACCTGCAACGAAAACCCGCGTTTGCTGGAAGGCAAAAACAAACATTTTTTCGATGTCGCGATCATCGACGAAGTGAGCAAAGCCACCCCGCCGGAGCTGCTGATGCCCATGTTGCTGGCGCGAAAAACCATCCTCGTCGGTGATCACCGGCAGTTGCCGCCGCTGTTCAAAGAGCGCGAAGGCTCGTGGGAAGAAGCGC
Source organism: Calditrichia bacterium (assembly GCA_020634975.1). NCBI lineage: Bacteria > Pseudomonadati > Calditrichota > Calditrichia > Calditrichia bacterium. Next base: position 3,356,432 of record JACKAQ010000001.1, on the reverse strand, counting down.
TCGAAGATGCGCCATCTCGCCTGAAAACGTTGCTTACGAAAGAAAATTTTTATCGCTTCCGCGATATGGTTACCTCGTCGCTGTTCAAAAATTATTTTGAGCAGGCTGCCGGCGCGATAAAAGAAACGCTGCTGGTGCAGTATCGCATGCATCCGCAAATTATGGCGGTGATCAACCATTTTTACGAACACCGGCTCACCTGCGGACTGCCGGAACCGGATCGCCAGCGCAGCCACGGCATGACCATCCCGGCACGCGACGGACGGCGGTTTATCGTGCCGGAAACGCATGCGCTGTGGGTGGATACATCGCGGGATGCGCAGGGCAAACCGCAATATGAGCGGCAAAGTGGCACCTCAAAAATCAATCCGTTGGAAGCAACACTGATGATCGAGTTGCTCCGCAAAATTGATGCGCAATCCCGCAAAAACGGCTTCGGGCCGGACAAACGCAAAGCGGTCGGCGTGATTTCATTTTACGGGCGACAGATCGGCGACATCCGCAGCCGCATTCGCCGCGAACGGTTTGAGGTGCTGGACATCGACGTGAACACGGTGGACCAGTTTCAGGGTAAGGAAAAATCGATTATTCTGGTGAGCCTCGTGCGGCATTTGCCCGGCGGCGCGAACGCGAACATGCAGTTTGTGGCGCAGTTCGAGCGCATTAACGTGGCGTTTTCCCGGGCGCAGGAATTGCTGGTGATCTTCGGTGCGAAAGATACCTTCGCCGGTTGCGAAGTGGAGCTGCCAAATATGGATCAACCCGGTAGCGTGAAAAAGCATATTTACGGCGACATCATCGAATCGCTGAAAAGCGGCGGACGGCTATTTTCCTCGGCAACAATTTAATAATAAACAACAGTTTACACCCCTTCGAATAACCGTCGTACAATTTCTTTTTCATCTTGTGAATTTTCTCCTAATTCAATACTTTATTCCATAAAATTATTACCGAACCAATAACACCCACATTTACAGGAATTTTTTAGGAGGAATTTCTCAATGAAGTGGAAACAGGGGCTATTCTGTTTGCTGTTATTTTGTATGCCGTTGCTGGCTGAACATTCGCTCAATTTTTTGCGAAACAGCGAGGGCAAAATTGTTTATCTGCATTTGAACGGGAAGGATGAAATTGAATCCTTTATCGCTCAAAAGGATTCATTGGCACCGCAACTCGCTTTAATATCCATCCGGATTACTGGAAACAATTACAAAAACTTGCTCAATCCAATGCTTTCGGCGCTCAAACCACACATCTCAGGGGTTGAAGAATTGATTATTTCCAGCGATCCGACTGGTAAAGGGGAACTGGATAATTCGGATTTGTTGAGTGTTTGCCGGATTTTTTCAACGGCCAACTTGAAAACGTTTCGGTGGGAATTCCAGAAAGATATTAAAGAAAAAACATTGTTAATCCAATTACCGAGAATGGATAAACTTTGGGCAACAGTGGAAACGCTGTCGTTTCGCGGCACAAAAATGGATGACGACGTTTTTTTTATAACACTTCTGCCGTTTCAACAGTTGCGATCTCTCGATTTATCCGGCTGCAACATTAACAACACCATTTTTGAACAACTGATTTCATCTGCGGAAAAATTCCCGAAACTGGAATCATTATTTCTCGACAAATCTGATATTAACGTAAAAAAACTGGCAGAAAATCCCGTAGCGCAAAGTGGGGCTTTTTCGGCTTTACATACGGTTTCAATGTACGATCAAGATTTTCACTTTGACGATTACATTCAACTACTGAATGGGCATTTGTGGCTTTTCTCGCCACTTAAACAACTGTTTATTAACAATTTCAGTAAAAAAGAAAAACTTGGCAAAACTATTTTGTCACCACCGGGGATTGCGCATTCCGGAGATTTCGAATACACAAACGCAGGTGTTTTCGCAAAAACAAACGAGCAAATTTTAAGCACAATTCCTGCTTTTCAGGCCAATAGCGTTTTTTCCGGTGGTTTTAAAAGAATCGCGTATTTGACCGATCCGAATATTTCGGCAGCAGATCGCGCGTCGGCTGGAAAACTCGGCTGGTTTTTCTCCTCTCGATATGAAATCGAACTGATCCCCGATTCTCTGGCGACCAAACTAACGAGCATAACATTGGCATCGCCGGATATCGAAACGGCGGATGTTGAATACCTGTTAGCTATGCCCAAATTTGCCGCTGTTCAAAATATTTATCTCGCAAATACCAACATTAATAATGTTGAATTATTCGAATTGCGTGAAAAATTTGCGGACAACCAGCACTCATTTCACACTATTAATGTGAATGCGCTTGGCTTAAGTTCTAATGCTTTTCAATTTGACATGCATTGGATGAATCATCACATGCTTTTTCAACAAACCATGCCCAAACCACCCGTATTTGGTCGATAAGATGCTGTTATAAAAGAACTTGACAAGGAAATTAGAATGAAATATACAACCACATTTTCGCTACTGCTTTTGTTCGCATTCACAGCATTGGTTGCGCAAACAGGAATGAGAACAATAGCTATCACACATTATTTTGATTTACAATTTATCGAATCGCAAACATTTGATGAAGGCGAACAACTGAGAATTGCCATTGATAATCCGGACGTTTTGTTACAGAACAGATTTTCTGAAGCTCTGGAATTACCTTTTCTCAAAAACGCAGCAACGCTCAGCATCAGAAAGATGGAAATTGAGGCGGATGATTTAAATCAGCTTCTGGCATTATCAAAAAACGTGTTGAGCAAACTCGAATTACGTGATGTTAAAATCAAAAAAGACAAGAGCTTGGCTATGGCAAATTTTAGCGAAAACATTCGATATCTTTCGCTGGTCAAAACCAATATGCCAGATCATTTTTGGGAACAGTTTTCCGCACAACTGCCAAAGCTCGAATTTCTGGAGCTTGAGGATAGCAATATCAAAGTAAAAAACACTGCATTTATGGGTGGATTAGCGCCCGAATTGATAACGTTGCGGATAAATGATACCAAATTATCAGACAAATTTTTTGGATTTTTGACTGCCGAAGCTTTCCCAAAATTGGAAAAACTGGAATTACGGAATGTTGATTTAGACAAAAAAAAGCTGCCATATTTTGTCACATCTTCACTTATCCCGCAACTGAAATATCTGGATTTAAGCAACAACACATTCGAAAATACGATTTTCAGATGGCTGCCGATGGACACACCGGGCAACCTGAAAGTGTTGAAATTAAACAATTGCGGCATCTTTGTCTGGTTAAAGAAAACCGATTTTGGTAGATCGTTTAATGCCAGTTTCCCGGCGTTGAGTAAGGCGTTGGACGAAGATGGGGTCAATTGGCAGAGCCCGTTATTTCAAAATCTTGACCATCTCGAAATAAACGGCATCACCAGTTCACCCATTCCGGCAATTATTTTCATGATGGATTCAACATTGCAACACATTCGCACGCGAATTTTGCCCACCTTGAGCTTGGCAAAAAAAGAAGTTGATATGCCAATAATGCGGTTAAATTGGACAGAGAAATACCAAAGTTATGTTGACAAAAATAGTTTTAGCGAACCCGGTGACCCGGAGAAAAAGAGTGAACCTGATAACAGTATCGATTCCCGGAACAGTTTTTATGCGCATCTCAGTTCGATTAAATTTCAACCCAAAATTCACAATATTGCATTCGAAAACCTGGCGGAATTGAATCTTTTTACGCAAAGCGCATTTGCTAAATCCGCAGAAAACCTTATCTTATCTGGTGAAAATTGGAATAATGGTGTGTTGAAATTATTGCTATCGAACAACCCGTTTGAAAACGCAAAATACATCAGCCTGGTTAATCCGGCGATGACAGAAGCGGAAATTTATGACCTGATTCATCAATTTCCGCAATATCAATTTGATGTTTCGCGAAGTGTGTATTACAATATCGGGTTGGAAATGAACTATATATATATAAATTATGATGACGAATATCTGCAAACCGGCGCACCGTTTTGGCCGCGGGTGTTCGATCTCAGAAATTGACGGCGGAAATCACCCCGCTTTGCGTGGATTGAAATTATGAAAATCGCGACGATTCACATTTCCTTTCCGGTGTTGCAGATTCGCAGCAAAGTGAGTTACGCTGCGCTGCGCAAACCGACGGTTTTCGAGCAATCGATTCTGGAATTGATTTCGCGATTTTCCAACGATCACAATTACGGGGGCTATACGCTGGATCGCGTTTTCGGCGAAATGCTGAACGTGCCGGAAACCGACCGGATGGTGCTGCCATCGTTGCAACAACTGGTGGAACTGGGATTGGTCCGCAGCAACCAGAAAATTGATTCGCTGGCAAATGTGCCGCTCAACGCGCTGAAACTCACCGACAACGGCGCGGAAATTCTCGCCAAAAAAGCATTTCCCGGCATGCAAATGAGCCGGGAAATGTCCCATTGTTACGATCCCGTTAAAGATATGCTGCTGAGCGAAACCGAACAGGAATTGCTCAGCGATTCGCCGGAAGAAATATTCATCGCGTGGGAAGACGAGGAAGCAGTTGCCGAAACGCTGGTGGAGCAAAGCATTCGCCGCAAATCCGGCAGCAGCGGTGCGCCAAATGAAATCCGGCAGGTGCGCACGGAATCGGTGGATACGCGCTGGCTCACCCGCGACGGTGATTTGCAAATCTCGCTGGACGGCGAATTGAGCATCGAATTCGGCGACAGTTTTTACGATGATTACATTCGCCACTTTAACAGCAAATGGCTGGTGAACAATTTGCTCAGCAATTTTTTGCCGGACGTTCAGCCGCCCGACAAAAAAGGCGCTACCAAATTGCGTTCGTTTTCTGCAATTGCAAAACATGCGGAAAGCATTTTCGCCGCCGGCGAACTGGATTTAAAACTGCGGCTTTCCGCCGAAAAAACCCATTTTTTGAACTACCAGCCGTATCTGAAACATCATCTCAAAATAAAACCAAAAACGCTGCTGGTGATTTTCAATTATCCCGACGGAAAAGATGCGGTGAAAATTGAGCAAAATGACAAATCCGGCGGCGCAATCGTTTTTCTCGATGAAAAATTCCCGATCGCCGGCTGCCAATACCTCAACAGCGACGGGGAAAATTTGTTTGTCGATATGTTCGATGTCACCATCAACGGCGATGCATATCCGTTTCCGCTGGGCTTTTCGCTAAAACGCGATCACAAATCGCTCAACACTGCGCCGTTTTTCAATATTCTCGATGAAATCATCGATCAATCGGACGATGTGCAGCATCAGCTGATAAAATTATTTTGGGAATCGCCGGACAAGGTTTGGGATAGAATCAAGAAAATGACGAGTTAATTTTTCGGACAACGATCGTTTAACAAAAAAAAATCCCGGACAACCCTTCAGTTGTCCGGGATTTTTTATTGCAAATCTGATGATATTTATTTTGATGCAATGCTGAATTTCGCGACCAAACCTTCCACAAAAGTCACTTCCACAATCTGGTCATCTTTTTCGAAAACGCATTTCGATACTTTTGTGCCGGCAATTTCTTCTTCAGTCATCGATTTGGGCATGCCGTAAATGGCAGCAACATCTTCCCATTTCATCCCTTTTTCCAGCGATGTCGGTTTTTCCGGTTCCGCCGGCGCCATGTGTTTGGCAACAGAGGGATTCTCGCCAAATGTTTCCGGCGGAAACAGCAGATAATCCGACAGCGCCATCATAATAAACGCGGGTGTTTTTTCCTCATTTCGCAAATCGCGATCCAGCCGGATATTGAAACGAGAACCGGATTGGGCCGCTTTATCCCGAATTTCCGCGCGTTTGCGTGCAGTTGCTTCACGGGCATCCGCTTCGCGGCGTTCGTTTTCACGGTCGCGTTTGTGGCGCAAATCGTCCAGTTCTTCTTCCATTTCCTTCTTTTTTTTGGGATCTTTCTCTTTTTTTACGGCTTTTTCGAGATTTTTTTCCCGTTCGGTTTTGTCGGCATATGTCGCAGAAACATCGCCTGTGTCATCCCAAAATGTGCCGTAACCGCCGCCGCCAAGCTGAAACTCGAGGTGCTTGCCTTTCAGCTTCACTTTGGTGATCATAATTTGATCGCCGACATACAGCGCAACACCGTGCTTTTTGATGCGGCTCGAATATTCATCAAAATCAACCGGTTTTTCGGAGCGCGGGTGCACATCGATGCCCTCTTGCGTTGCGGGCATATCGATGCGAACTTCCACCATTTTGCCTTCAAAATATTTTTCCAGCGTTGCTTCGTTTTGGGCGAACACTGCCGATCCGCCGGCCAATATCATGCAGATTGCTGCCATATTGAGTGCATTTCTGCGCAGTGCTATTCCCAACAGAAATTTGTTTTTCATAAAAAATCCATTTGTTAAATTAGCTGTAAAATAAACAATAACAATTACATACACTTTACACCTTAACCGGTGTTTTATAAAATTTCCGGGCAAATTTAAACGATCCGGATATTTTCCGCAATTGCGAAAAACACAGAATATACGGTTCGAAAATTAACGGGTTGCGCATTTTTGGAGAATGTTAATTGAGGATGGTCACGTTGTAATCATTCATTGAAACGCTGATAAAACATTTTACCAAATTGGTGCCGTCCGTGCCGGCCTCCGTACCGCAACCAACAATGTAAATGGTGTCTACGTCACTGGAAATTGGCGTTGAGCTACCGGCGACATACGCGGCGCCGGAAGGCACCGTCGTACTTAAGCTGTAGCTGCCGTTGGCGTTGGCGGTATCCAACGAGCTGAGATAAAACCCGTTAAAACTGTTGCCGCCGCCACCCAAAGTTGTGGGTGTGCGATGAAATTTTTGAGCCCTGGCCGCCGTGTTGATCAAATCGCCAATCATTGCTTCGCGATTGGATTGCGATGCCTGGCTGCGAAACATATATGATATTGGCGCAATTGCCGCGCCAACAACTATAAGTGATAATGTAATTAACAGTAGCTGTTGTTGTCCCATCCGATTCCCACAAGAATAATCCCCAACACACTCAACAACGTCATTTTTTGCGCAAACTTAAGCAATTTGTGATGATCACATTGCAATTGAGCGGGTATCTCGCTATTTTTGAATGAGCCATAATTTGGTGTTTTTATTGACAATATTCCCGAAAACCGTTTTTTTGAACAGGATAGCCACATGCCGAGTGCCAAAAAAAATGTGCCAGCAGTAAAGGATGTCTGGCAAACCTTGCAGGACAGAACTGTCGCGCGATTTATCAGCCATTTGCCGCCAAAAACATTGCCGGATGATGCGCAGGTTCGCACCGCGGTAAACGAAACGGAATCGCTGCTAATGGATGAATTGTGCAGCGCCAAACAGCTATCGGAATTATGGGAACGTGCGGACATCGAGGAACGACAAATCGCGTATGCGCGGCTGGAATTTTCAACCTGGAAAAATGAACATCCGTTGCTGCTGCCCGCACCCACTTTTACGGAACGGATGAACGGCGCAAAATTGGCGATCGCCGTAATGCTGGGCACGCTGGCCGGTGCGATGCTGCTTTCCGGCGCATTCAATTTTTTGTCGGACGATCCGCAAACCGGGCATATGCTCGGCGGGATCATCGGTAGCGGTGCGATGGTGATGGTGCTGTGGTACGCATCGGAAAACAAAAATGTCCGGCGATATTTGGCTGCCGCGTTGGGCGTGGCAACCGCCGCAGAAGTGGCGATCATGTTCGGCAAACTGAGCGGATTGGGCATGTTGTGGAGCGCATTGCGTCCGCGGTTTATCGGCACCGGAATTTTGGTGGGGTTGCGCCGATTTTTCGCGTATGCGGGTATCGTTTTTTTGCTGCGGATGAGCGTTCGAAAGCCCGTGTTCAACCGGCTGGAATATGAAAAAAACTTGCGCATCTGCATTGCGCTGTGGCTGGATAACGCCCGGCAATTTATTGCATCGCTGAAAGAAGCGAGCCAGAAATCCGGCGAAAAACAGGCGTTGCCGGAACCGGTGATCGCCAAAAAACTGGGCGGTTATTTGCACAAATTGCACCAAAGCCAACCGGCAGAGCTGGCAACGGCGGCATCGGAAATGCTGCTGGCGGCGCGGAACATCGGGTTTTCCGGGCTGGATGGCGATCCGGCGTTTATCTCCGGCAAACAGGCGACGCCGCAAGAATTTGTCTGGGAAGAAGAGATGGCGGAACAGTTCAACACGCTGGGCGCCATTGACGCGGGCGATGCTGTTTTTGTGGAATCGCTGCCGGTTATTCAAAACGGTAAAGTGATCGAAAAAGGCAACGTTCGCAAACTGAGGAGAGCACGATGAACCGGAAAAACCGCCCGGTTCTGGGCATCGATTTTGGAACGACAAACTCCTATTTTTGCAAATACTTAACGCAACCGGACGGGCAGAAAATCCGGCTCATCGATTTCGGCAACGGACAGCTCGGCGGGCTTGCATCGACCATTTTATTCCGCAAAGATAAATCGCCAATTGTGGGCAAAACCGCGGAAATCGAGTGGGGCGAAGCCACCGCTGCCGAACGCAAAAACTACACCCTGCGCACCCATTTTAAACCGGATATCACCCGCAGCGATGACGCGAAAAACGACGCGACCGCGTTTCTGCAAACCATCCGCGAACAAACGGCTGCCCGGCGGATCGATTTTGTCTCGCCGGAACATGTGGTCATTTTCGGGCTGCCCGGCGAATCGGGTGATGATTTCCGGCAATCGTTGCAAGCCATTGCCGATGCCGCCGGTTACGGAAAAGTGCGGCTGGTTGCCGAGCCGATCGGCGCGCTGCTGTATCATTTGTGGAACAAAGATATCACGCCATCCGAAACGCAAAAAGGCGTGCTGGTGGTGGATTTTGGCGGCGGCACCTGCGATTTCGCATTCATGCAGCGGCTGGAAATTGCCGATGCCTGGGGCGATATGCTACTCGGCGGCCGCCTCTTCGATGACCTCTTTTTCCAATGGTTTCTCGATCAAAATCCCGGTGCGCTGGCGCAGCTCATCGCCAACGGTGATGAATATTTTGTGCATTGGCTGGAATGCCGGCAAATCAAGGAATTGTTCTCCGAAACGATGACGCTGAACCGCGACGAGATGGTTCGCGGACGATTGGGAAAATTGCGTAACTACGGCACATTCAACAACTTATCGTGGAGCGAATTTATCGATCGCGCCAAAAATTATCGCCCGCACGACACATTTGTGGAGTATCTGAAAGAGCGCAATTTGAGCACCGGCGAGCTGCTTTCCGGCAAATCGCTGGATCTGCTGGCCTGGTTTCAGCGCTCGCTGATTGAAGGATTGGACAAATACCGCATCCGCAGCAGCGATGTCGAACGGGTGATTCTCACCGGCGGCAGCAGCCAGTGGCCGTTTGTCCAGGATATCGTTTGCGAGGCGCTGCACATCGACCCGAAACAACTGCTCACCAGCGAAAATCCCAAAGCAGCCATCAGCGAAGGATTGGTGGTTTTGCCGGCGTTGCAACACACCTACGAGCGCGTTTCGCAACGGCTGCAGCAGGAAACGCCGCAGTTTTTTGCCAAACGCATCGAACCGGAAATCACCCGGCGGCTGGATGCCATTCTCAACGATATTTTGAACGATGTGACCGTGCGGTTGTATGATGGCGAGATTGCGCCAATCATTCACGAATATCGCGAAAGCGGCGGTCCGCTCATTCAGTTAAAAGAAAAAATTCGCGCAACAACCCTCAATTTTGCCCCGCAAATTGAAGATCGCATCCAACAAAAATTGACCGATTTGAACGCCGGATTGCCGGAGGCATTGCACAAATTAATTCGCCAATGGTTTTCGGAAAACGGGGTGAGCTATTACGGCCAGCAGGTGAACGCCAGCGAAGTTCAACGGCTTTCCGCTGGAAATGCTGATATCGCAACTACTAATAAAATAGGTGATTTACAGCGAGAAATTATGGACGTAACCAGCGTGATGGTCATCGCCGTTACGGCGACTGTTATGGGCACAATTACCGGTGGCACCCAAACGGCACTCATCGCCAGCGGTCCGGCGGGATGGCTCGTCGGCGCAGTTGCAACCGCCGCAACCATGTGGATGACCTACGAATTCGGACGTGATAAAATCAACGAAACGGTCGAGAAACTGGATTTGCCGTCCGGCATGGTAAAGCTCATTTTGCGCGAAGGCAAAATCAAAACCATATTAAATGAAGGGCGCGAAAAACTGACAGAATTGCTCCGAAAAGAAATCGCGCATGCGCTGGAAAAACCGCTGGACGAAATGAAATCCCAGATTATGCGCAATATCGATCAGGAAGTACGTAGTCTGACCCTCATCAATCATTTATAATGGAGGTTCGTTATGAAAGTATTTATCACCGGTGCAACCGGCTATATCGGATTTAACGTGGCGCTGGCTTTTCGGCGTGCAGGCTATGAAATATGGGGACTTACTCGCTCACGCGAAAAAGCGCGACTGCTGCTGCAATCGGAAATCCATCCGGTTATCGGCAGTCTGGACGAACCAAAAACCTACCGAAAAACCGCGGATAACTGCGCGGTGCTCATCCATTGCGCATCAGATTCCGGCAATCCCGACGGCATCGAAAAACAAACGCTGCGCGAATTAACCGAATCTGCCTGCTGCGGCCATCAGCACAAAACGGTCATTTTCACATCCGGTGTTTGGGTGTATGGCAACACCGGCAACAAACCGCAGGACGAAACCGACCGGTTGAATCCGTTAAATTTGTCATCGTGGCGTCCGGGTTTGGAGCGTGTGCTGGTCGAAAACAACGATCTGCGCGGCATCGTTATTCGTCCGGGTGTGGTGTATGGCAAACAGGGCGGGATGACCGGCATCTGGTTTCAGCAAGCCGAAACCGGAAAATTGCAGATCATCGGCGATGGCAAAAATCACTGGTCGATGGTGCATGTGGACGATGTGGCGAGTGCCTACGTCCGCGCTGCGGAAAGCGGCGTTCGCGGTGAAATTTTCAACATCTCGGATCCATCGCGGGAAACCGTTTCGGATATGGTGAAAGCCGTTGCCACAGCCTGTAATTATGCCAAGCCGATCGCCCAAATATCCTACGAAGATGCGCTGGAACAAATGGGCGCCATTGCCGAAGGGATCGCGGTTGATCAACATGTGGATGCCCGGAAAGCCACTCGCCTGCTCAATTGGCAACCGCGCCACTCCGGTTTTATTGATGATGTGGATATCTATTATCAAACCTGGAAAGCTTATCAAAAACAATAGTTTATCGAAAATGAAAAACATGCTGAAACATCTTGCAGGGCTAATGTTAGCCCTGCTTCTTTCCTGCACCGGCGGTAAAACCATCGAAATTACGGTAACCAATCCGTCCGGTGTTGCACGTCCGGCGGAAGTTGTCGTCGTCGATTACAAAGCGCTGCAAAAAGCATTTTCCGGATTACGGCTGGAGCCGGATATCCAGATTTCCGATGAAAACGGCAGCCTGCTCCCCACCCAGTTTGACGATATCAACGGCGATCAAAAATGGGATGAGCTGGTATTTATCGCAGATTTTGCGGCAAACCAAACCCGGACATTCCGCTTCAAACAGCGGTTTTTGGAACCGGATTCCATCATCGATGTCACCCGGCTTTGGGTTTCGCTGGATGCGGATTTAGCCCGCCCGATGATGGTAGACGAAGCACACGGCAAACAGTTGGAAACCGAGCTTCGCTATGCCGGTGTAACCTGGGGAACCGCATCGCAACCGTTCCGGCTGAAATTTGACACATTAAACGCCATCGATTTGCTGCCGCAAAGCAGTGGGAATTTGATACTGGAACAGCAGATCGACTCGCTGGCATACAAAAACGGCATCGTGTGGCCACCCGCGAAAAGTATGGAAACTGGCAACTTCGGCGGATTTGTGTTCGCCCAAAATGGCAATTTATTCCCACCGGTTGATTTGTTCGGGTTTCAGGCGCGAATTCTCACTCGCGGTCCACTCCGTACAGTTGTCCGGATGGATTACGAAGATTGGCCGGTAGATACGCTGCAATCCAAAGTCGCCTGGTTGATCATGCAATATCATCACACCCCCGTTACAGAGCACCGACTGTATTTCAAACCATCTGCTTCGGGCGAAATGCCGACTGTTGCTGTCGGCACGCCGGGAAAACCGTTGGCGAACAACCCATCCGGGGTGTTTTTTAGCCAATTGGATAGCAATGCACTCGCGTATTTCGGGCTGGTTTTTCCGCCGGAGCAGCACGACCAATCTGTACAAATTTTGAGAAAAATTACACTAAAACCTGACTTGTCAAAGCTGCCGGCACTCCGTTATTTTGCCATTTATTTACAGGAACCACCGGAATCGTTGCAATTGCTGGTCAATCAATTGCTGGAAACTCAGCGTCTGCCAATGCAAATTTCTTTCTGAAATATCACCAAACCCCGGCGGTTATTATCATTTTCGCCGCCGGAGTTTGATACAATTTCCCCAATATCTGCATCGCTTTTTTCACTGCTAATCCTTCTCCAAATCCTTAATATTTCACATACCCGGGCAACATTTATTGAAAATCGCGGCACATTTCTTAAGCTAAAATGGGTTGCTGTCGAATATCCTTTCCACAAGGGTTAACAGGGAGTGTAAAGTCTATTAAAATGCAGCCCAAACGCGCAAATTCAAACATTTTGAATTCGGAAATTTACCGGACTATTTTTGAGACATGCTCCGACGGAATGGTCATCCTCGAAAATAGCACCATTGTGGATGCGAATGCCGCTGCGCTCAATTTATTCCAGATGACATCTGTTGCGGAAATTACCAACCGCACATTATTTGATGTTTCATCGCCTGTTCAACAAAATGATTGCACTGCCGAAGCACATTTTCTGTCATTGCTGGAATCACACGAAGAAACAGAATCGCCATCTGCGAACTGGCAATTTTTGGCAACAACCGGCACAGTTTTTACTCGCCATCTTTCCATTAATGCCATTTCTCAGAAAGACAATTTGTGGCTGGTCAAATTAAGCAAACCTTTGAAATCACCACAGGAATCGATAGATAAAGCGATGTTTTTTGAAAATATCGCTCGCATAAGCCCTTGGTTAATTTATGTTTATGATCAAACAACCGATCGCAACGTATTTTCCAATCGCTCGTTTGGCGAAATGCTGGGCTACAGCAATGACGAATTGCAGCACATCGACAATTTTTTGATGGAGCACACCCACCCGGATGATCTAGCCAAAATTGTCACCGCCGGAGAAAAGCTCAACAGCAGCGAACCCGGACATTTTATCGAACTCGAATACCGGATGCGCCACAAATCCGGTAACTGGCGTTGGTTTTGCAGTCGCCAAACCATTTTTATGCGCGATGGCAGTGGCAAACTGCGCATGACGCTCGGCATTGTGGAAGACATCACCCAACAACATCAGCAGCTAACGCAGATACGCGAAAGCGAACGGCGGTTCCGGCTGCTGGCCGATGCCACTCCCGCATTGGTGTGGATGGCAGACACAGAAGGGCAACGCTATCACTATAATAATCAATGGCTTAACTATACCGGAAGAACATTATCGGAAGAACTTGCAGACGGCTGGAAATCCGAAATTGCGCCGGACGACTTACAGATGTATCTGAAACGGTATCAACTGGCAATCGTTGAACAGGTGCCTTTTGCATTGGAATACCGGTTGCGTCGGGCAGACGGCTCATATCGCTGGATGATGGAACGCGGCGAACCGATTTTTACTGATGGGCAGCAATTTATCGGTTTTATCGGCGTTTGCATGGACGTGACCAAACGGATTTCCGCAGAACAAGAATTGCAACACCAAAAAGATTTTATCCAGCAAGTCATCGACCTGAATCCCAACCTGATTTATGTGAAAGACATTTCCGGGAATTTTGTGATGGTTAACCAAACGGTTGCCCAATTGTTTGACACCACCGCTACAGAACTGACCAAAATTAATAATATAGATGTCCATTCAAATAAAAATGAGGCTGAATACGCAAACGCCATCGACCGGGAAGTGCTGGCAACAAACCGCTCAAAAACCATCGAAGCAAACTACACAAAACCGGATGGATCGGCTCGCATTTTCCGAACCACAAAAGCACCGATTATCGGCGTGGATGGCACTACCCACGTACTGGGTGTTGGCGTGGATATTACGGAACAAAAAACTATCGAAAACCAACTGCGGGAACGCGAAGCATTTTTCAACAATATTTTTACCAGCGTGGACATGGGCATTTTTGTACTGGATTTGGATGGCAACAATTTTCGTTACACAACTATCAATCCGGCGGTGGAGCGCATGCTCGGTATCTCGGCCGATTGGATCAGCGGCCGGAAACCGGACGAGCTTGTTCCGACCTTTTCACAGGAACATGTTGACACCATCAAATATTATCACCGGAAATGTTCCGAATCTCGCCAAACAGTATATTATGAAGGCGTGTTAAACATTGACGACACGGAAATATGGATGGTCAATCGTCTCAATCCCATTATGGACGAGAACGGGAATGTTCACCGGATTGTCGGTTCGATGATCGATATTACCAGCCGGAAATCTGCCGAAATACAGTTGCAACGGTCGCAGCAAATGATGTTGGCAGCACAGCGGATTTCCCAAATCGGCAGTTGGGAATACAGTCCGGAAACCCAGACCGTCTTTTGTTCGGAGGAAATGTGGAATATTTGCGAAATGCCGGCCAGAGATAAAATTGCGATCCGGGAGTTGACCCATTTGCCAACCCTAATTGCCGATCAAAAGTTACTTCGCGAACACATGGAAAATTGCGTAACCTCCGGCAAACCGTTTGATATGAGCTACAGCATCACATCCGGCACCGGAAAAAACAAATGGGTGCGGTTAATCGGTGAACCGTTATTAAGCGATGACGGTTCTGTTTCCGGCATTTTAGGAATCATGCAGGATTTAACATCGCAACATACGTCGGAGCTGTTGATACGCCAATACAAACGCCTGTTCGATCTGTCCATCGATCTGGTTTGCATGATCGATTACGATGGCAATATTATCGAAGCGAATCCGGCGTTTAAATATGTGCTGGGTTATTCGGAGAACAATTTACAATCGATGAAGATTGCGGATATCATTCATCCGGAAGATGCTCAAAGTAAATATTTTAACATATTTAACCAAATAAAATCAGGTGATGTTTCTTCAATCAGTTTCGAAAGCCGCATCAAATCGGTTGATGATCATTATCGGTTTTTTGCATGGAATATTGTTCGCGACGAAGAAAAAAGCTTGCTGTATTGCATCTTAAAAGACATTACCGCACAGAACGAATATCGCTCCAAATTGGAAAAATCGGAGCGGAACCTGCGCGATGCACAGCACACCGCGCAAATCGGTAGTTGGGAAATTGACCCAAAGAATAACGTTTTCTGCTCCGAAGAAACCTATCATTTGTTCGACTGGATGGAAAATTTTGACCATTCGCTCGAATCGTTTATCAAACTATTTCAGGAGCAATATCGCGGAAAAATTGCTGCACTCATCGAAATGTGTCAATTGAAAAATCATGCGTTTGACGACACATTCTGCATCCCGACAATGGACGGTCAGGAAAAATGGGTGCGGGTTATCGGCAAGCCGAATATCGACAAAACTGGGAACACTCGCGGCATTTACGGGGCGATACAGGATATCACCCGGCAAAAAGAATATGAAATTGAATTGCTGGATGCCAAAGAAAGAGCAGAACTTGCATCGCAATCGAAAAGCGATTTTTTATCGATGATGTCCCACGAAATCCGCACACCAATGAACGCGGTCATCGGGATGACCTATTTGCTGTTGCAGGAAAACCCCCGTAACGACCAGCTTCAGCATTTGGAAACACTTAAATTTTCCGCCAATAATTTAATGGCGTTAATTAATGATATTCTTGACTTTAGCAAAATAGATGCCGGAAAAATCGAGTTTGAGGAAACCGATTTTAACCTGCATAATTTGTTGAACAGCATCAAAAATTCGATGATGGTGAAAGCAGATGAGCAGGGTATTGAACTTCGGTTGAGCATCTCGTCAAACGTGCCGCCTTTTGTAAATGGCGACTCAACCCGATTGAGCCAAGTGTTGATAAACCTGGTTGGAAATGCCATCAAATTTACCCGAAAAGGGTTTGTAGAAATTGGTGTTAGCCGAATATCCCAATCGAAAGAGCATATCACCCTCGGATTTGTGGTAAAGGATACGGGCATCGGTATCCCGGAAGAAAAGCTGGATCAGATTTTCGAAAAATTTTCGCAGGCCAGCGCTTCCACAACCCGTCAATTTGGCGGTAGCGGACTGGGTTTAGCCATTACCAAACGCCTTCTGGAGCTGCAAAACAGCCAAATTTCCGTGAAAAGCGTACTCGGTAAAGGATCGCAGTTTTACTTTTCGCTAAAATTTGCCAACAGTGAAAACAAAAAAGAATTCAAATCTGATGAGTACAGCATCCCTAATTTCCAAAGCTTAAAAGGTGGCAAAGTATTGTTGGCAGAGGATAACCGGGTGAATGTGATGGTCGCCAAAAAATTTCTGAAAAAATGGGATCTGGAAGTGGACGTTGCCGTAAACGGCAAAGAAGCGGTACAAAAGGTGCAGGAAAACGACTACCATTTGGTGCTGATGGATTTGCAAATGCCAGAAATGGATGGCTTTGAAGCAACGCTACACATCCGCAAACTGGACGATCCCTGCAAATCGCAAGTCCCCATTGTTGCGTTAACCGCTTCTGCGCTGCTGCAGGTTCGCGATCAGGTTTATGCCGCAAAAATGAATGACTATGTCTCCAAACCGTTTAACCCCTCCGAGCTGTATCGCAAAATTGTGCGATATATTGAAAAATAACAACTAGTTAGCTCAACACAATTTCCGCTATTCATTCGCCGCCGGAGATGTTGTAACCTTGTTTTACCGGTTTCATCAAATTTGGACTACAATTTTTGAACAATCGGAGGACACATGGTTACAGCTTCATCGGGAATCCACCACATTACCGCAATGGCCGGCGATCCCCAAAAAAATATCGATTTTTATGTGAAAGTATTAGGCTTACGGCTCGTGAAAAAGACCGTAAATTTTGATGACCCATATACTTACCACTTCTATTTTGGCGACGAATCCGGTAATCCCGGAACGATAATGACATTTTTCCCGTGGACATCGCGCGGGTTGCGCGGCAGAAAAGGATTGGGACAAGTGACGACAACCAGCTTTTCAGTGCCGGAACATTCGCTCAAATTTTGGCAGAAACGGCTGGAATCGCTGAACATTGGCGTTGCCGGTCCGTTTGGGCGATTTGATGAACAAGTGCTCACTTTCGAAGATCCGGACGGATTGGATATCGAATTAATTGCGGCAACCAACGATACGCGATCCGGTTGGGAAAACGGAGATGTTCCGGCAGAGCACGCCATTCGCGGATTCCACAGTGCCACTGCGGCAAT
Source organism: Calditrichia bacterium (assembly GCA_020634975.1). Lineage (NCBI taxonomy): Bacteria > Pseudomonadati > Calditrichota > Calditrichia > Calditrichia bacterium. Next base: position 3,339,035 of record JACKAQ010000001.1, on the reverse strand, counting down.
CGGTAACATCACCCCGACAAAACAAATGCTCACGGAAATCATGGGCTTTCGCGAAATGGGAACGGCAGACGGTCGAATCCGGCTGGCAACCGGAAACGGGCAACCCGGCGCACTAATGGACCTGATTTCACCGGCAAATGCGCTACCGGGCAGTATGGGCGTTGGGGTTGTGCACCACATCGCCTGGCGGGCGGCAGATGCCAGCCAGCAAAAAGAAATGCGCGGTCAATTGTTACATGACGGGCAAAATGTGACGCCGGTGCTGGATCGGAACTATTTTCAATCGATTTATTTCCGGGAGCCGGGCGGCGTTCTTTTCGAAATTGCGACCGATCCGCCGGGATTCGCCATCGACGAAACGCCCGAAAATTTGGGTGAATCGCTAAAATTACCTGACTGGCTGGAAACCCGTCGTGAAGAAATTGAGTCGCATTTACCCAAAATCAAAACCAAATAATTTGGGAAAAAATTCAATGGAAAATAGAGAATCGCCACATGCGGGGATGCCGGTGAGAACTGCCGGTGCCTCGCCCGAAACAGCCGCTGGCGCCATGATTTTGATGCATGGTCGCGGCGCTAATGCTTTGGATATTTTAATGTTAGCAGAAGAATTTGACCGGCCGGAACTGCATTACATCGCCCCGGATGCACACAACAACACATGGTATCCGTTCAGCTTTTTGGCGCCGATCCAAAATAATCAACCGGGAATTGATTCCGGGCTGGCTGTAATTGACACAATTATAACGCAATTGCAGTTGAGCGGCATTCCTCCGGAGAAAACGGTAATTGGCGGTTTTTCGCAAGGGGCTTGCCTCGCGTTAACTTATGCGGCGTCGCATCCGCAAAAATTTGGTGGCATTGTTGCACTCAGTGGCGGACTCATCGGACCTCCGGGAAATGTATTCGATTTTCCCGGCTCGCTCTCCAAAACACCTGTTTTTTTGGGTTGCAGCGATGTCGATTTTCACATCCCGGCCGAACGCGTTCGCGAATCCGCCGCAATTTTCGAGAAAATGGGCGCAGAAGTCACCCTCCGTTTATATCCCGGAATGGGACACACGGTAAATTTTGACGAAATACGCCAAACCCAATCATTAATCGATGCAATGATTGGGCAAAACAAATAAATTTTCGGATAGATTATTACTGAACTTATTGATTCAGTTTGCGATGAGGTTCTTCAATTTCTTCGGGTGAACTCACATCTTCATCCATCAACACCTTTGCAGCATATCCCAAAAACACAATGAAATGAATAATTAATACCCCCACAACCGTCCAAAAAAAAGCTGGATGGTCAAACCACATACATTCCTCACATATCACTTTGATGTTGAACCAACATAATCCTTCCAAGCCACATAATCAACGATATTTTAATCTCCCTGTGTTGACATCCGTCAAAATAAGTGATATTTTTTGAATTAATTATGCGGAGCGAAAGCAACATTGGGCAAAACGAAAACATATCATCCTGTAAAATTGATTATGGGTGTCAGCACAGCCGATATCGGCTTGTGGGAAAAACTGCGTCCCCAGCTCGAAGCCGCATATTCACCCATCGATTTACAGCTGGATTGGTATAAATTTGATCACACCAAATATTACACCAAAGAAATGGGTAGCAATCTGCTAAAATGTTTCGTTTCGTTTGAGGAATTTATTAATGTTGAGGCGTTACCGGGCATCAAACATGCTACAAATGCGATTGAAAAAGCATATGCGGTTGACGGCAAACGGCGCATCAATTTGGATCCGGGTTATATTAACGCCCCGAAACTCGTGCTCGCAACCACCAAAGATTTCAGTCACCGGATATATTTGCAAGATGGTATTTTTGGCGATATCCACCTAAAATTTCGCGGAAAAAATTTTAAGCCGCAGGAATGGACGTATCCCGATTATCGCGAACCGTTTGTGCTGAAATTTTTTGAAAAAGTGCGTGATGTTTACATGGAACAAATCGGATTGGAAAGTGTGTGATCTTTTATCATTGCCGGAAATGGCGCTAAATCAGGAAGGAAAAAGTATTGAAAAAATCGATCACCTATAAAGATGCCGGCGTGGACATCGACAAAGCCGAAGGCGCGCTGAACAAGCTTAAAGACCGCATTGCTGCGACTTACACGCCGGAGGTACTGTCCGGCGTCGGGCTGTTCGGCAGCTTTTACGATATTTCCGGAAACGGGCTGCAACACCCGGTGCTGGTTTCTTCCACCGATGGTGTGGGCACCAAATTGAAAGTTGCCATAATGGCGGATCGCCACGGCACGGTCGGTCAGGATTTGGTGAACCACTGCATCGACGACATTGCTGTTTGCGGCGCTAAGCCGTTGTTTTTTCTGGATTACTTCGCCAGCGGAAAACTGGAACCGCATGTGTACGATTCGGTGGTGTCCGGCGTTGCGGAAGGCTGCAAAAAGGCCGGAATTCCGCTCATCGGCGGCGAAACCGCCGAAATGCCCGATTTCTACTCACCGGGCGAATACGATATGTGCGGCACGATCATCGGTATTGTCGATAAATCCAAAATTATCGACGGCAAAAAAATTCAGCCGGGCGACGCGCTGATCGGCATTTCCGGCAACGGGCTGCACACCAACGGCTACACGCTCGCGCGAAAAGCGCTGTTCGCCGAATACAGCATCGATGAACCAATCGCCGAACTCGGCGGCGCAACCCTCGCCGATGAACTCCTGAAAATCCACCCGAATTACTTTCCGCTAATTTCCGAAATCACGGATAAAGTTGCGGTGCACGGCATTTCGCACATCACCGGCGGCGGCATCGTGGGCAATACCAAACGGCTGCTCCGCGAAGGTTTATCGCTGGAAATCGATTGGGAAGCCTGGGAAATTCCGGCGATTTTTCGTATCATTCAGGACGCCGGAAACGTGCCGGATGCGGACATGCGGCGGGCGTTCAACCTCGGTTTCGGGTTGGTTGTAATCGCCCCTTCCGAGCACACCGCTGTCATTTCCGAATCGGCGAAGGCGTTCGGTTTTTCGGCAACAACTATCGGAAAAGTAACCGGCTAAATCGCCAATAAACAGGAGCTTATATGCTGAACATGCTACTGATGATCGCCATCAGCTATTTGATGGGCTCGATTCCCACGAGCATCATCGCCGGAAAATTGCTCAAAGGCATCGATATTCGCAAAGAAGGCAGCGGCAACGCGGGCGCAACCAACGTGTTTCGCGTGCTCGGCTGGAAAGCCGGGTTGGTTGTGCTGTTGATCGACATGCTAAAGGGCTGGATTCCAACGGTTTACGTATCGCAATTGGGAATGGACAGCGGGCTCGGTTGGCACGCCATCAATTATCAGATTATCGCGGGAATCAGCGCCATGTTCGGGCACATCTGGACGATTTTCGCCAGTTTCAAAGGTGGCAAAGGCGTGGGCACCGGCGCGGGAATGATTATCGGATTGGCACCGGTTCCGGTGCTGGTTTGCATCATCGTTTTCATCGTTACCGTTTGGCTGACGCGATTTGTGTCGCTCGGTTCGATTCTCGCATCGATCACGTTTATGGCGGTGGTTTTTGTGCAAAAATTTGCGTTGAATCAGCCGGTTCCGATCGAATTGCTCGTCTTCAGTGTGTTCATTCCCGTGCTGATCATTTTTACGCACCGCGCCAACGTGCAGCGATTGTTAAAAGGCGAAGAAAATAAAATTCAGTTCAAAAAGTCCTGATTCGAAAGGGTTCCAAATTGGCAAATGTTGTGTTAAAAACGGATATCCCCGGCGCAAAATTGCTAAATCGCGGCAAAGTTCGCGATATTTACGACGCAGGCGACGCGCTGCTGTTTGTCACCACAGATCGCATTTCCGCGTTCGATGTGATCATGACGCAAGGCATTCCCATGAAAGGAATTGTGCTCACCCAGCTATCCAAATTCTGGTTTTCGCAAACGGGTGACATCGTTGCCAATCATTTTATAACCGACAATATTGCAGAATATCCGGCGCCATTCAATCAGCATGGCGAGTTGCTTCGCGGGCGTTCGATGCTCGTGAAAAAAACGCAGCCGTTGCCGGTGGAATGTGTGGTTCGCGGTTATTTAGCCGGTTCCGGCTGGAAAGAATATCGCGAATTTCAGACGCTGCACGAAACTCCGCTGCCAGCGGGATTGCTGAACGGATCGCAATTGCCGCAACCGCTGTTCACACCGGCGACCAAAGCGGAATCCGGTCACGACGAAAATATTTCGTTCGAGCGAATGCTGACCATTGTCGACCAACAAACGGCGGAAGCCGTGCGCGATTACAGCCTGCAACTTTACGCACACGGCGCGAAAACTGCTGCGAAAAAAGGCATCATTCTGGCGGACACAAAATTTGAATTCGGCATACTGGATGGCGAGATCATTCTCATTGACGAAGTGATGACGCCGGACTCGTCGCGGTTTTGGCCGAAGGAATTTTACGCGCCGGGCAAATCGCAACAGAGTTTCGACAAACAATATCTCCGCGATTATCTGGAAACGCTGGACTGGGACAAAACCCCGCCGCCGCCGCCGCTGCCGGACGAAATCATCGAAAATACATCGAAAAAATATCTGGAAATCGCCCGAATTTTCGGGATCGATTTGAAAGGCTGACATCAAATGAGCCATAAAATTGCAGTTATCGGCGCGGGCAGTTGGGGCAACACACTCGCCAATTTGCTCGCCAAAAAAGATTATTCCGTCAACTTGTGGGTGTTCGAAGCCGACCAACTGGCGGAGATGCAAGAAACCCGGATGAACAAACGCTACCTGCCCGGCGTGCCGTTGCCGGAACAGTTGGAATTGACCGACGATTTGCCAAACGCAGTGAAACAAGCTGAGATTCTGGTATTGGCGGTACCATCGCATGCGATGCGCGGGGTTTGCGGAAATATCAAGCCGTATATCAATGAAAAACAGATATTTGTGAACGTTGCCAAAGGCATCGAAAACGACAGTTTGAAGCGCATGTCCGAGGTGATTGGCGAAGTTTTGGCAGTGCCCGAATCGCGAATTGCGACGCTGTACGGACCGAGCCACGCAGAGGAAGTTGCCACAGAAATCGCCACAGCAGTGGTTTCGGCATCACCGGATCTGAAAACGGCGCGGCGGGTTCGCAACCTGTTTTCGACCAATTATTTCCGGGTGTATTCCAGCGACGACATTGTTGGCGTGGAAGTCGGTGGTTCGGTGAAAAACGTGATCGCCATAGCTGCCGGTGTTTGCGACGGCGCAGGTTTCGGCGACAACACCAAAGCCGCGTTGCTCACGCGCGGAATGGTGGAAATCCAGCGGTTGGGTGTGGCGCTCGGCGCCAAACCGGAGACGTTCGCAGGGCTTTCCGGCATCGGCGATCTGATCGTGACCTGCATGAGCAAACACAGCCGGAACCGCCATGTTGGCGAACAAATCGGGCGTGGACGTACGCTAAAAGAAGTGCTCGAAGAAATGGTGATGGTTGCAGAAGGTGTGAAAACGACGCGATCGGTGCATCAGGTTGCGCAAAAACTTGGGTTGGAAATGCCGATTTCCGAACAGGTTTACGCAGTGTTATTTCACGATAAAAATCCCCACGAAGCGGTCGAAGAATTAATGACCCGCGAAGCGAAAGATGAAGATTGAGGGCTGCGAATTGCAGCAAGGATAAAAAGTTAAAAGTTAAAAATTAAAAGGCGTAAGACACTGTAATTTCAAACTTTACAAAGACTTTTTCCTTTTGCCTTTTTACTTTTACCTTCTCTTTATCCTTTTTCCTTTCTTAAAGCATTCCCCACCGTTTGCGCAAAAACCACTCGATTCCCAAAAATAAAACCAGCGCAGCTAACCATTGCCAGTAGCGCCACAAAAAATGTTCGGTGTGATTGATTTGCACCCGGCTGCGGAATTGTTGCTGCGGAAATTCGCGAACAAACTCGGCAGGCGAAAAGGCTTTGCCGCCGGTAACGGTGGCGAGTTGTTGCATGAGCGTCTGGTTGGCGGGAATTTGCTGGAATTCGAGAAAAAACGGGTTGACCGCAAAACTGCCGTTGCGCACACCGATCCGCTGATCGTTGCGGCGCGCCTCCACCCGATAGCTGAACTGCCCTTCCGGCAATCCCGAAAAACTTTGGCGATAGTAGCCGTTGCCTTCCGGCACCATTTCATCGGAAAACTCGACGGAATCGCCGGTAATCGTCACAACTACCCGCGCATCGCTGACCGGCTGATAAAACGCATCATACACTTGTCCGGCGAAAACCGCGGCTTCGCCAACGTTGAACGAGCGCTGCAACGGCTGGATCTGGATTTGCTGGATGTCATCGCGGCTGGCCAACCAGCGCACAGCACGCTCCATCAACCGGATAAAAAAGCGGTCGCGATTCGGGTCCTCCTGCAACTGATAATGCCAATTGCTGAAGTTAGCAGTATTCAACACCAGATGTTTGGTTTCGTTTTGGCGATATGCAAATCCAACGGTAATTTCATCAACGCTGTTGTCTTCCGATGCGACGAGCAGCGGTTGTGCACCCTCTTTCGGGCGAACTTGCGGGAAAATGGAAACCGGCGGTAACTCCCGCCATAACAAAGCGTTAGCGCCTTCATTTTCTTCCAATTTAAGCGCCGGATGCAACCGTCCGTTGCCGGTGAGCCGCACAAACTGGTTCGGTTGCGGCGCAAGGTTTCCGCGCACGTCGAAAGGCAACATTTGCGAAAAATTGCCCAAACTTTGGTAATTCGCGTTGCGATTGGGCAGCCACATCACCGGAACCTGACGATCGCGAACCGCCTGCATCAGCGTGCTCAACTGCGCCGGATTGGTCCGGGAGGTGGGAAATCCGTGAAAAATCAACAGGTCCAGCGAATCGGTTTTTATCGATTCAAATTGCTTTTCGAAATAGCGCCCGTTGTTCAACTCGGTGAGATATTCGAAATCAAAATCTGTCAACTGGCGGCCGACAAACGACAGCGCCTGCCGGTCGAAATTTGGGGCGCCGCTCATCACCAGCACTTTCAACTTACTTTTGAGCACCTGAACCCGCACAAATTGCTGGTTGTTCCTGTCGGTCACTTCCTCGCCGAGCGGCTGGATGCGGGCGGTCAAATTCAGTTCGCCGGGACGATCGGCGGTGATTTCCAGCGTTTCCTTTTGCTCGAAACCGGATCTGCCGAGCCGCACGGTTTTCTGCGCCAGCCGGCGATTGCCGTCGGAAAGCGAGAGAACGGCGTTCTGTCCGTCGTAACCGTTGTGCCAAAAAGTGACGGTCACCGGCAGCGTTTTCCCGACGTAAGTGATCTGGTTGGTTTGCACCCGCCGCAGTGCCACGTCCTTTGGTTCGGTAGAATCGCCGATGAGCACCGTGAATACCGGAACCGGTAGATTTTGGGCAGGCAGCACCGGATTCGCGCCGCGATTGTAAACGCCATCGCTGACGAGTACCAGCGCCTGCAAATTGTTGCCGGAAAGCGTGTCCATCGCCGCGTTGAGCGCCTGCGTGAGATCGCTGCCGTCCACATCAAATTTCAGCGAATCGGCGGCGATTTGCCGGGTTTGCAGATCGAATGCAAAGGTGCGGATGTCCACTGAATCGCGTCCGGCAAAAGCGGCAATCTGCTCACGGACAAAGCGCAGCGAATCGCCGCGCAAACCGTTGTTTTCCTCAATTTTCATGCTGGCGGAATTGTCCAGCAGCACCCCGATAACCGGTTTTTCGCGATTTTGGTACAGCAATCGCAACATCGGTTCGAGGATCAGAAACAGCAGGATTATAAGCGCCAAACCACGCAATATTGTAACAATTGTTCGCCGCAGCGATGACAACGGCGGCAGCGTCCGAAAATAATACGCGAACGCCAATCCGCCCAGCGCAATTACCAGCAGCGCGAAAATCCAGTTGGGTAAAGTGAGTTGTAAAAGGTATTCTTTAATCATCCGAGGTGTTTTTTATCTCCCAATTTTAGCGCCGCAAACGCGTTCAGCATCAGCCCGGAACGCTCTTCCCGGCGCAGCCGCTCCAATCCGGCACGGGCAATCATCGCGGCGTTGTCCGTGCAATATTTCATCGCCGGAAAGTATACTTGCATACCATACTTTTGGGCAGATAGTTTCATCATTTCCCGCAGCCCGGAATTTGCAGCAACGCCGCCGGCAACGGCAATCTGGCTGATCGAATACGCCCGCGCCGCTGCAATCGTGCGATCAGTGAGTTGTTTGACCGCTGCATGTTGAAACGATGCGCAAATATCTGCCAGCGTTTCATCTTTTTTCGCTTCGGAAATGCTCTGTACGTGATTGAGCACTGCGGTTTTCAACCCGCTGTAGCTGAAATCGAAGGTTTTTTCTTTCGATAATCCGATCGGAAAACGGATGGCTTCGGGATTGCCGGACTTCGCCAGTTTGTCGATTTGCGGACCGCCGGGATACGGCAAACCGAGCAATTTTGCGACTTTGTCGAACGCTTCGCCAACGGCGTCGTCGCGGGTGCTGCCAATGAGGTGGTATTCCAGATGATTTTTCATGACAACAATCTGGCTGTGACCGCCGGAAACCGTGAGGCAGAGCAGCGGCAGTTGCAGTTCGTCATTTTCCAGAAAATTGGAATAAATATGCCCCTCAATGTGGTTCACGCCGATGAACGGTTTGTTGAACACCGTCGCCAATCCTTTTACGTAATTGACGCCGACCATCAGCGCGCCGATCAGCCCGGGACCGTGCGTTACCGCAATTGCGTCGATATCCGCGAAGGTGCAATTCGCCTGTTCCAGCGCAGATTCCACAACCGGAATGATCTTCCGCAAATGCGCCCGCGATGCCAGCTCCGGCACCACGCCGCCAAATTGCAAATGCACCATTTGCGACGAAATTACGTTGGATAGCACCTGATTTTCTTCGATCACGGATGCCGACGTTTCGTCGCAGGATGTTTCGATACCTAATATTTTCATTGTTTATTGCCTGCAAAAATCGCGAAAAAGTTTATTTTTTTGCTCCCCTTTCAAAGGGCAACTGTCACGAAGTGACTGAGGGGTTCGACTTGTTTTGAGATGCTCACCGGTTGCGTTTTTGGACGATCAGCTCAAAACTCTGCGGGCGAATTTCCAGATACGATACGTTCAAATCCGTGGTCGCTCGGGCGTTGACCCGACGGGCGCCCGGCTGCCAGTCTTTCTGAAAATCGATGATCACGTTGAAATGCGTTTTGTCGGCTTCCGCCAGTACTTTTTCGCCGCCTTTTACATACACCAGCACCCGCGATGGCAGCGGTATCACCTGATAATTGTCCGGCACATTTTCCACTTTTACGGGCACTTCGCCGATCTCTTTTTCAGCGAGTCGCTGCACATCGAAAAACACCTTCAATCGCTGTGGTTGGTATTCGCCAAAAAATTCTTCGCTTTTCCTGATCGAAAACCGGTCGTCAAATGCGAGATTGATATTTTGATAACTCTTTGTTTCTGTTTGAATTACGGAGAGTGTATCCATAAAACTTGCCGGACCGATTACCATTATCGATTCCGGATCTGCAATTTTATTCACACAAATAAAACCGTTTTGCGTTTTCACATCCGCGTTCACGCTCACCGGAATTTTACGTTCACGGCGCTGATCGATATCAAATGCCAGTTCGATCGGGCTGACGATCGATTTTACTTCAACATCTATGCTTTGCGGTTTGCGCACATATTCCCGGTGTTCGGTTAAATTGAAGCTGAATTTTTGCGTTTCTGCCGATAGATCGATCTCGTATGCCGTGTTGTAAAACCCCAATCGCAACAAATCGATTCCGCGACCGCTGAACTCCACCCGAACATCTTCCGGTGCCGGATATTTCAGCCAGGTTTCCGAATTATTGTTGATCACATGCAGCGGAATCGCAACCGTGTAATCGTATGGTTTGTTCATTTTCACCATAAACCAGAAAATAAATGCCAGCACGAAAATGGCAATATGCACTTTGTAATTTTTGGGTTTTTCGCTCTTTTTCATAAGAATAATTGCGCCGTTTCACCGACGTTTATCTGCAGCGTTTTTGCTGCATCTCCCTGATTTTTAGAGATTTGCAAATAGCCGGAACTATCCCACAGCAGCAGCAATTCACCGGACGGCACATCGCCGAACGTTTCGCGGATCGTCGTAAATTCCAGATGTTTGATCACCAACCGGTAGGTTTCGGGCGATTCCAGCACCTGCCAATCCTGACGGTGCAAATTCAACACCAGATTACCGAAATGATCGATGTGCAGCACTTCCAGATTCATCCGGTTGCCCGCAGTTTTATGGGGAATTTTGATGAACGACTGCACCGATTTTTGGGGTGACAGCACATTCTCCGGCAACTTTCCGGCTGCCAGCCATGCGCCGATTCGCGCAAACACATCGCGTCCGTGGAAGGTGTTGGCGATATCATCCGGCAGCGCGTTCAAATCGATCCGGAACGCCTGATAGCCTTCCCGGTGAAAAACGTAGCTGAACACGCCGTTGTCCGGCCCGACAAAATAATATTGGCTGGTTTTGATGACGATTCCCTGCCGCGACGTGCCCACACCGGGATCGACCACCACCACAAAAACGGTTTTTTCCGGAAAATACGGGTAGCTGTTGTTCAGGCAAAACGCCGCCTGCCGGATATCGTACGGGCGAATGGCGTGGCTGATATCCACCAGCGTTGTACCGGGAAACTCCGTCAATATTCGCCCTTTCATCGCGCCGACGTAACCGTCTTCGCTGCCGAAATCGGTCAGCAGTGCAATGGTTGCCTGTTTTGCAATATTCATTTTATTTGATAATCCATTATTTTTGACACGCCGGACAGAAAAAAGTGGAGCGGTTGCCCAGCGATATTTTTTGAATTTCTGCGCCGCAGCGATAACACGGCTGCCCGTTGCGCTGATAGACCTGTAAAAAATGCTGATTTTCGCCCGACGCGCCGTTGACGGTGCGATATGCGCTATAGGTTGTGCCGAATTTTTCGATGGCCGCGCCGAGAATTTTCCCGACTGCGCCGAACAATTTGTCCCTTTCATTATCGGACAAATCGCTGGTTTTGCGATGCGGAGAAATTTGCGCATCGTGCAGCATTTCGCTGGCGTAAATATTACCGATGCCCGCGATAAATTGCTGATCCATCAAAAACAGCTTCACATTCATATCGCGGCGGCGAATCAATTCCGCGAATGCGGCGGCGCTCAGTTCGCCGGAAACCGGATCGATGCCCAGATTCGGCAACTGCGGATATTCCCGATACAACCAGATTTTTCCGAATCGCCGCATATCCTGAAAAAACAGTAATTTACCGGACGCAAATTTAAGCTCGACATGAATGTGCTTCGGATATTTCGATTCACTTTTCTGCAACAAAAAAATGCCGGACATTCCCAAATGGAACACCGGAAACACATCGTCGCATTCAAAAATGAGGTATTTGCCTTTGCGGCTGAGCGTGCGGACGCGCTGTCCGGCGAGCGCATCGCGGAACAATTGCGGATCGCAATTTTGCATCAACGCACCGGCAAATTCGCTGAATTGGATGTCGCGGATGGTCTCGTTTTCGCAGATCGGCAGCAGTTGCCGGCGGATTGTTTCGACTTCGGGAAGTTCTGGCACGCACACTCACTTTAGTTTTTCAGAATTGTAATTTAATAACGGTATGGGATGATATAAAATCGTTTTTTTATCCGGGAATGAACTTTGGACAAATCGGCACCAAAATCGTCAAAAATAGTTTCGCGCACCCGACCGGTGCATTAAATTCGCTGCATGCAGAAACAACCGACCATAGCCGTGATCGGCGGGAACCAGTGCACGGATGCGGAAGCGCAAATTGCCGAACGCGTCGGCAAACTGATTGCTGAACGAAACGCTATTTTGATCTGCGGCGGGCGCGGCGGCATTATGCAGGCAGCCTGCAAAGGCGCATTCGAATCCGGTGGCATCACTGTGGGCATTTTGCCGGGTGAAGATGCGGCTTCGGCAAACCCGTTTGTGAAAATTCCCGTGGCAACCGGATTGGGCATCGCACGGAATATTGTGATCATCCGCAGCGCGGATGCGGTCATCGCTATCGCCGGAAAATACGGCACGCTTTCGGAAATCGCATTTGCGATGCAGCTTGGCAAACCGGTGTTCAGCCTCGGCTCGTGGCCGGAAATTCCGGGCGTGCAACCGGTCGATTCGCCGGATAGCGCAGTTCAACAAGCATTTGATTATTTGGCAGCCAACAATTACATTTGAATATGGAACACAAAGCATTTAAAGCGATCGTGCACGGTGTGGTGCAGGGCGTGGGATTCCGGTATTACACGCTTCGCAAAGCACACGCGATGAGCGATGTCGGCGGTTACGTCAAAAATTTGCCAAACGGCACGGTAGAAGTATTCGCTGAAGGCCCGGAAAACAGCCTGATGCAATTGATGAAGCACATCCAGCGCGGACCGCTGGGCGGCGAAGTCGATCACGTCGACGCAGACTGGCGCGAACCGACCGGTAAATTTTCGGATTTTACCATCACTTACTAACCAAATATTGCGATGGGAACGGTCACGACCGTTGCGACCATTTTCTGCAAAAGTTCTATCAGACGTATTTGCTCCCCTTACCAAAGGGAGCTGTCACGAAGTGACTGAGGGGTTCATTTTTTTCAACCACAACAATCGCTGAATAAACAATAATTGGCAACTTTGCGGCAAAAAAAGGAAAACAAATGACACCGACAGATCTGGAAAAATTAAAATATCCCATCGGAAAATTCTCATATTCCGGGGAAGTGAGCATGCAGCAGGCGCAACAATGGATCGGCGAGATTGAATCGCTGCCGCTGCGATTGCAAAATGTGGTTTCGCAACTATCGGAAAAACAACTGGATACGCCCTATCGTCCCGGCGGATGGACCGTTCGGCAGGTGGTGCATCACATCGGCGACAGCCACATGAACAGCCTCATCCGATTCAAATGGGCGCTCACCGAAGATGCCCCGACCATCAAACCGTATGACGAAGTCGGTTGGGCGAATACCGCTGAATACAACGCTGTTTCCGTTTCCGATGCGCTCGATTTTTTGACACTGCTGCACAAAAAGCTGGTTGCGCTGCTCCGTTCACTGAACGAAGCTGATCTGCAGCGCAGCTTCAACCACCCGGTTTCCGGAACCGTTAAGCTCGGAAAAAACATTGGTTTATACGCCTGGCATGGCAATCATCATTTAGCCCACATCACCGAATTATGCCAACGCGAGGGCTGGAACATTTCACACGGTCAAGAGGAGGCAAACTGAACATGACGACATTTGAAAAGCACATCCGCAACGTGCCCGATTTCCCCATCAAAGGCATCCAGTTTAAGGATATCACCACACTGCTGAAAGAACCGGACGTATTTGCCCAATCGGTTGATGAACTGTACGCGCCGTTTCGCAACGAGGAAATCAACAAAATTGTGGGCATCGAATCGCGCGGATTTATTTTTGGTGCAGCGCTGGCGTATAAATTGAACATCGGATTTGTGCCGGTTCGCAAACCGGGTAAGCTGCCTGCCGAAACATTGGTAGAAGAATATGAATTGGAATACGGGCAGGACAGTCTGGAAATTCATGCAGATGCCCTCGATAAAGGCAATAATGTGCTGGTTGTCGATGATTTGCTGGCGACCGGCGGCACAGCCGCGGCAACTTGCCGGCTGGTTGAACGGCTCGGCGGCAATATCGTTGGCGTTGCTTTTCTGATCGAATTAGTCGAATTAAACGGCATCAATAAATTGAACAGTTACACCGTTCATTCGCTGATGAAAATGTAATTCCCGGTCATTGGGGCTACTTTCGAGTTTTTTCCCCTCTCCGGCATTTGTTGTGGCGACAGCATTTTTTTACAATTAACCATTACTGATTTTATTTGATAAACCGTATCACTGCTGCTGATACGGTTTTCTATTTGGCTTTCCAATTTGTATTCATCACCCACTAACCGGTCCATGTAATTCATTTAAAATCAACAGCTTCCACGTTTTCGAAACAACTCACGCAATATTTTATCTTAACAAATTTTGAAAAAAATATTCAACGCCACATTTTTTTGTAAACTAAATGAAACAACGATCGATAACTTTAGCATTACCAAATTGATAAACAGGTTAATTGATGTTTATCCTTCACTAAAACAGTATTTATACAAGGAGGTATAATTATGGTTCATGGCATTCATTCCAAACATCATCACCACAAATCACACCATAACGGGCGATCCGTAAGCCTGACCGATGAACAAAAGGGTCAAATGCAGGACATTTTGTCCAAATATAACCCGGAGGACATGAACAAGGCTGACCGCAAAGCGATGTACAAAGAATTGAAAGATGCCGATATCCCATTGGGTAGGGAAAGCCGCAGCATTATGCGAGATGCCGGTTTCAAAGTGCAAAAACATCATCATCACAGAGCAGATCACGGCGACAAACCGATACCCATGACCGGTGAGCAGAAGGCTGCAATGCAGGAAATTTTGTCCAAATATGATCCGGAAAATATGAGCAGGGCGGACAGAAAAGCGCTGTTTGACGAATTGAAAGCGGCAGATATCCCGCGCGGCAGGGAAAGCAGGGAAATTCTGAAAGAAGCCGGATTCGAATTCAAAGGCCACCGGCATCATAAAATGGGAAAAGATTTTTCGGAAAAACCGGCATTTCTGACTGATTTCGAATCAAAATTTGAAGCCGGTGAAGTTACGAATGAAGATATTTCCAACCTGCTTGAAAACTTGAAATCGCTCGGCAAGTTCCGCACCGGACTTCTCGCCGATGCAAAAGGTTGATTTTTACTTTGTCAAGAGTGCCGGGAGTTGCAAAAAACTGTCTGCACTCTTCGTATTTTTAATGACTTTTTCGTTCCGTGAGCAGTTGTTCAGCCAATTTATTGAGCTGATTTACGATTGCGAATTTCCTGAAGCAATTGCTGCGCACCGGGTTCCGACGGCAGTAATCGAGCCAGTTGTTGCGCAAATTTTTCGGCGCTATCCAATTGATTTTGCTGAACATAAAGAATTGCTATCGCATAAATAATCCGCGAGTCTTTTTGATTCAGTTGATGCGCTTTTAGCAGCACAACTTCCGCGAGATCCAACTGTCCGAGATGCTGCAACGCCAGCGCATAATTGTAATAAACCCGGGATGATTCCGGCAACAATTCCGTCGCCCGGCGCAACGCAGCAGTAGCTTCTTCCAACCGCTTTTCTTCCGCCAGCAACAATCCCAGCGAATAGTGCAACTCGCCGTTTCCTGGAATTTTCTGGATTCCCAGTCGCAAAATTATTTCGGCGCGGTCATTTTGGCGATTGCGATTGAGCAAATTCGCCAGATTTTGATACGCGGGCGAAAAATACGGGTCGATGCGCAGCGTTCGCTCATAAAAAATGATCGCGGAATCCGGTTGGGCGAGATTTTCAAATAGTAGCGCCAGATTAAAATTGGCGGTCGGTTGCGCCGACGACGCCAGTTGCAACCGGATATAATCCGCCAACGCAGCTTGCCGCAGTTGCAACTGCGATGCCGTAAAATAATGTTCCGCCAATCCCGCCAAGTTTCGCGCAGCTTCCATTCGCACCGCAGCGGATTTGTCCGAAAGCATTTCCACACCCGCGGCAATCCGGTGTTCGGGCGGCAATCCTGCCAGCGCAGTTGCGGCAGTCGTGCGAATCAGCGGCTCCAGTGCAATCGCACTGGTTTTTATCGCTCGCGAAAGATGTTCTCCGCTAAATTGTTGCAGCAATTCCAGCGCAGTTGCGCGAACAATCGCCGGTTTTACGGAATCCGCAGCAATTGCCAAAAGTTGCGGCGCGATTGTGGCATCCCCGGAACGGGCTGCGGCAAAAATTTCCCCGAAATGCGGGGTTGGATTTGCAGATTTTCCGTACCAGTTTTCCGTCGCGGTCATCGCCCATTGCGCGGATTTGTCCGAATGGCAATCGGTGCAGGCATTCGGCGTGCCGATTTTCACGGTCAAATCCGGTCGCGGCACCCGGAAACTGTGGTCGCGGCGTGGATCGATCACCATAAAATTGCGCTGCGGCATGTGGCAATTCACGCAAAGCGCCCCTTCCCCACCCGTTTTGTGAAAATGATGTTCCGGCGAATCGTAATTTTTGGCGGGCATTTTCGGGAAGCGCGGATTACCGCCGGGATTGTGGCAACTCACGCAAAGCGCGTTGCCCGTTGCCAGCAATCGTGCAGAATGCGGGTTGTGACAATCGCTGCATTTCACACCGTTTTGATACATTTTACTTTGCGTAAATGAACCAAAAACATACACTTCGTCCAGAATTTGTCCGTCCGCATGATAGAGTGGTTCGCGGAGCAGTTCGGGCATAAAATTATCGAAATAATTTGCCGATGTGTCGTCCGGGCTGACCGGATGGCGGCGGGAATGGCAGGGTGCGCAGCGCAAAATCTGGGCGTCGGCATCCGTCGCGAGATTTGCCAATTGGCTTTGCGATTTGTCGATTTCAGTACCGGCGGATTTGGCACGATTCGCCCATTCGACATGCGCACTGCCCGCACCGTGGCACGCCTGACAACCGACATCGATCTGATCCCAGGCTGTCCGAAAACTATCCGCCGGAAAATCGTAGTTGATTCTCAAATTGGTGGAGTGGCATTCGGCGCACATCGTGTTCCAGTTTTGGTATGCGCCGGTCCAGTGCAGCGCGTCGTCCGGCGCAAATGTTTCGTCCGGATACAGATGGAACCAGCGCTGCTGCGGCACATCCCACGCGATGCTCAACGCCTGCAACCGTCCGCCCGGAAACGCGACCAGATATTGCTGCATCGGGTAAACGCCGAAGGTATATTCGATGCGGAATTCGCGAAATTTTCCGCCGCTATCTTCAGTAAAACAAAAATTGATCGCCATTTTTGTAAAACCGCGACGTGTCGCCGAAGTGTGCGCAAAACCGCGTTATCGAAATCGCCGAGAACCGTGGCATCGCTGGCAATCTGCATCGCCAGATCGTGCTGCGAACCGCGCCATTCCGCCGCTTCTTTTTCGTGGCAACTTGCGCACACCTGTTCATCGACGAACGTTGCCGCAGCTTTTTCGCGGGACGAAAACGGCTCGCAAGCGATCAAAATCATCGCAAAACACAGCAAAAATATCAGGCGAAATGGGTGCATCTTTGGCGGCGCTTTCGGTGTTTTTTTCAAATTAACGGTTGGCGGCGGTGCTTTCGGCGGCTTCGACGATGATCCGCGAAACTGTTTCCATCGGCAAATCTGTCAATTTTTTGAAGCGGATGCAGCTTTTCCCGCAATTTAGATGAGCGAGTTGTTCGGCATATTTTTCCAGCAAATCTGTTTCGCAAACATACAGCGACATGTAATTTTTCTGCGACGCAAACGACAGAATAATGCCGTTTCGCTCAAACGACGGCATGTTGTATGCCCACATTTCCAGCACATCCGGCAGATTGGTGTGAATCAATTCGCGGAGCGTTTGCAGCGCAACCCGCCGGTCATCCGGCAGCTCTGCCAAATATTTATCGATTTCTGTTATTGTATTTCCCATTGGTTACTCCCTTTTCGATTTGAAAATTTTACGGTTTTTCCGCTGCGATTAGTTGATCCGCAATTTCCAGCAAATCGCGACCGGAAAACTCGGTTTCGGCAGAAAGCGGTCCGGCAACCATCCCCGGACGCGCCACAAACGCGGCAGACCAACCGGCATTTATCGCGCCGGAAGTGTCCCATTCGTGAGCCGCAACCATGATGAGTTGCTGCGGGGGCAGATGCAATTCGGTTGCCGCCATTTCGTAAACTTCCCGAACAGGTTTGAATTGGCGCACGCCATCGACCGACAGCACTTTTTCAAAATAATCGATAATCCCTGCAGATGAAAGTTGCGATTGCACCATATCCGCGCTGGAATTGGTGAGCGCGACCAGCCGGAATCCGGCGGATTTGAGGCGTTCCAGCGCTGCCGGAACTTCCCGGTGGGCGGGCAACTTGCGCATGTTTTGCGATATTTGCTGAACATCTTTTTCAGAAAGCGCGATATTTCGGCGGGCGGCGACCATCGTCAGCGCGTGGCGACCGACGCTGCCAAAATCGGTATATTTTTGGAGCGCGGTGAGCGTCATCGCAGAGAGAATAACCTGCATAAACCACTCGCGCCGAATCGCGGCATCGCCAAATATTCGCTCAAAATGCGGATCGAGCGCAGAAATATCCAGCAGCGTTTCGTTCACATCAAAAACGATGGTTCGCATGGCTGCTCCGTTTTTAAGTTTTGATTTCAAAAATTGAGGCGAAAACCGGCCAACGCCGCATCCGGTCGCGCGAGAATATTCACGCTCACGGTTGTGCGGGTTTTCGGTTCGGAGAAAAAAACGGCATCAAGATGGCTGGCGATCCAGATCCCGGCGAGCGAGTACGCCCAATAAAATTGCGATTGATAGGCAGAATTGTAGTCATCATATTTTTCAAGGGCGCGAACGGGATCGGTTTCCGCCAGATATTCATCCTTTTTGTTGCGGCTGTCCAAAACTGCCCGAACCGTTCCGCCGAGCACAACCGCACCGGCAACACCCCAAACGGCACCGCGCGTTTTTTTCCCGCGATGCCACTGCTCCCATCCCGGAAAAACCAGCGAACGCCACGGTTTTTGCGGCTCAAAAACAGCCTGCTCCAACGCGCTCAATCGCCGGTTGAGGTTTTCGAGATAACCCACTTTGGTTTTCTGGAACAGCGCCATAATTTTCGGCGGGGTGGATAATTGATCGAGATTGTGCGACGGATCGCCTTCCAACAGGCGATAAAAATATTGTTCAGCCTGCAACACATCATCATTTTGAAAACTGCGAATGGCGGCAATTTCGAAAATCCGGGTTTGGTCGCGCCGGGAAAATTGACCGATCGATTCCAGCGCGATGCCCAGCAAACGGTCCGTTTCTTCGTAATTAAAATTGTTGTATGATTCTGCAAGTTGGTTCACCAGCGGTTGTGTGGCGGTGGTTTGCGCCCACAAATCACCCATAAATCCACACAAAAAAATCATCAAAAATATCGTTTGCCTCATGATTCGCAAATATAGAACCGGCACGTTTTTTTGGCAACGGATTTTTGGTAATTGGAGCATTTTGGCTACGGACTGAGCACCTGGCGCACCCGGGCTGTATCACCGGGAGCGATGCGAATGGTTTGCCGGTAGGTTTGTAACTGCGGATGGCGCAGCTCCAGCAGATACTCCCCGACGGGTAGTGTGATCGGTTTTTTGAGTGGGGAGCTGTCCATAAATTCATTATTAACATATATTTCCGCCCACGGGCGAACCTCAACCCACAAATATCCGGTGAGATCAAAAAACGACCAAATGACATCGCGATTTTCGCCCGGCGCAAGCTGCACGGTTTTACTTTGCGGCGGAAACGACGGGTGCCGGAAAACGATACGATGTTCCCCCGCTGCCAGCGGCACATCCAGCGCAGTGGCTTTGGAGTCGATTGCCGCACCGTCAATTTCGATAAATGCCCACGGCTCCACCCGGATGCGCAGGGTTGCGGGCAAATTTTCCGGCGACGATGGCAGCACCGCTTGGGATTGGATTGAATCATCCGGCACTACTTTTGCCGCGGAATCTTCTGCGGCATCGCGCTGAACAAATGGCTCGTTTTGCGGCGGCGAATTGTCCATTTTTGTATTCGCCGACGATTCCGGCAAACGATTTTCCGCGACGGTTTCTGGCATATTTTCCGGCGGCGATGCAACTGTTGCGATAGAATCCGTTTTCGCTGCGCTGTCGCCGATGGCATTTGCCATATTCGGGCTAAGCAAATTCGCCGTTTCCGGCGGCGCTTTTTCGGCATCGCCAAAACTGCCCCAGACAACCGCAGCAATGAGCAACAGTGCCGCAATCACGCCGATTGCAGCTTTTCCAAATTTTCCCGAACTTGTTGTTTTTGCAATACTTTCGGGCAGTGTTTCCGGCAGATTTTCAAAATGGGTTTGCACAAAATCAGCGAAATTAAAATCGCTTTCCACCGGCAGATGTTCCAGCGCAGCCAGTGCAGATTCGCCATCGGCGAAACGATTTTCGGCGCGTTTTTCCAGCAGTTTTTCGATGAACGCCATCCACCCGGTAGTCACACGTCGCGCAGTTGTTCCGGCGCAACTGGCGTTTCGTTGATAATTTTGTGCAGGCACACCGAAAAATTTTCCCCGCCAAACGCCTGTTTTCCGGTGAGCAGTTCGTACGCCACGCAGCCGACCGAAAACAGGTCGCTGCGCCCGTCCAGCGATTCGCCGGTGATTTGCTCCGGCGACATATACGCAGGCGATCCGAGCAGCGTGTTTTGCCGGGTGAACTCGGTATCGACCAAAATTCGCGCCAAGCCAAAATCGGTGAGTTGCACCGTACCGCCGCGATCGATCAAAATGTTGGCCGGTTTCACATCGCGATGGACAATCCCTTTGCCGTGCGCATACGCCAGCGCAGCCAATAATTGCCGGAGAATTTCGCGAATTGCCGCCAGCGGCAAGCTTGGTTGCGATTGCTGAAATTCTTTCAGATTTTGCCCGTTCACCCAATCCAGCGCGAGAAAATGGTAATCGCCGGCAACGCCAAACTGCTCCAGTTTTACGATGTTCGGGTGCTGCAATTGCGCGCAGGTTTTCGCTTCTTTCTGGAATCGCTGCACCAATTGCGCCTGTTGCCCGAACTGCGGTTTGAGCAATTTTACGAACAGCGGGCGATTTTTCTTTTTCGCCAAACCCAGAAAAACCAATGTGTTGGGTCCTTCGTATCGCTGTTCGATCAGGCGAATATTTTCGATGGTGTCAAAGGGAAGCATAGCGGGAGAACCGGCGTTCAATCGGAATCATCCAATTGCCATTCTTTAATTTTGTAATGAATCCAGCGCAGCGAAACGCCCATCATTTCTGCGGCGCGGGTTTTGTTGCCTTCGCAGGCTGCCAGGGTTTTTTCGAGCAGCGTTTTCGAAAGTTCGTCGAGCGACATGCCCGCCTGAATGCCCTGTTTGCCGTGCAATTCTTTGAGCAAAATATCGTCGTCGGTGATGGCTGGCGGCTGCGCCAGAATCATCGCGCGTTCGATGACGTTTTCCAGCTCGCGAACGTTTCCCGGCCAATGGTAGCCGCTCAATTTTTTCAGCGCCTCCGGCGTAAATTCGTTGATATCGAGGTGCATTTTCTGGGCAAATTTTTTGCGGAAATGGCTCGCCAGCAGCAGAATGTCTTTGCGGCGTTCGCGGAGCGGCGGCAGGTTCATGGGGATCACGTTCAGGCGATAATACAAATCTTCCCGGAAGCGATTTTGGCGCACTTCTTCGGCGAGATCGCGGTTGGTTGCGGCGATGATTCGCACATCCACCGGAACCGCTTTGCCCGCGCCGACCGGCATGATTTCGCGCTCCTGCAAAAAACGCAGCAATTTGGCTTGCAGATGTTGCGGCAATTCGCCTACTTCATCCAAAAACAGCGTGCCGCCGTTGGCGAGCTGGACGAGCCCCTGTTTGTCCGCATTCGCGCCGGTAAACGCCCCTTTTTTGAAGCCGAACAGCTCGCTTTCGAGCAAATTTTCGGGAATCGCGGCGCTGTTGACCGGCACAAACGGCTTGTCTTTGCGCGTGCCGTTGAAGTGAATTGCCCGCGCAACCACCTCTTTTCCGGTGCCGGTTTCGCCGGTGATGAGCACTGTAGTGTCTTTGTTGAGCACGCGGGTCATCAAATGGAACAATTCTTCCATTGCCTGGCTTTCGCCGACAAGCTCTTTAAATGTATATTTTTGTTGAACTTCCTGCTGCAAGCGATCATTCTCGCGACGCAGGGCGTCCACAAATTGGGCATTTTCGATGGCAATGGCTGCCTGATTGGCGAACGCGTTCAAAAAGTCGAGGCTTTGGCGGGTGAAGCTGGCGATTTGCCCGCGACTGTCGATGTAAATCGCGCCGATGAGCTTGCCTTTTTGGAGCAACGGCACACAGGCGATGGAACGGATTTTGTGCGCCACCACGCTCTGCGAATCATCAAACTGGGCGTCGCTGAGCGTGTCGAACGTGAGAATCGGCTGTTGTTTTTCGATGACACTGTTCAGCGCGGTTTGCGAAATCATTTCGTCCGGCTGCTGCGATTCGCCGGGCGGAATGTGCGCCGCGCGCGATTGCAGTTCGCCGGTTTCCGCATCTTTCAGCAGCACAAATCCGCGCTCGGCGGAAAGCTGCTGGATGGCGATTTCCAGTATCTTTTCCAGCAAGGGCTGCTGCGATTGAATCGAGTTGATTTCGCGGCTGATGTCCACCAACGCCTGCAAATATTGTTCGGAAATGTTCACGAGCGGTTCCATTTTTGGTTGTGAAATTTCACTGTCGGATCAAAAAATATTGCTCCTCGGAGCGACTGAAATTACCGAGCAAATCGCGGACGCCGAGCGTCCAGTAATATTGTCCGTCCGCCAGCGAATCGACGGATTGCCACTGCGACGTAAACGGATCTGCCAGTGTTTGCTGCCCGACCAGCACCGGAATTCCGGCGATAAGATTATAAATATCAACCTGATAGGAAAACTGGTACGGCACCAGAAATCGCTGCCATTGGAATTGCGGACGCGCATCGGTTGTGTCGAATCGCGCCGGGGAAAGCGGCAACGGTTTTTGCTCAATAATCCGCGAAAGCCGGAACGGCCCGTCGCTGACTTGCGCACCGGGATCGTCAAAAAGGATGATGTTGCATTCGTATTCCGTGAGCAAAAACAGGTTGTTTTCCGGCAATTCGATGTCCTCGATGGTCAGGGTGAACGAATCGACCCGCGCGGTTGGCGCCAGTTGCCGGGCGAAACTGAGTCCGGGAATTTCCAAATGCAATTCGCGGATATCGCCGGGACCGTCGGGATCTTCCGCAATCACGGACAGCCGTGCAATGTATTGTTCGCCCGGAAAAATCCGGTCAATGTGTTCGCTGAAAAAGCGGTATCGCGATACTCGCGGCAGCGCATTCAGAAAAAAAGTGCGTTCCTGCTGCAAATTTTGGGCGGAAACGCTCACCGATGTTGTATCGGCAGACCAGTTTTCCCCACTGGCGATGAGCTGGTAATCACCCGCCGGAACGTTGGCAAAGCTGAAATTTCCGGCTGCATCTGTTACGGCGGCGATGTTCAATGGTTGCAGACGCAGCAAAACGCCAGCCAGCGGTTGGCGCGGTTCGTAATAGGTAAACACGCGGCCGGAAATGGCGGTAGCTTCGCTGCCCGAACCGGGATCGAACGGATTGAGTCGCGGCGCATCCGGCACGCACGCCGGTAAAATCATCGCGCACAACGCCAACGCAACGCCAATTGAGCAACGGATTTTCAGCAAATTCAGCATCTGAAAAAATAGCAAAATATTGGGGGATTGTAAATCGATTTCCGTTTTCGGGCAAGCTTTTTGCCACGAATTTTCACGAATGGGCAACAGGCGGTTAAACCAGCACACCTTCCGCAATCGGCACCACTTTTCCGCCGACGTGTACATTTATTCCGGCAGGCGCCATATCCGCTTTCAAATAGAGCAGCGACGGGCGATGAATTTCGCAGCCCTGCTCCACCCGGACATCGATAATTTCGCTGTCGAAAAAGCGGTATTTTACCAGCCAGCCGGCGAGACAGCCGTTGGCGCTGCCGGTTGCCGGATCTTCCGGCACGCCGTAAAAATCCGCGAACATCCGCGCGTTCAACTGGTTCGATTCGTGATAGGTTTCCGGCGCAAAAAACAGGATGGATTTGGCTTTACTCTTTTTGATGTAATCGAAATAAAAACTGCGGTTTAGCTGTGCCATTTTTACCGCATCCAGCGATTTTACCGGCGCGATAATAAACGGCGTTCCGGTGGAAACCGTCTGGCAGGGAAAGCGGGAATCGATGGCGTCGTTCGGCAACGTGAGCATTTTGGCGATGTCCAGCGCATCGTGAAATTCGCCGAATACCGGCGGCAATTGGGTCATCCAAACCACGCCGCTGCCGTCTTCGGGAAAATCTACCGGAATTTGCCCGGCTTTCAGGTTTAACAAAATTTTATCGGCCGGCTGTCGCAAAATTTTCTCTCTGATGATAAATGCCGTGCCCAACGTGGGATGTCCGGCAAACGGGATTTCCTCCTCCGGCGTAAAAATCCGCACCGGAAAACCGCCGTTCACCGCCGGCTGTTCATCAATAATAAAGGTGGTTTCCGAAAAATGCATTTCGCGGGCGATTTTCTGAAGTGTTTCGTCAGGCAGATTGCTGCCCCCACGAACCACGGCAAGCTGGTTGCCTTCGTATTTGCCCTCGGCAAACACATCAACGATGTAAAATTTGAGATTTGCCATTATCTCCGCTCCCTTTAAATTAAAAACGATTTGCCACGGAGCCACAGAGTATCACAGAGGTAAACCCTCAAAAACAACATAATTTTCTTTCAAATCCTTTGCGATCTTTGCGGCATTTTTTTTTCTTGAACCTACGCCACCCGGATACTTTTCCCGCGCTCCTGATACTGCAATTGATACAATTTGTAATACAAACCACGCGCTTTCAGCAATTCCTGATGGGTGCCGGTTTCGCGGATGCGCCCTTTGTGCATCACCACAATCTGGTCCATGTGCTGGATGGTGGAAAGACGGTGCGCGATAACGATGGCGGTGCGATTGCTCATCACCACTTCCAGCGCCTGCTGAATGAGCGCTTCGGATTCGCTGTCGATGTTGGCGGTGGCTTCGTCCAGCAACAAAATATCGGGGTCGATCACCAGCGCCCGCGCCAGGCTGATCAACTGCTTTTGCCCGACGGACAGGTTGCTGCCGCGCTCTTTCACCCGCGAATGATAGCCTTCCGGCAATTTGCTGATAAACTCGTGCGCGTTTACGCGCTTTGCGGCTTCGATTACTTTATCTTCAGGAATATCATTACTTCCCATGCGAATATTATCCAAAATGGTGCCGGAAAACAGAAACACATCCTGCAGCACAATAGCCATCCGGCGGCGCAGCGATTGCACATCCCATTCGCGAACGTCCACGCCATCCATTAAAATGTTGCCTTTTTGGACATCGTAAAAGCGCCCGATCAACCGGATCATCGTGGTTTTGCCGGAGCCGGTGTGTCCCACCAGCGCGTATCGTTTGCCCATCGGAATGCTCAAATTGATATCGTGCAGCACCGGCTCTTTGTCATATGCGAACTCCACATTTTCAAATGTGATCGTGCCGCGCAACTGCGATTCGCGGTGCCCGTTCCGGGGCGATTCGATTTTTGGTACGGTATCCAGCAATTTGAAAATCCGCTCCGACGACGCCAGCGCGCCTTGCAAAATATTGTATTTGTCAGATAAATCGCTGATCGGACGAAAAAACATTCGGGCATATTGAATGAACGCGATCAACACACCGAGAGTGACAAAATTTTCCTCAATCAACCAGCCGCCGCGAAAAATGATCAGCGCCAGCGCTGTCGCGCTGATCAATTCTACCGCCGGATAAAACAGCGCATAATAAAAAATGGTTTTGATAAACGCGTCAGTGTGATCCCAGTTGATCTTTTCGAAGCGGCGATAATCCTCTTTTTCGCGATTGAACAACTGCACAATTTCCATCCCGGAAATACGCTCCTGCAAATACGAATTGATCCGCGCGATAAAAAAACGGATTTGCCCGTAGGTGCTGCGCACTTTTTTCCGGAACAAAAATGAGGCGAAAAAGAGCAGCGGAATGATCGAAAATGTCCACAACGCCAGTTCAACATTGATGGAAACCATCATTATCACGATGCCGATGATCAGAAAAATATCGCCAAAAATCATCACCAAACCCTGTGTAAACATTTGGTTTAGCGCTTCCACATCGGAGGTGACGCGGGTCATCAGCCGCCCGACCGGATTGCGGTCAAAATACTGCTGGTGCAGATTCTGCAAATGGGTGAAAATCTCGTTTCGCAGATCGTAAATAATTTTTTGCCCGACGTATTGGGTGAGCAAAATCTGGAAATAGCGGATAATAAAAATGCTGATCAGCACGCCAATATACAGCAGCACGATGCTCAACAATCCATCGTTGTGCCCGGGAATAATGTATTCATCCACCGCTTTTTGGGTGAGGAAGGGACCGAGCGTTTCCATTCCGGCGGCAACAATGATCATCGCAACAGCCAGCACAATCATCGCCCAATACGGTTTGCCGTATTTCAGCAGCCGTTTTAGTAATCGTCGATCATAAATTTTTCCGGATACGGAATCTTCTTCAATTGCCTTTCGGCGAGATTTATTCGGTTCTGCCATTATCGTCATTCTCCAAATGTATAAGCCATCCTGCAGTAGTTGCAAGATGGATAATATACAAAAAGCCTTTGCTATATCGCAAAGCGATAAAAAAGCGATGGGTAATCACGGATTTGATGATTTCGGCAGGAAAAAGAATCAATTTCCGGCGGATGCGATCCAGAAATTGCGCTCTCCGATTTGCTCATTGTTGCCGTTGAACAGCACCAGTTTTCCGGCGCCGCTGCGGTTTTCTTCGATATATCGCGAAAAATAGATGCGATAGCCGGGACTCGCCACTGGAATATTCGCGGATTTGCTCCCGAGCCGCTCGCCATCCAGAAACCACTCCGCGCGGATGCTGTCCGCACGATCGGTCGTGAGGCGTGCCCACATCCAGATGGTGCCGGCACTCAGCGTATCGGCAACGCCTTCCGGCATACGCGTATCGCGATTGACATCGGCGCAAACCACCAGATTTTCCGGCTGGATAATCCGCGCACCGGGACGGTTGTCGACAACTGGCTGACTTTCCGGTTGCGATGCAGGTTGTTGCGGTGTCGATTGCGCAACCGGTTGTGATTGGCGGGAATTTTCCGTCGCCGGAGCGATGGGCTGCGGCTGTTCTTCCGTAGTTTTTTGGGCAGATTCGCTGCGTTGCGACGCGGTTTCGGGAGTTGATTTTTCCGGTTCAGCTTTCGCCGGTTGGGTTTCCGCGATTGCCGGCGTCGTGACCGGCGTCGATTTCACCGATTCCGTTTCCGATGGTGTTTTCTGTTTTTCCGGCTGTTTTTGGGCCGTTTCGGCGGGTTTTGGTGCGGCTTTTTCCGTTTCCGGCGGTGTTTCCGTTTTCTGTTCGGCGGCAGTAGTTGGAGTTTCGACAGAATCATTTACTGCCAGTGTCATCACCGGTTTTGCTTTTTCCGGTGCTGATGCAGTGTTCGGTCCGGAGAAGAAAAATGCGCCCAACAGCAACCCGACAATCAGCGCGGGCACCGCAAATATCGCCACTTTCGGGATGCCGTTGCTGCTGATCACCTGTTCAATCGAATAACCGGACGGCGCGTTTTCTGCAAAGGCCACCGCGCTCAATTCGTTTTTGAGCAGCTTTTCTACATCGTCAATCAGCGGATAAGCGGGATCGTTTTTGTTGATCAAAAAATCGCGCGAGATCAGCAAACTGGCCAATTGAAAGGCATGTCCGTTCAGCGTTTGCGACTGGAACTGTTTGGCAAGTTCGGCAATTTTGGCCAGCTTTTGGGTTTCCGGCAACTTGATCGACCAGTTGTGCAGATGCTTCAGCCGATCGTAAATATCGCTGAATTGATCGAGAAACGGGCGGGAATGCCGCAAAATATCCTGCGGCTCGCGGAAATTGGCAACCGGGTGATCTTTCCGCAAATTCTCCAAAAACGCTTCCAATCGGGTGCGTTTGATGAAGTCGTCCTCTTTCCATTTTTCCGGCCACTCGGCATCCGGATCAACGATGTAACAAAGAATATCTTTCCCTTTTTGAACAGCGTAACGGTATTCCTGCTCGATCAGCGATTGCTCATCGCCCTTTGGCAAAATGCCGTAGCGATGGGCGTAAATACCAATAAATACTTCGGTTTCGTCGATCAGTTTTTTGTAATCGGGAATGTCGTCATCAACCGGTGAGGGCAGCATCAGCGGCTCGTGTTCGAGGGATTTTAGAAAATCGCGCACGGCGATGCGGTATTCGGCTAAATCTTCGTAGGTCGAACTGATAAACACTTTCATTCAATGCTCCATAACGTGGTTCTCGGTTGCGAACGATGCATCGCGCACATTCGCCCGGACTGATTGCCCAATCAGTTAACCCCAAATGTCGCATTTTAAAAAATAAGTTAGCACAGCCTGTGCGGAATTTCAAGAATTTTCCGGCGATAAATGCAATTCTCATCTGATGAATAAACGTTTAGCGATCACGCATCATTTGGTCACAAAAAATTCTACGGAAATACCGCCGTTGCTGAATGCCAGTTTTGGTTCCATTTTTAGCCGGGTTTGGCGAACCAGTTCTTCTTCTGTACATAAAAATCCGCAACTCCAGCCGGAGAAATTTTCCCGGCAGAGATTCCCGAATGCGGCAAACAGGTTGCGCAAATCGCGGTTGTGGCGGATGCGCGTGCCATACGGCGGATTGGTGACGATCCAGCCGTTCGAATCGCCAAATCGTTTGTTGTCGGTGACAGCGCGGCAGGAAAATGTGACCGCATCCGCTAATCCGGCACGTTCGGCGTTTTCGATCGAATATTGAACGGCGCCGGCATCGCGATCTGCACCGGCTATCGGCGCAACAATTTCCCGGCGCAATGTTTCCGCGGCACTGCGGATTTGCTGCCAATCGTCGTCCACAAATGTTTCCCAGTTTTCAAACGAGAATTTGCGAAAAATACCCGGTGCGATGTTTCCGGCAATCAGTCCTGCTTCGATGGGAATGGCACCGGAGCCGCAAAACGGATCGAGAAATGGCGATTGCCCGTCCCAACCGGATGCCAACAGCATCGCCGCCGCAAAGGTTTCCCGAAGCGGCGCTTTGGCGACCGCCAGCCGGTAGCCGCGCCGATACAGATTATCGCCGGAACTGTCCAGACTGACTGTGCAACGATCTTTGAAAAAGCGAATGATAATGCGTTGGGGTGTTTCCGCGTCTTCGTCGCTGCCGTGAAAACGCAATACCGGCACGCCGGTGCGTTTTTCGATGGATTCCTGCGCCCGTTCGGCAATCGCCTCGGTGTGATAGAGCTGCGATTTGTAGGAACTGATGCGAAATTGCAGCGGAATTTCCGGCAGCACATAGCGTTCCCACGGCACCAACCCGAATTTCTGACGAAACTGGTCGAAGCCGCCGGCCACAAAGCTGGCAACGCGAATCAACACGCGGCTGGCAGTGCGCAGCCAGAGATTCGCCAGTTGCACATCCGCAAAATTGCCCCGGAAGCTGATGCCGCCTTCTTCTTTTTTAATGCTCGCCAAAACCGGCGATTCGGCAAATAATTGCCGCAGTTCGCGTTCCAAAACCGGCTCAATGCCCGGTGCGCAAACTGCAAATATCGAGAGTGTTTCGGTTAATTTCATGCGCACAATGTACGCTTCGGCAGGTTATTTCCCAATAAAAAAGGAAGTTGCGGATTGCGTCCGTTCATTAGAGAAATATCCAACATTCAGGTGTTTTTCAATTCGGACGCACAAAATCTCGAAATTTACTGACTGTCCGCCGGCACTGTTTTTTGAGGTTTTACATCAGCGGGGCGGGTTGTTTCTGTTGGCGGTTTGATTGTTTCTGTAGCCTTTTCAACCCGCGTTAGTTGACGATAGGCGATAAAAACAGCTACCATCGCCAAAACCCCTAAAAACACCCGGTTGATTTTTTTGATGATATTATTTTCAAATGTGTACGCTGCACCAATCGCTAAAATAAATGTGCAGCACGCGGTGATAAAACCATATCCAATAACGATCGCGCCACCGGCAAGACCCTGCCCTTTGGCAGCGCCGGTCAATCCGGCAACCAACATGCCCGCAAAAAAAGATGAAAATTGTCAAAAATAGAGCAACAAACTGGATGGACGGAATAATTTTTTCATGATATCAAAATGTTATTATTTTGGTGATGGTTTCATTTTCATTTACAGTAATGTTAAAGCTTTCTTCTTACCTTTGTGAACGCCCAATGTGGTTAATGTGATTTCATAATTACCCGGATTGAGAATAAATTTTTTCGGATTGTTATTCTTTCAGTACGTCCGTCCGTTCGCGATCGCTTTGTTACCACTCACATCCACAATTCGAACGACAGCATCAACCAATCCGGTTGCGCTTGTTGCTCCGATCATAGCAACTCCCGATTTAAAACTGTGGGTAATTTCACGGGTTTCTGCTGCTTTAACCTCAACATTTTCAATAACATGCGAAGTTGCCAAACCATCAATATTCAAAACCTTCATTTCCACAGAATACAATCCTGGATTCAATTCCAATTCTATTGGTTTTCCGTAGGTTCGCCCATTGGCAACCCTTTTTCCGCCGGACATGGCATTTACACTAACAACCGCATCCCAACCTTCCCCGTTGTTTTGGGTGATCACCTTTATTTTCCCAGCGTCAAAACTGACGGTTCTGTGTGCAACCGAATCATCAAAACTTTGCACATTTGAGAGCGTGATTGCATGAACATCGCTGCCACCCAAAGGGAAAATTTCCAAATCGTATGTTGCCGGCAGGCAAATATAAAGCTGCGGTATCTGCGTAAGTTCGTTTTACATCTACTCCTTTTTCGTGCCAGCGCGATAAGCTTTTACATATGCATCAATGGGTTTTCCATTTTTGATTGCAAAAACCGTGAAATTGCCATCAGGTTTATCGACCGTTGTTGCTGTTGCTTCATTCATTACGTCACTGAGAGAGCCGGCATCTGCTGCGTCATAATATTTTCCACCACCCGCATCTGCGGCACATTCCAGCTGCTCTGTTTCACCCGCTTTCAACCCGAAACCGATGATGTGAAGTTTGAAATCAATTCCTTCCGCTTTGGCGGCATTAATAACATCGCAAATATTGCCATTGCAGGATTCTATGCCATCGGTAAGTAAAATGATGGTGGCCTTCTTTTGGGTCGTTCGCAGGCGATCGATCACCTGTAATGCAGAAAATGCTAACGGTGTTTTGCCCAGCGGTTTTATTTTTTTTAATGCCTCAATTACGTTTGATTTTGATGAATTATCGATATCTATCAAAAATTCAACGTCCTGACAATCGCCCTCTTTTCTGTGCCCGTATGCCACAAACCCGATTTCCTGATTCTCCGGAAGATTGTTAATTGAATTCGACAACACGCTAACAGCCACTTCCATCTTCGTTTTCCCCTGCAATTGCCCCCACATAGAGCCGCTTGCATCATAAATGAATACAATTGGCGAATGGCTGTCCGGCTCATTTTGCGCATTGATTTGAAATGAAAAACAAAGCAATAAAAGCAGAAGTGAATATCGTATCATTTTTTAATCCTGTTTTTGAAAATGAAAATGAATCAAAATATCGATTGGCAGAAAATGTTGTCGAATCAATCAGCCTGATTGACCGTCATATTTTTTAGAATCTTCAGGAGTAGGTAAGTCGTAATAAAATAACAAGATAGGTTTTTCAAATTATCACCGGTGCAGAAAGTATGTTGCTTTCTGCACCGGTGAATGAATAGCTTGCGAAATTATTGTTTCGTATAAACCTGACGCAAGGTTGCCGGTTCATCTGTGCCATCCTCGTCAAAATCCCAGCTTTCGTTCGGGTCAACGATGGTCAGCGTTGTGCTGGTTACCGTCACCTGAATATCCGGATCGTCGTCGATTTCAATATCGCCATTGCTATCCGCATTCAGGTTTCCGCTAAACGATTGGGCAGGAAATCCCGGAACGCCGATGGTTACTGTATAATCGCCATCCGATTCTACCTTAAAAACAACACTAACACCGGTTGATAAAAAATCGTATTGATCGGAAGGATTGGCGTTGCTGGTGTAGGTGAATTCTGTGGCATTCCAGTACCAACCAGATTTCCGAGATTACCGGAATTATCTGGATTGGTGGAATCATCGTCACTACATCCGGCAATCAGTGCAATAACAATCAGCGAAAACAACATTCGAAAAATAGACTTTTTCATACAATAACTCCTTTTAAAATTACATATTTTTAATGATTCAAAAACAACACCTTAGTGCGCGTAAAACTATGTTCAATCGACCTGTGCCGTTGTGACAAAAATCAATCGGTTTCCACAATTCCCGATTATTGCGGCAGTTGTTCGACCAGTTCAACCCGGCGATTCAACTGGCGACCGTCGGCGGTGCGGTTGGTTGAAGCCGGGGCGTGCGGTCCCGCGCCGAATGCTGCGAGCCGGTTGTCCGCAATGCCGTATGTTTCCACCATCGTTTTGACAACCGATTGCGCACGGTTTTTGGACAAATCCAGGTTCATCTGCAATCCGCCGGTATCGTCAGTGTGCCCGACGATGTAAAGCTTCATTTTGGGGTTATTTTTCAGCAAAGTGGCAACGGCTGCCAACGTTTCGTTGGATTCCGGGCGGATATCCCATTTTCCGGTATCGAAATAAATGCCGTAAAGCGCAACTTTTCCGTTCATCTCAATTTCGCGCAGCATCGCATCGGGATCGATGATAATGAGATCGTCTTCCGCCGCCTTCACTTCGATAACGTCGATCATAAACAACACCATATCATCGCGAAACTGTGTTCCGCTGACGACAACGTAAGTGGTTGCACCGTTGCGCGTCAGTTTTCCCGCCACAAAACAGGAACCACCCGCAGTGGATGATCCGTTCAGCAGCTGAACATTCTGTCCGGGCGGTAACGGATTTCCCGAAAATGCACCAGCAGCCAGCCGCGTCCGCCAATGTTTTTGGCAATGTTCGCTTTGCTGTGCAAGCCCTCCGCCACAATTTCCATTCCCGCTTTTTTGATGGCGTTGAGATAATTCAGATACACTTCTGTAACGCTGTGCGTGCCGGACAGCTCGTAATAAATACGGGTGACTTTACCCTCAACCGGCAGCCAATCTTCAATATGGCGATAGCCGGTAACCAGCTAACGGCTATTTTGTAACGGTCAAATTCCTGCACATCGCACCAGCCAATCCGCGATCCGGGATAGCGGCTGATCAGCGGATGATCCGCCGAACCGTCCACATCTTGCTGAGCAACAAGCGGCGATGCAACAGGCAGCAGCAATAGGAACATCAAAATTAGGCTGAATTTTTTCATACGATATCCTGTTGATTATTATGAATTTGTGATTAACACCATTGTATGCGACCGAATGCCGACAAACAAATATCCGAAAATCACCGGCGGAGCACAAAATAATGAAGCTGACCAACCAGCCAATGAGCGAAATTTCCCGGGGATTGAAGAATTGGGCAACGCAAAAAATCCCCACGCCGAGAAAAATGAGCCATCCGCCCGGACGCATCCGCACAAATGAAACAGCAACTCCAATGGTGAGCATTAGTCCGTAAAAGGCATCAGGAAACGTTCCCGGTGCCGAACGCCAGTTCAGTAAAGCAGCACCAAAAACCCAACAACGCAAAATAAACGCTGCCGATGATCCTCGTGATTTTCATTGTTTCAGATTTCATTGCTTTGATCCGGTATTGAGTGGATTTACCGCGCCAGAATCAGTTTTGCTTGCGAAAATTGCCGCTTCGCCGGTAAATGTAATGCCACTCGGCAAATTATCCGCTGTCCATTCGTAACGATAGCTTCCAGCCGCCATAGGCTGGTCAGCCAGCGTTGCCACCACTTCACCAAGCATATTGTAAATGGTTAATTTTGCAGAAGTTGCCTCTGGCAAACTGAACTCGATGGTTGTGGAAGGATTGAACGGATTCGGGTAATTTTGTCGCAATGCCATTTGCCCCGGAATTTGCCCATCCGCAATCGGCCGGATGCCGACAGCACCGTCAAATTTCAGATCGTCCAGCAAAAATACGGTGCCGATTGCCGGCAATTGTCCGGCTTCCGGAAGGATAACCCCGACAATCGATGCCTTATCCGCAACGCCGGATTGAACATACTCGATGGGCGCTTCAAAAGCTGTGTAACTGGTTTTGGTTTCGAAAATACGGGCGTAACCGCTGCCCAGCAGATTGTTGCTGACATCGAAAATATTGACGGTAATAAACAGCGTATCGCCGCCGGCCGGCGAATATTTATAATAACCGGTTAAATTATCGTAATTGGATGATACCGGCACCAACTGACTTGTGATGCTGCCGGCCCAAAATCCCGGTGGGTAGGGATTGCCAAAAAAATCGAGTGTTTCCCCTCTCATCGCAAAAGAACCGCTGCGCGCATCGGTGGATTGGCTGATCGGCTCATTTCCGCCGGGATTGTTCACATACCAGCCATCCGGTAAAAAGCCCGTCCAATTTTCAAATCCGGGATTCGGCACGTCATTTTGCTGTGCCATCGCCGCTGCCGAAAACGCCAAAAAGAATAAAGCCTGTAGCCAACGTTTCATGTCAATTCCTCCTGAATGGGTTTATGAAAGTTCATGAGACAAGCTACAACTTTAAAACCCCGCAGCACAATTGCCCATATGCGGTATTTTTTGGAATTAATTGAAACAAACATTTCACTTGACTTACATTTTTCTGATCGATAAGTTTTTTGTAAAAACAGAGGTAAGTATGGTTACCGTAACAGTATCATCGAAATACCAAATTGTGATTCCGCAGGCGATTCGCAATGTGCTTGATATTCAGGTTGGCCAAAAAATTCAATTAATACCGTACCAAAACAGGATCGAGATTGTTCCTTTGGTTGATGTAAAAAAGATGCGGGGATTTTTGAAAGGAATTGATACAACTGTCAACCGTGAAAGTGATCGCATATGAATCTTGTTGATTCTTCCGGGTGGTTAGAATATTTTGCTGATGGGAATAACGCATCTTTTTTTGCACCGATCATCGAGGATACAGATAATCTTATCGTATCAACGATTAATATTTTTGAAGTTTTTAAAGTTGTACTATCCCAACGTGGTGAGGACAAAGCCATTGAGGCAATTGCCATTTTACGGCAAGGAAAAGTGGTTGATGTAACTCCTAAAATTTCGCTGGATGCTGCGAAACTTAGCTACGATATGAAACTGCCAATGGCAGATAGTATTATTTTGATAACTGCAAGAATGCATAACGCGAAACTCTGGACACAGGACAAAGATTTTCAACAATTTAGCGACGTAAATTATATCAACAAATAAATTGAATTACGCTGCCTTCAGTTTCCTCAGACCAACCGGTTTTTAATCGCTTTTTTCACCGCTTCCGCGCGGGAATTAACCTGTAATTTACGATAAATATTTTTGATGTGCGCCCGAACCGTATCGCCGCTGATAAACAATTTATCGGCAATAGTTTTGTAATTTTCGCCATCACACAGCAAGTTGAGTATCTCCGTTTCGCGGGTGGTGAGGGGCGATTCCGCCGGTTTTTTGAACGAGCCGATCACCCGGCGGGCGATGCTGGCGCTCATCGGCGCACCACCGTTATACACATCGCGGATGGCTTCCAGCAACGCAACCGGTGGCGTATCTTTCACCAAATAACCGGTTGCACCGGCGCAAATGGATTCAAACACCGATTCATCATCTTCTTTGATCGTCAACATAATGCAATCGATATCCGATTGTTTTTCCTTGATTTGGCGAACGCCTTCGATGCCGGAGATTCCCGGCAAATCGATATCCATCAACAGCACATCCGGCGGATTTTTTTCAATCGCAGGAATCGCACTTTCGCAATCGTTGAACGACTGTTTGCAGGCGTAACCGGGCGAGCCGTCGATAATCAGCGTCAACAATTGACGGATTTCCCGGTCATCTTCCACTATTGCAACGTAAATCGTTTCTTCTGCCATAAGTGAATGTAAGTGCTTTCCGGGCGATTTTCAATCCCCCATATGCGTTAAATTGGATTTTGGGATTTTAAGGGATTTTTGTCAGTATTTTTTCAAAAACAATGCGCGTTCCGCGATCCGCTTCGCTGCTGATTTGCAAGGTTGCACCCATTTTCGCGGCGCGGCTTTGCATATTTTTCAGCCCGTAACCACCGGTTTTCGGGTGTTGCGAAATCCCTTTCCCATTGTCCGAAAATGCGATATGCAAACGTTCTCCTTCGAGATGCGCATCCAGCGATGCGTTGGTTGCAGCGGCGTGCTTCAGACAATTGTGCATCGCTTCTTTGAAAATAAACATGATCGCCCGGCGATCGTCGATGTCCAGTTCCACCCGCCCGAAATCCGAAACCAGCGGACTGGCAACAAAGCGCACATCGCTGTGCTGAAATAATTTATTGCCAAAATCGCGCAGCCGGATCAGCGTTTCTTGCAGCGAATCTTTCTCCGGATCGAGCCCCCAGATAAAATCGCGCATGCCGCCGGCAAGGGATTTGGTGTGCTCTTCCATTTTATCCAGATATTCGTTGAGCAGCTTGTTTTCGCTCGCCTGCCGTCGCGCCAATTCCAGAAACAGGGTGATTTTGGTGATGAGATGCCCCGCTTCGTCGTGAAAATCCGCTGCGCTTTTTTTGCGAACCCGTTCGCGCTCCTCTGTTTTCGCACGCTCGATGCGCGATTGTTCGCCAATTTTGCGCTGCGCTTCGCGGATGCGAAAACGGATAATCCCGTAAATCCCGCCCAAAACAATGATCGCGTAAATGATGCCCGCCCACCAGGTTCGCCACGGTGGCGGCGTAATGGAAATGCGGATGGCTTTGCCGGTTTCGTTCCAAACGCCATCGTTATTGCTGGCTTTTACCCGAAAAATATACTCGCCCGGATCGAGATTTGTGTAGGTGACAAACCGGCGATTGCCGGAATAAATCCAATTTTCATCGAAGCCTTCCATCATGTAGGCAAATTCGTTTTCCTGCGGATTGGTAAAGTTCAGCGCGGCAAATTCGAACGAGAATACATTCTGTCGCCAGGACAATTCCAGCGCATCTAACATATTGATTGTTTTGGGGATAGTGAATGTTTCCGGATGCGTTTGCTGCCCGTTTCCGGCGATGGGCACCGATTCGTTCAACACCCGGAAATCAGTGATCGCCACCGGTGGCACAAACTGATTTTCCGTGACATTCTCCGGAAAAAACGCATTAAATCCGTTGGAGCCGCCAAAATACATTTTGCCATTTTTGCCGCGCAAAAACGCGTTCATGTTGAACTCATCACCCTGCAATCCGTCGCTTTTGGTGAACAGTGTGAACGCCAGGCTGTCGCCAAAAACTTCCGCTTTCACCAGCCCGTTTTGGGCGCTGAGCCAGAGATTGCCGGCGTCATCCTCCAAAATGCCGTAAATCAGGTCGTCCGGCAACCCGTCTTTTTGGCGATAGCTGCGGAAATGGATTTCCGGCTCGCGAACCAAGCGGTTCAGCCCGCCGTTGGTGCCGATCCAGATATCGCCGGTTTTGGGGCTTTCGTGAATGCAGAGCACAAAATTATTGCTCAGGCTGCCCGGCTCATCTGGATCGTTGAGATATGCCCGCAACTCGCCGGATACCGGATCAAAATGGTTTATTCCACCGGCGGTTCCGAACCAGAATTGGTCGAATCGATCCTGCAAAATGGAATAAACAAATTTGTGAGTCAAATTGCGGGCAAACAGCGAATCCGCCACGCGATCGAAACGATCTTCATTTCGCAAATAACGGCTGACACCGCCGGAACTGCCCACCCAGACATCGCCTGATTTATCTGCGTAAATCGTGTAAATACTCGCAGATAGCGTCCCGTTTTTTGCGCCGGGCGAAAATGGAAACTGCTGAAAATTGCCGGTTTGCCAGTCGAACCAGTGCAAGCCGCCGCGAATCGTTCCCACCCAAATGCCGCCCGGTTTTTTGGCATCGGCCAGCAGCGAAAATACGTAGTTGTATCGCAACGCTTCATCCGGGTGGTTGTCGCCGGCTTTATAATGGCGGTATCGCTGCGTTCGCGGATCATACATATTCAATCCGTTGTGTGTGGCAATCCACAGCCGGTTTTGCGCATCTTCTTCGATGTCCAGCACCAGCGGATCGCTGAGCGTGTTGGCTTCGCCGGGAATGTAAGCGAAATGTTCAAATTTGCGCGTGGTGCGGTCATGGCGACTCAACCCGAGTTCGGTGCCCACCCACAACTCGCCGCCACGGCTTTCGCCGATGGAATAAATCCGGTCATTTCTCAAACTCGATTGGACAAACGGCGAATGTGATATTTTTCTAAACTCAGCATTTTCAGGTGTTTGGCGATAATTTTCATCGGTCAGATCCAGCGTATACAACCCGCCTTCCGAACCGACATAGAGCGTTTGTTGGCTATCGATGAACAGCGACAAAATTTTTTCGTTGGTCAGATTGGCATTTTTTGCATTATAAAAATGCCTGCCGGAAACAGCATCGCCGTCAAACGAGACGCGCAGCAATCCGTCGCCGGTGCCGAGCCACAGCGTGCCGTCTTTGTCCAGCGCAATCGGCGATCGAATGATGCTTTGTTTGCCGGGAGAATCTGCGTAAATCGGGTATTGGGTGTATTCGCAGGTGCGCATATCGAAGCGGTAAAAATATTGCGGCGTGGTGAAAAACAGTTCGTTTTGGTCATTTTTAACATGGTGAAAACAGTTGTTGTCCGTTTCCGTGAAGCGGAAGTGACGGATTTCCCCGGTTGCGGGATCGAACCGGTTCAGCCCGGTGTTGCCGCTGACCCACAAAATGCCCGAATCATCCTCATCGATGAACCAGATGGTGTCGTCCAGCAGTGTATTCGCGGAATCCTGCGGATCGTGCCGGAACGCCCGGAAAGTCTCCGTTTCGTGATCGAAACGGTTCAGCCCGCCGCCAAAAGTGCCGATCCACATCGTTCCCCGGCTGTCTTCGAAAATATCCCAAATCCAGTTATTACTGATACTTAGCGAATCGGATGGATTGTGTTTGAACACCTTGAATTCATATCCGTCGAAGCGATTTAAACCGGCTTGCGTACCGAACCACATAAATCCACGGCTATCCTGAAATATGCTATTGGCGGAGTTTTGCGACAGCCCGTCGGCGATGCTGTAATGAATAAATTTTGGCTGGTTTTGCGGGAAGGCTGGCGTTACAAGGATAAAGGATAATTGATAAAGGATAAAAAGAAGGTAAAAAGTAACCCTGGCTCTCATTTGTAAACATTCCCGCTTCAACGCGATTTTCTTCACTTTTTCCGTTATCAAGTATCCGTTATCCTTCTTTCAGGGATGTTCCGAAACCCAGGTTTCGCCGTCGGCAGCAACCTCTTTTTTCCAGATGGGCACGATGGCTTTCAGTCGGTCGATGACGTATTGGCAGGCGGCAAATCCCTCTTTGCGATGCGGCGTGCTGACGGCAATCACCACCGCGGTTTCGCCAATATCGAGCACGCCAACGCGGTGGGACACCGCAATTTTGCGAACCGGCCACTGCTTTTTCGCTTCGTCGATGATGCGTTGGATCATTTTGCCAGCCATTTCCGGATACGCTTCGTATTCCAGCCGCACAACCGCTTTGCCGTGCGAATGATTGCGAACTGTTCCGATAAATGTGTTCACCGCGCCACAATCTTCCGAATTTGCAGCGTCGATAACTTTTTGAATATCAATAGGTTCGGCGGTTATTTCAATCATTTATCCCCCGCTCACCGGTGGAATAATTGCCAACTCGTCGCCATCGTGCAGCATGTCGGTTCTTTCCGCATATTCCTGATTGATCGCGACCATAAACGAATTCAGCTCGGCGAATTTCGGATAGGCTTCCCGCAGATTTGCCAACGCCGTTTCGACCGTGGCAGCTTCCGGCAGTTCCAGTTGCAACCCGGTTTTGCCGGTCATTTCCCGGGCGATTGCGAATAATTTGATTGAAATTTTCATCATATTTTTTTATGAGCTGCAGAGGCGCAGAGCGTTGTTTTATTATAAAACAGGATATTATTGCTGAAAATTTGGAGATTCCTGCAAGGGTAGGAATCTCGTTCTATTATCAAAAGTCAGCGATTGATAACCAAACACATTTTAACAATTGTGATTTTTTCAACGAAAAAATGTAAGCCAAAAACAGCGGAGAGTCAAATATTGATCGGTGAGCGACAATAAAAAAGGGCGCAAAATGCGCCCTTTCGGTGATAAAACCTGTGATAAAATCGAATTACATTTCTTTCAATTGTGCGTCGATCATGCCTGCCAAATATGCACGGTGCGCTTTGGTGCCGCTGTCCGGCGAGTTGGCGGTTGTCATCATCTGGTGGATATTTTTCAGGTGATAATATGCCAATCCTTTCGATACGTGATCGTAAGAGGATTTGCCTTCTTCACCCATAATCGCCAGCAAACGGTTCACATATTCCACCTGCAACCCTTTACGGAAGTTGTTGACAGAACCGGACTTATCCGCATCGAAAATAGCAGCTGTCAGGTCGTCCATCATTTCGTGAAGCGGGTAACCATTGCCATACAATTCGGTGTCGCTCATCCGTTCCATCACGTTTTGGTGCAGCAAATGCGCCAGCACACCGCGCTGGACTGCCAACACCCGCGAGTGGATTTTCGGGTCTTCCGGTGCACCGAAATGGTTAAAACCGCGACGCTGCGATTGCAAATAGTTGTAAATATTGTTCGGGCTGTCGTATGCATCCGGTGCAAATGCGTATGTTGCCAACGCTTCCATCGCGCGTTTTTGGTCGGCACGGGAAACCGGCGTAAACGGCTTGGTTGCGCCCGGCTGTCCGACAAATGCGCGATCTACATACACACCGCCAACATAGCGGGAAATAATCCGCAGCGCGTTAAAATGGAATCCAGTTGAAATCAGATATGCGTCGCGCAGTTCCTGATACGACTGGTTTTCGGTTTTGAGTTTGGTCATCAGATTGGCGGTAATTTCTTTGCTCAACTGGATTTGACCGAGCGCGAAGTTAACCGCATCGCTGGACATATCGCCGATGTTGACGCGCGGATCGAGCGCCTTTCCGGGCGAACGCATATCGTCCGCATCGTTACCGAACGCCAACGCCGGATCGGTTGATTTGGCGAGATGCACATCCATTTTTTTCGAATCGTTCAATTCCGGTGAATAGCCAAATTGGATCGCCCAAATATCGTACGGACCGGGAACTGTGGTGTAATATTGCCCCTGTTTTTGTCCGTTTGTGGCAAAATTGATTGCCGGATAATCCATCACCGAGCCGGTGAGACCGGTTTTTTTGGTGGCATTTTTGTTCGCCAGCGTAGTCATATCGTTCAATTGGCTGGCTTTCATGTTGTGGTTCAGCCCGAGGGTGTGCCCAACTTCGTGCAGCAGCAGATAATAAATCGATTCGTCAATCAGCTCTTTGTGCTCTTTATACGGCTTGCCAAACGCGCTCAGCGCAGTGGTGCCAAACAGGTTGTTCATGTGCAAATGATTGTTCAGTGTGCAATACTGGTTATCAAAATTTTCCAGCATAAATTCCGGCATTGCGGCTTCGTCTTCGATCAGCGCGGTATCGAAAATTTTGCCGTAACTCACCCGATTGGTGATGAAAACGTATTCCAGCATCACGTCCGCACCCAAAATTTGCCCGGTTCGCGGATTCACAAAGCTGGGACCGTAGCCGCCAAACGGCGGATTTGGGGAAGATGTCCAGCGCAGCACGTTGTAACGGATATCGCCGGCATCCCAATCGGCATCGTCCGGCTGCTCTTTTACAACCACTGCATTTTTGAATCCGGCTTTCTCGAATGCGATATTCCATGACAACACCGCATCTTTGATCACACCGCGAATTTCTTTGGGTGTGGTGTTTTCGATCCACCAGACAATCGGTTCAACCGGTTCGGAAACCGCTGC
Source organism: Calditrichia bacterium (assembly GCA_020634975.1). Lineage (NCBI taxonomy): Bacteria > Pseudomonadati > Calditrichota > Calditrichia > Calditrichia bacterium. Next base: position 3,297,402 of record JACKAQ010000001.1, on the reverse strand, counting down.
ACCGGGATTTTTCTTTTTCAGGTGCCAGCGATGGATCAGGTCGCGGTAAGGTGTTGCAGATGTTGAGGTTAAGTCCGTCACCTGCGTCATAAAATAACCCACGCGCGGATCGTCGTAACGCGGTTTGTAATCATTTTTCGGCACTTCGATGAAGCTGTGCTGCGCACGAACGCTCACCACGCGGGCATCGGTTGCACCTGCGCCGGGCGATCTTTCCGGGGAATCGTCTTCGTAAACGTATTCGACAACCACATCCGTATTTTGCGGATAGCTGCGAATGCCGATCAACTTGGTTTTATCCTTGCTGAGGCGACCGAGTTTGTAACCCTGGTACGTGCGCGGATACGCCGGTTTGATCATCTCGACATCTTCGCCGAGGAAAAAGCCGTCGGCTTTTACCAGATACGCGGTTTCCAGCGAATCTTTGGCTTCCACTTTCAGCACGGCCAGCGGTGCGGAGCGAATGTTGGCCGTTTGCGCGTTGTGCAACGCATTTTCCGGATCGAAATAATAGGAAGTGTTTTCTTCCACAAATTCAATTTTGTCGAAATGCTTTTGGATCGAGAAAATTTTGCTGCCGCGATATTGCCCGCGGAAAAATCCCGAGCCAACAACCCCATCCTGAATGTGGTTGAAATAAATAAATTCTTTGCCGATCTGGTCTTTTTTGATTTCGAGGAATGTGGAGCCATCTTCTTTATTTTGGTAGATGGTAAAGAGCCCTTGGAAGACGTCGTGATCTTTCACTTTGTCTTTAATATAGGTCTCTTTTTTCTTCTCCTCTTTTTTCTCGTCCTTTTTATCGGACTTGCTTTCATCCACTTTTTCGGCTTTCGCAGCGGAATCTGCCGGTGCCGGTTTTTCCTGCGCAAAACCTGCGCTTCCGGCAAAACCAGCCAGCAGTGCAAACACCAGCACACCAATGACGGTTCGTTTCATTTTGTCTCCTTTACAGTTGGTTGAACGAACGTTGCATTTATTAAGTATTTGAAAAATAGATCTTTATTCAAAAAAAACTATTCATACTTCAGCGATTTCACAGGGTTGGCCAGCGCCGCTTTTATCGCCTGAAAACTGACCGTCAGCAACGCAATCATCAACGCCACAACCGCCACCAGCACAAACGTGAGCGGCTGAATGTGAATCTTGTAAGCGAAATTATCCAGCCACCGGTTCATTGTCCACCATGCTAGCGGCGTGGCAACAACACTGGCGACGAGCACCAGAAAAATAAAATCGCGGGAGAGCAGCACCAAAATATTGGGAACTGTGGCGCCGAGCGTTTTGCGAATGCCGATTTCTTTGGTGCGTTGTTCCGCGGAAAACGCGCCGAGCCCAAACAAACCGAGACACGCTATGATAATAGCCAGCGCGGCAAAAATCAAAAAGATTTTCCCCAGTTTTGTTTCATTGGTGTAGAGATTGGCAAAATCTTCGTCTAAAAAGGTGTAATGGAACGGTACACCGGGCAAAATATTGCCCCATTCGCTTTCGAGATGCGCCAGCACCGGCGCGATATCCGTCGGCTGCGCTTTCACTACCATAAAATTGATCGGTCCGGGCCAGCGTTCCAGCGGCAAAATGAGCATCGGCGCAATCGGGTTGTGCAGCGACTGGAAATTGAAATCCTTCACCACGCCAATCACCCGGCAGACTTGCGCCGTTCCGGTGCCGTGCCATTCCAGCTCTTCGCCGATGGCGTCTTCCGGTTGCAACCAGCCAAAAGTTTTCGTGGCGGTTTCGTTGATGATCACCGCTTCGCTGGTGTCCGTGGCAAATTCGCGGGAAAAATTGCGTCCGGCGGTCAGCGAGATATCCATCGCAGCCAGAAAATCGTAATCGACCGGCAACGTGGTCATTTCGAATCGCTCCTCCGCAGCGCTGCCCGGTTTCATCCACGGTGTATTTAAAATCCCTTTTCCCGGCAGAAACACTGCAGATGCAACGGATTGAACGCCGGTATGTTGCAAAAATGCGTTTCGCAGCGCATCCGTATGCGATTGCGCACCTTCGCTATTTGCGGAAACGGTGATCACCTGTTCGGTGTTCAGTCCCAACTTCTGGTTGCGCAAAAACTGCAATTGCTGATACAGCAACACCGTGCAAGCGATCAAAATTATAGACACACTGAACTGGAAAACCACCAGCAATTTTCGTAAACCGCCTTTTCCGGATTGGCTGAATCCGGCGGTTTTGAGCGTGCGGATAGGGTTGAATGACGACAGCACAATTGCCGGAAACGCGCCGCCCAGTAAACCGGTCACGGCGATGGAACCGAGCGACAGCAGCAAAATGAGCCGGAAATTTTCGGAAATATCCAGCGTAAGTGATTTGCCGGACAGGTCGTTGAAAAACGGCAAAGCGAGCTGCGCAATCAGCAGCGCAACCGGCAACGCCAGCAAGCTGATCAGCAGCGATTCGCCCAAAAATTGTTTGACGAGCTGTCCGCGATACGCGCCGAGCACCTTGCGCATCCCGATTTCTTTGGCGCGATGCGCCGAACGCGCGGTTGCCAGATTCATGTAATTGATGCAGGCGATCAGCAAAATAAACAGCGAAATTGCCGCGAAAATGTAAACATAAAGGATATCACCGCCGCCTGGCAACTCCGATTTTCGCTGCGAATGCAGGTGGATATCCGTGAGCGGCTGCAGTTGCAATCCGTAAGTTCTGCCAAATGTGGCAGCCATTTCGTCGTGCATGTGCGTGTCCACAAATGCGGGCAATTTTGCGGCAATCGTTGCGGGATCGCTGCCGTTTTGAAGCAAAACGTAGGTGTAAATCTGGAAAAACGCATGCCAGATAGAAAGCGTTTCATCGCCGGCCAGCGTTTCCAGCGAGGCGAACGAGCCGAGCAAATCAAACTGGAAATGGGAATTTTTGGGCAGATTTTCGATGACGGCGGTAACGGTCAGTTCGTGCTGATTATCGAGCGTCAGCGATTGCCCGACGGCATCGGATTTCCCGAAATATTTTTTCGCGGTAGCGCGGGTGAGCACCACGGAGAACGGATTTTTTAACGCGGTTTGGAGATCTCCGGCAATCACATCCGCCGAAAAAACGCTGAAAAAACCGCTGTCCGCCCACCAGAAATTGCTTTCGGTGAACTGCTCATCTGCCAGTTTAATGGTGGGATTCCCCCATTTCACCAGCCGCACGCTTTCTGCAACTTCCGGAAAATCGGTTTTCAGCGCCGGCGCAATCGGGAAGCTGGTCACCGCCAGCGGAATTTCGTTGTTGCCAACCTTGAAATCGGTGACGACACGGTAAATATTTGCCGCATTTTTATGGTGGCGATCGAAACTGAGTTCGTCCACCACAACCATTAAAATGAGGATGCAGCAGGCAATGCCGAGCGCCAGTCCGGCAATATTGATAAATGAATACGCTTTATATTTGCGCAAATTGCGCAATGCAATCAGCAGATAATTCCGGAACATGAGCAAACTCCAGTAAATGGTGTGATGGATAAATCCGGGAATTGAATGCAACGTTTGCCGCCAATACCACAAATTTGCCGGCAATCTCCCGTTTTCCCGGTGGATTTCGCGGTAAATTTCCTCAAAATCGCCCACAATCGCATGGCGATGCGATGCCACCGTCAGCGATTTCATCAGCCAACGGGCAATTTTGGGCGCATGTACACAATCATTTTGGATCAATTTTTCACTCATTTCCGAAAACCATTCCCAATCAAATAAGTATCAAATCCATTTTGAAAATCCCTTTTTCCTTTACCCTTTATCCTTTTTCCTTTCTCGAATTATCCTTCCCGGAGAGAGATATCCGGCAATCCGCTCCACATCACTTCGTGAACGCGACGCGCTTCATTCAGCGCTGCCATTCCCGCTTTCGTGAGCCGGTAAAAGCGTTTGGCCATGCCGCCGCGCTCCGGCGTCGGTTCGCCCTGCTGCGCGATGAGATAACCTTTGCGAACCAGACGGTCCAACGGCACGTAAATCCCGCCGATGGAATAATCCAGTCCGGCAGTATCCGCCAAATGCTGCCGGATGGTAATGCCATAGGCGTTGCCCTGTAATTTCCACACTGCCAGCAAAATCAATTCTTCGGTTCGACTGATGATGTCCAAAAACGGCTCCTTTCCGCATTTATGGGAACACTTACTGAAATTTTTGCAAAAAGTTACATTATTTTTTCTAAATAATAGAAAAAATATTTTTTTGAGAACAATAATGCGAGTCATGTTTTGATTTTAACCATTCAGCAGTACTGAAAATCTTGAATAAAAAGCTGCTAAATACACGCGGGATTGACAGGCTGTCAACCCTACTCCAAATGAGCGCTTTTAGCTCGAATGCAGAAATCGCCCGATTCAACGGCGAATCACTTTTCCGATTTTCCGCTGTGAAAAATGCCCCAATTCTTTGATATTAGGGCTTTGACTGAACAAAATTTCGGACGACAAATTCGGGGAAAATTATGGAAAAAATACGTTGGGGAATAATGGCTGCGGGAAAAATCGCGAATGCGTTCGCGTATGGATTGTCAACGCTGCCGGATGCGGAGCTGGTGGCCATCGGTTCGCGATCGCAGGAAAAAGCGGATGCGTTTGGCGAAAAATACAACATCCCGCATCGCCACGGCAGTTACGCAGCGCTCGCCGAAAACCCGGCCGTGGACGCCATTTACGTGGCGTCGCCGCATATTTTTCATTTCAACGATGCGATGCTCTGCCTGCAAAACGGGAAAGCAGTGCTTTGCGAAAAAGCCTTTACCATCAACGCGAAAGAGGCGCGGAAGCTGATCGATTTCGCCCGAAAAAAGCGGCTGTTTTTGATGGAAGCGATGTGGTCGCGGTTTCTGCCCTCGCACATTCGTTTGCGGGAAATGCTCGCGCAAAACGTGATCGGCGAGTTGCAAACGATGCACGCGGAGCTGTCGTTCAACCTGCCGCGCAATCCCGCCGGACGGCTGTACGCGCCGGAACTCGGCGGCGGATCACTGCTCGATTTGGGCATTTATCCGCTATCGCTGGTATCGATGGTGTTCGGCACGCCGGATCGCGTGACGGGCATGGCAACGATGAGCGACACCGGCGTGGATGTGCAATCCGCCGCGGTTCTCGGCTATCGCGACGGGCGGCTGGCAACCATTCATTCGTCGATGCAAACCTACGGAAATGTCGGTGCGGTGATCGTCGGCAGCGAAGGACGAATCTACATCGATGCGCCGATCCACAAACCAAAATACCTGCGGCTCTGCCTGAACGACCAGCCGGAGCAGATTATCGAAACGCCGTATGCAGAAAACGGTTATCAATACGAAGCGGCGGAAGTGCAGCGCTGCCTGCGCGACGGCCGGCTGGAAAGCGATATTATGCCGCTGGATGAATCACTGGCGCTGATGGCAATTATGGACGAATTGCGGCAGCAGTGGGGACTGGTTTATCCCACTGAATAGAATAATGGATAAAGGCTTGCCCTGAGCGGCGTCGAAGGGATAAAGGATAAAATGGGCGGGAATCGGTACATCCGAGTTTATCGGGCAGGCATTTTCCGGGCTGTGTTTTCGGCGATGTCCGAACGGGATTCGATTGCCGGATAGCGCAGCGTCACAGTGAATTTGCTGAGCGGATCGTCAACTTCGCCGAAAGGCTCACCGTTCAGACAAATCCAGGCGTGCCCGTCAATACCGCCATCTGCTGTTTTGGCAACGCCAAAAATCAGCGAAACCGGATAATTTTCGCTGCGCAAAAAATGATACATCACCAGCGATTGTTTCATGCAATTCGGGTGCAACGGGCGAATGCGGATGCGCAACAGCGTTTGCACCAACGCCAGCAATCGTTCCGGCAACACGCCGTTCAGCGCGCCAACTTTCGCATTATCGTAAAATGCGACCAATTGCGGCATTGTCAGTTTTCGCCGTAATATGGGATAAATCAGCAACAGCCAAAATGCCCGCAGCACAACGCGCTTTTCCCGCCGGTCCAGCCGCACAAATTTCTGGAAGGATTGCATCATTTTTTTGCGTCCATTTCGACTGGTAAGTGGTGATGCATGATTAAACGATACGTCCCAAATCCCATTTTTTCCCAAAAGTTGACACCCGCGGCATTTTCTTTCATCACCATCAAAACGATTTCGGAAATCCCCTGCGATTGCAGCCAGCTTTTTGGCAAATTCAACCAACGCTGTGCCAACCCCGGATTGGCGAAATTGCGGTTCGATGTAACAATCCTGAATCATCCCGTGCGGGATGTAAGTAAATTTCGGCTGCACATTTAATTTTTTGTTTTTCCAAAACTTAAGGATGTTTCTTTGTTGATTCTGTTTGCTCCCGGCTCGTACTAAAACCCAAATAAATCCGGCAATTTTCCCGGCATCCGCGACGAATATTTTTTCGTTCGATCTGTTCAATTTCAAACGCAGTTCGTTTGCCCAGTCAAAATCGGGATTCTCGATCACAATCGGCGAAAATTCGATCTGCTCCGCCAAAAATGAGCGATACAATTGCGCCAGCGCCGGAATGTCCGCGGCGGTTGCTTCTCTGATTTCGAAATGATGCAATTGGTTCACGAAAAATAATCCTGCAGATTTAACAACCATCGGAAAATTGATTTTGCGCCGGAAAATTACCATCAAAAAAATTCAACGGCATGCGAATGCGCACAGAAAAACGATCGTTTTTCACAACGAAAATATTCATTCTCCCGTTTTGATTGGCAAAATTTGTTCGTATTTTAACGAATTGCCCGTTTCGGGCAGAAAATATTGAACGGTTTATCGCCGCAATGTGCGGCACAAATTTCAGGTTGAAAATGGTTGAAATTATCGAAATATATCCCGGCGGCATCGCTGAAGAACTGGGCATCGAAGCGGGCGATCACATCGTTTCCATCAACGGAAAAATCATTGAAGATGCGTTGGATTTCCGCTTTTACATCACCAACGAAGAGATCGATTTGGTGGTAAAACAGGGCGATGAAGAGGTCACTTTCGAGATCGAAAAAGATTACGACGACGACCTTGGACTGGAACTGCAGGAGATGAATATTCGCGCCTGCGGCAATAGCTGCATCTTCTGTTTTGTGTATCAAAATCCCAAAGGCATGCGCAAAACCATTTATTTTAAAGATGAAGATTTCCGGTTTTCATTTATGTACGGGCATTACACCACGCTGACCAATACCTCAAAAGAGGATCTGCAACGCATTGTAGAACAACGACTTACGCCACTTTACATTTCTGTTCACGTGACCGACACCGAATTGCGGAAAACGATGCTGGGCATCAAATTTGATGACCGGTTATTTGAAAAAATCGATTTTCTCACCGAAAACGGGATCGAGTTAAATTGCCAAATTGTGCTTTGCCCGGAACTCAACGACGGCAAGCATCTGGATAAAACCATCGAGGATTTGAAAAAATATTTCCCGAAAATCCAGTCGGTAGCCATCGTACCGGTGGGGCTCACCAAACACCGCAAAAATTTGTTCAAACTGAATCCGGTAACGGAGGAATATGCCCTCAAAACCATCGCGGAAACGGACGAACGCCGCGAAAAACTGAAAGCCGAGTTGGGCAGTTCGTTTGTTTATTTATCGGATGAATTTTACATTAAAACCAACACGCCCATCCCGGGAAATGAGTATTACGAAGAATTTTGGCAGCAGGAAAACGGCGTGGGACTCACCCGCGATTTAATGAATACATTTGAAGACGAACTGCCGGAGTTGCGAAATCCCGCAAATCGTCCGCTGAGCATCAGTTTGGTGACCGGAACGCTGGGCGCGGAAGTGCTCAAAACCTATTTTATGCGCAAATTGAACCAGATTCCCGATATGTTTTTCAAATTGCACCCTATTGTCAACGAATTTTACGGCGACAGCATCGTGGTCTCCGGGTTGCTGGTCGGGCGCGATATTTTGAAGCAATTGAAAGAGCAGCGTACCGGCGATTACATTATTTTGCCGCCGGAATGCGTCAACGAAAACGGTGTTTTTCTCGATGAAATGACCCTGCCGGAATTGCAAATGCGCCTCGGTAAAAAAGTAATCGCTTTTCCGGGGACGTTTACGGAGTTGTTCGAGCGGATTGCGGAGCTTGAAGGCGTTGCGGTTTGATGATTTGATTATCAGCAAAAGCCACCGTACGACAACGCTCAGGATTCGTCATTGCCAACATTCAGCCAATCCAAAATGACATCCACCATTTTCTGCGGATTTTTCGCCCAGTTAAAATGATCGTAACCCGGATTTCGCGGATCGTTTTTTGCGAGATGGATTTGCGTAAGCTGTTGATTTTTCTCGAATTTGCCGAGCAAATGATCGACAGCAAATTTCGGTGCGAGCGTATCGCCAGCAACAGAAATTGCCAACACCGGAATTTTAATTTCCCGCAATCCGGCTTCATAATCGAAATCCGCGTTGTCCACAATGTAGTCGCCACAGCGCGATTGGCGGCTCCAGTCGCGGATAACGCCGCGCGATTCCAACCCGCCAAAACCCATCCGGTGTCCCGGATAAAAGCCGAGCACTTCCGCCGTCCAACGAATGATTGCCACTGCCAATTTCAATTTCCAACGCGCCCATCCCCGCCACGCTTTTTGATACACGGAACACGACGTCAGCAAAATCAAACCATCGATAGCCTGCGGATATCGTCCCGCAAACAGTGAACCGATTTTCCCGCCGAGACTATGCCCGAGCAGCACTATTTTCTTCGCCGGAAATAGCTGCCGGATATTGGCAATCGTTTCAACATAATCGATGGTGATCATTTCCTGATAGCCAAAACTGACCGACCGCGACGGGCGAATACTGGAGTTGCCGTGCCCGCGATGATCGGTGATAACCGTCGCAATATTTCGCGATACCAGTTCCGCCGCAAATGATTCGTAAAACGATGCGCGAACGCCCATCGCCGGAAATATGGCGATTAGCGTATTTTTTTCATCCGGTTGCTGCGGCTCAAAAATGGTGATTTTGTTGCGCGTGTCGTCGCTGAAGGTGAGGTCAAGCTGTTTTCGGTTCATTGTGTTTGCTGTTTTGTCAGCCGTTATTTCTCAATCAATCCCATTTTTTTGGCGCGTTCCTGCCAGTTTTGGCGGGCGAGTTCCTGCATGTCGGTTGCGGCATCGGTTTCGTCCACAATTTCCAAACCGAGCAATGTTTCGATCACATCTTCCAACGTCACAATGCCTGCGAGGCTGCCGTATGAATCGTAAACAACCGCAATTTGCTCCCGTTTGGATAGCAGAGAAGTGAATATTTTTCGAATACTCAAATCAAAACTAAACGCACTAATCGGGCGGGATATTTCCTTTAACTTACTGTTTCCATTATCTTTAATAAGATATTCCAGAATTACATCTTTGAGAACGTATCCGGTTATCGACTCGCTATTTTCGCCGAAAACGGGAATCCGGGAAAACTTGATCGGCTGATGTTTTTCGAAATATTCGCGAATGGTCAGCTCCTCATTAGCCATCGCCACAACCGATCGCGGCGTCATAATTGAATCCGCGCGAATCTGGCTGAAGCGCATCAAATTGTGGATGATTTTCGATTCATCTTCGTTAAACACGCCTTCGCGATGCCCGATTTTTCCCATCACCGACAATTCTTCCCGGCTGATCGATTTTTGGAGCTCATCCCTTTCAACATTTTGGTGATCAATTGACTAAGCCAGATGAATGGCTTCATCACAATCATCACCAACCACAGTGAACGAGTAGTAAACGGCACCAATTTTTTCCAATAAGTTGCGCCGATGGTTTTGGGGATAATTTCAGAAAAAACAAGGATTGCCAGCGTCATTACCGTTGCAACCACCGCTTCGATGGAGAACGGCAGCTCATACCCAATGATGACCATTTTTCCGCTGCCAAAAGTATCTTCCGCCATCGCCCCGACACCCACCGCACCAACCGTGTGAGCAATGGTGTTCAACGATAAAATAGCCGACAGCGGTTCATCGATATTCTGTTTCAACTTCGCCAGATGTTCCGCAAAGGCTGTCCTTCCGCCCGTTTTATTTCCACAAATGAGGCCGGAATACTCAACAAAACGGCTTCCCAAATGGAGCAAAAAAAGGAGAATCCGATGGAAATTAGCGCAAAAAAGTAGTAATAGCATGTGTTTGTTTTTTTCAATTTTTAGGATCTGTTGTCATCCCGGACAACCGGATATGGCAACGCTGGTTTCGGTAAAAATTTAAGTTAATCTGAATTGAGGTGATCTTCAAGATGTTTTGGTAATGGTTAGCCTTTGGGGTAATGGTTGTGAAAAAGACATTATCTAACCTATTGTTTTTCTGACAATTGATCAATCAACGGAATTAGTTTCTCGATAGTCACATGTTCCATAATTACTACTTTAAACCAGTTGGGATTGGCGTGATTATCGGGCACCAGCCCGAATGCGTCCGCCGTTTTGCGTGGCACAAATTCCTGTTTGATGGTCACAATATTGGACATCGGGTGGCGATAGTAACCGATGTTCAACCGGTCCAGATTTTCGCAAAGCCAGTCGGTGCGTTTTTGCAAAATGAAGATTTTTTCCTGCCAGCCAAACGGGCCGTTTTTCATCAGAATCATCCAGATAGCAACGGCGTTTGCACCGGAGCGGCTGCCGATCAGCGTGAAATCCTCGCCCTCTACGTAGCTGGCGGATTTGGTGTTGGCGTGCTGAATCCAGCCTTTGCGAATGAGGAAAATGCCCGTGCCATACGGCGCCTGCACCATTTTGTGGGCATCCAGCGTTACCGATGTAATTTTGGGATTGGAAAAATTCAGGTTGGTCGTTTGATCGGTAAACGGATAGTAAAATCCGCCGTATGCACCGTCCACATGAATGCGGTATTCACACGATTGCTGATCGAGTAAATCAATGTAAATATTCACGTTATCTACGGAGCCGAACATGGTTGTCATCATATTGGCGACAACGATAAAATAGCGTTTGCCGTTGCTCCGGGCGGATTCTATCGCGGCTGCAACCGTCGGCGCTTCGATCGTCCGATCGTCCGGATTTACCGCAACGCTGATTTTTTCCACACCCAAAACATTCGCGGCTTTGTCCATCGAATAATGGCTGTCTGCCGAACAAAGCACACAAATTTCCGATGGCTTCGCATTGCGTTCGCGCATAAAATAATTGCGATACACCCAAATCGCCTGCATGTTCGCCTCTGTGCCGCCGGACGCGACGTAACCGTCCTGCTCGCCGAAATTTCCGCCCAAAATTTCCGATGCGCAAATTTCGATCACTTCGCGTTCGATTTCCTGTGTCCCGCCAAAAAAATGTTCGGATTTCCCCAATGTGTGGCAGCCAATGTGGTTGGGATTGTGCACCAGCGTGGAAATAAACGGCGCTTCTTTTAAAAATGGCGCATCCTGATAAAACACTTTGCTATCCAGATGCGATGCCGGAATCCCCAAAATATTCTGTTCAAAATAATTGACGTTTTTATCCAGCGCGCCAAAAATCCGCGCTTTTATTTGTTCCTGATTTTTCTTTTCCCACAGCTTCATTGGTTTTCCGGGAGGTTTCGCGATCGTTAAATGTTAGGTTTATTTTTGAAAAACTGCACCGTTTGAACAAATGCAACACCTGCGGCAAACGAACCGCCGCACAGCGCAACAATATCAACCAGCCGCGCCGTTTCACGCATCGACGCTGCTGCTGCAAATACGACTGAAAATGCGGCAATTAATCCGACAATCAGCCCAATCGCTCTCAACTGCATTTTTTTTGGCGAGATTTCTGCTTTTTTGTTCACCGGTTTTTCTTTCTTTTTTGATTTACAGATTCCAACTGCCGCCGTATCTCAATCGACGCAATCAGATTTTAAGCGAACCCCGAAATCCCCTGGCTGCGTAATACGATTCCGCGCCGTTGTGATAGGTAAACACATGATCGTAGCGCCGGTCACAAAAGATGGCGCCGCCGCGTTTTCTGATTTCGGCGGGTGTTTTCACCCAACTGGATGTTTTCAAATCAAAATCACCCAATTTCTGAAGTGCCCGGTATTCTTCTTCGGATAAAATTTCGATACCCATTGCGGCAGCCACATCCATCGCGTTGTTTTTTGGCTTGTGTTCTTTCCTCGCTTCCAACGCCTCACGGTCGTAACACAAGCTCCGGCGACCTTTGGGGCTTTCCGCTGCGCAATCATAAAAAATATACTCACCCGATGCTGTATCGAATCCGACAACATCCGGTTCGCCGCCGGTTTGTTCCATCTCGTTGAGCGACCACAGTTTTTCAGGATTTGCAGCCAGTTTAGCCTGAACGTTTGCCCACTCAATTCCTGAATGGCGATTCATGTTTTTCTCAAAACGCGTTTTTAAAATACTGTATAATGCGTCTATTTGATGCTGTGATAACACAGCTTTTTTACTATTGCTCATTTATTCAACCTCTTTTGAAAACACATGGGAAAATTCATAGCTTCCGCGGAATCATTTGCGTTGGAACGCTCACATATTCCGGCGATACTGCCCGCCAACCTGATACAGCGCAGCGGAAATCTGACCGAGCGATGCAAATTTGCAGACTTCCATCAACTGTTCGAACACGTTTTCATTGTGGATTGCCGCTTTTTTGAGCGATTGCAGCGCGGATGTTGCCGCTGCCGCGTTACGCGATTCGTATGCTTGCAGGTTGAGAATTTGCTGCTCTTTTTCCTCCGTTGTGGAGCGAATGATTTCTTTCGGCAGCACAAATTCGGAGCCGGATTTGCTCAAAAATGTGTTCACGCCGATGATCGGTAGCTCGCCGTTGTGCTTCAGCGATTCGTAATACAGCGATTCTTCCTGAATTTTGTTGCGCTGATACATCGTTTCCATCGCGCCGAGCACGCCGCCACGATCGGTGATGCGTCGGAATTCCGTCAGCACCGCTTCTTCCACCAGATCGGTCAATTCCTCAATAATAAACGCGCCCTGCAGCGGATTCTCATTTTTTGCCAATCCAAGTTCTTTATTAATAATTAGTTGGATCGCCACTGCTCGCCGCACCGATTCTTCCGTCGGCGTGGTGATCGCCTCGTCGTAGGCGTTGGTGTGCAGGCTGTTGCAGTTGTCGTAAATCGCGTACAGCGCCTGCAGCGTGGTGCGGATATCGTTGAAATCAATTTCCTGCGCGTGCAGCGAACGCCCGGAGGTCTGGATGTGATATTTGAGCATCTGCGACCGCGGATTCGCGCCGTATTTGTATTTCATCGCTTTTGCCCAGATGCGCCGCGCCACCCGACCGATCACCGCGTATTCCGGATCGACGCCGTTGCTGAAAAAGAACGACAAATTCGGCGCGAAATCGTCGATGTGCAGCCCGCGACTGAGGTAATATTCTACAAACGTAAAACCGTTGGACAGCGTAAACGCCAACTGCGAAATGGGATTCGCGCCCGCCTCGGCGATGTGATAGCCGGAAATCGACACCGAATAAAAATTGCGCACTTTGTTTTCCGTGAAATACGCCTGAATATCGCCCATCATTCGCAAAGCAAATTCGGTGGAAAAAATGCAGGTGTTCTGCGCCTGATCTTCTTTGAGAATATCCGCCTGCACCGTGCCGCGCACCTGGCTGATGGTTTCGGCTTTGATTTTTTCGTACACATCGCGGGGCAACACCTGATCGCCGGTAACGCCTAGCAACATCAGTCCCAATCCGTCGTTGCCTTTCGGCAGATTGCCGTGATATTGCGGTCGCGGCAATTCTTTTTCCGCAAAAATCTTGTCGAGCTTGGCAGAGATTTTTTCTTCCAAACCGTTGTTTTTTATGTAGATCTCGCATTGCTGGTCGATGGCGGCATTCATGAAAAACCCGAGCAGCATCGGCGCCGGACCGTTGATGGTCATTGAAACAGAAGTGGTCGGTTCAGCTAAATTGAAGCCGGAATACAGCTTTTTCGCATCGTCCAAAGTGGCGATGGAAACGCCGGAATTCCCGATTTTTCCGTAAATATCCGGGCGGAAATCGGGATTTTCGCCATACAGCGTTACCGAATCGAACGCAGTGGACAGCCGCGCCGCGGGCATGCCGTCGCTCAAATAATGGAAGCGGCGGTTGGTGCGCTCCGGTCCGCCTTCGCCGGCGAACATGCGGGTGGGATCTTCGTTGGTGCGTTTGAACGGATAAACGCCGGCGGTGTACGGGAATTCGCCCGGCACATTTTCGCGCAGCGCCCAACGCAAAATTTCGCCCCAATCCGCAAATTTGGGCAGCGCGATTTTGGGAATTTTGTTGTGGCTGAGCGTTTCGCTAAAATTGGGCACTTTTATTTCGCGCCCGCGAACGCTGTATTTGAAAAATTCATCGCTGTATTGCTGCTTTTTGGCGTCCCAATTATCCAGAATATCCTGGCAATCTTTGTCAATCGAGCGCCAGGTGTCATCGAATAATTGCTCGAGTTCGGCGGTGTTTTTTTGCTGCGATTTGAGCAAATCGATCGTCCCGCGAAGCTGGAATGCCTGCCGTGCCAACCCGACCTGTTTGTCCACAAATTGTTTGTAGCGATCGCTGGTTTCAGCAATTTCGGCGAGATAGCGCACCCGATCCGGCGGAATAATGTGGATTTTCTCGCTCATCTGCGCGCTGATTTCGTAACCCGATTGCCAGTCGAGATTGCAGCGTTCCACCAGTTTATCGATGATCGCCCGGTAAAACGAGTTCGTGCCGGGATCGTTAAATTGCGATGCGATGGTGCCGTACACCGGCATTGCCGACGGTTTCTGGTCGAATTTTCCGTGTCCGCGCTGATACTGTTTTTGCACATCCCGCAGCGCATCCAGCGCACCGCGTTTGTCGAATTTGTTGAGCGCCACCAGATCGGCGAAATCGATCATGTCGATTTTTTCGAGCTGGGTTGCCGCGCCGTATTCCGGGGTCATCACGTAAACGGAAACATCCGCCAGTTCGGTAATTTCCGAATCGCTTTGCCCGATGCCCGCGGTTTCCACGATAATCAGGTCAAATCCGGCAACTTTCAGCAAATTGATGGACGGCACCACGGTTTTGCTGAGCGCCATATGCGCCTGTCGCGTGGCAAAGCTGCGCATGTACACGCGCGGATTGTAAATCGCGTTCATGCGGATGCGATCGCCGAGCAACGCGCCGCCGGTTTTCCGTTTGGACGGATCGACGGAAATAATCGCGATGGTTTTATCCTCAAAATCAGTGACGTAACGCCTGACCAGCTCATCAGTTAGCGACGATTTTCCGGCACCGCCGGTACCGGTAATCCCCAAAACGGGAACGTGCTTTTTTGCGGCTAATGTTGCCAAATCGGCAATTATTTTTTCTGCTTTTTCGGGATGATTTTCGATGAGCGTTAACGTTTGGGCAATTGCGTTCACATCGCCGGCCTGAATTTGGGTGAGTTCGTCGCCGCTCGATTCAGTTTTGGTGGCGAAGTCGCTTTGGTGCAGCAAATCGCGAATCATTCCGACAAGCCCCATTTCGCGCCCGTCCTCCGGTGAATACAACCGCGCGATACCGTGATTGTGCAGTTCGTCCAGTTCATCCGGCAAAATGGTGCCGCCACCGCCGCCAAAAATCTTGATATGTCCCGCGCCGCGCTGTTCCAGCAAATCATACATATATTTGAAAAATTCGATGTGCCCGCCCTGATAACTGGTGATGGCAACCGACTGCACATCTTCCTGAATGGCGGCATCCACAATTTCCTGAACAGAGCGGTTGTGTCCGAGGTGGATCACCTCTGCGCCCTGGCTTTGCAGAATGCGCCGCATGATGTTGATGCTCGCATCGTGCCCGTCAAACAGCGATGCCGCGGTAACAATCCGTATTTTGTTGGTAATTTTTTGCTCGATAGTTGCCATTGGCTGAACCTCATGTTGTCGCGGTAAACATTTCGTAACTGCCTAATTTACAGTTATTTTCGGAAAAAGAGAAATGACGATAAGGGTAAAAGTAAAAAGGAAAACGGAGAATGATCCGGTAAATTGTCGCGTTTTTTACCTTTTCACTTTTTCCTTTAGACTTAAAAAACTTTCGCCAACAAAATGTAAATGAGTTTAGCACGGATTTCCAAACGGAGAGTGAAATTATGTAAGTGGCAAATAAAAAAAACCGTTGCGATCCCCGTGACTTTGCGACAATCTTTAAATAAATAAAACGGTAACAGGTAACAAAATGACCACAGAAAATACCCAACTGATTCCCACCGGCGAAGCCACTGCGATTTTGCCGGCACGCAACAACAAATTGAAACCGGCAACGGTGATTGGCACGGCAGCCATCCGCGAAACATTTGACGAAGGCTGCATTTCGCAGGCGCTGAACGTTTGCGAATCGCCGGGCGTGACGGATGTGGTGCTCAATCCGGATGCGCACGTCGGGTACGGCGCACCGGTCGGCTGCGTGCTGGTCTCCCCGACGCATATTTATCCGGGACCGGTTGGCGTGGACATCAAATGTTCGATGAGTTTGCTGCAACTCGATTTGCCGGACAGCGAAATCAACGATCGCAAGTTGCGGCGGGCCATCATCAACGCGATTGAAGAGCGCACACCCACCGGCGCCGGACGCGGACAGCGATCTGTCAAAAAAGCGCGGCATGTCGATCCGGATTTGGGGCGAAAAGCGGTCATCGAAGGCGCATCGGCAGCCGTTTGCGAGGCGCTGGGCATTCCGCCGCACTGGGCGAATCACTGCGAAGATGCGTTTCATACCGGACACGACGGCAGCCGCGACGCGCTGGATCATCGCTTGCAATGGATGATCGACAACGGTAATTTCAATAAATTTGAGGAAAAAATCCGCCAGTTGGGTTCGTACGGCAGCGGTAATCATTTCGGTGAATGCGAAAGCGTGGCCATCGCGCCAACAGAACGTGCCCAACGCGCCGCAGCAGTTTTCGGGCTGAAGGACGGGCACGTGGCGTTTTTGTCGCATTGCGGCTCGCGCGGATTCGGATTCACGCTGGCGAATTATCAATTCAAGCTGCTGAAAAATCAGTTTAAACAATGGGGAACGCCGTTTCCGGCGGGTGATCACGATCTGGTGTACGCGCCGCTCGGCACTGTGGAAGCGAACAATTACATCGACGATATGGCGCTGGCAGGTAATTTCGCAACGGTTAACCATTTGTTAATTAACAGTTTGGTGCTGGAAGCATTTCAGGAAGTGATTCCCGGTGTTTCCGGCGAACTGGTGTATTTTATCAGTCACAACATCGCGCGGCAGGAGATTTTGCGCAACGAAAAAACCTGGGTGCATCGCAAAGGCGCGACCCGGGCGTTTCCGGCCGGACATCACGGATTGAAAAATACACCGTTTTACGACACAGGCCACCCGATTTTGCTGCCGGGAAATCCGCAGGGCGGATCGGCGGTGATGGTCGCGGAACCGGGTGCGGAGCTGACCTGCTACAGCGTCAATCACGGCGCCGGTCGGATGATGGGTCGCAAACAGGCCATCCGTTCGCTCGATCAAGCCGAAGTGGATCGCTCGTTCGAAAACCGGGATATTTTGACGAATTGCCGCAACTATCCCCGCGACGAGGCACCCGCAGCATACAAAGATTTTAACGAAGTGCTGCGCTCGGTGGAAATCGCCGGTTTAGCCAGCGAAGTGGCGCGACTAAAAGCGCGGTTTGTCATCAAAGATTCCGACAAAACTTACGGTGGCGCAGCTTGAAAAGCCGCGGATAAAATGGGCGTGATGGCGTTTATCACTGTCAATTTTATCCACAAATGGGTATATTTCTACCACATATCATCAGAAATCCACAAATCAAGGTGAGGGTTGATGAATCGATTTACATCTGTTCTATTGTTAACAATTACATTGCTGACTGCCGGCAGAGCGGAAATTCCGGCAGATTCACTTATCGAAAAATTTCTCTATTCCATCCAGTACGGGCTCGCCGCCGGTGATGCGGAGGCGCTCAATCAACACATAAAAATGGATAAATTGCTGGATAAATCGCTGCATGGGCTGGCTGTCACCAAAAAAATGGAACAGGAATTGAAAAGCGAATTCAATAAGCAATTCAATTTCGGTGCCGAAATAATTCAGGGAATGGGCGAAGACGGGCACTACATGGCGATGAATTACGACACCAGTAGCGATACGATCCGGGCGCTTTTTCGGCTGGCGGGGATGAATATCGGTGTAAATTATCATCAGTTTGACATTATTTATGATCGCGATTTTGAAATTATTGACGTATACATTTACCTCTCCGGCGAATACCTCAGCGATACATTTCGCATTTTGATTGAACCAATGCTGCTCAATACGGATTCGTTCACGGATTATTTGAAAAGCATGGGCGAACAAATTTTTGGCGAAAAGCGCCGCTATATTAACGAGCTGCCCAAACTTGCGGAAATGAAGCAGGCGCGCATCGCCGGTGATTTCCAAAAAGCGCATGAAATTTATCTCAGCATGGCATCATCCGTGCAAAAAATGAAAGCTGTTCAGCTACTGCACATTATTTGTATTTCCAATATTTCCAATGATTTAATGGTCGAATATGTCGAAAAATTTCGCGATAGTTATCCGGATGATCCCAGCCTCGATCTGCTGTTGATCGATTATTTTCTCGTCAAACAGGATTACAAATCCAGCCTCGCGGCGTTGCACAGGTTGAGCCAAAATGTCGGTGAGGATGACGGTTATTTGCATTACATGATGGGCAATATTTATTACGCCCAAAAAGAATTTGGGTTGTACGAACAATATCAGAAAATGGCCATCGAGTTAGAACCGTGGCTGGCCGAGCCGCACTATCAATTGATCGAGCTTTATTTGGAAAATCGAAATTTTAGCGGTGTGGTTGCGATGATGGTCAGTTTGGAAGAAAATGCTGGCATGGCATTCTCCGATGACGCCATGCAGGCAAATGAATTGTTCAGTGAATTTTTGAAATCGGATGCATATAAACAATGGCGCACCCAGTAATGCCGGAGCCGGAAATGCCAAAAGAAAATCTGGTGTTTCTCCGTTCGCCGGATGGCAATTTCAGCCTGCCCGAAATAGCCGGCTGGGCAGATAACATAGCGATAAAACTTCGCGAATACGGTATAAAACCGGGTGACCGGATCGCCATCACAGCACCAAATAGCGCACAATATATTTCACTATTGCTTGCGATATGGCAAGTTGGCGCCATCGCGACGCCCATTAACACCCGATTTTCTGCTGAACAAATTTTGGATGCAATTACCGCTGTCGGCGCAACTATTTTTCTCCATTCCACCACCACTGTTAACAGCAATATTCCCGGCTGTATGTCGCTCAATCTGGCAGAATTTCCCGGACAACCGAGCATTGTTGATTCGCAAAAATTTAGTTTTCGCGACTGGCTGGCGAAGCCGGAAAATCATACAAAACTGGCAACGATTATTTTTACTTCAGGCAGCAGCGGCAAACCGCGGGCTGCGGTGCACTCGTTCGGAAACCACTATTTTAGCGCACTGGGCGCCAACCAAAATATTCCTTTTGGTGCGGGCGATGATTGCTGGCTGCTGGCGTTGCCGCTGTATCACGTTGGCGGGTTGGCGATTGTTTTTCGTGCAATTACCGGTGGCGGTGCAATTGCCATTCCCGCACCGGAAACGTCGTTGGCAGCGGCGATCCGGTCGTTGGGTGTGACGCATATTTCGCTGGTTGCAACCCAGCTTTTCCGGTTGCTGCAAACGGATTCGAACATCCCGCTGCTGCAAAAAATGACTGCCATTTTGCTCGGCGGCAGCGCCATTCCCAAACAATTGATTGCGGAATCGATCCGGCTGAAACTTCCCATTCACACCAGTTACGGCAGTACAGAAATGAGTTCGCAAATTACCGCGACGCCGCAAAATGCCACCGCCGCAGAATTGTCAAATTCCGGTAAATTGCTGAATTTTCGGGAATTACGCATCGAAGCCGATGGCGAAATATGTGTTGGCGGCAAAACCCTGTTTCGCGGATACTGGACAAATGGCAGTTGCCAACAGCCATTTACAGCCGATGGCTTTTTCCGCACCGGCGACATCGGGAAAATAGATGGCAACGGATTTTTGCACGTTACCGGGCGGAAAGACAACATGTTTATTTCCGGCGGCGAAAATATTCAACCTGAAACCATCGAGGCTGCGTTAAATGAATGTCCCGGCGTTCGCCAAAGCTTGGTTGTCCCGGTGCCGGACAACGAATTCGGGCAACGTCCGGTTGCTTTTGTGGAAACAGATACGCCATTAAATGAGGTGAAAATCCTCGATTTTCTGGCAAAAAAATTGGCGCGATTTGAATTACCGCTGCATATTTTCCCGTGGCCGCAATTGCCCGATTCCGGCGGAATTAAACTCAGCCGCCGTTTTTTTGAAACATTGGCAATCGAAAAACGCGATGAAGTGACTAATATATCAGGCAAAATTTGATATTAAATTTCTGATATATCAATCATGTTGCCCACATCACATGTAAAAATAATATTCTTTTGTATTATTTCAGGACGCTTGTAGGGATGCACGGTATGCTGCGCACGGAATGCGAAAAAAACAAAGCGCGCGGAACATTTCGAAAGTCATGTTCCGCGTGCTTTGTCTTTTTATAGGGGTTTTGGAAATTTTACGGAATTGGTGTTCCGGCGATTTTCTGCAACGTTTTCCCATCGATAATATGACCACCCGCAAATGAATGTGCTGTAAATTTTACATCGCCATCAGCCAGACGGCTGCGATGTTCACGGATAATTTCCGGCTGCGCGTATGGATCAGCATCGCCGAGCACGAGATGCAAATCTGTTTGGCGAAATTTTTCACCGGAAATCTGCAGATCAATTTCGGGCGGAATCAATCCGGCCCACAAAATCAGGCGATCCGCATTGACTTGCCCGTGATGATGCCATCGCGAAATGGTCGCAACACCTTGCGAAAATCCCAGCAAAATTATTCGAACCGTTTGCCGGGGTATTTTTTCAAAAATGGCTTCAGATAGGTTGTTGAGATAGGCGAGATAATCGGCAATTTCATTTTCGCGGTCTTCGCGGGTCATCCAGGTTGCGCCGATTCTTCCGTTCGTCGATTGCAAATAAAATCGAGACAACGCTTCCGGCGCAACAATCAACCGGGATTTATCGGCAATCGGATCAAAATTTCGTAAAAAATAGCGGGCAAGTTGTCCGTATCCGTGACAAACGAACCAGATTTCCTGTAACGCGTCGGTAATTTCGCCGAGCGTAAAATATCGGGCGGTTCGTTGAACCGGGAGATGGTGTTCTTTCATATTCCGCGTTACCGGGATTAGTCGTTGAAACCCAGCTCTTTGATGAGGTGATCGATAATCAATTTCGTTTCAGAATCGACATCCTGCAGCCGGAAACCGGTATCGAAATAATTTGGATTGACATCCGTGCTGGACCAGCGGCTTTCCGCGTTCAAATCGAGATGCATTTCCTTTTGCGCCAAAAATTGGATGTTCATCCGCAATTTAAAATTTTTTCCGGTTTCGATGGGGCGTTCGCTGGTGAGCATCAATCCCTCCGGCGTTATATCCACCAAATTGCCCAAAAATTGATCGGTTTCGCTGTTAAACACTTGCAAATAATAAATCAGGTGACGCCGTTTTTCTGATCGACGATTTTTCATTATATAACTCCTGTTCAATTTGACATTTTCGATTCCATTATCGGAGTGTTGCCATCAAACTTCACCCGAAAGATGACTGCACATCCAATTTTACTGCGGATTGGTGGCGAAAACCGTCAGCTCCGTAATAAATCCGCGATCCGCCATTTCCAACGCGCCGCACACCGTGTGGGCAATATCTTCCGCCAATAATTTGGTCGGGTTGAACTGGCGCGATTCCCTGCCGGAATTGACCACAAAATCTGTTTGCACCTCGCTCGGATTGATCAAAATAACCCGGACATTATGTTGCCGCAACTCCGCCCGCCAGCACTCTGTCATGGCTTTCAGCGCAAATTTGGTTGCAGAATAGGCTGTTCCACCGGCAAAACCGCGCAGTCCTGCGGTGGAGCTGATGTTGATAATATTGCCATAATTTTGTTTTTTGAAAAACGGAACGGCATCGCGAGCCATCAGCATTGCACCGGTAACGTTGGTGGCAAAAACCTTGTTGAACGATTCGACGTTCATGTTTTCCAACGTATCGAAATAGCCGTAACCGGCATTATTTACCAATGCATCCAACCGCCCGAAGGTTTCAGAAATCGTTTGATAGATGCGTTTCACGTCTGCTTCATTTGCGACATCGCCAGCGATCGCGGTTGCCCCGGTTTGCGCTGCGGCTTCCTTTAATTTCGCTTCATTTCGCGCAGTGATGACGACAGTTGCGCCTTTTTCACTGAGCATTTTTGCGGTTGCCAATCCGATTCCCTGGCTTCCGCCGGTGATCAAAACAACTTTATTTTGTAAATTCATACCATTATCCTCCGTATCTAACTTATTTATTTTCAATTTGATAGAGCAGGTGAACCAACACATCGCCAACTTGCTGCAAACTTTGGGCACTGCATTTGTCCGGCGTATCGGCAGTTGTGTGCCAATAGGGATAATCGAAATCGATGAGATCGACAACGCGAATGCCGCGCTGCAAAAACGGTACATGATCATCAACCACCGATTCCCCGATTTCATCCACAAACGCAGTAGCGTTTACTGCTTTTGCGGCCTGCCAAATCATCTGCATTACATTTCCGGCGTTTGATTGCGAATAGCCTTCGCGGGGAATGCGCAAATCTGCATCGCCGATCATGTCCAGCAAAACGCCATATTTGGGTCGATAGCTATCCATTGTTTCCGCAAAATATTGGGAACCGAGGCAAAAGCCGTTCAGCGAATCGCTGTCGAGCGCGGCACCGTAATCGCCGATATCTTCCAGATCGAACAACACAATATCAACCCCGAAATCCAGTGGATGCGTATTTAAAATTCGTGCCATTTCCAGCAGCACCGCAACACCGGACGCGCCGTCGTTGGCCCCGGGAACCGGCTGATTGTGCAGAGATGAATCGGGATCTTTATCCGCAAACGGTCGGGAATCCCAATGTGCGGCAAGCATTATCCGGTAGCCGCGTTCCGGTTGTAAGTTGAATGAAGCTATAATGTTACGTCCGGCAAAAACTGTCGCTGTATCCCGCCGATCGCGATGCGTGAACGGTTGTTGCTGCACGCGATCTGCATATTTCCCGAATTCATCCACCAAAAAATCGCCACACTGCTGATGCGCAGAACTGCCCGGAACACGCGCACCAAACGCGCACTGTTTTTCGATGTGCCGAAACGCATTTTCCCCGTCGAATACCGGAGCACTTGCCCAAAATTGCCAGAGAAACAAAGCAACGAGCAAAATTGCAATTCCGGTTATTCCGGCTAAAATTTTGAATTTATTGCCGCCGGTTGTTCCGTTTTCCGGCAATTTTCGATTGCTTAACAATTTATTTTTACGGGATTTAGTCATCGATTAACCGCGTCATTTCCACACTTCCTGCAACCATTCGCAAACCTCGTGTAGCGTCGGGAAAATTTTATGCACCACTTGCGTAATTTCAGGTGAAGGCGGTTTGAGATCCGGGACCATCACCGGCAACATGCCCGCTGCCAGCGCGCCGCGAATGCCCGGTTCGGAATCTTCGAGCACCAGACATTCGGCCGGATTAGCTGCGATTGATCTCGCTGCCGCCAAAAATATATCCGGAGCCGGTTTGCCATTTTGCACATCATCATTGGTAATTACAGCACCAAATCGATCGAAAAGACCCGCCATTTCCAGCTTGTATTTTGCACCGTCCCGGTCAGATGACGTGGCGACAGCTTTGGGAATCCCGAGAGAATCCAGATAATCCAGCAACTCGAATACGCCTTTTTTTACGGGCATGCCATTTTCCTGAACATGCGCCCGGGCAATTTCCAGCCGTCGTTTGCGTAATTCGTAATAGGGAAAATCATCGCCAAAAATGCGCAGCATTACTTTTTCAGACGCTTCGATACTCAGCCCGATAACCTGCTGATGCACTTCGAGCGGGATATCGTAGCCAAATTCTCTGCCGGTTTGTTGCCACGCAAGCATTGCGACGTATTCCGTGTTTATCATCAAACCATCTGCATCAAAAATAATTGCATTAATCTTTCGGTTCATTTTTCCGGCTGTCTTTATAAAATTTTAGTAGAAAATCTGATTCCGTCGGCGACAGATCAAATCGCGATGCGGCCTGATTTAACAATCCCATTAATTTTTCAGCGGGATTGTTTTCGAGGTGATCGGAGATCCATTGCACAGCCCGGCGTATTTTTTCATCTTTTGGTAAAATTGTGCTCATCGGCAGTTCACTCCTCAAAATAAATGTTTGAAGATGAAGTTTACGCTTAAACCGTTCATTTTTCAAACAAAAACAGAAATGATATGGAAATCAGTTTTATTATTTGAATCAACAGATGGGAAAATTATCAGCGGGAAATTGCGGATAAAAAAAGTAAAACGCCGCCGGGCTGGCGGCGAATGTGGCAGATTATTTTCGTGAAATTTTGGTAACAAGCGCATCCAGTTTGCTCAAAAACTTTTCGGAAATCGCCTGGATAAAAAAAGTGCTTTTATCCGCCCTTCGCACACTATTTGGTGACATGCTGGCATCCGTAATAAACAGCGGGAGTTCCGCCAAACGGAGATCCGAACGAATCATCTGGCATTTTTCGACAATTGTTTTTTGGTTGGTATCCTGTAAATTTACGATCGCCAACACCGGTTTACAGCGCTGTGTTTCCTGCTCAAACGATTGAATTTCTTCGACCGTTATCAATTCAAATCCGTGTTCATTTGCCCATTGGCGAACGCGCGGCGGTGTGAAAATATCACCCTGATTTGCCAGCAAAATAGTTGGAGATTTGGCGATTTGTGCCGCAACTTTTTCAAAATTTGGTGCGGACACATCCGATGCAGATTTGCCTTCCGGATGTGCAGCCATCGCCGAACGGCGCGGTGGTTTTTTGGCGTTATCCGGGTCCAAAATCAGATCCACACGGTAGATTACATCCGGCAAATACAGCGGCTTTTCGGTAATTTCCCGTGCGCCATATTGCGAGATCACCGGTAAATCTGTCCGTTTGAAATGCTGCGACATGAATAAAATCGGCACATTTTTCGTGTAAAAATTGCCTTTCAATTCCCGGCAAATTGCCATTCCGGAAGATTTTGGGGAGGATACATCCAACAACAGCAAACCCGGTTTTTCCGCACGGGACATGCGCAGTGCTTCTTCCGGCGCGAGAGCGCACATCACTTTGTAATTTCGGGATTCCAACAATTCTTTCAACGCCAGGTTGGTGTCTTCATCTCTTTCGTAAATGATCACTTTTCGGTTGGGTCCGGTGCGTACTTTTGTTGACAGCGCCTCCACCGGATCAACCAGATATTCCAGTTTTTCCTTTTTGGCGCTTTCAAAAAATTTCCGGGTAACGTATTCCTGAATAATTTTCAGCTCATCGCGATCCGGGCTGTTAAACCGGGTCAGCCAACCGCTGCCTTCGCGTTTACTCAGCTGCATTTCGAGATGGACATGCTCTGCCGGTAAATCGATTTTCACCGATTCCAGTTTCCGGCCGGCCCACAGCGTTTTGGAATCCAGTTTTTTCGAGCGGGCAAAAAACTGCACACCGTCAACACTAATCCGGACAATTTCCTCTTTAAAATTTTGATCTTTCAAAGAAAAATTCAACATGATCGGTTTTTCTTCATCGGAAACAAAAAGATAAGGCTCCGGCACAGTGAGTTCCTGCATGCTTTCCGGCATTTTCATCCAGATTGCATCGTAATATTTATAGGAATCGTTTTCCGGTGCAACTATCTCAAAAGCAAAAATGTGCAGATAACCCCTCTCAACATAGTCGAACCGCAGTGTGACAGGTTGGCCGGAAGTTAATGCGCCATCAATCGCTTCATTTTGCCGGTGAACAACCGCAAGCCGTCCGGATTCGCTCACATTCAATAAATAAGTATCCTGTTCGATTTCACCGAAAACCAGCTTTGCGTTCAGCTTGAACTTACAAGCTAATTCGATAATTTTTTTGATCTTATCTTTGTTTTTCAATAGTCGTTGATCGCTCATTTCTTGCACAATTTTGTTTGGTGATTTTTAACTTCATTTTTTATACAGCACCCCAGAACGGCATTGAATGCCAACGGTGGCTTTTTAACCAAATCAGACACCAAAACGGTCATTGGCTGCAATCATAAACTTCGACTAAAAAGGGATTATATTTAGCTAAAAAGTAAAGGATTGAAAATAGGAGGCAGAATAAAAAAAGGAAGGCAAATATATGTTGAAACAATCATTTACTCAAATTTTGAGCAACACCTTACCGATACTGTTTCGCGATTCGATCCATTGATGGGCATCGCCAACATTTTCCAGCGGAAAAATTTTCCCGACAACCGGACGGATATTGTTTGCCACAACAAACGCCTCGAGATCTGCGAACGTTTGTTGCATCAAATCGGGATTTTTCAACAAATACCCCAGATGTGTTGCCATTACAGCACTTGATTTGTGGGCAAGTTTCATAATGTTGATTTTTGGGGCATCGCGCCAGGTTTGCCACCAAGAAACAGGGTTCCATTTTTTTAAATCCATACTGGCGTAGCCCGCAATTGTGAGCCTTCCCAAAGGGTTCAGCATCGAAAACGCCTGGCGAAACACTTCACCGCCGACCATTTCCAACACGACATCCAACCCGTTGCTTTCATCGCGAAGCTGGTTTTGCCACCCCGGATTGTGATAGCTGATTGCTCCGGTAACGCCCAAAGATTTCAGAAATTTGATTTTTTCTGCATTCCCGGCCAACGCATATACTTCACAACCGTGTTTGACAGCCAACTGAACCGCTGCACTGCCGACACCGCCTGCGGCCGCAGTAATCAACACTTTTTCACCGGGTTGCAATTTCGCGAGGGAAAAAAGGGAAACCCAAGCCGTCATAAAATTGACTAAAAAAGCGGCGTTTTCGGACATTTCAAAACCGGAAATTACCGGAATTGCCTGAACAGAAGGCACCACAATTTTTTCTGCGTAACACCCGTTTTGGGTGCCAACCATTACCGCTTGCCCGACACGGGCAGGATTAACACCATCACCAACGGCCTCGATAATGCCGGAACCTTCCATCCCCAAAATATACGGGCGTTTTACAGCCCAGCCGTAAAGCCCCTTCCGGGATAGAATTTCGGCGTAATTGATTCCGGAGAATTGTAATTTAACGGAAACCTGACCCGGACCGGGTTTCGGTTCCGGTGCATCCGAAATGTGAAGTGAATGTGGATTACCGGTTTTTTGGAGGATTACTGCCCGCATAAAACGATTATAACCCCAGCTTTTTTATTAAAAAAAACAATAAGCCACCCCAAAAAAACACGGATATTCCCAACAGCACAATCCAGACTAACCCGGCCAGCATCGTGCTATTTAATGAAAATTCGCCATCGTGTTCCGTTTGCAATTCAACAACTGAAGACAAATCCTTGTCAGCAGTTTTATCTGTGATCAGAATACCTTCCCTGGTGGATGAAACTGTTTGCTCAATCACTATACCACCCTTAAAAATATGTATCTGAACATTAAAAAATTTGAATAGCAGCCAATAAAGCGGTTGACTTTAAAACGAGGATTTGTAAATCTTGCGTAGTTCTTGTTTAATTTGAAGTTACGTATTTTTGTAATTCAACTTCACAAAGTTATCAACAATAATTCAAATTAACAACGCAAAAATCGTATTCAGGTGAGTTTTTTTAATCGATATCGACCGGAATATCGACCGGGAATCAGAATAATTGCGACAATATCTACCAACGAAATATTACCATAAAAACCGCAAAAACAATTACCGCACCAACAGTTGCCAGTGCAAAACGGCGCAAAATAACAGAATCGACTATTGTTTTCGTTGGTTCAGAATGATCGGGTTTTGGTGCTTCAGCCGGTTTGGATTCGGCTGTTACAGTGCTGTCAAAAGATGAGTCTGTTTTGTCAACTTCAGCAATGCGGCGGATCGTAGGACTGTAAATATCGCTTGCGACAGGCTTGCCGGATGCCTGTCTTTGCTCCGCTGGTTGCTCGCTGTTTTCAACCATTTCACCGATAGTTTCCGGCTGAAAATCCGCCTGCGTATGGACAAAATTAACCAGATTTTGAAATAATTGCCGTGGTGTTTCCGTTTTGGCAGCCCGCTGCAGTTTCGGGTGCTCCTGACCGTTTTTTTTATTTAAAACACTACGCTGGCAAGCCGGACAAATAAATCCGGTTTCTGAAAAATGTGTGCCACAATGGGGGCATTTCATAGCAATCTCTCCGGTTTAATATGCAATCCACCGGTTAATTTAAAGGTATTTCCGCGACGTTTGTTGAAAAACATCAACGAATACAAATCTCAAAATTTTATGTGGAAATTATCGGTTAGCGGGCGAGGTAAAATTTGGCGATATCCCAAAACACTAGCAATTTTTGTCCAAAAAATCCAAACATACTTTGATTCGTTTCCATCAAAATAATGATGTGCAATAAAAACAAACCGGCAATGCCAAACAAAATTATGGTGCTTCTGCCGGGTGAGTTTTCACCGGGTTTCACATTTTTGAACGAATCATTCAGAATAACCAGATACAGTCCGCAAACGATGATAGCACCAATCAAAAATTGCCATTGAAATGCGTAATTAAATCCACCTGAATTGCTTTTAATAATGAGATATGCACATGCTGGCAAAAATAAGGCAGCGGGAATAAACAGAAAGATGTGGATATATTTTTTGAAAAAAACAATCAAAAAATTGGTACCGACAATTGCGGCAACCACAAACCCGACTAACGCGCAAAAAACAAAAAGCGGGTTATTGGATTTGGCAAAATAGATCACCTTATCCAGAATGTTAAGCCAGATTACATAGCTGACCACAATGTTGTAACATTGAGCAGATATCATAGGCGTTTCTTTTTCAGGGAGCGTTAATTCCTTATTAAACAACACTTAAGTATAAGAGATAATTGACAATATTCAAAAACAAAAATTGTAGTGAACAGCCTTTCAAACGAGCCATTTGCCCAACAATTTGTGATACATTCCAAATTTAAGAGCAAAAATTTCATATATCTTGATAAAAATTAAGGAATTTGCATATTTTTTATTGAAAATATTTTTTTCGACAAAATAGTGCTCAAACCGGTTACGATTTTGAGAGAAAATTGGCGTGAAAAAATGGATCGGAAAATGAAGATATTTAAAAATTTGTTGGTGTTGGAACTGGCGAATGTGCTGGCAGGACCGTCGGTCGGGATGTTTTTTGCCGAACTTGGCGCCCGGGTGATTAAAATTGAAAATCCGCGAACGGGCGGTGATGTAACCCGAAGCTGGAAATTGCCAACCGAACCAACCGATTCGGACATTTCCAGCTATTTTACAGCGGTCAATTGGGGTAAAGAATCGGTTGCGGTGGATATCGACACCGATGAGGGGCGCGAAATCGTGCTGTCTCTTGTGCAAAGAGCAGATGTGATTATCGCCAGCTATAAACCCGGTGACGCGGAAAAATTGCAGATGGATTACGAAACGCTCGCTGCTGTAAATCCCAAAATTATCTACGCCGAAATTACCGGCTACGGAAAAACGGACAGCCGGACAGGTTACGACGCCATTTTACAAGCTGCCAGCGGCTTTATTTTTATGAACGGAATGCCCGATGGGCCGCCCGTAAAAATGCCGGTTGCGTTAATCGACATTCTTGCTGCGCATCAATTGAAAGAAGGGATTTTGCTGGCACTTTTGCAACAGCAGCAAACCGGAAAAGGGCAGTTCGTGCAAGCTTCGCTGCTAAAATCCGGTATCGCGTCGCTGGCAAATCAGGCAACAAATTGGCTCACCGGCGGGCATATTCCGCAGCGAATGGGCTCGGAACATCCCAACATCGTGCCGTATGGCAGCATGTTCAACACTTCGGACGAGAAAATCATAATGCTCGGTGTTGGCAACGACGCCCAATTTCGACAATTGTGCAACGCGTTGAATTGCCCGGAAATGGCCGGAATGCCGGATTTTTCTACCAATGCGGCGCGTGTCAACAATCGTGCGGAAGTCAATCGCAGGTTGGCGGAACTGATAGCCCAATTCGACAGCGAAGCGCTGTTATCCGATTTGCAACAACGCAAAGTGCCAGCCGGCGGTATTTTATCGATGCCCGAAGTTTTCGAACAACCACAGGGGAAGGAATTACTCCTTCACGGCGCGACACAGCAGGGGCAATCACTTATCGGCGTTCGCAGCATTGCTATTGAATTTGATGAATCGCAAAAAGTTGATCTGTCCCCGCCACCGCATCTGAATCAAAATGGAAATACCGTTTTGCGGGAATTCCTCGGCTTCTCCCCGGAAAAAATTGCAGAACTTGAATCCCGGAATGTTTTTGGAAATATCTGAAAATAGAATTTTTTGGAAAATGCGTCTAAATTCGCCTTTTTCCTGCCGATAGTTGAACAATGAAGGGATCGAAGTTTGCGGATCTGCAGGTTAGGGAAAAATCATTTGAACACAGGGAGTGTTAAAATGTCTTATCAAACCGATATTCTGTTAGAAACAGGAACCAATGAATTAGAAATTATCGAATTTTATGTCGAGTACCCCGACGAAAATGGAAAAATGACCTCTCAGGCGTTTGGAATTAACGTTGCAAAAGTGCGCGAAATTATTCGCGTTCCGGAAATTACCACCTTACCGAAATTGCCTCGCGGCATGTTGGGTATCATCAATTTGCGCGACCAACTAACGCCAGTACTGGATTTAGCGCAATGGCTGTTCAATTATGAACAACCGCTCGAACGCAAAAAGCTGATCATCTCCAAATTTAACAGTGTGCAGGTTGGTTTTTTGGTGCACGATGTCCGGCAAATTCACCGGCTTTCGTGGGAGCAGGTTGAAACGCCGGATACGATTCATCAAATTGCCACCGAAAATTCGACCGTGGTTGGCGTTATCAAACGCGAAGACCGCATAATTATGATGCTGGATATCGAAAAAATTATCGCGATGATCCGCCCGCAGCTCGGCATCAAATATACCAAAGATGAACTCGCCAAATTTGGTCAAAACAAAACCATTCTGGTTGCGGAAGATTCACCGATGATACGGCACATGATTGTTGATCGCGTCAAAAATGCCGGATTTAACGTGCTGGAATTTACCAACGGGCGATCGGCAATGGATAAATTGTTAGAAATTTCAGAGTTAGCAGGGGCTCCGGAGGCGCTTTCAAAGCATATCGATCTGGTTATAACCGACATCGAAATGCCCAAAATGGACGGTTACTCACTGACAAAACAGGTGAAAGAAAATCCTGTTTTGAACAAATTACCAGTGATCATTTTTTCATCGATGATTACGCCGGAATCGCTGCACAAAGGAAAATCTGTTGGTGCGGATTTCCAGATTTCCAAACCACAGTTGCCCAACCTGCTCGGCGTTTTGCAGGATTTGTTGGAAAAACGATAAAAACAGAAACATTCAAGTTGATCATAAAAAAGCCGGCAAAATTATTTTGCTGGCTTTTTTATTTTCAATTGATTAAAACCCAAACTGCTTCCGATACACCGAATCTGCCACCGCGTTTTTGCTCCAATAATCGGTGACGGTCTCGGAAATTTTTCGGGCGCTGGTGGTCAACCAGTCGTTTGCGCCGGGTATTTTTTCCTCCCACGCCACAATTTTGAACGGAAATTCTGCCTCGTAAATAATTTTGAGCGAGCGCCGGATGGTGCTGTAGTTCAGCGAATAGGCTTTCAACGGTTTATCGGAAAGTGTTTCATCGCTAAAATCGGTAATTTCCGCGGTTGCCTTTTCCAGTTGAAAAGGTTTGTGGCGAAACCGCAGA
Source organism: Calditrichia bacterium (assembly GCA_020634975.1). Classification (NCBI taxonomy): domain Bacteria; kingdom Pseudomonadati; phylum Calditrichota; class Calditrichia; species Calditrichia bacterium. The sequence goes on along the minus strand of JACKAQ010000001.1, from coordinate 3,265,560 downwards.
TATAATGCAGACGGCAAAATTTCGAAATTCCCGGTGGGCAAAGATGCCGGATTGAGCCGCAGCCGCGTCCACAATTCGTCTTCCAGCCATTTGGCAGCAATCAGCAACTGCTGGTCGCCTTCTTTTTGGAAATAGGAATGGTTGACCACCTGATACTGATTTTCCCGCAAATTTAGCTGTGAATACACTTGCCCGCACCATTCCTGCACGGAGTTGGTGAGTTTGAGCGAGTGCGCATGTTGCGGGTCTACCGGCGTAAAAACGGATGTAAGGGTTGAATATGGATAAATTCCGGTGAAAAACCGGCGATTAGCGTTCAACTTCAACACTTTTTCGATGGGTTCTTTTGGCTCGCCAAATTCATATTTTACCTGACTTTGGGCGAGGAAATCTTCGGTCACAAAAATCAGGACGGCATCGCCTTCGCGAATTTCGCCGTAGCGGGCTTGTTCCAGTTGAAAATGGGTTAATTCCGCCACGCCCTGATACCAATACTCGCCAAAATTTGCGGGCAGGTCGGGTAATTGTGTTGCAGATTTTTGGTTATCGCCGTTTGCGGTGCAGGCAACACACCCAAAAGCGATCAGCAGTGCCATTAATTTCAAACCATTCGTGACTGACATTCGGATATCCTTTCGCTATCTTCAATTGTAAATGTAGCGAACAAATATCACGAATTCATCAAGCGGCTGTCAACGTTTCTGTGAATTTGTGGCAAACTGCTGTTGCAGCAATGCGGTGGTGACAGATTTGGGGCGAAAAATAGGTGTGTGAAGCGCCCGCATCAAGATTAATTGGGCGGAAATGCCAATGGATTGCGCCACAGAAAACATCACTGTGTAAAATTCCAATTCCGTCATCCCGAAATGATACAATAATGTGCCGGAAATGCCGTCGATATTAGGATACGGGCTGGCGGCTTTGCCCTGTTTTTGCAGCAACGGCGGCACCACTTCGCCCAACATCGCGGTGATGCGGAACAATGCGTCATCCGGGCAAACCTGTTCACCGAAATCGAGCAGCGCCTGATATCGCGGATCGACATCGCGCAAGACCGCGTGCCCAAAACCGGGGATGACCAAACCGTTGTTTAGTCGCTGCCAAATCCAGTCGGATAGCGCTTTTTCGGTGGGAATACCGCCAAACTCGCGTTGGATTTCCATCACAAATCGAACGCTGGTCTGGTTTGCCAATCCGTGCAGCGGACCCGCCAGACAATTCATTGCGCCCGATAAACTGTAATATAAATCCGATTGCGTCGAATGCACCACACGGCTGGTGAGCACGCTGGCGTTGGCGCCTTCGTGATCGCAATGCACGATAATAAAGCGGCGCAAAAACGCCCGAAACGGCTGATCATCCGCCGAAAAACCTAACGCGTCTGCGAATCGATCGCTGAAGTCCGATTGTTTACTGGCCGGCATTGGCGGCTGTTTTTTCAAATATTTTTGGTAAATTTTTCCGGCGATAAGCGGCAGCCGGGCGATGAGGTTTAGCGCATCTTCCAGCATTGGCTGCCAGAGATCGGATTTGGCGGTATTTCCGGCTGTCGCGCGATCGAACGCGGATTCATTTCGCATGCTCAGCGTGGCGATGCTCAGCATTGTCATGGGATGCAAGTTTTCCGGCAGCGAATCCAGCACACGCCAAACATACGCCGGAACCTCGGTTCTGCGGAGGATATCCTGTTGCAAATCCGATAATTGGGCGGCATCCGGCAGTTGCCCCGCACACATCAGAAAAAACAATTCTTCTGCACTGCGATCCATCAGTTTTGTGAGCGGCAAATCGCGAATCAGCAATCCCTTTTGCGGATCAACATACGATGTGTCGCAAATAACCGCACTCACGCCGCGCATGCCGCGCATCAGTTGCGCCAGCGAAACATCACTCACATTTTGCTGCCCGAACTGCGCCAGCATTCTTTTTTGTTCATCCCGCCATTGGGGAATTTTTTGGGCTAACAGTTGTTGCAGTGCAGACATAGCTTTTCTCTCGCGTTTTTGGACCCGGAATACCTGATTGGTATCGGCAAAATTACGATCGTTTTTAACGGAAATCCAACCGCTAATCCAAATACAAAACAGCACCAGAGTGATGACAAATCGGACATTGTGTCGAACCAGCACCGGTTTTGCGATAACTTTTTGTCGAATGCAGCGCCATTATTCTAAAAAAAATTTATCTGAATTTTTAGCTGAAACAGTGAACTTAATTAGTTTTTGTGATGTTTAACGGAGTGTTCGTCATCATAACCGGTCGAAGAATTGTATTGAAATAACAATGTATGGCAGGATTGTTGCAAAAGATAAAAACGGCTCAAAATCAGGTTGCAGGTTCTCAAAAAAAATGCGTTGTACGGGCGACAATCTCTTGATTTTATACGAATTTCTGTTATATTCAATCAAGCACAGTGTGCAGGTCTTTTGACATAGATATGCATAAATGTTCGTCGCTGTAAGTTGGAACAAGGCAACGGTTTTTTACAGAACATCCGAATACGGTTCATCTGCTTACGATTTCTCAGAACACTGTCTCCTCAATTTGGGCCCACTTTACACCGCGATCAAGGATGATGTGTCAGCTAATCATGGATAGTTAACTTGACAAAAACCACCACCATAAGATGAAGGAGACGTTCCTATGGCAGCCACAAATCCCATTTTGGAGAAATTCCAGAAAAAGTATTTTGACAAGGAATTTCGTGCGCTAACCTGGACAGGCACGTTTGAGGAATACCTCGAAATCGTGAAAAAGAATCCGCGGATTTTGCGGACATCCTACCAGCGTTTATACGATATGATCCTATCTTTCGGAACCGAAGATTACGAAGACTCACGCAAGAAAATGATTCATTACAATTTTTTCGATGATCCGGTTGATAACGGCAAAGATGCCGTTTACGGACTGGACGCCTATTTAATGAAGCTGATGAACGCCCTCAAATCTGCGGCGTATCGATATGGCACAGAAAAACGGGTGCTGTTGCTGCACGGTCCGGTCGGCAGTTCCAAAAGCACCATCGTCCGGTTGATGAAAAAAGGGCTGGAACACTATTCCCGCACGGAAGACGGCGCTATCTATTCGTATGAATGGATTGATATTCCCAAACATTTTGAGGAAGCTGGTACTTCCCCAAAAGAAACGGTTCCCTGCCCGATGCATCAGGATCCGCTATTTTTGGTACCGGATCGCCTGCGCGAAGAATTTATGACGGAAGTTTTGGGCGACAAAGCCAAAGAGATTTACATGGAAGGTTCGCTTAACCCAACTTGCCGCCAGATTTATCGCGAAATGCTAAAAGTGTACGATGGCGACTGGACAAAAGTGCTCCAACACGTTCGCGTAAAACGAATTTTGTTATCGGAAAAAGACCGCATCGGCATCGGCACGTTCCAGCCGAAGGACGAAAAAAACCAGGATTCCACCGAGCTTACAGGTGATATCAACTATCGTAAGATTGCCGAATACGGCTCCGATTCCGATCCGCGTGCATTCAATTTTGACGGCGAGTTTAATATCGCCAATCGCGGTTTGGTGGAATTTATCGAGATGCTAAAGCTGGATGTGGCATTTTTGTACGACCTGCTGAGCGCCAGTCAGGAGCACAAAATCAAGCCGAAAAAATTTCCGCAAACGGATATCGACGAAGTGATTATCGGGCACACCAACGAGCCGGAATATCGCAAATTGCAGAACAATGAATTTATGGAAGCACTGCGCGACCGGACGGTGAAAATTGATATTCCGTACATCACCAAATGGACGGAAGAGATCAAAATTTACAAAAAGGATTACAACAACCAGAAAATCCGCGGAAAATTTATTGCGCCGCACACCATCGAAATGGCAGCGATGTGGGCAGTGCTCACCCGTTTGGAAGAGCCCAAAAAAGCCAACCTCACGCTGCCGCAAAAACTGCGGTTGTACGATGGCAAGCTGATTCCCGGTTACACCGAAGATAACGTTCGCGAACTCCGCAAAGAGGCGCGCCGCGAAGGTCTGGAAGGTATTTCGCCGCGCTATGTGCAGGACAAAATTTCCAATGCGATTGTGAAATATCCGGAGGAACCGACGATGAACCCGTTTATGGTGCTCAACGAGTTGGAAGCCGGATTGGATCATCACAGCCTTATCACCAACGAGGAGCTGAAAAAACGCTATCGCGAATTGATCAAAGTTGTAAAAAGCGAATACACCGAAATCGTGAAAAATGAAGTTCAGCGGGCGATCAGCGCGGATGAAGATGGCATTAAGCGATTGTTCGCCAACTACATCGACAACGTGAAGGCATACGTCCAGCGCGAAAAAGTGAAAAACAAATTCACCGGCGACGACGAAGATGCCAACGAAAAACTGATGCGTTCTATCGAGGAAAAAATCGATATCCCCGAAAGCCGCAAAGACGATTTCCGCCGGGAAATTATGAATTACATCGGTGCGCTGTCGCTGGATAACAAAAAATTCGAATGGCGCAGCAACGACCGTCTCGCAAAGGCGCTGGAGCTGAAGTTGTTTGAAGATCAGAAAGACAGTATCAAGCTTTCCTCGCTGGTTTCTAATGTAATGGACAAAGAAACACAGGAAAAAATTGATATCGTTAAGTCTCGTTTAATCAAGGGCTTCGGCTACGACGAACACAGCGCGACAGACGTGTTGAACTACGTTGCCAGCATCTTTGCTCGTGGCGATATTCAATCGTAAAAATGTAAAACATTCGTGTTAACAAAGGGCATGGCGGTGCCGTGCCCCTACATTATTTTACCGGGGATTTTAGAATGCTATTGCATATGGACAACGATTACAATCGTTTTCGCCAAATCATCAAAGGCAAAATAAAAGACAACCTTCGCAAATACATTTCCAACGGCGAAATGATCGGGCGGCACGGGAAAGATCTGGTTAGCATTCCGCTGCCGCAAATCGATATTCCGCGCTTCCAGTTTGGCGATAACGGCCGCGGCGGCACCAGCCAGGGGCAGGGCGAACCGGGTGACCCGCTCAGCAGCAGCGACGACGAAGACGGCGATGGCGCCGGACAAGCCGGGAACCAGCCGGGAAAACACCTTCGCGAAGTGGAATTGACGCTGGAAGAACTCGCCGAAATTCTCGGTGAAGAGCTGGAATTGCCCAATATCGAGCCGAAAGGCAAAAAAGAAATTATTTCGGTGAAAGACCGTTACACCGGCATCAATCGCGTTGGACCGGAATCGCTGCGGCATTTCCGGCGCACCTTCCGCGAAGCGTTGAAACGCCAGATTTCGCTCGGTCAATTCAGCCCGGAAAAACCGCAAATTGTGCCCATCCGCGACGACTTCCGCTATCGCTCGTGGAAAACCATCAAAATGCCGCAGAGCAACGCGGTTATTATTTACATGATGGACGTTTCCGGATCGATGTGGGATGAGCAAAAACACATCGTCCGGCTGGAAACATTTTGGCTGGATACCTGGCTGCAACATCAATACAAAGGACTGGAAACCCGTTACATCGTTCACGATGCGCAAGCCGCAGAGGTGGATCGCGATACATTTTTCAATATTCGCGAAAACGGTGGTACGGTCATTTCTTCTGCATATCAACTGTGCCACCAGTTAATTGAGGAACATTATCCGCCCGAAGAATGGAATATTTATGCCTTCCATTTTTCCGATGGTGATAACTGGTCCCGCGAAGACAATAAAGTATGTGCCGAACTGCTCAACGCTCACCTCCTCCCGAAACTCAATCTTTTCGGATACGGACAGGTGGAAAGCACTTACGGTAGCGGCGAATTTATTGATTTTTTGCAGGAAAACATTTCGGATCAGGAAAATCTGGTGTTGTCGTACATACCGGATAAAGATTCCATTTACGATTCGATCAAAGATTTTTTGGGGAAAGGCAAATGAGCTCTGGCAGCATAACACTCGACGACATCAAGCGAATTCAACCGGGAATTGAAAAAATATCCGCCGATTACGGGCTGGACTTTTTTCCGGTGGTTTTTGAGCTGGTGGATTACGACACGATCAGTCAGCTGGCGGCTTATGGCGGATTTCCCGTTCGCTACCCGCATTGGCGGTTTGGGATGGAATACGACCAACTGTCCAAAGGCTACCGCTACGGATTGCAAAAAATTTACGAAATGGTGATCAACACCGATCCGTGTTACGCATATCTGATGAAATCCAACCCGATGGTCGATCAAAAATTGGTAATGGCGCATGTGTACGCACACTGCGATTTTTTCAAAAATAATTACTATTTTGCACACACCAATCGCAAAATGATCGACGAAATGGCCAATCACGCCATCCGTATCCGTCGCTATATTGATGCTTACGGGCTGGAAAACGTGGAAAACTTCATCGACATTTGTTTATCGCTGGAAAATCTGATCGACCACCATTCACCGTATATCAAACGGGCAATCGACACCAGAAATGGCGATGGCAACGGTCAGCCGCAAGCTGCCGTCCGCAAGCTGAAAAGCAAACATTATATGGATAGATACATTAATCCGCCCGAATTTCTGGAAGCGCAAAAGAAAAAAATTGAAGACAGCGAACCGCATGTGCGCCAGTTTCCGCAACATCCGGAACGCGATGTGCTCTATTTTTTAATGGAAAATGCGCCGATCGACAACTGGCAACGTGATATTTTGGGCATCATCCGCGAGGAAGCTTACTATTTTGCACCGCAGGGGATGACCAAAATTATGAACGAAGGCTGGGCAACATACTGGCATTCAACAATGATGACCCGCAACATCGCCGATGCCAATGAAATCATCGATTACGCGGAACACCATTCCGGCACCATCGCCAATCATCCGGGGCGGCTCAACCCCTATCGCATTGGCGTGCTGCTGTTTCAGGATATCGAAAAACGCTGGAACACCGGGCGCTTTGGTGAGGAATACGACAATTGCGATAACTACAAAGTAAAACGTAACTGGGATAAAAAACTGGGTCTTGGACGCAAAAAAATCTTCGAAGTCCGAAAATTATACAATGATGTAACGTTCATCGACCGGTTTTTGACCGAGGAATTTTGCCGGGAACATCGGCTGTTCTCATTTGCGTATAACAAAAGCAACAAACGATACGAGATCGAATCGCGCGAATTTGGGATGATCAAACAACGGTTGTTGCAAAACCTGACCTGCATGGGTCAACCGATCATCCGGGTTGTGGATGCCAATCACGATAATCGCGGGGAATTATTGATGGAACATCAATTTGAAGGCACCGAGCTCGATAAAAATTATTGCGTGGATACCTTAAAAAACCTACATTCAATATGGAACCGCCCGGTGCACATCCGCACTTTTCTGGAAGAAAAACAGGTGTTGCTGGGATTCAACGGTCAGGAATTTAAGCAAAAATGGACGTCCGAGAATTAACCTCAGAGGGGGAAAATCTGATGGTAAATTATGGAAAATTAATGACAGGTTTGTTGCAGGAAGGAAAATTTCAAACCCTGCAAAATGAGCCAAAACAGCAGCATTTTTATCTGCAACACAGTGATGCTGATTTCAATATTCAGGTTCGCTTTAAAGAAGCTGAAAAATATGCGATTCTGGTAGATTATATTTCGGTGGCGCGGGTGGATCAGTCGCTAACGGTTGAGGAAATTAACAAATATTTGAACAATCAGGCGGAAACCGTGCAAAAGCGCATCACGTTTTTGCTGGAAGAATTTAAATTGATTGAGCAGGACCGCCAGAACAAACGCGCCCAGTTGCGCAGCTATCCGCCACATGCTGCAGAAAACAACAAATTTTATTACGAAATCGTGCTCGACGAAGGCATCAAAGCGCATTTCCAACGATACCAATTTTCGCGCGAAGGCAAGCGATACGAAAAAATTCTGTCACTGCTGACAATGGAAACATTTGAACGTCTGATTGATGAACTGGTTGCTGCGTTAAAAATAGATTGACCCCAAAACGTTCCAGCCGATCCGAATTGAAAAGCCCGTCCTCATAAATGAGTGACGGGCTTTTCGTTGTACGGCCTGTATTGGGATGATTGGTTATTTCATCAACATCATTTTGCGGGTTTCCGTTTGCTGACCGGCGCTCAACTGATAAAAATAGATACCGGAAACCAACTCTGTTGCATCAAATGTAATTTCGTGGGTTCCGGCAGAACGCATTTCATTTACCGGCATGGCAACTTCCTGCCCGAGCGCATTAAAAATCGTCAATCGGGTTTGGGCTGCGCGATTCAGCGTAAAGCGAATTTGGGTGGACGGGTTAAACGGATTTGGGTAATTTTGTGCCAAATCAAATGCAATCGCCACATTTTCGTCATCGCCGATACCGGTTGCAACGGTGTAGGTAATCGTCAATTTTGGACGATTGGCTTCTGCCCCATTTTCCCGGGAATCGAACCGTTTTGCGGTGCCGTTGCTCCCTTCGTTGCCAATAAGCACCCAGCCAAAATTATTACCCGGGTTATTCAGCCAATCCTGAACATCTGCGACCATTTGAGAGGATTCCCATGCGTATGATCCCGATGCTCCGACTGTTTGTGTGGCACTCACCTCATTTGAAAAATCGCCGCCGCTGGCATTCCATTGCGCGGTGTTGAAAAACGTGTGAATCCAGGTTGCATCGTTGGTTGTGGATGTCGTGCCGGCACCTTCGTTTCCACCGGCATCGGATGTACCTTCGCCCCAATCCTGCGATACACGATGCAGCGAAACACTCATATCACCCGAAGAGGTTTGCGACATGCTCAACGCCAGCGAAACGTTATCAATTACCGCACCGGATGGCACCGTTCCGGCAACATCAAACGCAAGCAATCCCCGGCGGATCAACCCGGCATTGGTTTTCCCGGCAAAAAAATACTCCCCGCTGCCGTTGCTGATCGCTCCGCCCGCATCTTCATAAAGCGTATTGTCTTTAATCGGCTGCAAAACGACGGTTTCCGTTTGCGCATAGCCTATGCCCATCAGCAAAATGGCACCTGAAATTGTAAAAAAGAATTGTCTCAACATCTGCATCATAACGTTACCTCAAATTTAATGTGTTAGGTTTATATTGCATGAAAATAATTTCATCGCTGTTGACGGATATATTAGACAAAATTTGTACCGGACATTCATTTTTTGCACAAACCACACAAGCTCAATATTTTCAGCAGTTTAAACAGCAACAATTTTTAGAACACCGAAAAAATGTCTGACAGACTTTGCACAAAAGTGCATCATTTGCACTTTTCAATTGCCGAAATGGGTTGAAAACGATATCGTGACGAACACTTTTTGGGCGTGACAGTTGATCGAATTAAAGTGTCGAAGCAGGCTGAAGCTGCATTTTTAAACCGAATTTTGTGAAATCATATCCTGCTGCCAGCAGCAGTGAAAATAACGTTCCGGTGTAACAAAAGGTCGCCCACGGCAGATATTCCAGCGTGGGAACGCCAACCGTTCCTGCCATAAAAATGGCGGAAACCGTCCACGGCATCAACGGTTCGGTGATGGTCACGGAATCTTCCAGCGAACGCGACAGATTTTCCGGTGCGAAGCCGCGTTCGGCATACGCTTTCTGAAATAATCCGCCGACGATCAGCGCGGTAACGCCGCCGTGACTGGTGATGGCGATCATCACGCCGCCGGAAGCCATGGTTGCCGCAATCAACCCAAAGGTCGATTTTGCGTAGCTTAACAAACTGTGGATGATTTTGTCGAGCGCACCGGAAACGTCCATCGCACCGGCCAGCAGAAACGCCGCGATAATCAGCAGCAAATTATTCACCATCGAAAACAGACCACCGCGATTGAGCAATTTTCCAAAATTTTCGCTGATTGCTGAGGGATCGCCACCGACGGAAATGAGCAGTTTGCTGCTGAATCCGTTAACCGCCGCGTTGAGCACATCGCCAAATGCGAAGCCTTGCAGCGCAATACCCAGCACCATTGCAACCACACAGGATGCAGCCATCACCAGCACCGCCGGGTATTTTTTGATGATGCCGATCACCACAATTACCGGCGGCAGCAGCACCAGCCAACTCAGTTGAAATGTCGATTCGATTTCGCGCAACAGCCGCGCCGCATTTCCGGAAAGCGCGCCATCGGCTGCCGGTGAGTAGCTCCCGAAAATGCTGTAAACGATCACCGCAACGATAAACGACGGCACCGCTGTGTAAAGCATGTGACGCACGTGATCATACAAATCCGCGCCCGCGCCAATCGCGCTGATGTTGGTGGTGTCCGAAAGCGGCGACATTTTATCGCCAAAATACGCCCCGGAAATCACCGCGCCGGCAGTCGGCGCCAGCGGCGCGCCCATCGCGGCGGCCATGCTCATCAGCGCCACGCCGATCGTTCCCGCTGATCCCCACGATGTGCCGGTAAACAGCGACATCATCGCCGTCGCCAAAAACGCGGTGAGCACCAGATATTGCGGACTGACCAGTTGGATGCCGTAATAGACCATCAGCGGAATGGTTCCGGAGATCATCCACGTGCCGATGAGCATCCCGATGGTGAGCAAAATGAGCAGCATCGGCAGCACTGCACCAAGTTTTTCCCCGGTGGATTGTTGGATATCATCAAAATTGCGCCCGACGCGAATCGCAGAAACGCTCGCCACAGTTGCCGCACTGAGCATCACCAGCACCAGCAGTTCCGTGCCGATTTCGGCAAAATAGCCACCGGCGAACAGCAACACTAACATGGTGATCAACGGGAGAATCGATTCAACTACGGACAGTTTACGGCTCATTTATTACCTTTTTCGCATTTTTTTTGCCACGGAGACACAGAGAACACCGAGGAAATATAAATCAAACCTCCGTGCGCTCTGTGCCTCTGAGGCAATTCTTAATCAAACAGAAATTTTTGACAACGCCTGATCGAGATCGGCGATGAGCGCTTCCACACCTTCCAGCCCGACGGAAAAGCGCACCAAACCTGGCGAAATCCCTTTTTGGCGAAGCACATCCGCGTTGCTGCCATTGGATGGCGAGATTACCAGACTTTCCACGCCGCCCCAACTGACGCCGGTACGGAACAGCCGCAGATTGTCGATGAAGCTGCAAATATCCGCAAATTTTTCCGTTTTCAACTCGATGCTGAACAGGCTGGAGAAACCGGAAAGCTGGGGCAGCAAGTCGCAATCTTCCGTTACAAACGCCGGATGGTTCACCCGCGCCACCGCCGGATGATCGCTCAGAAATCTGGCAATTTGCAGTCCGTCGCGGTGATGTTGGAGCATGCGATTGGGCAGCGTTCGCAATCCGCGAATCAGCAGCCAGCCGTTCCACGGCGCCATTGCGCCGCCGTTGAGCATGTAACCGTTTGCGAAAATTTCCCGGTGCAATTCAGCGTTGGTGATCAGCGCACCGGCGACCACATCGCTGTGCCCGCCAACGTATTTGGTGAGCGAATGCAGTGATATGTCCACGCCCATCGCCAGCGGTTTCATGAACAGCGGCGTCGCCCAGGTGTTGTCGATTGCGGTGAGAATATTGCGCGATTTTGCCAATTCAACCAACTGGCGGATATCGAGCATCCGGAAAGTCATCGTCGCAGGGCTTTCGAAATATATCAGTCGTGTTTCAGGACGAATGTCGCGTTCAATTGACTCAGTATCGCGACTTAAACAAACATTGTGCTCGATACCGAATCGCCGCAGATGATTGGCCAATTGCAGCGTCGGGCCGTAAATATTGTTCACAAAAAGGATGTGATCGCCGCGTTTCAACAATCCGTAAAACAGCGAACTGACCGCCGCCATGCCGGAAGCCGAACATTTGCAGGCTTCGCCGTGTTCGAGCGCAGCCAATTTTTTCTCCAGCGCATCAACGGTCGGATTTTGACCGCGCGAATAAATGTAGTTTTGATGCTCGGCGGGAAATGCGTTCACCAGTTCCGCAAATGTTTTTTTGGCAAACAGCGAGGTTTGATACACCGGCGGCATCATCGTGCCGTTTTGTTCGTACAGCGGCTCATCGTGGCCGAGGCAAATTTCGATATCCGTTGGATCGATGTGGCAATTGTGTTCGGAGACAGGTTTCATTTTTCGTTGTTTTCAGCAGTGGTTTGTTGTGGTTATTTTTAAGTTATTTCCAGGTCGAAGTGAAGGTTAAATATTTGTTTATTCTTTTCTTAGCCTCAGCCTTTACCTTTGCCTTCATCTCAAGTTACATTCACTTTCCGCGTCATGCAGGACGCACTGTTGGACGGCAATTTGCTCGATTTTTCGGAGCGATCCGCATACGACGGATACAAATAGCAATCGCGATAATCGGGAATCCCGTTGAGGCAATAGAGTTGCCGATAGGTTTTCATCTCGCTGTAGCGCGTATCTTCCACGTCGATGAGCGCGCCAAAGGGACACTGGATGCACCCTTCCGGCTGGTTTTCCTGCAGCGTTGCGGTTTCCCGCGCAACCAGCGCTTTGGATGCGTCCCACTGTGGCGGTTCGCCGCGCTGCTCGATATCGATTCGCCGCAGTTTTTTGAGCACCAACCGCCCGCGATCGATCGTCAGGGTTGCCCGCGCGCTGAGCACGTCGCCCCGCCCGAGCTTCAGCGATTGGTAGGTTTTCGGCGAGAGCCGTGCGTAAACGTGATCTTCCATCACATCCATCCCGAAAAATAGCTGCCGGAATATCAGCAAAAATCCCGAAAAAGCAAAGCCCTCACCATTGGAATATACTTTTTTGTGGAACAGCGGCTTCACGCCGTCCACCGTTCCGTGAATCTCGTGCTCGCGATGCAGCCGCTCTTCCAGCCAGTCCTCAAATTCGGCCAATTCCATTTTGAAATCGGCGTATTCTTCGTCGTTCACCTGTAATTCCGGGCGGTTGAAAATCTGCTGATCGTCAAAATAGCGACAGCCGCTGCAGTTTTTCCCGATGTGATTATACCCGCGATAACACGCTTTTCCCTGCCCGAACAGCTTGCAACTGCCTTTAAAATAATAGCAGCCATTTGGAAAACATTTTTTGTGATTCACAATGTGATGGACGGACATCCGGCTGGCAAATCCTTTGTGCGCTTCGTGAACGCATTTAAAAATATCCAGCCGTTTGTATATGTTTTTCATGAAATTACAGTCGTTAAATTTTCGGAAAAGCGAATCCGGTTGTTGATTTCGCAACGCAATATCCGGTTCACCCAAAATATCCCGCGCATTTCGCGATTGCAAGTTAAACCCAAGTTGCGCACAAATGGTTCACCGCTGCGCAATGTGCACCGGGAGAATCAATCAATAAAAAATTCCGTTGAAAATAATCCGTTTGCAGACTATGATATGGTTGTGAAAACAGTTATATTTTCAGCGTTTACCATACCATCGATCAAACTGTGGAGATGACCGAATGCACCTTGCATCTACGCCCGTAAAAATTACGATTTCCCATAAAAATACACCTTTTTCCCGGATGCAACTCCCGCAACCCGAACTCGAATTTCACGTTTCCCGGAAAGCGCGGGAAAAATACGGTTTCGATGAAACGCTGTTCACCATTCGCGGGAACGTCATTTTTGCAAATTTTTACGCCGCGCAATTATTTGCCCAACAAATTAACGATAAACGTCCGGCGGACAAAGCAGCCAGCGCCGCCGAACTGAACGCGATGGGGTTGATCCACGAAATTTTGCACAACCTGATCGATATGTATCGCCAAACCCGCAACGCCAACGTATTCCGCGAGGCGCTGGAAAATCTCGAGCAGCAATTCACCCGGAAAGAAATCGACAAAACGCTGGAAATTTTTGTCGAAGAATTTCCGCCGATTGATGTGCATCGCAAAAAAATCACTGCCAAAAAATATTTACAGGGTGCCACAGACGGGCGCGAAAACCGGCAGATCGCGCTGGAAGAAATGATGCTGTTGTGGCTCTCCAACCAGAATCCGGCATTCGCTAAGTATCAGGAATTATTTGACGATACGCCGCTTCGCGAAGCAACCGTTTATCCCAAAGCGATGAATTCGCTCAACACATTTTTTGATGCGCAGCCACTGTTCGGCCCCGCCGGAAAAGGCATGAATTTGCTGCAGGCGCTGCTCCAACCGGCGAAAGCAAATCCCGGTTCGCTGATCGATCAGCTCAATTTTTTGCGGGAAACCTGGGGCACGCAGCTTTCCACGCTCATTAATATTAAATGGGAACTGCTGCTCGGCGAAGCGTTCACCGAACTTTGGGGCGTTCCCGGTGCAGATTACGGCACCCGCATGCTCCGCGCCGCCGATTTTATGGAAGAGGAAACCAAGATGCGCTTTTTCCCCGGACCGGGAAAAGCGGAAACGCATACGCCGGAATATGTCGGTGCTGAATACGAACCGGAGGCATTCAGCCCGGACACGCACTGGATGCCGCGTTTGGTGCTCATCGCCAAAAGCACGCTGGTTTGGCTGGATCAGTTGTCCAAAACATATAAAAAAGAGATCAAAACGCTCGACCAGATTCCCGATGCGGAGCTCGACCGGCTGGCAGCACAGGGCTTTACCGGGCTGTGGCTGATCGGTATTTGGGAGCGCAGTCCCGCTTCGAAAACCATCAAAAACTGGTGCGGCAATCCGGAAGCGGAAGCGTCCGCGTATTCGCTGTATGACTATGTGATTGCGCAGGAACTCGGCGGCGATCCGGCATACGGCAATCTGCGCGAACGCGCCTGGCAACGCGGTATTCGCCTCGCCAGCGACATGGTTCCCAACCACACCGGCATCGTTTCCAACTGGGTAAAGGCGCACCCGGACTGGTTTGTGAGCCTCCCCTATCCGCCTTTTCCGGCATATACTTACAGCGGCGCCAGCCTGAGCGACGATCCCAATATTGGCATTTTTTTAGAAGACCATTATTTCGAGCGAACCGATGCAGCGGTGACCTTCAAACGTATTGATTATCGCACCGGCGATACACGCTATATTTATCACGGAAACGACGGCACATCGATGCCGTGGAACGATACGGCGCAGCTCGATTACACCAATCCGGCGGTTCGCGAAGCGGTGATCCAAACGATTTTGGAAGTGGCGCGGCGCTTCCCGATCATCCGGTTCGATGCGGCGATGACCCTCGCCAAACGCCACTACCAACGGCTCTGGTTTCCGCAGCCCGGCACCGGCGGCGATATACCTTCGCGAGCGCAGTTCGGGCTCACCAAAGCGGAATTTGATCAGAAAATTCCCGAAGAATTCTGGCGCGAAGTGGTCGATCGCGTCGCAAAAGAAGTGCCGGACACCCTGCTGCTCGCCGAAGCTTTCTGGATGATGGAAGGCTATTTCGTGCGGAGTTTGGGCATGCACCGCGTGTACAACAGCGCATTTATGAACATGCTCAAAAATGAAGAAAACAAAAAATATCGCTACACCATCAAAAATACGATTGAATTTGAGCCGGAAGTGCTCAAACGATACGTCAATTTCATGAACAATCCCGACGAAGAAACCGCGATTCACCAATTCGGCGACGGCGATAAATATTTCGGCGTTTGCGTGATGATGGCAACCATGCCCGGTTTACCGATGTTCGGGCACGGTCAGGTGGAGGGCTTCAGCGAAAAATACGGGATGGAATATCGCAAAGCGTATTACGATGAATCGCCAAATGAATATCTGGTGGCGCGCCACGAACGCGAGATTTTCCCGCTGCTCAAAAAACGCTATCTCTTCGCGGAAGTCGAGCATTTTTTGCTGTATGATTTATACGACGAAAACGGTAGTGTCAACGAAAACGTTTTCGCCTATTCCAACCGCAGCGGCGAAGAACGGGTGCTGGTAATTTTCAACAATTCATTTTCGGAAACGCGTGGCTGGATTCACACGTCCGCGGCAATTTTGGAAAAATCACCGGAATACAAAGATGCTTCCGACGCCCAAAAACGGTTGATTCAGAAAAACCTCGGCGACGGATTAGCGCTGCCCACCGGCGGCGATGATTTCGTGATTTTCCGCGATTCCATCTCCAATCTGGAATACATTTACAACAGCCAGCAGTTGCGGCATCAGGGCATGTATATAGAATTGGGCGCGTATAAACATAGGGTTTTACTGGACTTCCGGTCTGTGTACGACCGGGATGGAAAATACCGCGAGCTCTGCAATTCGCTCAATGGAAAGGGCGTTGCCAGCATCGAAGAAACGTTGCGGGAAATCCATTTGCAGCCGTTGCACAACGCGTTCCGCCAGTTTTCGCAACCGGCAATTCTGGAAAAATTGATTACCGCAGCAACAAGCGATGCCGCTTTGCCAACCGATCTGCTCGATAACATCGAAAATCAGTATCGCGAATTTTTGCAGGAAGCGGGCAAATTTTCCACAACTGAACAACAGAATCTGGATATCGCCAAAACTGTACGCCGGGATTTGGATGCGCTGTTGCGTTATCGCCCGGCAACGCTCAATGAGCGCTATTCCGGAGAATCGGAAAAATACGCGGCATTTTTGGAAAAATTGACAGATACTTTTGCGAACGCAACCGCAACTTACGGCACGCTGATCCACTGGGTTTTTGTGCGCCATTTGGGTGAATTTGAAAACTTGCCCAAACCGGAATTGCGCAGCCGCAGCTTATTCGATGAATGGATGCTCGGAAAATTGGTTCGGAAAAGCTTGCGAAATCTGGATTTGTCCGATGCCCAAAGCGATCAGGCGACAGCGTTGGTGAAATTGCTGACACGCCACCCAAACCCGTTGAAAATTAAAGGCGCAACAAAAATTATTGCATTCGAAAACATGGATTCGCTGCTCAAATCCAGCGATTTTCAACAATTTTGCGGTGTAAATGAATTTGAAAATCAGCTTTGGTTCAACAAAGAATCTTTCACAGTGGCGACCGATTGGCTGTGTGTTGTGAAAGCTTTTTCGCTCTGGCAAAAAATCGACCGGCTTGCGGACTTGCCGGATGCCAAAAACGCAAAGGCTGCTCAAAAAGCAGCCAAAAAATTGCCCAAACGACTTGCAAAATTGCAGAAATTGCGGCGTCACTGGCAAAAGGCATCGGATAATTCCCAATATCTTGTCACCGAATTGATCGCGGATCTGAGCAAAAAAGCCAAGCTAAAGAGCACCAAAGATGCATCAGAAAAAAAAGCGATAAATGAAAAAGTAAACGGCACCAGAAAAAAAGCGGTGAATCCGGTGAGGGATGATAAGCCAGCCAAACGCCCAAAAAATATTTCGCCGAAGCAAAAAGAACAGCCCAAAACTACAATAAAAGCTGGTACCGAAGCCAAAAAGACAGCGAAGAAGCCTAAAAATTTGCCCCAAAAAAAGTAACCAATAACAAAAATCAAAAGCCCTGCTACAATCGTAACAGGGCTTTTTTAATGGTCGCTTTAATAAAAAAGTCGCCCGGAAAAAACAAAACGGGCGACCCTCTCCTAAATTATCTTTATAAAAAGATAAAGATATTCGTTTTCTAGACAACGTCCTTATCTGACTCGCGTTTGTTTTTTCCTTTTATCTCCCTTTTCAATCAAACAATTTGAGATATCGTTTGAACGTTAAATCTTACAAACACCGACCCAATTTTACAATCCGCGATTACAGAAAATAGGCGGTATTTTTCTACGTATTTTACGTAGTAAAGCCTGTGTAAATCTACGTTGCACCCGCAAAATACAGAGACCACCTCTCCGTAATTACAGAGAAAATCTCCGTAATTACGGAGAGCGCTTCCGTAAAACACGACAATTACGGATTGATTGTGATGGTTAATATTGATAGGTTAGAATTTTAAACAATTGTTTTGTTACTCATAGCCTTGCTTTTTAAGTTTGCATATTGTTGTTGTTAAACATGTTAGAACAATTTGGTAAACAATCGTGAATACATTTTTTACAAACGAAAATTTTGGAGTGTGGATCACCGTTGGTGCGTTTGTCGTTCTCATCTTGTTTGTTATGGCTTTGATTGCAATCAACCAGCGAAAAGCCAAACAATCGTTGCATTTTCTGAATCAGGTAGTAAATGCGACGCAATCTTACATGTTGGTTTTGACTTTAGACAATCATTTTGTCATCGCTAATCAGCCGTTCATAAAAATGCTCAAGCATGAATTGCCAACGGAAACGGACATAACCTCCGAACTTGAGAAATATTTACCAACGGAGCTTACCCGGTTTTTGCAACAAAAGAGCCCGGGTGGCGAATCTTACCAAAACTTTACGATGTTTTCAGACAATAAAACGGTTATCGATTGGCAGGTCCGTTATTTCTCTGAAGGTCGGGCAACGTTTAAGGTTGTCAACGGTGTTGATGTCACCAAACTGTATGAAACACAGCAAAAACTGGTGGACGCCAAGGAAGCACTCCGCAATAAAGCGGAAGAAATCGAGCGAGAGAAACGCAGCCAAATTGCCGAAGAAATCCATCATAAAATTGGCGGTTCGCTTTCGCTGATTCGCTCGGAATTGGGCGATTTATCGTTAAATGGCAATCCGGAATTCAATCAAAAAATACGTTTTCTGGAAAACAAGGTGATCACTGCAAAACAGGAGATCGGCGCTATCGTTTTTATGTTGAGTCCGTTAAAAAACCATAGCATACTTTTTTCGGAAGTGCTCCAAAGTATTGTGGAAATTCAGCGGCAAAAATTGAACATCGACATCAAACTTCACACTGAGCTTGCTGATACACCTCGCAACCAATCGATAGAAAGTTTTATTTGCAACAGCATACAGGAATTGAGCACAAACGCCAAAAAACACGGCAACGCCTCTACCGTTGAAATCGAAGTTTATCGGCAAAATAACCGCGTGATTTTGACAGTAGAAGATAATGGAGCAGGTTTCGATCCGCAGTCAATCCGGCATTTTACAATGGACAGTGGCTTTGGATTGACAAACATAAAAGATAAAATTGAGCAATATGGCGGTAAAATGAAAATTCGTTCTGCTCCAACTGGAAACGGCAGCCTGTTTTTATTTGACATCCCAATGGAAAGGTTTGCAGATGGGCATTAAAGTCGCTTTTTTAGACGATCACAAAATGTTTTTGGAATCGATTACCCAGAAATTGGCTCAACAATATCCGGAAATTTCGGTAGAATTGGTTGAGACAAACTCAAACACATTTTTAACCAAATTATCAAAAGTGAAGCCAAATGTTGTTGTTCTTGATTTAGTGCTAACGGCAGATCCGGTTGACGGAAACGCCATTGCTTCAAAAATTAAGGAGCGATATCCCAAAATTAAAACCATGATGTTGAGTGGACGGACAGACTCCGCATCCGTTCGTGCAGCGTTCAGGCATGGTGTTAAAGCGTTTGTGAGCAAAACAGCATCGATAGAGGAGCTTGCCACAGCAATCAATGCGGTTCACAGCGGAGAAAGATATGTCAGCGAAGTGCTTCGCACCATAACACTTTACGAATTTCTGGAAGAACTCACATTTCGCTCAACAACTCTGTCACCGGATTCGCTATCTTTGCGCGAAAAAGAAATTATCACCTTAATTGCGCGCGGTTTCACTATTCAGGACATTGCCAAATTTCTAAACGTTCAGACCCGAACAATTACCACACACACAAGCAACATTCGCAGAAAAACCGGTATGGCGACAGATGCTCATCTTACAAAATTCGCTTTAAAAAATGGCTGGTTAACGTTGGATGATTAACGTTTTCAATCTGTTTTAAACAGATTTTTAGTCTGCCTGAAATAGAGCAAAACTGCGGCTAAAAAGGTGATGTATGTAACGATATAAAGCACATGGTAAATGTATTTAAAAGCTTCAAGAATATCCTGATCCACAATGGGTATATTGCTGTATA
Source organism: Calditrichia bacterium (assembly GCA_020634975.1). Lineage (NCBI taxonomy): Bacteria > Pseudomonadati > Calditrichota > Calditrichia > Calditrichia bacterium. Next base: position 3,245,836 of record JACKAQ010000001.1, on the reverse strand, counting down.
CCATTGCATTCCCGACGCTATAAATCATTATTCCAAAGCATAGCCAAATCAGATACGTTTTTTTAGGCATTTGATATGAATTTCTGGTCAGTAAATGGACAAGGGTTGTGCAGGATAAAATCGCCAAAAGCAATAACGCAATCGGGCGCGAATAGCGATTGTAGGTATTCATACCGAATGGCTCGATATCTACTATTTTCAAGATTATGTAGAGCACAAACCAGGATACAGTGCTCCACTTCAACAAGGTTGATAATCGCGTTGATTTTATGACACAGTAAAGAATAAAACCAAAGAAGTAGACTTCGACCAATGTAAAAACATCCACACGCCAGGCATTTGGAATACCTGCTTTCCGAAAAACATAACCAATGATTTCAAAAACAACACTTGTTGCCAGATACAACGTAAAAAAACGCATCGGCATTTCGAACTTATCTTTTTGAACCATCCAGATGCCAATAGCCAAAATCAATGGGACGATCAGCGATAGAATTGCAAAAACAAGAATACTCATAAACTTTCATACCAACCATTAGCGCCGAAAAACAAGCGTTTTCCGGCACTAATTTAATGCGTTTTCAATGGATTATGAAAGGGTCGTTTTAAAAACATCGCTATTCAGATAGTTAACAACATCGCACCACGGCGGACAAGGCATGGCAAGTTCGATCCAGTTTCCAAAGGTCTGGATTTCCCCTTTTTTATCGATGCCACCGATACACATCACCCGAATTCCCCGCTGATCGGCACCGGGCAACCATACTAACCCGGCGGCATCTTTTTGGTGGATAACGTTTTTAACCGCGTTCTTGCTAAAAAATCCGCCTTTGGGTTGATTTTTGGCTTTTTGACTACGGTAATTTGAAGTCCACTGGGCAGCTTCCGCCGGTTGAATGTGATGGTTAATTTTTCCGAAATTGCAATTTTCATCGCTATCTTTTGGAATAGCGACACCGGAGACTGCCGGCGGAATGGTTTCCACCAGATCTTTGCCCTGCAGATCAACACCCGAAACAACCAATCGATGCTGCATCACGTTATCTATTGCGTAATAATAGCGAATGCCAACAACACCTTTCTGATCTAAAATGGTATCAATTTTTTCCCCATCAAAATAATAGGAAACATGATTTTCGCCGGGAAATGCAGCCTGGAAATTTTCCCGAAAATCCAGCACTTCTGCATAAGTGACGGAATGATTGTTATTATCGCGAAATGCGCGGGAATGTTTCATTGTAAATACCTCCACAATTTTGATCTTTTTAAAATGTGAAGGCGCCTTCCCATGAATTAGTTAATAACTCACGAGTCTACCAATACAATACACAGGAGAAGCTACAGTTGCAGCTAACCACAAAAAAAAAAGAATTTATTACAGAATTTTGAATTCTGGGTAAATGAGAATGACAATCTCTCGGCTGAAGTATTGCTCAAAGAAGTGCGCGAAATGAGCAAGATGCTTTGGCTGGAACAGTTCCGGAATCTGAGCACTGCGCAGACATGGCAAGATATTGCATCGGATACGATGATCTGTTTATACGAAACTTACAAATTCAGGCTTAACGACATCGAGGACAGCTCAAAACTTCGCGGGCTGATTTACACCATGTTGCGAAATCGCTATTTGCAATTGATACAACAACAAAAACGGCGTGAGGAACTAACGTTTGAAGGTTTCGGGCAAATTGAAGATTATTATTTTTCGAAATCTGAACATACTCAGCAGAAAAACTTTGTGTTCCTAATCAACAAATATTTGCAAAAATTACGCGTATGGGATGAAAAACGATGGGTGATTTTTCAGATTTGGCTGCGATTGCACTACCCTTTGCCAAACGATGATTTTCAAAAAAAACTGGGGGATGTTGAGCAATTTAAAATTTGCAGTTCGACAGAAACAGAGCTGATCGCAGAGTTAATCAGACAATTCATCACCAATTCACCGGAATCTTTGGGAATCTCCGCCAAAACCCTAACTGCTTTACGCGGTGAGAACAAATTGAATACCATTAAATCGGATGTGCGCCGGGCGAAATATTTTTTGCGAGGGTGCGATTTTCAACTATCTGATTCCAAAAATCCGATAGAAATTAATCGACATAAATTTATAAGTTGTGTTAAACTAAAAATCTACGGAAGTGACAATGTTTATCCCGCTATTCACGGTAGTTGCATCCCCCAATAAAAAAAGCCCCAACCGGAATTTCCAGTCGGGGCTTTGAGATGAGCTGTAAACGAGATCGGGTTAGAAGTGCACAATCTGGACGCGCAATCCGCCCGCGGCAACTTCTTCGAATTTTTGCATGAATTTCAGGAATGTTTCGCTGTATTGGCGACCGCCAGCAGGATCGTTGATGCGCAGGAAGGTGTTTTCCGGCGTGCCGTCTCCGAACATGCCGGTCACAATCCGCGCGTGAATCGCGAATCCGTCGCCGGGCAGTTCGTCTGTGGTTGCCCACAGCGGACCAACGCTTTCCAGCAGATTGCGGAATCCCTGAACAGAATAGCTCTGCGGCGCTTCACCGGTTAATCCGAGCGCTGCCAGAAACGCCGGTTTTTCGGAGCCGAGCAATCCTTGGTTGTTATCGAACTTGGTGCGGTAAATGGCACCGGCAGTATCCATAACATCTGTAATCGGGTAGGATACACTGTCTTTCCAACTAACCATCATGGTTGCGACGGTTGCCCAGCAGGTGAGGTTGGACGGCTGCGCGATAATCGGCACAATGCCCGGAACGTTGTAATCGAAACTTTCCGAACCTTCGCCTTTTTCTTTTTCGCCGAGCTCAACAGACTCACTGCCGCGCTGGATTTTCACTTTTTCACCGCGCTGAGTGCTGTTGCTGATGGCTTTTTCCACCTGCGGTTCCTGTGTCAGCGGCTTGTCTTTTTTCTCTGCGCCGCCGCCGATCATGCCGCGAATGGCGCTGGCCATCAATTCATTTGCCTGCTCTTCATTGATCAATCCGTTCTGTTTGGCAGACTGAATGGTGCGCATGGCTTTGTCCACATCGCGGGCCATTCTGCCCTGGATCGCCAGATTTGCCGCCTGTCCGCCAAAGAATTTGGCGGTTTCCATCGCGGAATTGAGCGCGGCGATGGCGTTTTGCTGGTTGCCGGTCAATCCGGTAATATCTTTGAACAGATTCGGCTGACCGATCAACTGCAACGCGGCGGCCAATCCGGTCGGATCCGGTGCGTTCGGTGCGGTTTGCATGTTGATGATCGATGCCGGGAAATCTTTCGCTGTGAGGTCCGGCGCTTCGGCGCGACGCGATTCCGTGCTGACCGGTGAGATCGCCGCAGGCGAATCCGGGATCGGCGATTCTTCCCAACGCCAGAACCGTTCTTCCTCTTTGAATTCGCAGGAATTGCAGGCGCCCATCACGGCTTCGGCGTAAACGCCGCGCGTCGGGATTGCCATGCGCGTTGGCTCGATGGGCGTGTTCGGCGCGTAATGGTCCAGCAAATCAATCGGATTTTCGACATCCTGTTTGAAGGTCGGATCGAGGTGATAACCGCGCGAAACCGGTAAAATGAGGCTGTTGCCGACGATGCCGATCAGCTCATTTTCCACCACGGATGCCACGCTTTTGTTGCTGCTGTTCGGCGCGATAAATCCGTCCAGCAACATGTAACGGCGATCCGCACTCATCGCCCACCAAATCCGGTGGTGATAAAATTCCAGATGCTCGTTCAGATGATCGAGCAGTTGCCGCGACAATTCCTTATCCTCTTCGCGGGGATTGCGGATTTCCTGGCTGTTGAGCGGCGTGAAAATCCGGACGTCATCATTTGCGGTTAAGTCGTTGTAAATCCGGGAATTGCGGAACAGATAATCGCTGGAATATTTGGTTTGATAGCGCATGCTTCCCGATTCCACAATCACTTTGGAATTCGCCGGCAGCGCGTTATACAGCAGCAGCCCGCCGAGACTGATCGAACGATTGCTGATTTTGATGAACTTGATATCTTTCCGGGCGATCGGCGAGAGTGCGTCGCTCATCCGCAGCGAGACATACAACCGGCTGTCGTTCACAAAATCGGAAACGAGGGTGGGATCGAGATTGAGCCGGTGCTCCACATTGTTGTTATCCACCGCGTAAACATCCAGATTTTGCACAAACCGTTCGGCAATGCGCGGACCGAGTTCGCGGAAGAAAATCTGATCCTTTAAACTCTGTTCTTTCAAATGGTTATCGTAAAATTGTTTGGCATCGATATGCGGCAACAAAAAGCTCAGAAATCCCCAACTGGCGGCGTGGAACGCGTCGTCCACATCTTTCGGGCGGGCGAGCTCGAAACGCAAATACAGGTCGCCGTCGATGTTATCGATGGTCTGATCCGCATAAGTGCCAACCGGCAAATCGCTGCCAACATAATTATTTTCGATGCGTTCCAGCGCTGCAAAACCGGTGCGGAGCCGTCCGAAAACGCTGCGTTGCAATGTGTTTCGCCAGCGCAAGGCTTTGTCGCGATTGAAACGGGTCATCAGCAACGGTACGAAAAGGCATTCCTGCACATCGGTGAGGCGTTGGCGCACCAGCAAATGGCGCAGCACTTCAAAATACTGGATGGTGATGGCGTGGCAATGGTTGTAATTCGCCAGCGATTCAGTTTGCGCGGTCACGCGCTCGCCCTGCCTAACGGTTTGCACGACGGTCGAGCGTTGATTGCGAATCGACGATGCGCCCTGAATTGTGCGGTCGCGGAGCATTTGCAGGCTGTCCGCCGCAGTTTTGCGGGATGAATTTTGCCACGCGGACGAACTCGCTTTGCTGGAACCGCCGCCGATGCCCAAAAGCCCGCCGACCGGCCCCAAAATAGCGCCGATGCCGATGCCGCCGCCGAACGATCCGGTTTTGGCGGACGAGCCGCCGCGCGTGCTTTCCGCCACAGTTGCGTTGACGATTTCGTGAATATCGCGGTCGCGGCTGATGAACGCGTCCAACTGCTCGCTTTCGCTCAACGATTCCTGCCTTGCGGCGGATTCGCGGCGTTCCCAATCGACAATCGCGATCTGCTTTTTCTGTCCCGGTGCCAGCGGAATGCTGTGCAACAAATTGCCGAGCGAATAGCCATCGGCAATCCACTCCTGTTTGAAACGCAGCACATGTCCGTGCGCGATGGTGCAGGCTTGATAAATCGTTGGTTCGTCATCCCAATCGACGGCATTTTTGCAATCGAGGCGGGTGCGCTGCGGAGCGAAACGCAGGTGTTTGCCCACCAGTCGCAGAATATCCGCATGAAGCGTGCGGTTTGCGGCGGTGGTCAGTTTGGTCAGCGAAAACCCATCGGGATCGTTGGCGAGCGTTCGCAAAATTTTGGCGTCGATTTTTTCCACCGGTAACCCGGTTTTTGCCTGATTCGTTACAATGCGGGCAGCCGTTGACGCTTCATTTTTTTCTGCGAAAGCAGCCGTTGTAAATTGTGCCGGCAGCAAATTGAGCAGCAGATTTGCGGAAATTTTGTCCGGTTCTTCGAGCGTCATCCCTTTGATGCTCGGCTCGGTCGTGCGCACCACATACGAATAGGTGAATTCATCCAGCGTGCGATCCGGTCGGGTAAAATCGATGCAGCCGCCCTTGCCCAAATCCTGGCTGTAAGTGCCATCGGCGCGAGAAAGATCTGCGGAATCGGGATCGCGCGGGACTGCCGGCGGTTTTTTGTGGCATTCGCAATCGTCCTCTTCTTCGGGTGCGGGCAACGGCACATCGTCGAGATTAACCACCAAAATCACATTTTCCGGGAACGTTTGGTCATCCAGCAAATGGATGGGAACGGTCACACCGTCGCCAACGGCAACAACGCCGTAAGCAGCGGTGAACACGCCGCGCGGCAGCGGACCGGAAAAGTAGCCTTTGTCGTCGGTATCCGCGACGATCAGCGCCCGGAAATCCTGTTCCTGCGGCTCATCTTTGGTCGCGCCCCAGATAACCACTTGCGTAAATTCAATTTCCTGCCGGTCGAGCGCCTCGATAACGCGTCCGCGCAATCGCGCGGATTTCCCGAAATTGGGATCTTCATTCGGTTCGACCGCAAAATAATCGCGCGGTTTTACGTTGATGGAAACTTCTTCCGGCAAATCCGCTGCGGTGAAAGTTTTATCTTTCAGCAATTCGCCGTCCGGTGCGAGTGCGCTGATGAGCACTTCGCCCTCCAGATCGTCTTTTTTGGGCAGCTCGAAAACGGCTTTGGCGTCATCATCCACTTTTTTGACGGATTCTTCCGGAATGCTGAGATAGGTGACATTTCCTTCCGGATCGGAAATGGTTTCGATTCGCACATATTTCACAGAAATACTGTGATCTTCATATTGCTGCGGATCGACACCATCGCTTTTCATCCGGACACTCAGGATAAAGTTGCCGGTGTTACTGCCGGGCGATCCCGGATCAACCGTTATCAAATGGCGAATGCGGGTAATTAACGCTTCGGAAACGCCTTTTACAGCGGCAATTTCATATATCGTGCGAAATGGGCCCACAGTTTCGCGATATTCCACTATCCGGCGTGCAAGGCTGGGACCGATTCCCTGCAATGCCGCCAGCTCTTTTACCGTGGCGGTATTCACATTGAGTTTCGACATGATTGTCTCCCTTGAACAAAAAATTTATTGAACCACTGAATCCCTTCAAATTTGCTCCTTTCCATGCAAGAGCAGGGATCGGAGTTATTTTTCTCAATAAATTCCGGGAGTGATTAAATGCCGAACCAAAAAATGAGGAGTGAAACCGTAAAAATGGAGATAATTGTGGAGATGGAAATCGCGGTTGTGGACATTTCTATAGCCTGCTGATAGCGGTGAGCAAACAGAAAAATATTGAATCCGGTGGGCATCGCAGCGAGCAATGTGGCTGTTTGCGCCCACAACAGCGGGATGCCGAAAACGCGGGTCGCCAGCAACCAAACCAGAGCGGGGTGCAAAAGATTTTTGATAGCAGAAATCGCCAGCGACGCACCTACTTCCCCGGCAATTTTGTAGCCGGAGAGCATCGCGCCGAAGCTGAACAGCGAGCAGGGAATGGCGGTCTGGGCGATCATTTTGAGCATTTCGTCCACCGCGACGGGATAACCGGTGCCGGTTAAATTGAACAGCACACCGAGCACAATTCCCCAAATAATCGGGTTTTTGAGCACGCCCGCAAACGCCGTTTTCACATATCCCCAAAATGTGCCGCCGCCTGCGCTGCTCATTTCCAGAAAAATAGTCATCGTGCTAAGCAGGCTGACGCCGTGAAAGCTGATCAGCAAAAACAGCGGAAACGCACTCTCATCGCCGAGCGAGCTGATGATGATCGGCACACCGAGCAACACCGTATTGGAAAAACTGCCGCCGTAAGTGAAAATCACCTGCTTTCCGTTGGGATATTTGAACAGGAATCGCGAAACGCCCATCCCGGTGAACAGCACACCGAGTACGGCGATGTAATACGATGCAATCAGTTTCACCGGCAGCACTTCCGGCAATTCCATCTGCGACAGCGAACGGAACATGAGCGCCGGAATACTGATGTTGAATACAAATTTGATCAGTCCGTCCGTTGCAGCAAGACTGAACCAGCGCAGCTTAACTACGATAAATCCAATAAAAGCAATACCATAGATTTCGAAAACAAGCGTGAGGATATTCGTCATTTCGGTCGATTTTTCCGGCGATGTTCACAATGCGACAGCGTTTATTCCCGTTTCCCTTGTGTAACACAACGTGGCTCAATTTAGCGATCTTTCCAAAAAGATCAACCATAATTGGCTTTTTACCGGAAACGGTTGACATGAAATGTGGCGGGATTTTTATTGTGGGGAAAATTATTACAGATGAAGTGCAACCGGTTATTTTCCGGAGCTTCCGGGAACGAATTTCAGCGGCATTTCGCTGAGTGCTTTTTGTCCGCCTTTTTGCGATTTGTAATGCGAAAATGCCCGCCAAGCGATGTAAAATAACACCACATTCGGACCCGGAATGATCGTCAGCGGAATGCTGAATGGCAGTAGCGCACCGTTGGCCAGCATCCAGCGGCGATGCTTTTTCACCTGCGCATCAATCAGCGAAATGAAGATATTCCGCGCTTCGGCTTCGGTCAGCTCAGGTGGAAAAACGATGGTGATTTCCGGTGCTTTCACCAAATCCTTGAGCAAAGCTTCGCTGATATTCCGGTCGCTTCCGCCCTCCGATGCAGACAACCCGTATTCCCGTTGATTGATTTTTTGAAGATATAATATCATACACCAAACGGCAATTTTACGATGTCTTTTTGGGCATTTGCTACCATTATTCCAACCCCAAATATTGGACAATCTGGTTTACGAAATATATTTCATTTTGCTTCGGAAAAGCTGAATTCAAGCAAAAAAAAGCCCGGCAAAATACCGGGCTTCGGGGAATTACAGATAATTTTCTACGCTTATTTTCCAATCGGGATTGTGTATCCGACGCGGGCGCCAAAATAGTTGGCATCGGAGAAAACGATCAATGCTGCGAGATCGAGATTTCCCATTTGAACACCGGCCATCGGTGCAAATGCAAATTCTGTGCTGCTGTCGGAAGCATCTTGTTTTTCGGTTTCACCGGTAAACGGATTTGTAAATTCGGTTTCAGCGCTTACGCTGTAAATATGAAATCCGATTTCGCCGCCGACAAAAATTTGTGGCCCTTCTCCGCCAGGCTGCAGAAAATAGCGGGCACCTGCCATAATGGGAATCGCAGATGTGCTGACATCTACACTATTGCCAGTCGTTCCTGCCGATTTCGAACCAAACATCAAATAACCGGCCGTTCCGGTGAAAGCAATTTGAGGCGTGTAAGAATAAATACCGGTAACAGTACCACCAAACCCAACACCGGCGCCATCACTGAAATCGCCGAATGGAATCGCAAGGTTACCGGACACAACTACCGATTGAAATCCGCCCTGTGCGTATAAAGATGAAACACCAAACAACATTAAAACTGCAACAATTAATCCTTTAACACTGCGCATAAAATGACTCCTTTAGTTGTGTTGCAATAGGTAAATTAGGTACAGATACAGCTGTGTAAAAAAGATTGCATATTTTACATATCGCCATAAATTGGCGCTGTGATAATTGTCAACAATACATATTTACAAAGAATTTTGCTGTTTTTAATCAAAAAATAGAAATATAGTATCGACATTGTGCATAAAATTCCATTCAACAATACGACCAATGAGCGTTTTTTCGATGAATTTCGGAGTATTTATTAATAGAAAATATCAGCGGATAGATTGCAGCATATATTTCAATCCGTTGATAAATTGGGGTTTCCAAAGCTTCCAGTTGTGCCCGCCGTTGACGATGCGCAATTCCGCCGGGCTGCCGCTTTTCCGGTTCAAAATGCCATACAGCAGCACGGATTGTTGCTCCATATTGTATTCAAATCCTTCCGGGTGATTCCAGTCGTCATCGCCGCAGGCGATATAAATCGGCACCCGTAAGTCCTGTGCCAGATATGTAGTTAGCACTGCCGGATAATTCCAATTTTCCCACAGCGATGAGTCAAACGGCGTGCCGAATGCACCGCTGGTTCGCGCGCTGGATTCCGGCGGCGGCTGTTGCGAATAAAGCGCCGGGCTCAAAATAGTTGCGGCAGCGAACATCTGCGGATGCGCCAGCGCATAGCGCAACGCGCTGTATCCGCCCATTGAATATCCCGCCACCATTCGCCCGCTGCGTTCGCTCGAAATGCGAAATCGCTGTTCCGCATCCGGCTGTAAATCTGCAAAAAATGCCGTTTCGAACGGCTCTTTTCCGTCCGTCCACCAGCTTGTGCCGCTCGCCGGCGCAACCGCAATCACCGGTGGGATGATTTCCGCTGCAATCAGCGAATCGAGCAGCGGGAAAACCGGGTCCCACGCGTTTTCATCGCCGCCGCTGCCGTGCAGCAGATAAATTACCGGATAGCTAAGCTCAGTAGAATCATAATCTTCGGGCAAATAAATTTTGTATCGCCAGTCGCGATCCAGCGTTGCCGAGTGAAAATCCACCGTTTGGGTGGAACCGGGATTTGCCAGCAAATTGCTGCAAATCGCGAGCAAAACAATCAGCCATCGCAGTTGCATGTTATTCCTCCGTATCGGGAATTTGGCGTTTTTCCGGACCGTCATATTCCGCCATTGCGAAATCGATTTTCCGCATCGGTTTGTAGCGGCTTTTTTCCTCCAGAATATGGGCAACCAGCCCGGGCAGCCGGGAAATGATGAAAAACGCGTTTGCCAGTGTTTCGGGAAAATCCAGCTCGCAGAGCAGCGCAGCGATGGCCGCATCCACGTTGACGGGCAGCGATTTGCCGCGTTCCTGCAGCGCATCGCGAATGGCGAGGCACATTTCCACGTGCACGTTGGCGACGCCGTTTTCTGTGGCAATGTCGAACAATTTTTGGGTTCGCGGATCGTTGCTGTGCACGCGATGCCCGTAGCCCATCAATTTTTTGCGATGGGTGAGATGGTCATCGACGATCGCTGCAGCCGCATCCGGCACGCTCATCGATGTTGTTTTCATTAGATTTATGGCAGATTTCAGCAATCTCATGCTGTCCGCAATCGCGCCGCCGTGAAATTCGTTAATCGACAAAATGCCCGCTGCCAGCGCACCGTTCAGCGCAGCGCCGGTGGATGCGGACAAAATTGCGGTCTGGCAGGAGGGCGGCGTCACGCCGTGATCAACGCTGGAAATGAGGATCGCGTCCAGCACCCGCGCGATGTTCCGCGTCGGCAGCTCGCCCTTGATCAGCAGGTAAAACGTTTCCGCGAAGCTGCGCTGCCCCATCAAATCTTCGATGGGATAGCCCTTCACCAAAATTTCATTTTCGCGAATTCGGGTGATGTTCGTTTGCCAGGTTTGGGGTTTCATTTTTACTCCGGTTTTCATTTTTTGCCGCAGAGAACGCGAAACGCAATTATGCGAGCCGTAATCTTCAATTGCGTAACATTGTTTATTTAATGACGTTACGCATTTTCGCCACTGAGACACAGAGCGACACAGAGATTCTTTAAAAATCTAAAAACGGTTTTGAGAAGAAAAGGTATTGTCATATAAAACGAGCATTTACTATAAAAATGGTTACTGTAATATTTCTCTGTGATTCTCCGTGTCTCTGTGGCAAAACAGTTTCTGCGTAACATCGGTTATTTAATCGCATTCCCCTGCGATTTCCGTAATGCGATGGCGGACAGAACAGCTTTGGGGATATCCTGAAAATGCGCCACAACGGTTGCCCCGGCGGTTGTCAGTCGTTGCACCTTGTTTTCGTAGGTGCCGTTTTCGCCCTCGATGATAGCGCCGGCGTGGGAAAACCGCACGCCTTTTTGGGCAGCCTGCCCGCCGATATACGCGATGACCGGTTTGCGCACCTTGCCCTGCGCGATCAGTTCCGCCACGCCTTCTTCCTGCGATGTGCCGATTTCGCCGAACACCACAATTGCATCGGTTTGCGGATCCGCTTCGAACATTTTGACAGTTTCCGGATGGGGCAAACCCACCACGGAATCGCCGCCAACGTGCACCAGCGTGCTCAACCCGATGCCCGACTGGCTGAGGTAATACGCCAGCGACGAGGTCATCCCTCCGGAACGGGAGGTGATGCCCACATTTCCCGGTTTGAACCAGTTTTTGGCGGATTCCGCCCGACCGCCCATCATGCCGAGCACGCCTTTTCCGGGGCTGAGCACGCCGAGCGTGTTGGGTCCCAAAAAATTGGCGCCGCATTCCCGGGCGTAGCGGGAAATTTCCAGCACGTCGTAAACCGGCACACGATCCGGCACCAGCACCGCCAGTTTGATGCCCGCGTCGAACGCTTCCAGCGCGGCGTCTTTCACCAGCGGCGCGGGGACAAAAATGACGCTAACGTCAATATTTTCAAATATTTCTACGGCTTCAAGAACCGTATCGAAAACCGGCAGTCCGTGCACGGTTTGGCCGCCCCTGCCGGGTGTTACGCCGCCGGCGATCCGGGTGCCGTAATCGAGCATCAACCGGGTGCGCACCTCGCCTTCCCGTCCGGTGATGCCCTGCACGATCACGGTTTGCTGTCCGTCAATCAGGATTGCCATTCGCACCTCCCTTCCGGTCGTCCAGTCCCTCAATCGGCAAATTAATGCGACCGCCTTTATTGCCGCGAAAATGGCATTCCACCTCGCACGCGAGGCATTCGATGCATTTGCCGTTGCGCGCATCTTCCCGGGAAATATTCAGCACCGGTTTGCCGTTATCCAGCTTCAGGATTTGCGGCACGCAAGTTTCCACGCAAATATGCGTTTCGCAATTGAGGCAGGCATCGTGATCAAATGTAATGTCGCCGGTGGGCGTTTCGAACGAATACGTATGTTGCGATGGCGTTGGCTGCACCGGTCGCGGCTGCGGCGCAATGTGCGATTCGCGGATCAGCGCGTCCAGCCGTTCGACGCAAAATTCTACCGGATCGTCCTTTTTGTAGCCCTCGATCGGCGCGGGCAGATCGCGGGTGTATTCGGTGAGGATTTTCACGGCGAGATCTTCCGAATTGCCGCCGAGCCGGATCACTGCCGGAATGGCCAGCCACACTTCGCGAAAAGCTTTCACCAGTCCGCGGGCGGAGTGGAATTGCTCCTGCGATGCGACGCCCGAACCGGAGCCGAAATAACCGGCGATATTTTTCTGCGATAAAATAATCTTCGCGGCGCGATACACTTTCGATGCCGGGGGATTTCCCGAAGTATCGCAAAAGTTCGCGACCCTGTAACCGTTGCGCTGCAACGCATCCATGCCCATCATCGAGCCGCCGCCGCCCGCGCCGTGAAACCCGACGTAGCGATCGGTTTTCTCAAAATTGGTAGCCATCTGGATAAAATAAAACGTGCCACGATAGTCATCTTTTTCAATTTTATAGGCGATTTTTTCCAGATCGGTGGGCGGGTGATTCAGCTCCCGGGCGATCTCGATGCCCAGCTCCGGGTGGCGATACACCGCGTAATCGTCGATGGTGATGCGGCAGTCTGCCGCCAGAAATCGCCCGTCGCGGGTTTTCACGAGTGGATTAATTTCCAGCGATCGTGCCTCAAATTTCCGGGCGGTTTGCCACAATTTCACCAGAATTCCGGCAATCGCCTGCTGCGCTTTGCCGTGGATGCCGGTTCGCCGGACGAGGTTGCGCGCCTCAAAATCGCGGATGCCGTTGCGCACATCGATGGTAAAATACGCCACTTTGTCCGGGTGCTCCCGCACGATTTCCTCCACGCCGCTGCCGCCGGTCGCACTGAAAATGAGCACCGGCGCACTTTCCGTATCGCTGATGATCAGGCTGGCGAAATATTCTTCCGCGATGTCGATTTTTTCCTCGACCAGCACATGGGTAACGGGATAGCCGCTGATCTGCCGCGCGAGCAGTTCGCGGGTGATTGCCGTCGCATCCGCAGCGGTTGTGGCAAAGCGGATCAATCCCTGTTTGAAACGGGCGGTTGTCCAGGCTTGCGCTTTCAGCACCGTTTCGCCGCCAATGATTGCGACGGCATCCGCTGCGGCTTCAGCGCTGGTGACTACCGCCTCTTTTGGCACCGTGATGCCCATTTGCCGGAGCAACGCCTTACCCTGAAATTCGTGTAATCTTGCCATAATTTTTCGTTTTTTTAAACGCAGAGGGCGCTGAATTCGCAGAGATTGCTGATGAAAAACATTCGCTTTCTCTGTGCTCTCCGCGTTCTCTGCGGTTCATTTTTTTCTGTTTTAATACCGCGATGTTACAAAATTCCGGCGGAAAAAGTGATAAACAGGATGTAAACCAGCAGCAGCGAAAAGCCTTCGCCGCGAATTATCCGCCAGTCCGTACGCATGATCGGCCAAACGATAAGTGTAATAAAAACAAGGATTGGAATTTCCAAAAACAGCATGGTGTGGTCCACTTCTACCGGACGAATAAACGCGGTGATCCCGCCGACCAGCACCAGGTTAAAAATGTTGCTCCCGATGATATTGCCGATCGCCAGATCAACCTCTTTTTTGGCGGCGCTGACGAGCGTGGTCGCCAGTTCCGGCAGCGAGGTGCCCAGCGCAATCAGCGTGAGCCCGATAATCGTGTTGTTCACATCCAGCTTTTCGGCCAGCCGCACCGCCGCGAAAACCGTCAGTTTCGAGCCGCCGACCAGAATCGCGATGCCAACGGCAATCAGCAGCCAGTGGATGACGCGCGGCGATTGTGATTTTGCATCGCTGTGGGCTTTTTGCAATTCCTCAAATTCCGCCATTTCTCTCAGTGAATAGCGGAGGATGTAACTGACAAATAGCGCAAACAACAACAGCAGCAAAACGCCTTCGGCCCAGCCGATCTGAAATCCCGTGATTGCGCAGCCCACGAAAACCAGCGTTACCAGAATCATGAACGGCACTTCGCGGCGAAGCCAGGTTTTTTGCACCGGCAACGGATAAATCAGTGCACCGAGCCCCAAAATCAGCCCGAGATTGGCGATGTTGCTGCCCAGAATATTGCCGATGGAAATACCGATTTCATTTTCGATGGCGGCAACCGTACTCACGAACAGCTCCGGCAGCGATGTGCCGATGGAAACGACGGTTAACCCGATGATCAACGGACTGATGCCAAACGAGCTGGCCACCTGCACCGAATATTTGACCAGCAATTCCGCCCCGCCCCACAGCAGATACAGTCCCACCGCGAGCAGCGCCAGTTGAATCAGTAGATGTTCTGCCATTTTTTCACCTGTGTCTGTTTTTACGCTTAAATCGATGAAAATATTTGGGTTGTGAAAAGTGTTTTTAGTGTTTTAGATAACAAACCCGATTTTTACCCTGTTACTCAAACACTTCCTAAACTTACCCAATCAAATCTGAAAGTTTTTGCCCTAAATCAAATATATCCAACCCTTTGGTGAAGGCGAGGCAGGTACCGGATGGATAGCGGCATTTTTCCGCCCACGCCGGCGGAATGCCCGAAAGTCCGCATTTTGCACCGCTGATTGCCCCGACGATTGCGGCAATCGTGTCGGAATCACGCCCGAAATTGCTGCCGTAAATGATGCCTTTCCGGAAATCGCCGCCGGTGAGTTTGAACACGCAAATCGCCTCGCTGACCGCTTCCGGCACCGCGGCTTTGTATTCGGTGACCAGCGCGTGATGCAACGGCATCCACGCTTCTTCCAGCGATGCCGCGCCATCGACAATCGCCAGCGATTTTTCCAGCGTGTGGCGCAACCAGGAATCCGCCGGTGCGGCATCAACTGCGGCAGCCACAATTTCATCGACGGTGCCGTCGGCCATCGCCGTGGCAACCGCCGCCGCAACCGCCTGCGCGCCCCAGATGCCATCGCGCCAGTGACTGATTTGCGCATCGATTTCCGCCTGCTGGCGGGCACGTGCCGGATCACCGGCGTTGACAATCCCGATCGGGCCAACGCGCATCGCCGCGCCGTCGCTGATGTTGTAAGAATTGAATCGCCCCGTTTCCGGCGGCAGCAATCCGCGTTTGATGTTCAGCGCCGCTTCCCGTTCGCTGGCGCCGCCGCGCGGGAATTCGCTTTGCACGAGTACATGATTTTTCCATGCGGAAAGCACGTGTTCCGGCGTCAGTTCGCCGCCGGATTCGATGAGCGTGTTGGCGGTGAGCAGCGCAAATTCCGTGTCATCGGTGGACCAGGTTTTGCCGTCCTGAAAATCCATCGTAATGCCGAACATAAAGTGGTTTTCCGGCGTGCGCGCGGCATCGCCGAAGGAATCGCCAATCGCCAATCCCACCAGACTGCCAATCGCGCGGTCGCGGCAAAGCGCTTTATTTTTCAGTAATTCTGATTTGCTGATCATTGCAAGTTCATTCCTTTTTTGAGTGTTCAAATGTTTATGTGTTAACGTGTTGTGGTTTCGATTTGATGCTTAAATTTAGAAAAAACAATATCTAAACTATAACACCAAAACACCCGGACACTATAACACTAACCGATACGTCCGCCGCGCCAGTTCACGGATCGAGCTGTTGTCGAATCCGCGCAAACTGCTGCGGATGCGGTCGTTCAGCGGATCGATCCATTTGGCGGGCAGGCGTTGCTCGCCGAGCATCGTTCCCATAATCGAGCCGACTGTGGCGCCATTGCTGTCCGTGTCCCAACCACCCATCACCACGTTGCAGATCGCGGTTTCAAAATCGCCGTTGCTGAACAACAGCGCCGCCGCAACCAGCGCTGCATTGTTAATCGTGTGAACCCAGTGAAAGTCGCCGAATCGCTCATAAATCCGGTCAACCGCGGCTTCGAAATCCGGCTCGCGCGATGGCAGTTGTAGCACAAAACGGATCGCTTCCGCCAGCCGGGAATTTGCGGGAATCTGGTTCAATCCGTGCTGCAGCAGTTCCGCCGGATCGTTGCAGGCAAACGCCGCTGCAATCACCGCTGCGAAAAACATCTCGCCGTAAATACCGTTTTGCACATGACTTAGCCGTGCATCGCGCCAGGCCAGCGCCGCCGCATTTCCAGGATTTCCGGGTGAAATCCATCCCCAAACATCCGCACGGATTTGCGCACCGATCCACTCGCGAAACGGATTGTTGACCCGCGCCGTTTCCGGCGGATCGATCAGTTGCAGACAGTTAATGTAAGCGATGCGCTCCGCAGTAAAACTGCGCAACACCGGCATCAGCGACAGCCATGCCTCCGCGATATCCTCCGTCCGGAAATTTGCACCGGCGGTTTCCAGCACGGAAAGGTTGATCATCGGGTAATTCATATCGTCGTCTTCGGTCATGCAGACGATGTTTTCCCGCAATGATTCCCGTCCGCTGTGGCGATTCCAGGGATATTTTTTGAGCAGATGATCCGGCACACCCTTCGCGGTGATGTAGTCCGAAAGCGGCCAGTTGCCGCTGGCAACCAGCATTTCTCGGATGCCTGCGCGCGGCGTTTTTTCGACCGGTTTGCCGAGCAAACAGCCCGCAGAGCGACCGAGCCAGCCGCCGGAAATGCGATCGACCAACGCACTTTCGGCGCGATTGGCAGCGGGTAGCCGCAGCGGATTTTCCGGGCGGGCAGCCCGGATTGCCGGCAACTCCGACGGTTCGTTTTTCAACAATTCATCCGGCGGCGATAGCAATTGCAGCTCGTTGTGCAGCTTTCGCGCCGCATCGCGGATCGCATCGGCGGTTTCACCGGATTCCCGGATGGTTTCCCAGCGCCGACCAAATTCGCGGACATCCAAACCTTCCTCGCTGCGTTGCCGCAATTCGTGGGTGAGCAAATCTTCCGGGCTGATCCAACTGATTTTCATGTTTTTTTGTCATTCGTTTAGCAAATTAAATTTATTCGCAATGAGACTCCTGCCTTCGCAGGAGTGACCCAATCACTGCAAATATTGTCATTCCTGCGAAGGCAGGAATCTAATTTTAGTATTATTCTTTTCGATCCGCCATTTCCGAAATCGATGTGCAGATAGCCAAATAATCCGCGCCGGCGAGATTTGGCAGGCTGATGCCCTTCAATTGCGCCAGCCGTTTGCGCCAGTTTTCGGAGAGAAAATCGTCCGTGGCGAGCGCGCCGCAGAGTGCGCCGGTGAGCGCGGGCACCGATTCCGCGGTTTTGGCAAATGTGCACGCCGCTGCGATTCCCGCTGCCACATCGCCGCCGCATTTTTCGACAATCGCCAGCGTGAGCGCCAGCGATTCCGGCGCCGCACCGCCGTAGCTGTATTCCCGGTTGATGATTGTTGCGCTCAATTCCGGGTGAATCTCGAAAATGGAATTGGCGGATTTCGCGATAGCCAACGCCTGCTCAGCCATCCGGCGGCTCCAGCTTTTTTGCGGGAGCTGCGCGATTGCCGCATCGATGGCGGCTGCCGGATCGCCACCGGCGCAGGCAATACTCGCGGCTGCGGCAAAGGCTTTCGCCGTCCAAATGCCGTCCTCCGAATGGGTGACCGCCGCTTCATTTTCCGCCATCACCGCGGCCAATTCCGGATTTCCCGCGCAAATGATGCCGATTGGCAGCACCCGGCACAGCGCCGCATCGTCAAAATAATGGGGATTGTCGTGGCCGCTCGCCGGTGGAAAAACGGATTTTTGCAAATTCGAAATCGCCGAACGGACGCTCACCGGCGCGAGAATTTCCCCATCGGCGTTAGCCAGTTTCAGCCAGTCGCGGCGAACGGTTTCTGCCGTCAGTTTGCCATTTTCGGCGATCAGCCGCTGCGCGACAAACACCGCCCATTCGCTGAGAATCGCGGGTGCAATGTCAAATCCGGCAGCAGACTGGTTCAGCGAAAAAGGCATCGGCAAGCGGGAAATTCGCTGGTTTTCCGCCGCCGCATCCATTTCGCGCCGAATCCGCCGCGTCCACGGCGGGAGCAAATGGCTGCGCTGGAACATCGCCGGCCAACTGACCGCGTCGCCCATAGCCAGTCCGGTCATCGCCCGGAACGCCCGTTTTTTAATTTCGCTCATGATGCGCTCCACTCGCTTGCCAGTGTCGCCAGTTTGTCCGCGGTTTCCATCAAATCCATTCCCCGCACAGTTTTGATGCAGGTGCCGTTTGCGGAGCGGATACGCTTGCGCCATTTTTTGGGAATTTCGGCGAATCCGCTGCGCGCGCCGGTGATCGCCCCGGCAATTGCCGCAATCGTGTCCGTATCCCTGCCGATGTTGATGCCGCCGAGTACGCTTTCAGTGAAATTTCCCGACGCCGCCACCAGCAAGCCGAACGCCAGCCCTACCGCTTCCGGCGCAATATCCGCCCAATAATAATGGTGGCAAACGATGGCAGCATACAACGGCGGAATCGAAGCCCAGACATCCGGGCTTTGCCAGCCGATCCGCACCGCGCGATCGATGCTGCGGAATGTCCAGGAATTTTCCGGAATAACCGCGAGCGCTGCCGCCACGATATCGGTCACGGCTGCGCCGGTGATGGCTGTCGCGATGGCTGCTGCCACCGCCTGCCCGCTGAAAATTCCTTCGCCGGCATGACTGACGCAACCATCGATGCCCGCCAGTTGTGCTGCGAGCGCCGGTTTTCCCGCCGCAACGATGCCGTATGGCGCAACCCGCATCGCCAAACCATCGCTCCAGCTGTGCAAATGCTGTCCTGAAAACGGTGGCTGCAATCCCGATTGGAGATTGCGGATCGATAAAATTTCGCTGAATCCCGCGCCTTTGTAGGCGTTGTCGCCGGAAATGATCTCCGCGCGATAGGCATCGACAATCTTTTCCGGCGATAACTCAAGTCCGTATGAAAACAACAACTTGGCGCTGAACAGCGCGTATTCTGTATCGTCCGTTCCGCCCTGCTCGTCGGATAAAAAATCCGTGATGCGTCCCCAGCGTTCGCGGATCTGTTCGGGCGTTTTGCCTTCCGCCGGACTGCCCAGCGCATCGCCGACCGCCAGCCCGACGAGGCAGCCGCGGGCATGTTCGTTTATCGGTTTCACCAGCGATCCCCCCTCATTTGGTAGCGCGCCAACACCCAGTTGCTTTCGGTTTCCAGTCGCTCCGCCGCTTCGTCGAGATCGATGCGGTTGGCGAAAAATTCCTGCAAAATGGGATTGGCGACGCGGGTTTTCCACTCCACATATCCGGGCGCGCCCAGCCACGGGCCGGTGGAAAGCAGCTCAGCGGAAGTGCTGACCACATCCCAGCCGTTGCCGCCGTTGCGAAATTCGGGCATCGCCAAACAGGATTCGCGGGTGGGCAGCATCCAGTCGCAGAGCGCGTTGCGGGCCATGTTTTCCGCATTCACAAAATATTCGATAAATGCCATTGCGTCGGTTTTTCGCCGGGATTTTTCCGGGATGCTCAGCGTTTGCGTGTTGATCCCGGTTTTCTGCGATTCGGCTTTGGGCAGCAGAAAAACGCCCCATTCGAACGATTCCGGCGCATTTTCCGCGAGTTGCTGCCGCGCCCACGCGCCGATGCCGATCAGCATGGCGTAGTTACCCTGGAACAATCCGGGGATCATCGCGGAGCCGGTTTTGCCGATGCTCGAGGGCGCCATCGAGCGATCGCGATAGAGCATGCCATAAATCAGGCGGAGCAATTCGCGCTCGCCATCGCCGACTGCAACGCTGTATTCGCCCGCATTTTTGCGGAAAAACGAGCCGCCAAAACTGATCGACAGATTCATGATGATGTTCGCGGCATTACGCAATCCCATTGCCGCGCCGTACTGGTCGGTTTGCCCGTCACCGTCCGTATCCTGCGTGAGTGCGGTGGCTGCGCGTTGCAGATCGGCAATTGTCCACGGGTTTTCCGCAGTTGGCGGTGTGATGCCGGCGTCAGCAAACATTTTTTTGTTGTAGAGAATTATAAACGATTCCATCAAAAACGGGATGCCGGTGATCTGCCCGCCCGGCCGTTCGACGGATGCCCACGCGACATCCAGCACGTCGCTGCGCAATTCATCGGGAACCATCGGCGCGAGGTCCGCCAGAAATCCGCGGATGGCAAAATCGACGATCACGGACGATTCGTAATGGAACACATCGGGCACATCGCCGGTTTCGAACGCGGTGATCAGGTAATCGTGGATCGATCCCCAGGTGCCCTGCACATATTCCACCGGCGTTTCGGGATGCGCGGTGTTCCACTGCTCAACGATATCTTTGTGCGCCGCAACCGATTGCTCCTGCCACGCCAGACTGACGAATCGCAGCGGTTTTCCGGCATCGTCCTGTTCGTTCGCGGATTCGCAGCCGCTGAAAATCAGCAGCAAAATCATCGCTGTCAAATTCAGCAGAAACAGTATTTTGTGCGTTTTACAATTCATTATTTCAACAGTCGTGTAGGGTTCGCACATGCGCGAACCGTTTTGTATGATTTTTTAGAAAAGCACGGAATAATTTATTTGATCGAACCCGCCAGCAAACCGGCGGAAAACCATTTGCGCATCAGTGAAAACAGGACGATGGACGGCACTGTGGCGATGATGCTCGCCGCCGCCAGCGGTCCGGTTCGCGCCTGCCCTTCGATGCCGGTCAGCCGTGCCAGTTCCACCGGCAGCGTGATTGTTTCCGGACTTTTCAGCAGCACCAGCGCAAAGAAAAATTCGTTCCACGCCGAAATGAACGCGAACAGCGCGGATGCGCCGATCGCCGGAAGCAGCACCGGCATCAAAATCAGGTAAACAATTTGCAACCGCGATGCGCCGTCGATGGCGGCGGCTTCTTCCAGTTCCACCGGAATATTTTTCATGTAGCCAAAGAGCATCCACAAAATAAAGGGCAGGCTCCAAACCACATAAACCAGCGCCAGACCCAGCAGCGTGTCGGTCAGGTGGAAAAAACGGATCACCAGATACAGCGGCACGATGATCAAAATTGCCGGAAAAATCTGCGACGTCAAAATCCATCCCATAAAAAAACGGTTGAGCAGCGACTGGTAACGAACCAGCGCATACGCCGCAGGCATCGCGATGATCACCACCAAAACCGTGGCAATCACGCCGGCGAACAGGCTGTTGAGCATGCTCCGGAAAATCTGCCCCTCGGCGATGATCGTTTGAAAATGTTCCAGCGTCGGCGTTTTGGGAATGAGCGAAAACACGCCCGAGTAAATTTCCGGGGTGGTTTTCAGCGATGTCACGACGATCCAGATCATCGGGAAAACCAGATAAATTACAAAAAGGAGCAGCGAAAGGTGCACAACGGCTGTTCGTAAACGGTTGTTTTTTTTGCTCATGCTATGCCTCCGGTATCCACCTGTTCCCGGAACTGGATGCGCAAATAAAAGAACAGCGCCACGATGATGAACACCACCATCACATTGCCGATGGCTGCGGCGTAGCCCACAAATCCGTAGCGAAACGCCTCCTCGTATGCGGCGAGCATCGGCAGCCGGGTCAACCCGCCGGGACCGCCCTGTGTGAGCACCCAAACCAGACCGAACGAGTTGAAATTCCAGATAAAATTGAGCGACAGCACGATCGCCAGCACCGGTTTGAGCAGCGGCAGCGTGATGTGCCGGAAGCGCATCCACGAACCCGCGCCATCCAGTTCGGCGGATTCATACAGCGTTTTCGGGATGGTTTGCAGCCCGGCAAACAGGAACACTGCGGTTTTCGGCAACTCGCCCCAGATGCCCGCGACAATCACCGCGGGAATGGCAAATTCGTAGCTGGTCAGCCAGTTGATCGGCGTGTGAATGATGCCCAATCCGGTCAGCAGCACGTTGACCGCGCCGGTATCGGGATCGAACATTTGTTTCCAGACCACCCCGCGAATCACCGGCGGCATTGCCCACGGAATGAGGATGAGCAGGCTGTACACGCCGGAAAAGCGCACCCGGGTGTTCAGCAGCAGCGCCAGCAGCAAACCGAGCACCAGTTGCGCACCCGTCACGGTGATCGTCCAGATAAATCCCACCTTGAACGAACGCCAGAAATACTGGTCTTTCAGCATGTAAAGGTAATTGTCGATGCCGTTGAACTGGATTTCGCTGCCGAGTTGGTAATCCGTGAAACCGAGATAAATGCCCCGCAACAGCGGCACAATCGACAAAATGAGCACCGGAATGAGCACCGGCAGCAGCAATTTCAACTGCTCGGCATCGGCAGCGCGGGACTGTTTTTTTCGTCCGGAATTGTTCATCGCAGCAGCAACATTTTTTTGACCGACACGGCATCGCCCGCGCGGAGGCGATACATATACACGCCGCTGGCAACGGCTGTGCCGGATGCGTTGGTGCCGTCCCACGAAACCGTGTAGCTGCCCGCCGCCTGTTTTTCATCGACCAGCGTTTTGATTCCCTGTCCCAACGTATTGTAAATACTCAATTTCACAGCGTTGAAATTTGGCAACTGATAGCTGATCGCCGTGCGCGGATTGAAGGGATTCGGGTAATTCTGCGCCAGCGAAGCCACTTCCGGCAGCACCGGCGCGATGTCCGGCAACGCAGTGAGCGCATCGAAACGGTAAATCGAGAGTCCGTCTGCCTCCTCCGCGACGAACACCCGGTTTTCCGCGACGGCAACGCCGCGAGCGAAAGGTGTGCCGTTGTAAACACCCGCCACCGTCGGTGAATGCGGGTTGCTCACATCAAACGCCCGCAAACCGGCATTTCCGGCGGCGATGAACACAAAATGTTGCGCAACCGTTGCGTCAAACGCGATTGCGCCGAGCGCAGTTGTGCTGATTTGCTGCGGCGCAGCCGGATTGCTGATATCGAAAATCCGCAGCGTGTCGCCATCGGGAACGAACGCGGCAGTACCGCTCAGCGCCAGCCCGTCGCAACCGGAAACGAGCGCGGGTGTGGCGCCGGTTTCCAGCGGATTAGCCGGATCGGATACGTCAAAAAACACCACGCGATGGTCATCCGCCAATGCAGCGATGTTCCCGTCAATCGCCACCGAACGGGCAAAATATGCCGAAAAAACAGCAGATTTTTCGGGCTGCTGCGGATCGGAAATATCGAGCAGCACCAGTCCGCTGTCGCTGGCAGCAACGTAGATAAATTCATTTTTTACAGCCAGTTGCCGTGCGCGTCCGGTATTCACAAAACGGATTTCCTGCGGCTGCTGCGGATTGGAAATATCGAGCACGCGAACGCCCGCGTCCCAGTCCGCGAGATAAGCAATATCGCCGAGTACGCGCACATCGCGGGCATCGCCGGGCGAATCTTTTTTGCCGATCAGCGATGGCTGCTGCGGCTGGCTGACATCCACAATTTTCAGCCCTTCCCAGCCATACGCGACATACGCGACGCCATTTTCCACCTGCGAGCGATACGCCTTCCCGAACGAAACGCTCCCGCCCGATGACGGCGCAACCTGAATAAACGCGGTTTCCGCCGGATTCGCCGGATCGGCGATGTTCACCGCCCGAACGCCCGCGCTGAAATCCGCCACAAACACATGCGCGGCGGGCTGCCCGTTTGCGGAAATTTCCCCGAAAGATAACCCGATTGAGCGACCGGGAGATTGCCAACCGGCGATTTCCGCCGGATGTGCCGGATCGCTTAATTCGATTATTTTCAGCCCGGAATCGCCCGCGGCGACAAAACCGAGGTTGTCGCGGATGCGGATTTCCGAAATTTTGTTGCCGCTGAGCACAGCGGAAACGCCCACCGGATTCGCCGGATTCTGCACGTCGATAATCTGCAAGCCGGTAAATTCATCGGCGAGAAAAGCGAACCCGTTTTCGACGGTGATGGCGCGATTGCTGCTGCCGAACCCGCTGATTGCCCCGATGTATTGCGGCGCTGCCGGATCGCTGGCATCGATAATATGGCTTTTTGCACCGGCGGCGAGCCAAACCAACTGGCTATCCGCGAACACATCGAAACAGGTGCCGAGCGTGTCAACGGCGGCGAGTTGCTGCGGCTGCGCCGGATCGCTGATATCGAAAATGGTCAGTCCGTTCTCACCGGCGAGAAATGCGGTTTGCCCGCGCAGCGCGATCTGCTTTGCGCCGCTCAGGCTGGTCGCAGAAATTACTGCGGGTTGCTGCGGATTGGCGATGTCGATCAGCAACAACGCAGTTTCGCCGATGGCGGCGAGCACATCGCTTCCGGCAACGGATTGCAAATCCGTAATCGCTTCCGGCAATTGCAACTCGGCGATGGTTTGCGGCAGTTGCACTGCATCATCAAATTGCTGGACAACCAGCGAGTTTCCCATTCCGAAAAACGCCAGATTTCCGGCAGCGAAAACCGCATTCACCTTGCGGCGATTTTGTTTCAGCAGCCATTCGTAAATATCTGTATTTGCATAAGTTTGCGTCCAGGAATTATGCCCGACACCCGGATAAACCGTAAACCGCGCGTTCCCGCCGCAGGCACGAAACACGTTGATTGCGCCGCGTCCGGCCGTGAGCGGCACCACCGGATCGTTTGCGCCGTGGAACGCCCATGCGGGAATATCCCGCATGTTGCAAAAACTGGTGCCGGGCTCCCGCCGGGCGGCAATGGGAATTACTCCGGCAAAAAGGTCGGGATGGCGTGCTGCCATATCCCAACTGCCGATGCCGCCCATGCTGTATCCGGTGAGATAGACGCGATCCGGGTCAACCGGATGTTCAGCGATGACGTTTTCGATCATCCGGCGAATAAGTGTGTCGGTGCGATCCCAATACCACTCGGTCGACAGCGGGCATTGCGGTGCAATTACCATGATCGGGAAGCTGTTCCAACCGTCCAGTTTTGCGGGCAACCCGTCATTTTTGAGAATTTCGAGATCGTTTCCGCGTTCGCCGATGCCGCTCAGCGAAACAATCAGCGGGAATTTGCCATCGATTTGCGCTTCGGTATTTTCCGGGGTGAACAGCAAATAATTGAGATCCGGCGCGGGCGTTTGCACCGGCGTTTGCGCAACAAATCGCCCGAAATTCCCCAGTTTGGTGAAATTGTCGATTTCCTGCGCTGCGGCAATTTGCCATAAAAATATGGCGATCGCGCCGGTCAGCAACGGCATCCGGATTAATTTCGCAAATTTGGGTAGTGAGAAATGCAAATCGATGATCTTTCCAACGTGTTGTTTTTGTGTAAAAAAGGTTGAGCCACCGGAATCGAATCCGGTGAGTTTTACAGGGAGATTCCCGCCTTCGCGGGAATGACATTTTTTGTCACTCCTGCGAAGGCAGGAGACTCCTGCTCAACCGGCAATATTTCAAAAATGATCACAAAAATCAAACCGGCAACGTCCGGCGCGGCGGATGCGTAATCGTAATTTTCAGGGTCGCCGGACATTCCGGTTGCATTATTGCACCGGCAGATCCGGCCAATAATTTGACCGGATATTGCCAGTGTCGGGGAGCTTATTTCAGTAACAACATTTTCCGTGTTTGGGAAACGTTGCCGGCAGTCAGGCGATAAAAATATACGCCGCTGCTCAGGTTTTGGGCGTTGAAATCCACCGAATAATCACCGGCGGAGTGGACGCCTTCAACCAATGTGGCAACTTTTTGACCGAGCGTGTTCAACACATCCAGCGTAATTTTGGTATTTTTGACCAATTGGAAATTGATCCGCGTGCCGGGGTTGAACGGGTTCGGGTAGTTTTGTTCGAGTGTGAAATTTTCGGCAATCTGGCGGTCGTCATCGGCGATGCCCACAACCAGTTCGTTACGATAAATCGTCAAACCGTCGGCACGTTCCGCGACGTATGCCAGACCGTTTTTCGCGGTTACGCCACGGGCGATCGGCGCATCGTCAAAATAGGCGACTTCGGTCGGATTTGCCGGATTCGAAATATCGAACACCCGCAAGCCGTATTCTTCGCAATTCAGATACGCAAAATTACCGTCGATGGACGCGGTGCCATCCCAACTGCCACCGGAAAAGGATTTGCCAACTTCCACCGGTGCATCGAGATTGGATAAATCGTAGATTCTAAGTGTATCAAAATCATGCACATAGGAATAATTGCCGTTTACTGCAAGTCCGGCGGTTCCGTTTGCCAGACCACCGCTTTCGCCTTTCGCAGCCGGGGCGGCGGGATTTGTCACGTCGAAAAACAGCACATTATCCCAACGGGTGATGGCGGCAATATTGCCAAAAGCAGCAACGCCTTCGCCGTAAAAAGCGGATGACGACGCCACCCAAACCGGGCTGGACGCGTTGGTTGCATCGATCACCGCCAAGCCGGAATCGCTGGCAGCGACATACACATAATTGCCGCTGATGGCGATGCCACGGGCGCGCGGCGTTGCGATGCTGGTGATTTCTGTCGGCGCAGCAGGATTGGATACATCCACCACACGCACGCCTTCATCGCGATCGGCGATAAACGCAACGTCATCTTTTACAACCACTTCGCGGGCATCGCCGGGTGTGTCGAATTGCCCAAGTTCGCTGATATTCGCCGGATTGGACACATCCAAAATCCGCAACCCCGCAGAGCCATACGCAACGTATGCTTTATCCCCGTCAACAAAAGTACTGAATGCGGTGCCGTCGGCTGCCGGCTGAACCGTCAACTGTCCGGAAACCGTCATGCTCACGGGATTCGAAACGTTTACCGCTATCATCGCGGATTGTGCCGCGCAATAAATGTGACCGGTCGGCGTTCCGCCGATGGTGATGGCGCCAAACCAGATTTTCCGCACGCGGTCGCTGGTCGGCAAAATGCCAACTTCAACCGGTGAAGACGGGATGGACACATCCAGCACCCGCAACCCGGAATCGCCGTTGGCGACGTAGCCGTAATTACCGTCGAAAACCATAAACGCGGTACGATTGCCCGTATCCACCCAGTTTGCCTGCGACGGGCTGGCCGGATTGGTAACGTTCACTACCTGAATCCCGAAATCGTATTCGCAAATGTAGGCATAGCCGGAGCGGACGTTGACATCCTGATTCCAGCCGCCGGAGAATGAGGGGATCTGGCTGACCAGCACCGGTGCCGCCGGATTGGAAATATCGATAATGCTGGTTCTGCCGCCATGAGCCATATAACAATACGGCTGGGAAATCACCACGCCTTCGCCCCAGGACAGCGTATCAATTGCCGAAACCCAGGTCGGGTTGGCGGGATTGGAGATATCATAAATTTGCAATCCTGCGCCGCCGGCAGCAACGTAGGCATAATTGCCGCTGGTTGCCACGCCTTCCGCAGTGCTGGATAATGCAGCATTACCAACCAAACTCGGCGAGGTCGGGTTTTGCACATTTATGATGGATAAATTTTCGCCATTCGCCACAACCAGATATTGGTTGCTGGAAATGGATGTCCGAACGAGATCCTCAACCAGTTCGGGAACATCCACGCTGGCCAGTTTCAACGGGTTAGCCGGATCGGAAAACGCGGTGATCTGCACCTTGTTTCCAACGCCGTAATAAGTTACCGGTCCTGCGGCAAACACGGCTTTAATTTCTCCCTCTCCTTTTCCCCAGTTGCCTTGTTTGGTGATATTCAAAGCCGATTGTGCAGAAACAGCACCCATCATGCAGAACATGACCAACAAGGCTTGCAAAAATCTGTTACGTAGTTGCATAGAACGCCTCCGGTTAATTGTGTGATAAATATTAGAGATGGCTGATCAACCATCGCAATAGAAGACAGAGCCCTAACGGGCGATCGAATAATTTTCACAAAAACTTTCAATTTCAGAAAAATGCGGTGCGGCAGCCTGTGCACCGTTTTTGGTTACGGAAATTGCCGCAGCCGCAGCCGCGATATCCAGCACTTCGCGCATGCTGCGGTCGGCATTCAAAAAAGCGGCGAGGCAGCCGTTGAACACATCGCCGGCGCCGGTAGTATCCACGGCGTTCACCTGATATGCGGGCACGCAGAACATGCCATCGCGACCGTGCACAAAAACCCCTTTTTTGCCGAGCGTGATCAACACATCTTTTACGCCTTTGTGCTGCAGGCTTAGCGCGGCGGTGGTCAGCGATTGGTCATCTCTGCAGGAAATACCGGTCAGCATTTTCGCCTCAACAATATTTGGGGTGATAATGTCCACCAGTTTCAGAAATTCCGGGCTGAGCGGCTGTGCCGGCGCCGGATTGAGAATGACTGTCGTTCCGGCTGCGGCGGCAATTTTTGCTGCAGCCATCACCGTTTCGATGGGTGTTTCCAGTTGCAGCAACAGCACATTTGCCGCGGCGATGGCATCTGCGGCGAGCGCCACATCCGCCGGGGAAAGCTGCGCGTTCGCGCCGGGCGCGACAACGATACTGTTTTCGCCGCTGTCATCCACCACAATCCATGCCCGTCCGGTTGCCGATTTCTCATCGCGAATGATAAAACTTGTGTCGATACCTTCATGTTGCAAATCGGCTAACGCCTGCAATGTCAACGGATCGGTGCCCACTTTCGCGACAAATGTGACTGCAGCACCGGCACGCGCCGCCGCAACCGCCTGATTGGCGCCCTTTCCGCCGGAACCGCTGCTGAAACCGCTGCCGATAATCGTTTCGCCCGGCGAAGGAATTTTTCGCACCCGAATGGTTTGATCGATATTGTAACTGCCCACCACGACCACTTTATTCCGCATATGTCACCACCACTTCTCAAATCCTCGTTTTTGTCTATAACGAAAAACCCAATGAAAGAAAATGCGCATTTTCCAGCGCCCCGAAATTCAGGTATGCATAGTTCACTGCGCCGCTAAATCCGCTCTGGTTATACAAAAATCCTGCGCCGATGGAAAAACCCTGCTCGTCATAATTGAAGCGATATCCGCCGCGCAGCGAAAATATTTCCTGAAAGGTGTAATCCATCCCGAAGTGATATTTTTCCGGCCCGTCGTTGGGATGATCGCCCTCGAAAACCACGGTCAGCAGGTGCGGATCTTCGGTATTTTCGAAAAAATCCATCGCGACGCCGGCGCGAAAATCGATGGGCATGCGCACATCCACCGGCTCCCGCTGATATTCCTCGCTCCACCCGATGATGTGCGAATCCGGCCCGAAATTCCGGGCGGTAATTGCCAGCCGCAGCGTGCGAAATCCGGTGTAATACATCGTCCCGAAATCGATCGACCAGTTGGACATGCTCAGCTCGGCAATTTTTTGCTGAATCCAGCGCACGTTCCCGCCCAGCGACAGCCGGTCGGTAATTTGCCGGGAATACGAAACGCCCGCGGCAATATCCCGCGCCGTAAAAAAGTTGCCGGTAACCATCGCCTGCGTGCGGCTGTCGTCGCCGGGAATGGCGGCGTTGACGGTTTCGGGAATATCGCCGTAATCCAGACTGACCAAACTGATGGCAAAAACGCCGGTGTTGCCCGCATTCCACGCCAGCGCAACGGATTGGTGGCTGATATCCGCAATCCAGTTGACGTTGTTGAACTGCACATCCAGCCGCCGCACACCGGTCAGCGATGCCGGATTGCCGAACACGGCGTTGGCGTTTTTCGGGGAAATGGCGGTTGTTGCGCCGCCCATCGCCGCCGGTACGGGATCGCCGTTGATTTTCAGAAATTGCCAGCCCGACTGCCCGACCCGTTCGATATTATTCGGCTCAATCCCGGATTGCGCACCGGCAAATCCCGCCAGAAACGGGAGCATCAACAGCGTGAAAAAACAATGTTTTAAAGCGATATGTTTCATGGATGTTACTCCGGATTATTTGCTGAATACTGCAGCCATCTTCTGTTATCATTTTTTATGCCGCGAAGTCGCAACGTCCGCAAAGAACAATATACTTTGAATGCGAATCCGCATTTTCCCGGTCATTCTGAGCCGCAGGCGAAGAATTCTGGTTTCGCAACAGCGATATTCTTCGGGCAAAAAACGCCCTCAGCATGACAGTGAATATTGTGGTTCATAAAAAAACCTTTGCGTTCTTAGCGACTTTGCGGCAACCAATCATTTAATAATGGCAAACTTGCCGATATGCTTTTCGCTTTCATGCCCGGGCACGCGGGATTCCACCATAAAAATGTAAACCCCCGGCGCGATGCCCAGCGCCCATTTATTGAGTTGGTAATCCAGTTTGAGAATGCTGCCCCATGCGGCAGAACCGCTGCCGTCGTCGTGGGAAAATTCCTGCACCAGATCGCCGGTCAGCGTATAAATTTTGATGACGCAGCGCCCCGGAATCCCGATAAATTCGATGCGATTGCCCTCGCCCTGCCCCAACAATCCGCTGTTTTGGCGGAAGGGATTCGGCACCACATACACTTCTTTCGGGAACTGCTCGTTTGGCGCCCGCAGCGGATATACCGGGAAGCGGTTGTTGTTCACTTTGCCGCTTTCGTGACCGTCCGTATCGTAAGTGGTAACGCAGTAATAATTGCCGACGCCGTTCGGCAGATCGTCGTCCACATATTGCACCATGCCGTTGACAATTTCTGCATCAGCTTTGGGGATATCCGCCACCAGCGTCCACGGTCCGATGGTGAAATAGGTTGAGCGGTAAATCCGGTATCCGGCGAAATCATTTTGGCGGGTGGACGGATCGACGTAAGTGTCCGGAACCGGCGGCCACTCGACGGTGATTTTTCCGGCGTCGGTGGTCAGGCGCAGGCTGTTTTCGCCGTTGGTCGGCGTCATCGGCGGATGGTATTCCGGCATGTAATTGTTGGCGAACAGCCGTTTTGCCGCAGCCACATTTTTCAGCATCGAATCGAGCGAAGCCACTGCCATCAGGTCGATATTCTCCACACCACCTTCAACAATTTTTTCGCGGCTCATTTCGCCCATAACTTCTGCAAAAACAATGCGTTTGGTTTCGAATGGCGACAGCGTAAGCGGTCCCACAGAAACCAGAAATTCCGGTCGTCGTTCGTATTTGTTGCCGCCTTCGCCACCGGCATCGCGGGCATCGTCCCAGGACATTTTGGGCTGCTGGTGGGTGAGCACTTCCAGAAATCTGGCCGGTTGATCCACGCCCTGAATGAACATCACATCTTCGCGCGGCGCGCCTTCGGTAACGCCTTGCCCAACGTGTTCGAGAATGTTTTGATACACGTTTCCATTGGCGGAATCCAGCACAATCACGGTGAAGTGACCGGCAGCATCCAGCTCGTGCTGGCGGGAACCGGCTTCCCAGATGTCGCGGGCATCGCCGATATCGCCGCGTTCCGGACCAACGCCGTTGCTCCACTGCACCGGCTCCTCATCCTCAAACCGGAAACTGCGGTGATCGTAAAAATAGAACAGGTGATTTTCATCGTTCCAGCCGAATTTCTCGTCGCCGCGAGTGCCGGATCGCTGGGTGAGGCGCACGCCGTAGCGCATCCCGAAATAGAGATTTTCCACAATAGTGATATCAAAATTGGTGATGGTCACTTCGTGAATGATAAAATCGTCGTATTCCGGATAGCTCCACACCATGCTGCGCCGGGAGAGATCCAGTTCCAGCCCGTTAACGTGATGACCGCCGGTAACGATTTCCTCGCCGGCAGTGGAGAGATTTTCGAGATTGTAATTCCTGGTGAGAATCGCCTCTTCCAGCGGAAAAACGTGTTCGCCGGAGGGGAAAAACCGCGAGTTCAGCGTGTACGAATAGGCAATGTTATTGCGCTCGCCGTAAATGGCGTAACCGGCTGCCTCTGCGTAGTTTAGCGCGTCGTCGATGTTCGGGCCTTTGGAATAGCCCGGATAATCCAGCGTGTGAAACGCGTTGGAAGTTTCCACCGGATCGCCGTACTGGAACGAATTCCAGAGCGTCGCCCACAATTTGCCGCGTTTCAGGGTTTGTTTGCCCCACACCACCTGGGCGTGGCTTTGGGATATCGGCAGCAACAGCAGCAGCGCAGGCAACAGCCATCGCAAAACAGTGCCCTTTTTGGGAAGACAGGCGTTGCGCAAAACGGATAATTTCATCGGATCTCCTTTAATTCCGGAAAACATTTGATTGCTTTTTTTTCACTTCAGCGCAGCATTTGGTAATAGAGATTCCTGCCTTCGCGCCAAAGGCGCTCCTTCGGAGCAGGAATGACATATTGTGTTTTTTCACCGCTGTGCGCTCAGTGCATCTGCGGCAATTCTCAAAAATCGAGTTTCAACTGCATGTAAATCTGGCGCGGCGGCACTTCGTAGGTGTACCAACCCCACACATCCGGTTCGCCGGAAAACCAGTTTCGCGGCAGGCGATCTTCTTCGGATAAAGCGGGATTTTCCTGCCAGCGCGTCATATCATCGCCATACAACAGGCTGTAAAATTGCCAGTCGAACACGTTGCGGATGTCCGCGCTGAGTTCTGCACGGATGCCGTACCAATCAAAACCTTTGGATAATTTCAAATTAAGCTGGTAGTAATTGAACCAGCGGCGATTGTTCGCACGGGTGGAAATATCGCCCGGCGGGTGGTAGGTGTAGGGATGCCCGCTGCGCCACCAGAAATAGGCAAAAATATTCAGATCGCCGAGCGGTTTCGTCCCGAAAAATTCCGGGCCGGAACCCGGTTCCAGATATAAATTGCCCCACGCTTTCACGCGGTGATAGCTGCTCCAGTCGCCTTTGTTTTCCCGCAAACCTTTGGGGACATCCAACCGGGTGGAGCCTTCTTCAAACAGACGGCTGAAACCGGTTTCGCCGGCGAAAGACCAGTAAATATCGTGGCTGACACCAACATTGAACGGCTGCGGAAAGTGGGTATCCAGCCGCGTTTCGATGCCGCGAACATCGGAATAGCCGGAGTTGCTCAGCATCAGCGGTTTGGTGTTGTCGTAAATTGCGCCGTAAACTCCGGTGATCACGCCGGCTTCGCGATTGCTATCTTTGTAATAACCTGTGAAATCCAGCTTAAACCAGCGTGAAAAATTGTAATCAATGCCCAACTCCGCCTGAATGGTGCGCTCAAATCCCAATTTGGGATTGCCGTACCAGCCCTGCCATTCTTCCATATAAGTGATCTGGTTGGCGTACGGATCGAGCGCGGTGGACATATCTTCCGTAAAATTCACGAAGGGCATGCCGAACATTTTTGTCCATGAGGGACGCTGGTAAAAATGCCCGTATGAAAAGTGCAGCACGGCGTTTTGGCTGATCGGGTGGGCAACGCCCAATCGCGGGGCAACTGCCACCTGCAAATCGGTTGCTTCCCTTTCCGGGTTGCCGGGAATGCCGAGCGGCTGATCGGGATCATGTCCCGGTGTGGTTGGCTGGATAGCCAGCGGATCGAACATGTTTTTCGGTGCATCGCGGTTCTGGTCAAAAAAATCCGCCCGGACGCCAAGGTTCAGCACCAGCCCGGAATATTCGATTTTGTCCTGCAGATAGAGATGCCCTTCGTAGGGCGTACCGTCAAAAATATTCACAAAATTGCGCCGGCTGCCGCCTTCGTACAACCCGTTGAAATGCTCAAAATGGAAATCGTAATAGCGGAATCCCACACCCGCTTTCATCAGGTGATTTTTGGTAATCTGATTGGTATAATCGCCCTGCATCGCATACACTTTGCTGGAATTTTTGTCCCAGGTTTGGTTGTAACCCTGTTGCAAAAAGCGATCGATCATCATTAATTCATCATCGCGGGTGGAGAAAAGCGTATCCGGCAACATGTTGTTGCGGTCGGAGCGATCCATTTTGTCGCGCAGGTAACTGAGCGTAAATTCGTAAAATGCGTTCGCATTCAAAATGTGGGTGAAGCGCCCGTACACCTGCGTCCAGCGACGTTGCTCCGGCCAGTGGCGATAAATTGCACCATACGGATTGTATTTGGCGCGGGCGTACTGCTCGTCGATGCGCATCGGCGCAGACCACAATGCCTGCTGCGCAGATTCCAGCGTGTTCATATTCGCAGAACGATAATCGGAGCTTTCCCAACCGCCGAAAAACCCACCGATGCGCAGCTTTAAGGATGTGGAAATATTATAGTTCAGGTATCCCTGAAAATTGAATTCCGGATTGTAGGGAATCGCCTGCGGGAAGATGCCGACGCCATGTTTGTATCGCGCGGAAGCCAGAAAACTGAGCTGCTCGTTCAAACCGCCAAAAAGCGTGCCTTCCAGCTCGTATTCCGGGCGATCGGCGTAATTGCCGAGCGTATCGTTCGGGGTGATCTGCTGACGCCAGCGGCTGAGCAATTCTTCGGGATTTTCCCCAAAAAATTCGCTGTTGTTGTTTTGCGATTCCGCCGTCCAGTATTCGAGATCAAAGTGTTGGTAATCGTAATTGGATGTGCTGTAAAAATTCGGTCCGAAGTGATATTTGCCCGCCGGACGAAACCGGGAAAGCAGCGTGCCTTTCACGCCTTCCGCCGATTCTTTGGAAACGACATTGATGATCGCCGTACGCGCATCGCCGTATTCCGCGTTGTATCCGCCGGTCAAAACGGAAATTTCCTGAATGGTCGAGGTATTGAATCCGGTATAATTGTCGGACATTAACCCGCTGTTTACACTGAGGTTATCCAGTTGATACAGCGCCTGGACACTCGAACTGCCGCGAATCAGCGTCTGGTTTCGGCCGCGTTCCCACGCCGCATCCGGCACGGTGGAAAAAATCCCGGTTTGCGTTTCCAGCGCTTCGCTGACGGTTCGCGCCCACGAGCGTTCCAGCAATTCGGTGCCGATCACCTGTTCGCTGGCTGTCACATCTTTTTCGATGATCGGCCGGTCCGCAGTTACGGTTACGGTTTGCCCTTCGATAACTGCCGGCGCCAGTTTGATTTGCATTCGCGTAGTGCGTCCGGCTTTCACCAGAATATCAGTGTAAGTGATAATTTTGTAGCCAATATACGAGCAGGTGACGGTGTACGTACCCGGGTGAATGTTGATGATAAAAAAATCGCCGTCAGCATCCGTTGATGCGCCGGTTTGCAATCCTTCGATTTCCACATTCGCACCGACGAGCGGCTCACCGGTCTGGCTGTCCGTCACGTTTCCGGCGATTTTGCCTTTGTCACCCGCAAACGCCGCAGCGCCAACGCACAGCAGCAGCAGGAAAAAACGCCCGAATTTCGGCATCAGTTGAAGAACGCGCATAAATGGACCTCGATAAATTGTGCTGACAAAGTCAGATTTTGTTGTTTGCCAAAAAGCAACGCAGAAAAAATCCGGTTCGCATATCTGCAAACCCTACATCGTTCTGATTGCTTTCGTAGGGAACGCATATATGCGTTCCGCAATGGCAAATTCTCCTAAAAATCAATTTTGAACTGCAAATACGCCTCACGCGGCGGCACTTCGTAGGTGTACCAATTCCACACATCCGGCTCGTTGGAATAGCTGTTGCGCGGCAACCGCTGTTCGTCCGGCATGTTGGGGTTTTCGTGCCAGCGAATCAGATCGTCGCCATACAGCCGCCGCAAAAATTTCTGGTTGAACACATTGCGAATGTCCACCGACAACTCGCTGCGCACATTCAGCAAATGGAACCCTTTTGAGATTTTCAAATTGAGCTGGTAATAGCTGAACCAGCGGCGGTTGTTCGTTTTTGTAGAAATATCGCCTGGCGAATGATAGGTGTACGGATCACCGCTGCGCCACCAGAAATAAGCGTTCACATTCAGATCGCCAAACGGATTTGCGCCGAACAATTTCGGGCCGCCGCCTTTCGGCAGATACATATTTCCGGTCAGTTTAATTTTGTGGAAATTATTCCAGATGCTCTCGCCGCTGCGCAATCCTTTGGGCACGTCGATCAAATCCGAACCCGGTTCGTAAAGTCGGCTGAAACCCACTTCGCCGCTGGCAGACCAAAAAATATCGTAACTTGCATCGAAATTGAACGGTCCGCGCAAATGCGAACCCAACGACATTTCCACACCGCGAACATCGGAATAACCGGAGTTACTGACCATCAGGGCTTTGGTGGTGTTGTAGGTTGCCGCGTAAACGCCGGTGATTACCGTGGCTTCGTTGTTGCCATCTTTGTAATAGCCGGTCAGGTCAAATTTGTATTGATTGGCAATGTCGTAATCGATACCCAGTTCGTATTGCACGGTGCGTTCGTAACCCATTCCGGGATTGCCGTACCAGCCGTGCCATTCTTCCATATAAGTGAACTGGTTGCCATACGGATCGAGTGCGGCGCTGTCGCTTTCCGTGTAATTTACGTAGGGCAAGCCGAACATTTTTGTCCACGACGGACGCTGGTAAAAATGACCGTATGAAAAATGCAGCACGGAATGCTGGCTGATCGGGTGGGAAATGCCCAATCGCGGTGCGAGCGCCATTTTCAGGTCGGTGTCCACCGTTTCCGGCGTGCCGGGAAAACCGAGCGGCTCCTCCGGATCGTGCCCGGGCGTACCGGGCTGGAACGCCAGCGGATCGAACATATTTGCCGAAGCCTTGCGGTTTTGGTGGAAAAAATCCATCCGCAATCCGGCGTTGAGGATCAGCCCCGGAAATTCAATTTTATCCTGCAGATAAACATTGCCTTCGTACGGTTTTCCGTCGAATAAATTCACAAGATTCCAGCGCGCGCCGCCTTCGTGAACGCCCATAAAATGCTCGTAACTGAAATCGTTCTGTTTGAAGCCGAACCCGGCTTTCACCAGATTGTGTTTGTCGAGCTGGCTGGTAAAGTCCCCTTTGAGCTGGAAAACGCTGCTGGATGTTTTATCCCACGCATGAAAATAGCCCTGTTTGATGTATCGATCGACCATCATAAATTCGTCATCGCGGCGGGAATAGAGCGAATCCGGGATTCTGCCGTAGCGGTCGGAGCGATCCATTTTATCCTGCAAATAGCTCGCGGTGATCTCGTAAAATGTTTTCTGGTTCAACACATGCGACAGCTTCAGATACACCTGATTCCAGCGCCGTTCTTCCGGCCATTGCAGATAAATCGCGCCCATCGGGTTAAATTTATGCCGGGAATACGGCTGGCTCACCTGCATGGGAATCAGCCAGGCAGATTCCTGCGCCGATTCCAGCGAATTGAAATTCACAGAAAGATTGCCGGAGCTTTCCCAGCCGCCGGTAAATCCGCCAACACGAATTTTTAAGCTGTTGTTTATTTTGAAATTAACGTATCCCTGAATATTATGTTCGGGATTAAAGGGAATGGCTTGCGGATAAATGCCCACGCCACGTTTGAATCGCCCGGAAACCAGAAAATTCACCCGATTGCTCAACGCACCGTAAACGGTTGCCTCGGTTTCGTATTCGGCGCGTTCGTTGTAATTGCCCAGCGTGTCGTTCGGGGTAATCTGGCTTTGCCACTGGCTGAGCAGCTCTGCGGGATCCTGCTGAAAAAAGCGGCTCAGCGGGTCGTTGGATTGATCCGTCCAGTAATCGAGATCGTAATTGGTAAAATCGTAATTGTCCCGGCTGTATAAATACGGTCCGAAATGATAGGTGCCCGCCGGTTTCATCCGACCGAGAAAACTGCCGTGAATGCCGGTGATCGATTCTTTTTCAACCACGTTAATAATTGCAGAACGTGCTTCACCGTATTCGGCGTTATATCCGCCGGTTTGCACGGAAAGCTCCTGTATCGCCGAAAGGTTGAAACTGGTATAATTATCAGACACTAAGCCGCTGTTTACACTGAGGTTATCGAGCAAATAAACCGCCTGCAAATTGGACGATCCGCGAAAAGTGCCCTGAAAAACGCCGACCTGCGTTTCCAGCAATTCCGGCAACGTGCGAATCCACGATTTGCGGATTTCCTCATCGCCAACCACCTGTTCGCTGGCGGTCAAATCTTTCTCAACGATATCGCGCTGCCCGGTGACGGTCACTTCCGCACCCTCAATAATTGAGGATTCCAGCGTCGCATTCACCACAATTGTGCGATCCGTAACCACCAAAATACCGGTTTTGGTGAGTGTTTTGTATCCGACGTATGAAAATGAAACCGTGTATCTGCCCGGATGCAATCCCAGGATAAAAAAGTAGCCATCTGCATCGGACGATGCGCCGGTTTGCAGTTCTTCCACAATAATATTAACGCCCACCAACGGATCACCGGTTTGGGCATCGGTTATGGTTCCGGCAATTTTGCCGCCGGTTCCTGCGAGCAGCACAGCGGTGCCCGCCAACAGCAACACTATTGCCAAAAGAACAGATGCACTATAAATATTTTTTCTCATCAGACAGTCACCAAAATGGATGTATTCAATTGTTTTGTCGCGTTTTGTAACCATGAGTCATGCGATCAAATTAGAACAAACGTTTGCGCAAACAGCAAATAATTCAAGGTTTAGCATCCTTAACAAATTTAAACAACTTGATTTTTTAAAAGGAAAAATGCTCAGCAATTATCGCGGCTAAGCCATGCACAGGTTAGTGGTTGCTGTTTCCCGAAAATGAATTTGCTGAAACCGGGACCGGGTTAAAGTTTTTAACAGACGCCCGCTTAACCAACTGGGATTTAAGAATAATGCGTTGTTTTTCGGTTGCATTTTCGCCGTTCATGGCATCGATGAGCATTTTTACGGCAATCTCGCCCATCAACTCTTTGGGCTGGCGAACGGCGGTCAACGGGGAAAAAAGGAATGGCGCAAAATCGGTATCGTCGAACGAAACGATGGAAATATCATCCGGAATCTTGTAATTGTCCTCGACAATCGCCTGCAACGCGCCCAATGTAATCAGGTCGCTGGTGGTGAAAATCGCCGTCGGGCGCTCCTCCAGATTCAGCAGCAGCTTGGTTTCGATATAACCGGATTCGCGGCGGTAATCTTTGCCAACAATATATTGCGATTTCACTTCGATATTGTTTTCCCGCAGCGCATCAAGATATCCGCGCATGCGCTCTGTGTTCGTGTAAGTATCTGGTAAACCTTGAATTATGCCAATTTTTTTATGCCCGCACTCAATCAAATATGCAGTCGCCAGATACGCGCCTTCGTAATTATCCACCACAACCGAGCTGGTTTGCAGCGCATCAAAACAGCGATCCAGCAGCACCAGCGGATGTTTTTTGCGGATCAACGTTTCCAGATGGCGGTAATCCGTACCCACCGGCATCACGATAAATCCGTCAATCACTTTGCTTTTCATCAGTTCAATTTGCTCGATTTCCGTGGAAAGATCTTCGTTGGTGTTGCAGACGATCAGGCTGTAGCCCATTTCGTAGGCTTTGGTTTGGATCACCCGGGTGACGTATGCAAAAAACGGGTTGGAGATATCCGGCACGACCAAACCGATTGTATGCGATTTTTTGAGGCGCAGCCCCTGCGCCATTTTGTTGGGACGGTAATTCAGCTCCTCCGCAAAATGCAAAATGGTTTCTTCGGTTTTCGGACTGATGCGATATTTTTTGGCTTTTCCGTTCAGCACCCGCGAAACGGTTGACAGGGAAACACCGGCTTTTGCGGCAATATCGTGAATGGTAATTGACATTTGCTTACTTTTATTTTGTGCCAAGTTTTGCGCAATCGTTTGAGCTATTTTACAAATTTGCATCCGCATTGTCAAGATTATTTTCGGGGAAGCGCGATTTTTCGCAGCGCTCAACAGAAAAGCACCGCCTGTCTGATTGCAACAGTGCATCACTACGGGCAGTTCAGAACCCTTTTGAAAATTGCGGGCAGCTCTTTATATTCATTTGAATATTAAGTGTGGAACCATGAAAAAAACAGAAATTCCCCCGGAAGAAGTTGTTGCGCCGGACGGCATCATCGTTATCGACCGGGATAAAAAAATCATCGCTTTCAACGAGGCAGCCCAACGGATTACCGGTTTTGCCGAGAAGGAAATTATATTCCGCGATTATCAATTTCTGTTCAAAGATACGCCCTCCGAAAACAGTTTCACCGAAGATGCGCTCACAAAAGGGCAATCGTTTTCCAATCTTTCTGTTAACCTCGTAAATGCAGACGGGCAAAAATTCAACGTTTTAGCCTCCATCACGCCGCTGAAACCGCCGGGAAAACCGATTGTCGGCATCGTTTTCGTTTTCCGGAACACTCAGGAAATGGCTTATCTGACCCAATCGCTGCGCGAAAAATCGCTGGAAATATTGAACGAGCGGAACCGGCTGCAAGCCATTTTCAACAGCCGGCTGGAAGGCACTTTTACGATTGATAAAAACTGGATTATCACCTCATTCAACGTTTCGGCGGAACGTGTTACGGGATATTCCGCAAAAGAAGCGGTTGGCAAACGCTGTTGGGAAATTTTTCAATCGAAGGTATGCCGGAACGGTTGCCACATGGAATGCACCATGCGGGATCGCCAATCGACAGACAATCACGAACTGCAAATTATCCGCAAAGATGGCCGGCGCGTTCCCGTTCGCGTCAATTCCGCACCAATGTTTGACGCCAACGGCGTGCACATCGGCGGAGTGGAAACCTTCCAAAATATCACCGAAATCAAAAATCTGACAACCCATCTGGAAGAGCGCTACCGTTTCGAAAAAATTATCGGGCGCAGCAAATCGATGCAAAAAATTTATGAGCTGATCGACAACGTTTGCCATACGGACAGCACCGTTTTGATCACCGGTGAAAGCGGAACAGGAAAAGAACTGGTTGCCCGGGCAATCCATTTGAACAGCGAGCGCAAACCCGGACCGTTTATGGTGCTCAACTGCAGCGCATTTGTGGAAACGTTGATGGAAAGCGAGCTGTTCGGGCACGAAAAAGGTGCATTTACCGGTGCCATTCGCAGTAAACCGGGCAGGTTCGAGCTCGCTCACAACGGCACATTATTTCTGGATGAAATCGGTGATATTTCGCCGGCGGTGCAGGTGAAGCTGTTGCGAGTGCTGGAAACGCGACAGTTTGAGCGGGTCGGCGGTACCAAATCGATCAAAGTTGACGTTCGCATCATCGCCGCAACCAACAAAAATATGGAAGACGAAGTGGCATCCGGGCGATTCCGGGAGGATTTGTATTACCGCCTGAATGTAATCAACATCCATTTGCCGCCGTTGCGGGATCGAATGGAAGATATTCCGCTGCTGGTTGAGCATTTTATGGAAAAATTTCGGCGAAAATTTAATAAATCGATCCGGGAAATTGCGCCGGCGGCGTTCCGGATGATCCAGAATTACGATTGGCCGGGCAACATCCGCTCGCTGGAAAACGCGCTGGAACACGCCTTTGTGCTCTGCCACGACGCAGTTATCCACCCCGAATGCCTGCCGGAACGATTATGGGATAAACAGTTGAAATCGGATTTGCTGGTCGAACCGGTAGCCGGGGACGATCCGGTGCAGCGCGCCGAAAAAACCCATATCGAAAATACGCTCAATCAATTTCACGGGCATCGCGGGAAAGCGGCGGAAGCGTTGGGAATGGACAAAAGCACGCTTTGGCGAAAAATGAAAAAATACGGATTGTCGTGATAAGCAGTAGAGGCAATTCATGAATTGCCTCTACTGCTGACAACCTTTTTTTATTGCTTTCCGAAAAATCATTGCAAAACACCATTGCAAAAATGCAACGATTCCACCCAAAATCGTGCAACATTGCAAGCCCCGCAATCCCTCCATTTTCTGTAACTCCATAAAAATATAGCGTTACCGCTGTTGGATTTTCTGGCACTGTATTGGTTTCATTCAGGTATTGCAAAAACAAAAGGCATGCGAATGAAGGTTGCCATTTCCGTTTCAGAAAATCATCTGTCTTCACCTGTCGAACTTCAATTTGAGCGCGCTGCATATTATATCATTTTCGA
Organism: Calditrichia bacterium; assembly: GCA_020634975.1. Classification (NCBI taxonomy): domain Bacteria; kingdom Pseudomonadati; phylum Calditrichota; class Calditrichia; species Calditrichia bacterium. Next base: position 3,203,950 of record JACKAQ010000001.1, on the reverse strand, counting down.
ATTAAACGGGTCTGCTCAAACAACATCCAAAATTGTGCACAACCCGAACGCAACATCGATGAACGATAACGGCATTTTGACGGCGCAATTGCTGATCAATCTGGGCATCGATGTGTTGCTGACCGGCTGGTGCGATCCCAACGCGCTGCGCGTTTTCCAGAAAGCTAAAATCCCCATTTACAAACTCGTTCCGGGATTTGCCCACGACATTATCGATGCATATAAAGAAAATAAATATAAACTGGATGAGTTGACAGATTTGGGTCAGGACGATTCATCAACATCATTCTAAAACCAAAACCATACGAGCCAGATGCTTATAAGGAGTAATTATGAACTACAGAGACGAAGCCCTCGAATATCACCGAAGGGGCAGACACGGGAAAATTGAGGTAAACACCACCAAACCCTGTGTTACCCAGCGCGATTTGTCGCTGGCATATACGCCCGGCGTTGCAGAACCCTGCCGGGAAATTGAAAAAAATCCGGATGAAATTTTCAATTATACTGCCAAAGGGAATTTGGTGGCGGTGATTAGCAACGGAACTGCGGTGCTGGGGCTTGGCGATATCGGGGCGGGCGCCGGTAAACCGGTGATGGAAGGCAAGGGCGTGCTGTTCAAACGATTTGCCGATATCGACGTGTTTGACCTGGAATTAGACACTCACAATTCGGACGAAATTATCCGCACGGTAAAACTGCTGGAACCTACTTTCGGGGGTATCAATCTCGAAGATATCAAAGCGCCGGAATGCTTTTACATCGAAGAAGAGTTGAAAAAGCAAATGAATATCCCGGTGTTTCACGATGACCAGCACGGTACCGCGATCATTTCCGGCGCCGGTTTGCTGAACGCGCTGGAAATCGTCAATAAACGCATCGAAGATGTCAAAATTGTTTTCATGGGCGCCGGTGCGGCGGGCATTGCCTGCGCCAAATTTTACGTTACGCTGGGCGCAACGCTGGAAAATGTGACGATGGTGGATAGCAAAGGCGTTATCTACAAAGGGCGCACAGCAGGCATGAATCCCTATAAAGAAATTTTCGCGAAAGAAACCGACATGCGCACGCTGGAAGACGCGATGAAAGGTGCGGATGTGTTCGCTGGCGTTTCGATTGCCAATGTGCTGACCCGCGAAATGGTGCGCTCAATGGCAGATCGCCCGATTATTTTTGCAATGGCAAACCCGGACCCGGAAATCACTTACGAAGAAGCAAAAGCCGCCCGCAGCGACGTCATCATGGCGACCGGTCGCAGCGACTATCCCAATCAGGTGAACAACGTATTGGGATTTCCCTTTATTTTCCGCGGTGCGCTGGACGTCCGGGCAACTTCCATCAACGAAGAAATGAAAGTTGCCGCAGCCAAAGCACTGGCAGCACTGGCGAAAGAACCGGTGCCGTTTTCTGTGATCAAAGCCTATCGTTCGGAACACATCGAATTTGGGCCGGAATATATTATTCCCAAACCGTTCGACCCACGTGTGCTGCTGTGGGAAGCATCCGCAGTTGCAAAAGCGGCAATGGAAACCGGCGTTGCTCGCGTAAACATCGATCTCGATGAATATAAAGAAAAGCTGGAAGACCGGTTGGGCATGTCCCGCCACGTGATGCGCAAGTTTATCAACAAAGCGAAAAAAGCACCCAAACGCATTGTTTATCCCGAAGGCGAGCACGATTCCATTTTAAAAGCTTGCGAAATTATTCTGGATGAACAACTGGCGCATCCGGTTTTGCTCGGCAGACCGGAAGTGATCGAGGAAAAATTAGCCAATTTGCATCTGGATATTTCCAAAGGCATCGAGATTATTCATCCGCCAATTTCACCGAATCTGGAGAAATACGGCGATGCGCTGTATGATTTGCGGAAACGCAAAGGCGTTGTGAAAATGGAAGCGCAACGACTTATCCGCAACAACAATTATTTCGCAACAATGATGTTGAAATTGGGCGACGCCGACGGCTTGGTTTCCGGGCTAACCCAACAATATTCGGATGTGATTCGTCCGGCGTTGCAGATTATCGGCATGCGTCCCGGCGTCCGGAAAGTTGCGGGATTGTATATGATGATGATCAAAGATCAGATCTACTTTTTTGCCGACGCGACAGTGAATGTCGAGCCGAGCGCGGAAGATCTGGCAGACATCGCGATTCTCGCCAACAGCGAAGTGCGCCGGTTGGGTGTCGATCCAAAAATCGCAATGCTCTCGTTTTCAAACTTCGGCAGCTCCCGGCATCCGCTGGCTGAAAAAGTCCGGAACGCCACAAAACTGGTCCGGGAACGCGGATTGGATATTCTCATCGACGGGGAAATGCAGGCGGATACCGCAGTCGTTCCCAAAATTATCGATGAAATATTCCCGTTCAGCGATTTGGCCGGAAAAGGTGGCGCCAATGTATTAATTTTCCCCAATTTATCCGCGGGAAATGTGGCTTACAAACTGTTGCAGCGACTCGGAAACGCCGTTGCAGTGGGACCCATTTTGATGGGAATGGAAAAGCCGGTTCACGTACTCCAAATCGGTGATTTTGATGAAATTGACGTGGTTTACATGACCGCCATCGCGGTTCTGGATGCGCAAAGCGAAAACGATCCGCTCTCGAACTAATGCTCTGCCGTCACGCCCGATTGAATTCAATTGGGCGTGACGGTGATTTTCATCCGGTTTTTTGTGGCGTAGATAAAAAAGCATTACACATATCTGCAAAATTAACTGACCGGAGGTTTGAAATGAGTATCATCAGAAAGTTTATCGGACCAAAATCGAAGTATGACAAAAGCCTGCCATTCATGTACGAAGCATGCATTGACGTGCTTTACGGACAAGGCGATGCGCCCGTTTACAATTATTATCAGTGCGATACAGTTTGTGGACTGATCGAATATCTGGATGAAAACGGCATCGCTCCGGAAGATGTCCAGCTATACGGCATTTACTCCGGGAAAAAAATTCAACTCGACACAAATTACTGCACCAACATTGAAGGCGAATGGCTCCGGCGACCGGAAATTTGTATCGCGCTGGAGGAACATTTCAGGGAAACTTTAGAGGCGCAGTACAAAGGGCACCGCGCATTTGAGGAATGCGATTTCGATGACCGGGATCGCACAGGCGGCGGACCTTTTTAGCCGGCGGATACCGGTTATCATGTTTCGCGGTAACCATTTTCCGCCAATTAATTTGCGGTATTGAAACAAACGCTTTTTCACATAAAGTGAAACGAACCAAATGACACTATCGTTAAATATAGAAAAACCGGAGCACTTAAAACGATGGAAAACCTAACCCTTCTGTTGCAAGAACATCACAATTCAATTATTGCAGAGGCGATGCATGCCATCAACCGCACCCATCTGAAACATTACGAAGCCGAAGGCCTGGAAAAAACCCAACAACGATTAAAAAAGCTTTACGACTTGACCCTCCAAAGCGTGATCGAAAAGAATTTGGTATCGTTGGTATCTTTTGTGGAAACTATCGCCAAAGAGCGTTACTCGCGTGGTTACGACCTTTACGAAGTTCAAACAGCTTTCAACGTTTTGGAAATTGCCATCTGGAACAACATTTTGAAACATTTACAACCTGTGGAATATGCAGAAGCGTTGGGTTTGATCAGCACGATTCTCGGTGTCGGCAAAGATACACTGGCCAGAACTTATGTTTCGCTGGTCAGCAACAAAAACACGCCATTCGTCGATTACAAAGCCCTTTTTGAAGGCTGTGTGGATGATTGGCATTAACAAATAACGGGATCAGGAATGATCTTTGGGTAAACTTTTCCCAGAACAAAAAACGGGGTGTATTATGAAAAAAGTGTTGATCGTCGAAGACGACGCTGCCCAAAGAGTGCTTTACGAAATGGAAATATCGGACATGGGTTACGAAGTAATTTTAGCCCGCGACGGGCTGGAAGCCGTGGAAAAAGTAACCAGCCAAAAACCGGATGTGATTATTCTGGATTTAATGCTGCCAAACATGCACGGGCTGGAAGCATTGCGAAAAATGCTCGGCATCAACGCCTGTTTGCCGGTGATAATCAACAGTGCTTATTCGCATTACAAAGATAATTTTATGAGCTGGGCAGCAGAAGAATACATTGTTAAATCGGCTGATTTAAGCATGCTGAAAAACGCAATCAAACGGGTGTTGTCATCTGCAAAAGCGGATATTGGTGTTCATTAGCTGCATAATCCGCTAAAAAAATACCAAAAAACGACCTCCGAATTGTGTATGGTTGATTGGCAAAATTGCTGAAAACGCAATTTCGAACGAAATCTGTATTGCCAAAAGCTCAATATTTGATTATTTTAACCTTTAGAAAAGGGCAAATTGCAGCAAAATTTTAATCGGGTTGGGTTGATTACGGCTGTTATCCACCCTCAATGCTTTCAACAATCATCACTCAAGTTCATCAGAAATCCGATTTCGTTCTTCATTTTCGAATGATCTTTCAGAAGTTGAATCCATACCTCGTTGAAAAGAATTCTGCATATAGTATAAAATGATCATGCCGATTAATCTATGAACAAAGCTGGTTAAACTTCCGGAGATATTTTTTATGGCACCTCAATTCAGAATCACATTAATCTATTTCATTTTTGGGATTTTGTGGATTTTGCTCTCGGATACTGCGGTTGAATTAATGTTCTATTCGCTGAAATATGTGACCATTGCTCAAACCTTCAAAGGCTGGTTTTATGTTATAATCACATCCGCGATGCTTTATTTTTTGATCAAACGGAACATGGACCGGGTCTCAGAAAAAGAACGTGAAAAAAAGGAAATTTTTGTAGCTTCAATTCGCTCATCACAACACATTCTCAACAATTTTCTGAACGCGATGATCAATTTTCATATGGATGCGGAAGAATCGAAGGCTTTAAATGCAGATGCATTAAAAGATTTGGAGGACGCGATTTTTAAAACAAAATCCAAATTGGCACAACTCGGCGATATCACCGAAGTTGAAACAACAGAAATCGAAAAATTCATGAAAAAATAAACTGGCTTTGCGCCATCTGTAGTTTCAATCCCACCCTATAGTTGAACACGAACTATCGCATATTTTTGCCTTTTCACCACATGATAATTGATATCCGTTGACCAAACTGAAGTCTATTCCTCGCCGATTCATCATCTTAAAAAAATGACATTTTAATAGCATTTATACTACCAAAGCTGAACCGATTTATTGGTATTTTCAGTTAGCTTGAAAAGCTTAACAATTATTGAGCCCAATAATTGTTAAACCAACAATAACTGCAATTAGCATACGTAGGCAAATAAAAGATATATGATGATGTCAAACCTGGAGTTTCTCAAAAAAAAACTTATCGACGATATAAAGTTTATAAACCGCGCTATTTTGGACATTTATCCAATAACAGATTATTTTTACTGTTTGAATTACAATTCAAATAACCATAGCTACAATCATGTACCGCCTGAAGCCAAAACTTTTGCCGAAAAAATTGTTCAATCGGGCACTGAAAGCATTTTGGAGTTGTATAATCAGTTTGTTTTAGTTGAACTAATTTCAAAAAATTCATTATTAATCGACAGCCAGCCACTGCCAAAGAATATTAAACATTTATATTCAAAAGATTACCAACGCATAATCAATAGCATTATCACCAAATCAGATAAACTAAGTTACTATTGCTCTTTCACGGATGAATTTCTAAAGGATTTGGGCATATGTAAAAGAAACATTATTCCGGCAGGCGCTCAAAAAATAAATCTTTACAGCGTACCAAAGCGATTTATCGTTCAGGATGGTTTCAAACAATTTATGAAAGGAATCTCATTTGCATCAATAAAATTAGGCGGTTTTAACCGAATTTATGAGATGCATACACACTCACATGATCCGAATTTAATGGCTGAGTTTTGTCCTGAAGGGTGGGAACATTTTTATCTGAACGTTGCAGAGCTGCTAGAGTCAGACAAATTAATAAGGGGTATATATGGTGTCTCATGGTTTTTTGATCCACAGCTGGCGGAAGTGAGCCCAAGATTGACCTACTTACAACAGTTTCCAGTTGAAAATGGCGCCCAACTTTTTAAAATAGGAATTTCAGCTAAAGCGATTGACTTTGCTACAGCAACTTCAAAAACACGTAAACAACTGTACGATGAGGGGAAGTATATCCCTAAAGATTATATGCTAATCTGGGATCGGAACAGTTTGATTAAATGGGCTAAAAGTCGATCCGAAATAGCAGAGGAGACTGTTTACTAAAAGTAACGTGACAATTATCAAAACCCACCTCTACTGAACGAATTAAGTTATTACCCACACATGCTTATAAAAAAAGACCAGTTAAGCTGTTATTTTAACAGGGATTAACCAGTCTTTAGTTTCGTACCCGGGAGAGGACTCGAACCTCCACGCCTTTCGGCACATGATCCTAAGTCATGCGTGTCTGCCAATTCCACCACCCGGGCATCTGTTTTTTGGCGAGGCAAATTTAGCGTCAGGAAAATGGCTTTACAACCAAAAAATTGAAAAGCGGCTGTCCCAATCCAACCATTTCTTGCGATTTGGTCAGATTGATCATTTGCTCAACCACCAACAACGCAACACCAACGCCAAAATAAACGGGATATTTGCCTCGTGCAAATCCTGCGGCAAAAAAGCCCAACCCGCCAGCGCCAAAACCAGAACACCGGCGAAAACCATAAAATAGACCAGTAACTGTTCCCGCATTTTTGGCACAAAAAACAATCCGAAAACAATCAGATTTGTCGGCCATGCCCAAACCAAATTCCAGTTATTTACTGTTGTGGTATGATCGGTGGCAAACCATAGCAACAGCATGACCACACCCATCAATCCGTTCAAACCAAACAAGCCATAATCGATCCAGCTAATTTTTGGTGATTGTTTTTCGCGATATGCTCGAACTGTCATCCATCCGCTGAGCGCAAAAATAAGCCACATAATAATAGCCATCCATGGCAACGCGGTTTTTGGATGCTCGGAAAAATCTGTCCAATATATCGTATCGAACTGCGCCACCAGCGGCTGCCACTCACCGTTAATCCGTATTTCTCCGTTTTCAACAGCTTCGAACAAATAATCCGGTAAAAACATTGCTTCATAAGCCGATGCCGGATTGTCCGTTTTCGCACCCAACGCCAGATCGATACCGTAATCGCTAAACGGTAAACCCGTCAAATACAAATCGATATATTCCCGAAACGTCATGTGGCGGTCGGGATTTTCATAAAGCCGCACATCATCGCCGAGCGTTCGTTCAAAAACATCGCGAATCCGCGTTGCACAGTTATCAAAAAAGAAATCGTATCGATAGCGTCGATTTTCCGGCAAATGATTCCATTCCAAAAACTGAAACAGATAATCCCGCATCTCCGGTGTTACGTTCAGCTTTTGTTGAAAAATCGAGCGTTGCTCATCGATGTAGGTTTCTTCCGCCCATTTGTAACGATACGCGGATAACAAATAATCCAGTTTCCCCCGGCAAAAATTGAGGTAAAATCCAGGTTCGTCGAAATCAAAGGTGCCGTAATTATAAATCCGGTCGAGATTTTGGGATTTATCGACCACCCGAAAAGCGCTGTGCCCAAATGTGGTGTACAGTTCGTTTCCCGGCGAAACCGTGATCAGCGAAATCGTCGCGCTATCCGTTAACGCGTGCGGCTGTGCGGCAACGCCAAAAGGAAGCAGAAAAAAGACAAAAAGTAAAAAACCAAAGCGTTTTCTCGGGAGGATAAATAGTGGTGCGGTTCGGTGCATGCGGCTCGTTCGTCGGTTAATTGTAATTTTTTGGTTGAAAATATCGCGGAAAAATGGAACTGGCAAGCTTATTTTTTCTCACTGTTTTTTTTCTCAAAAATCGATAACAACTTGTTATCAACCCGTTGTTTCTAATGAAAATAAAGAATCCCGGATTTCATTTACCGCAATGTTGTGAAAGTGTTTTGAAGCTTGGTTTCCTCAGGAAAAATTCGGATATTTTTGCGAACAAAACAAAGGCTGAAAATGAAACGCATATCACTTTTCTTGTTAATATTGGCGATCCAGTTTGCTGCCGGTCAAACCATGAAAATTGCCACATACAACATTTATTTTCTCGATGACGGCATTTCCGCGGAACGTAAAGAGAGCTTGCAAACGGTAATTCGAGAGTTAGATGCAGATGTGATCGCCTGCGAAGAAATCAACAATCCAGCAGCTTTGCGAAATATTGTTGGCGACACTTACCAAATTGCCATGATCGACGACACCAGCGAGGTGCAGGAAGTGGCGCTGCTGGTTCGCGAGCCGTTCAACATCGTTTCGCAAAGATATGTTTTTCCCGATACGCTGTATGATTTTGAATTCCCGCGCAGCCGCGATTTGCTGGAAGTAACCGTTGAAGGCTACAACCGGGAATTTGTATTTCTGGTGCATCACGCCAAATCCCGGCGCGGTGGACGGGAGAAGAACGATCCGTTGCGAAACGGCGCATCGAAGCTGATTTTGCGGCACCTGCAATCGGAGGAAATGGCCGGCAAAAACGTGATTGTTCTCGGCGATTTCAACGATAATCCAGACGACCGTTCGCTCAATATTCTCGAATATGGCGATCCCGACGCACCCGCAGGCATCGACAAAACAGAGGACACTTTTCTGTTCAACACATCGGAATCGCTGTTGGAAAAAGATTACGGCTCATACGGCTACAATTTTCTGCTGGACAGCATCGAAACGGAAACATTCGACCCGACAGCAGCCGGTTCCCGTGCGGAAAACAACAAATGGCGCGGCAAAACCCACGATTACATGAAAGATGTAAAAGTGAAAATTACCCTGTTGGACAACATTCTCGTTTCCATGAGCTTAAAGCCGTATGTGAAGGAATCCGGTGTTTTCAATCGTTCGTCGGCAGTGCGCGGCAGACGCAGCAGCATCCGTTTTGAAAATGATAAACTGGTGTATAAGGAACGCGGCAGCTTTGCCTCTGACCACATTCCGGTGTGGGTGACGCTGGCATTTTAAACGACCGGCACCATCCGCTGATTTACAATTTAAGCGCTCTTTTTGAGCGCTTTTTTATTCCCGGCGGACAATTGAATTTTTTGCGGCATTCGCCCGGCTTTATCGCTAAATTGGTAAAATCAGCAAAAACAAACGGATTTCTGATATGAAAACCTACACTTTTGATGCAACAATTATCGGACACGGGCAGATGAATGCAGCGTTCATCGAGTTCCCATATGATGTTGAAAAAGAATTCGGATCCAACGGATGGGTAAAAGTCCGCGCCACTTTTGACGGATTCGAATATCGCGGATCGCTGGCAAAAATGGATCACCACTGCCATTTCTTGATTATGACTCAGGCGGTGCGCAAGGCCATCGGCAAACAGCCCGGCGATTCCGTTCACGTCACCATCCAAAAAGATGACCAGCCGCGAACGGTGGAAGTACCGGAAGATTTCCAGAAAAAGCTCGACGAAAACCCCGAAGTGCAGACGTTTTTCGACGATCTCGCCTTCACCCATCAAAAAGAATATGTTCGCTGGATCACTGAAGCCAAACGCCCCGAAACCCGGGAGCGGCGCATCAACAAAGCAATAGAAATGCTCACCAGCAAACAAAAACTCAGCTAAACTTTCGGAAAAAATATGTCACCTTACGAAATTATCGCGATCAAACGCGACGGAAAAACGCTTTCTCCCAACCAGATCACCGAATTTATTGCCGCTTACATGCGTGGCGATGTTACCGATTACCAACTCACCGCGTTGCTGATGGCCATTTATCTGCGCGGCATGAATTTCGAGGAAACCGGCGCGCTCACCAAAGCATACATAAACTCCGGAGTGATGGTCGATTTACAGGATATTCCAGGCATCAAAGTGGACAAACACAGCACCGGCGGTGTTGGCGATAAAGTCTCGCTGATTTTGGCACCGTTGGTTGCCAGCCTCGGTGTTCCGGTTCCCATGATTTCCGGACGCGGACTCGGGCACTCCGGCGGTACGCTGGACAAGTTGGAATCGATCCCCGGATTCAAAACAAATTTGGGATTGGATGATTACCGTAAATTATTGAAAAATCACAAACTTGCGCTCATCGGGCAAACAGCGGAAATCGTTCCGGCGGACAAACGGATTTACGCCCTCCGCGACGTAACTGCAACGGTCGATTGCATGCCGCTCATTGCTGCCAGCATCATGAGCAAAAAAATTGCCGAAGGCATTGATGCGCTGGTGCTGGACGTGAAATACGGCAACGGCGCATTTATGAAAACGCCCGAGCAGGCAACAGAACTGGCACAAACGCTCATCCGCATCGGTAAAGATTTTGGCAAAAAAACCGTCGCATGCCTAACCGGAATGGAACAACCACTCGGCAACGCCATCGGTAATTGGCTGGAAGTAAAAGAATCGCTGGAATGCCTCAACGGCGAAGGTCCGGATGATTTGCGAACGGTTACCGTTCGCCTCGCGGCGCATATGCTGGTTGCCGGCGGCGCAGCAGATTCTGTCGAAGCGGGTGAGAAATTGGCAAAACGCGCACTATCGGATGGCTCCGCAATGGCGAAATTCCGGCAAATTACCGCAGCGCAGGGCGGCGATGTTTCATTTTTGGACAACCCCGGAAAATATCGCCAAGCGACTGAAATTCATAGGCTTACCGCAACAACATCAGGCTACGTTTCGCAAATGGATACCTTCGGAATCGGGATGACCTCCGTCAGCCTGGGCGCCGGCAGATTACGCGCCGAAGACAATATCGATCCGGTTGCGGGTATTTTGATGAATGTCAGCATCGGTGATGCCGTATCCAAAGGCGATCTGCTGCTGACCATCCACACCAACCTGCCCGGACAGGTTGAACCGGCGTTGGAACGGCTGCAAAACGCCATATCCATTAGCGAAAAACCGGTTACGGCACCGCCATTAATTCTTAAAGAAATTGTGTAAAAAACACCGATTTAACCGCTTTACAAGCTTCTTGCAATACCTTATTGCAGCTATTATATTTGGCAGTTATGAAATAAAAGCTACATTTTCATAACTTTTGTGGCATTATTTGTGGCGATTTTAGCAGTTTTTTTCCCTTTTACAGCTTGGTCCGGGCTGTTTCCCCGGTTTTTTTGCCGGAATATCAGAAAACAAATTAATTACGATAACAGCTGAAGTTTAATGACGAGGAAGCAACATGCAATTTGAAGTGAAAGAAATTGACAGCATAAAACGACATCTTTTGGTGACCGTTCCGTCAGATGATCTCCAAAAAATTGAAAGCGAAATTTTGAAAGATGTCAGCAAAAGCGTATCGCTGCCGGGTTTTCGCAAAGGCCGCGCGCCCATCGGTTTGATCAAAAAAAATTACGCCGATTTTATACGCAAAGAAGTACTGGAAACCGCTGTCAGCCGTGGCTACCAACAGGCAATGACCGATTCCGAATTGAAAATTGTCTCCAAAGGTGAAATTCAGGATCTCAAATTTGATGGTCCGCAAACCGACATGACATTCACCGTCGTCGTTGAAATCCAGCCGGAAATTGATCTTAAAAAATACAAAGAACTCGCCGTTGAAAAAGAAAAAGTAGTTGTGACAGACGAAATGATTCAGGAAGCATTGGAAAACATTCGCCAAAGCTATGCCACCGTAAAATCTGCGGAAAAAGCGGAAGAAGGTCACCTGGTTACGCTGTCGATTCAGGAACTTGGCGAAGGCGATATGCCGATAGTCGGTCGCAAATACGACGATGTGAAAGTGAAACTCGGCTCCGGCCAGTTTGACGAAGATATGGAAAAGCAAATGATCGGGCTGACGGAAAATGAAGAACGGATTATCCGCCGCAAAACCGAACCCAAAGAAGGCGAAACCGATGGCAAAACGGAAAGCTACAAAGTTACCGCAACAGCCGTTGAAGAGCAGGAATTGCCGGCAATTGACGACGAATTAGCCAAAAACCTCGGTGAGGAAAATATAAATACGTTGGACGAACTCAAAAAATATCTCAACGAACAAATGGAACACCGGATGACACATCATGCGGAGCAGCACCTGACCCAACATTTGATCGATGAATTATTAAAAGAAAACCCGTTTGATGTGCCGGAAGCAATGGTTGATAACTACATTAATTATGTTATCGAAGACCTCAAAAGGCAAAACCCAAAAGCCAAAATCGATACAGAAATTGTTCGCCAAAACCATCGGGTTGAGGGAATTCATGCCATTCGCTGGCATCTGTTAAAGGATAAGATCCGGCAGGTCGAGAATATAGAGGTTTCAGACGAAGAAGCATTTGAACGTGTTGATAAAGCAGGATTTAGCCCGGAAGATGTTGAGATGTTGAAAAGTAACCCGGAGTTCCTTCGCCGCATCAAAGACGACATGATCGATGACAAAGTTATCAAATTTCTCAAAGAAAACGCCAAAATAACCGAAGTAGATCCGCCGGAAACCCCTAAATTTACAGCACAGGTAGATAATCCGGCAGAATGAACTTAAATTGTAATCAAGCGTAAATGATTACGCAAAAAATATTCAGGATAAAATTGGAAAATCAGGGGAGGATTGCTCCATGCCATTAATTCCAATGGTTGTTGAACAAACCGGACGCGGCGAACGCGCCTACGATATTTATTCACGATTGCTGAAAGAACGCATCATTTTTTTGGGTACACCGATTGATGATAACATTGCCAGCCTAACCATTGCGCAATTGTTGTTCCTGGAAGCAGAAGATCCGGAAAAAGATATTTTTCTTTACATAAACAGTCCCGGCGGTATTGTGACGGCCGGATTGGCAATCTACGACACAATGCAGTATATTCGTCCGGATGTTGTTACAACGTGCATCGGGCAGGCTGCCAGTATGGGTGCCATTCTGTTGGCTGCCGGCAAACGCGGCAAACGCTTTGTGCTCCCGAACTCCAGAGTGATGATTCACCAGCCGCTGGGCGGGGTGGAAGGTCAGGCTGCCGATATCGACATCCACGCACAGGAAATTTTGAAAATGCGCGAACGACTCAATAAACTTCTCGCCGATCGTACCGGGCAACCGCTGGAACAAATTGAGCAGGATACCGACCGCAACTTTTTCATGACAGCCAGCCAGGCAATAGAATATGGTATTGTGGACGAAATCCTGACCCGTCGTGAAGTTGAATCCGAAGCTACTGAATAATAAATCTGATAAAAGAGTTTAGTTTTATGGCCAACAAAGATTTTTATGAACATGAATCAAATTGTTCGTTTTGCGGACGTCGCGCCACGCAGGTTACCCAATTAATTACCGGGCAATCTGCCAGCATCTGCGACCAATGTGTAAACAGCGCGAACGAAATTTTGCGTAATTCCCGCTATTCGCAATACCAGCGCGGCGAATTTACGCTCCCTAAACCCAAAGAAATCAAAGAGTTCCTCGATCAATTTGTGATCGGTCAGGAACATGCTAAAATTGCCATGGCCGTTGCGGTTTACAACCATTACAAACGGATTTCGCTGGATGGCTTTCAGGATGATATCGAAATTGAAAAAAGCAATATCCTCTTTTTGGGACCCACGGGCGTTGGCAAAACCTTGATGGCCCAAACCTTGGCACGTTTGCTTCAGGTGCCTTTTTCAATTTCCGACGCTACCACGCTCACAGAAGCCGGATATGTCGGTGAAGATGTGGAAAATATCCTCGTGCGGCTGTATCAATCCTCAAATTACGATGTGCCATCAACCGAGCGCGGCATTGTTTACATTGATGAAGTGGACAAAATTGCCCGGAAAGCCGGCAGTCCTTCCATCACCCGCGATGTTTCCGGCGAAGGCGTGCAGCAGGCATTGCTCAAAATTCTGGAAGGAACCGTTTCCGCTATCCCACCGAAGGGCGGGCGTAAACATCCTGAAGCGCCGATGGTTCATATCAACACCAAAAATATTTTGTTTATCTGCGGTGGTGCATTTGATGGATTGGGCGATGTTATCCGCCGTCGCATCGGTGAAAAGAAAATGGGCTTCAGCGCCCACGTTCGCTCCCTCAGAGAACTATCCGACACCGAGCTGTTTGGATATGTTGAGCCGGAAGATCTGGTTCATTATGGATTGATTCCCGAATTGATCGGTCGATTGCCCGTTTTGGTTGGCCTGCGCGATCTCTCCGAATCCGAATTGCTGGCAATTTTGGTTGAACCCCGAAATTCACTGATCAAACAGTACAAAAAACTGTTCGAACTGGAAGGTGTTGAGCTGAAATTTACGGATAAAGCGCTTCGCGAAGTGGTCAGTTTGGCACGCAAACGCAAAACCGGCGCTCGCGGACTGCGCGGCATTCTCGAAAAAGCGATGCAATCGGTGATGTTCAAAGTGCCATCGATGGAAGGCGTCAAAGAATGCCTGGTTACCGAAGATGTTATCCTCGGCAAAGATGAACCGGTGCTCAAAATGGAAAAATCACGGCAATCTGCCTGATTCTCCACAGCCGAATAAATTTTCTTTACGGGGTAGATGATGTGAATTCTACCCCGTTTTTTTATAGTGAAACGAAATGTTGATTGTTACCTGCTCAATCGTAAAACAATACCGGATTTCGAAATGGCGTTTCAACGCCACAACCGCCGGAACTCCCTTCAAAAGTTCTTTGATTCCCAAATTATCTTGTTTTATATTTTGTCAAATTTAGTAATAAAGAGACCTTCATGAGCGAATACCAACGCATTTTAAAAGGCGACGACGTTTTGGAAATCCCGACAGTGCTGCCACTTTTACCCGTTCGGGAACTGGTGGTTTTCCCATATTCCGTTGTGCCGTTGCTGGTCGGACGCACCAAATCGCTAAAAGCCATTCAGGTTGCCAGAGATAACGACGACCTGCTGCTGGTTGCCACCCAAAAAAACGCTGAACAGGAAGCGCTGCGATCGTCTGATATTTTCCGGGTGGGAACCGTTTGCCGGATTTTGCAGCTACTGGAATTTCCCAACGGTCATGCCAAAGTTGTTGTGGAAGGTGTTATCCGGGCAAAAATTCGCAAATTTAACGGCAACCGTCAATATTTTCGTACCGAAGTAGACATCTTTGAGGAAATGTCGGATCTCGATGAAATTACCGGAAACTACGTCGACCAACTTCACCACTATTTTAAAGAATACATTGCCCTGACACCAGACTTGCCCGAAGAAATGCTCGACCATTTGCAGCGGCAGGGTGATACCTACCGGATGATTGATTTTGTTGCGTTGAACATTCAGGCTTCCGCGCATCAAAAACAGCAAATTCTGGAAGAACGGGATATCGAAAAACGGCTGATTATGCTGCTGGATCTGATCCGGCAAGTGATCGGGCACCATCAAGTGCGCATGGATCTGGACCAAAAAGTCCAGGAAAACCTGATGAAAAATCAGCGCAATTATTACATTCAGGAAAAGCTGAAAATCATCAACAAAGAGTTGGGCGAAGACGACGACCTGAATTCCCCGGAATTAATGAAACTGGAAGATGATATTTTCAGCGCCGACATGCCCGATCCCGTTTTGGATAAAGCCACAGAAGAATTCAATAAACTGCGCAAAATTCCGCCGTTTTCGCCGGAATACACGGTCATTCGCAATTATCTGGACTGGATGATCCGGCTGCCGTGGCAAACCCGCACACAGGACCGGCTCAACATCGCCGAAGCCCAAAAAATTCTCGATGAAGACCACTACGGTTTGGAAAAACCGAAAGAACGGATTATCGAACATCTGGCGGTTATGAAACGGGTCAAACAATTGAAGGGTCCGATTTTGTGCCTCGTTGGCCCACCCGGCGTGGGCAAAACCTCGCTCGGTAAATCCATCGCTCGGGCGTTGGGGCGCAATTTTACACGAATTTCCCTCGGCGGTGTACGCGACGAAGCAGAAATTCGCGGGCACCGGCGAACGTATATCGGCTCGATGCCCGGCAAATTTATTCAATCGATGAAAAAAGTAGGCAGCGTAAATCCGGTTATTTTGTTGGACGAGGTGGACAAACTGAGCTCCGATTTTCGCGGTGACCCCGCATCCGCGCTGCTGGAAGTGCTCGATCCGGAGCAAAACCGCACTTTCAACGATCATTATCTGGATGTCGATTACGATTTATCCGACGTGTTTTTCCTGACCACAGCCAATGTTCGCTCGAATATTCCGTTGCCCTTGCAGGATCGGATGGAAATTATCGAGCTGCCTGGATATCTGGAACACGAAAAGCTGAGCATCGCCCGGTATCACCTGATACCCAAACAAATGCAAGCACACGGTTTGGTGGAAAGCGAAATGCGAATTGAAGACGATGCCGTTTTGCGCGTCATCCGCGAATACACCCGCGAGGCAGGTGTTCGCGAGTTGGAACGTCAGCTGGCAAATCTCTGCAGAAAAACTGTCCGGCTGTTCAGCGAAGCCAAAAACGGGCAGCCCAAACAAATTACACAAGAAAATCTCGATGAATTTCTCGGGAAACCGCTGTATCTCAGCCGCGAATCGGAATTGGAAGAACAAGTTGGCGTGGCAACGGGATTGGCGTGGACATCTTTCGGCGGCGATATCCTCAAAATTGAAGTGATTATGCTGCCCGGCAAAGGCAAGCTGACCCTCACCGGCAAGCTTGGCGATGTGATGAAAGAATCCGCGAATATTGCGTTGAGTTACGTGCGCGCAATTTCCGGGCGATACAACATAGACCGTGAAATTTTCGAGAACAACGATTTGCACCTGCACTTGCCGGAAGGCGCGGTTCCCAAAGACGGGCCGTCCGCCGGTGCTGCGCTGGCAGCGGCGATGCTGTCTGCAATTATCCGGCGACCGCTGCGAAATAATATTGCACTGACCGGCGAACTGACGCTGCGCGGTAAAATTCTGGCCGTTGGCGGCATCAACGAAAAACTGTTGGCCGCACAGCGCAACAACATCCGCACCGTTCTGCTTCCCAAAGAAAATCGCAAAGAGGTGCACGATCTGCCAAAAGAAATCCGCGACGGCATGACCATCATCGAAGTGCAATCGTTTGAAGATGTGTTGGAAAAAATTTTGGTTTAACGCAGCAATTTGAAGGTTTCGCCCAGATACAATTTTCTCGCCTCCGGATCGTTGGCGAGAAATTCGCTATTGCCCTCTTTCAGCACTTTGCCCTCAAACAGCAAATATGCGTGATCCGTAATGGAAAGTGTTTCGTGAACATTGTGGTCGGTAATCAAAATACCGATATTTTTCTCTTTCAGGCTGATCACAATATTTTGAATATCCTGCACTGCAATCGGGTCCACCCCGGCAAACGGCTCATCCAGCAAAATAAATTTGGGATTGTTCACCAGTGCGCGGGCAATCTCCGTACGCCGGCGTTCACCGCCGGAAAGATTATATCCCAGATTTTTGGCAATATGGGTAATGCGCAATTCTTCCATCAACTGTTCGCAGCGTTCCTTGCGCATTTTCCGGGAAAATTTGAGGGCTTCCATAATTGCCAACAAATTTTGCTCAACTGTTAACTTACGGAATATTGAAGCTTCCTGTGGCAAATATGCCATTCCCAATCGGGCACGTTTGAACATCGGCAAATTGGTGATTTGCCGTTTGTTGAGATAAATTTCGCCGCTATTGGGCGCAATCAGTCCGGTGATCATGTAAAACGAGGTGGTTTTCCCGGCGCCGTTGGGACCGAGCAGCCCAACAATTTGCCCCTGCCGCACCTGCAAACTAACCTCGTTCACGACTTTCCGTTTGCCGTAAATTTTCACCAGATTTTCTGATCGCAGAATAGAAGATTCACCTTCGTGCCCGCTGATTGCTGTAATATCTTCGATTGCCATAAGCTATTGTTTTTTCGCTATTTGATCCGGTTTATAAACGCCTTCTGCACCACCTTTAACCTGAATAATATCCACTTCGCCTTCTTTGAAAAACACTTTAATTGTATCTGCGGAAGCATTGTTGACACCCTGCACCACTTCCTCATTTTTCAAAAAATATTGGCTTCTGGCATTATCATACGCCCAAAGTTCGGTAATCTGGCGCTGTTGAATGAACGCCTGAATTTCTTTCCCGCTGAGGCGGTTGATTTTTTGACTTGCGGAATCTTCCACCGAAATGGCAACCGCATTTTGCCGAACGATAATCCGGCTGAGCTCCATTTCCGGTAATTCAAACTCAATCTGATATCCGGTTAATTCGTTGTTTTTCTGGTTTGCGACCGGCTCAATTTCCAGAAAAACCCGCTCCATATCCAGTTGATACACTGCGGAATCGCAACGCGCGAACAAATCCGCCCGAATGATTCGCACGGAATCTGTCGCGATCGCCATTCGTTCGGGATCAAACTGATAGACCATTTTTTCGGCAAAAATGTGCAACGTATCGGTGCCGGAGCTATCCACTTGCAAAAAATGGGCGTTTCGCTCAACCCGGCTCAACGATTGTTCCGGCAAATATTCACCCTGTTCGGCAGTTACGGTAACGCGGGCGTCATCGTCGATCAGCACCAGATTGCCCTTCGCAAACGATTGATCTGTTTCGTAAAAATAACGCAAATAATCGCAAAAGAGGCGCTGCTCCGGTCTTTCGAGATGCACTTTGCCTTCGCAAACAGCAATTTTGCTCAGTTCGTAATACGTCACTTTGTTTGCCGTCAGCGTTTCAGAACCGCGAATCAGCCGGACAGAGTTCAGCAACACAACCTTATTTTGCTCGCGATAATATTCCGCCTGATCGCAAAAAATCTCAACCGTATCCTGGCGGATGTGAACACTGCCTTCGAGAATTTTCACTTCCTCGTTGGTGTTCAGGCGAACACCGCGCGAAAAATCCGCATGAACCAATTCGATCCGGGATTGCGCAACGAGTGCCGTGGAGGCAAGCAACATCAATAAATACAAAAACTTACGCAGCGTAGTATTTAATGTTATTTTGGCGTTCAATTTCGGGGTTTTTCCAACTGCATTTTGCGTTTTGAATAACCGCGGGCATTACGGATTTCGTAATTGACTAGCTCGGGATCGGAAATAAATGAATCGCCGACCAACGTATCTTCATCCGTCGTGAATTTAACGGGCACATCGCTGATAATTTTTTGCTTCTGATTATCCCACAACAGCTCTTCCGTTTCCAAAACCACGCCGCTGTCGGAAATGACAATCACGTTACCCATCGCCCGGAGATTTTCCGTTTGGTTATCAACTACGCCTTCGTGCGCGGTGAGAACAGAGTTGTGCTGCCCTTCGCGGTTGTAAAAATCAACGTGGATGCTATCTTTCAAAATCGTTTGATTTTGTTTGTTGTAAACCGCAACATATCCCGACCAAACCCGTGCAAATCGTCGCCCTTCTTTCGAAATAACGATAATCGAGCCCCAACTTTCCTGATCGGGTAATTGCTGCAACGAATCCTGCGGGCTGGTTGCGGACTGCTCATCCTCAACTTTGCTGCATGCACCGGTCATAAAAAACAGCGCTGCAACAACTGTCAGCATCAAAAAAAAACGATTCATATTATATTGTTTTTACTCAATTTAAATTTAGAAAATACCTGTGCGCATTATGTCGTGCAAATGAATAACACCAATCAAATGTTCTGTTTGATCCAGCACCGGCATCGCGATGATCCGGTATTTTTCCATTTTTTTGTAAACCGTATACGCCAAAGTGCCGCTTTGCACCGTTTTTGGCGATCGATTCATCACATCTTCCACGGGAATTTGGAAAAAGTGTTCCGTTTTTTCAACCAGCCGGTTCAAATCGCCGTTGGTCACCACGCCGACCACCCGGTTTTCAGGATCCGTAACCATACAAATACCGCGCTTTGCGGTCATTTGCAAAATAACATCTTTCATTTGGGCAGTTGGCTGAACAACCGGAACGTGTTCCCCGGTTTCCATAATGTCATCCACTTTTAGCAGCAGGCGTTTGCCCAAAGCTCCGCTGGGATGCAAAAAAGCGAAATCTTCTCGGGTGAAATGGCGTTTTTCCAACAATGCCATCGCCAATGCGTCACCGAGTGCCAGCATTGCAGTAGAGCTGGTTGTCGGGGCAAGATCGTGCGGGCAGGCTTCCTCAAAATCCGCAATGGTCAGGGCAATGCTGCTGTGTTTTGCCAACGCCGATTCCGCATTTGCGGTAATCGAAATGACAGGCACGCCGATCCGTTTGAAAATCGGCAGCAGATTGAACAATTCCTCCGATTCACCACTTTTGGAGAGACAAATAATCACGTCATCTTTGTGAACGATGCCGATATCGCCATGAACGCCATCGGTTGGATGCATGAAATAGGTGGCTGTTCCGGTGGATGCCAGCGTTGCGGCAATTTTTCTGCCGATCGCGCCGGATTTTCCCAATCCGGTGATAATTACCCGGCCTTTACAATCGAAAATCATATCCACAGCGCTAAGAAATCGATGATCTATCTCTTTTAATAACAATCGGATAGCATCTGCTTCCATGACAATCACCCGTCGGGCGATATTTATCAACCGCTTTTGTTCTTCGGATAAAATTGTATTTGGCTGCACTGAACCATTCATAATTTACCTGCCAAACGATTTCAGTATCGTTTCGACTTTTTCATCGCGTTTGCCTTGCGCAAACATAATAAAATCAATCACTTCGCGAACCGCGCCTTCCCCACCCCGGCGACGTGTTTGAAACGGTGTAATTGCACTTAAATCTGCCGCCGAATTGTGAACGGCAACGGGCAATCCTACCAGCTCCAACAGTGGTATATCGGGGAGGTCGTCACCGACATAACAAATTTGTGAGTCATCCAGATTGAATTTTGTTTTGAGATCCCGATAGGCTTCGATTTTGCTGTAACTGCCGAGATAAATCGCATCGAAACCGATTTCCTCCGCCCGAAACCGAATTGCTTCGCTGCCGCTTGCGGAAATAATTGCGATGACATATCCGGAAAATTTTGCCAATCGCAGCCCGAATCCATCCAGCGAATTGAACACTTTTACCTGCTCACCGGCATCCGTTCGGATAATTTGCCCTTTGGTGAGCACACCATCCACATCAACCAAAATCGCCCGGACTTTGGCTGCCCGGCGAAACAGTTCAGCAGATTGTTCAGATGCACAAATCATAAGCAGTTGTTTTATATAATTTTAAATGTTTTCACGAATGTGTTGGTATAGCGCGGAAAGTTGTCCGGCAACTGCGCTAAATTTTTCGAGCGGTAATTGCGATTGCGCATCACTGAGCGCATTTGGCGGATCCGGGTGCACCTCCATAAACACTGCGGAAACCGCGCCGGTGGCAATTGCCGCACGTGCCAGCGGTTGAATAAATTCCGGCTGACCGCCGCTAAAACTGGCTTGCCCGCCGGGGATTTGCACGCTATGGGTTGCATCGAACACAACCGGATAACCGGTTTTTGCCATCACGGAAAGCCCACGCATATCCACAACCAGGCTTTCGTAGCCAAAAGTTGTGCCGCGTTCGGTTAACAAGATGTTGGTGTTGCCTGTGCCGGCAACTTTTTCAGCCGCTTTTTGCATGCCTTCCGGTGCCAAAAACTGCCCTTTTTTGATATTCACGGTTTTCCCGGTTCGTCCGGCAGCCAACAGCAAATCGGTTTGGCGACACAAAAACGCAGGGATTTGCAATACATCCACCACACTCGCGACAATCGGCGCTTCCATTTCGGTGTGGATGTCTGTCAACAGCGGCAAATCGTACGTGTTTCGCACTTTTTCCAAAATTCCCAACGCTTTTTCGAACCCAATTCCGGTGAAACCGGAAGCGGATGTGCGATTGGCTTTTTTGAATGATGATTTAAAAACCAGTTGAATCGGCAGGTTTTCCGCGGCACGTTTCAGCGATTCGGCGGTGTTCATTACCAATGATTCGCTTTCGATCAAACAGGGTCCTGCAATAATCAGCAACTGCTGATCCAATCCGGCTTTCAAATTTCCGATCGAAACGGTTTTCATTCTTTCGCTCCGTGCTCGAGTGCTGCGGCAACAAAGCCAGTGAAAAGCGGATGCGGGCGCATAATTCGGCTTTTCAATTCCGGATGAAATTGTCCGGCGATGAAAAACGGATGATCCGTAATTTCAATAATTTCAACCAGTTCGCCATCGGGAGAGAGACCGCTCATCTTCATTCCGTTTTTTTCGAGTATCTCGCGATAGCTGTTGTTCACCTCGTAACGGTGGCGGTGGCGTTCGGTAATGTGTTCTTCGTTGTACAGTTTTCGGGCAAGCGTGTTATCCTGCGTTTTGCAGGGATAGCTGCCTAAACGCATGGTTCCGCCCATTTCGGTAACGCTTTTTTGCGATGACATAATATGGATCACAGGGTGTTCACAGGTTTCATCAAATTCGGCGCTGTTGGCGTTGGCAAGTCCGCACACATTCCGGGCAAATTCGATGACTGCGCATTGCAATCCCAAGCAAATCCCGAAAAACGGGATTTTACTTTCCCGGGCATACTGAATGGCTTTCAGCTTCCCTTCGATTCCCCGATTGCCAAACCCGTAAGGCACCAAAATACCATGAACGCCTTCAAAATATTTGGCCACATCGTTTTCCGATTCAATTTCTTCGGTATTCACCCAAACCACTTCAACACGAGCATCGTTTACCACACCGGCATGAATCAATCCTTCTATGATGCTTTTGTAGGCATCCGGCAGTTGAACATATTTGCCACAAAGTGCTATTTTTACGGTGTTTTGGGGATTTTTAATTTTATCGACAACGGCTTTTAACCCATTCAATTTTGGTCGACCGGCGGGGAGATTCAGTCGTTGCACCACCAATTCGTCCAAGCCTTGTTCGGCGAGCAGCACCGGTACTTCGTAGATCGTTTTCACATCCGCCGCTTCAATGACCATCCGGTAATCCACGTTGCAAAACAGCGCAATTTTTTTGCGGATGCCTTCATCGATATGCTGGTTTTCCGTGCGGCAAATCAGAAATTCCGGTAAAATACCGATTTCCCGCAGGCGCATCACGCTGTGCTGGGTAGGTTTGGTTTTAATTTCACCCGCAGAAGCAATGTAGGGCAGCAATGTAAGGTGCATATTGGTTGCATTAGCATGTCCGCATTCGAGGCAAAATTGGCGAATCGCCTCCATAAACGGCAGGCTTTCGATATCACCGACAGTGCCACCAACTTCCACAATAACGACATCTGCTTCAGTTGCATCTGCCAGTTTTACAATTCGCGATTTTATCTCGTCGGTGATGTGCGGAATTACCTGTACCGTCGCCCCGAGATAATCGCCCCGGCGTTCTTTGGAAATAACGCTGTTGTAAATCTGACCGGTAGTAATATTGTTGTTGCGGCTCATGTTTTCATCGATAAACCGTTCATAATGCCCCAAATCCAGATCGGTTTCAGCGCCATCTTCGGTTACGTAAACTTCGCCATGTTGATAAGGGCTCATCGTGCCGGGATCGACGTTGATGTACGGGTCAAATTTCATGATTGTGACATCCAGCCCGCGCGTTTTCAACAAAAAACCCAGCGAAGCGCTGGTGATCCCTTTGCCCAGCGATGACACCACACCACCGGTGATAAAAATAAATTTGGTTTTTGATGGAATCCGGTAGCTCACCCGTTTTGTCCTCTCTGTTTGATAAGTTCTTCCACTTTTGGCAGATCTTCCGGTGTGTCCACTCCCGGAGAAAGGGACTCAGCCAGAACCACATGTATCGGAAAACCGCGTTCGACGATCCGCAATTGCTCCAATTTTTCTACTTTTTCCAGAACGCCTTCCGGCCATTCCAGAAATTGCAACAGGAAATTTTTGCGATAAACATAAACGCCAATATGGCGGAACAACAACGGCAATGGCTGAAATTCATCATCTCTCGGATGCGGAATTGGTGCCCGCGAAAAATAGATTGCCTGCATGTTGCAATTAACGAGCACTTTTACAATCGCCGGATTTTGCCAATCAAAAGCATCCTCCAAAGGAAAACCCAACGTTGCTACTGATAACGCAGGATTTTGCTGAAGCGCCATTATCGCCTGCGTTACAGCCGCCGGCGAAATAAGCGGCTCATCGCCCTGTAAATTCACAACGATATCTGCGTCTATCTGCTGCGCGACAATCCCAACCCGTTCGCTGCCATTGGCACAGTTTTCCGGTGTCATGATTGCCACTCCGCCGAATTGTTTTACAGTGTCTGCAATCCGCAGGTCATCTGTTGCAACAATCACCTGCGATACATTCCGGATTTGCAACGCACGTTCGTAAACCCACTGGATCATCGGTTTTCCGGCGATCGGAATCAACGGTTTGCCGGGAAGCCGGCTTGCCGCATATCTTGCGGGAATAACCACCGCAACATCTGATGTCATTTGATCACCTTAGGCACTTTGAAAAATGTATCCTGCGGCGACGGCGCGTTACGGACGGCAACTTCCGGCGGGAAAGACTCACCGGATTTATCCTCGCGCATCACATTAACGATATCAATCGGGTGGCTTAGCGGTTCAACGCCATCAGTGTTCAGCTCGTTCAGTTTTTCGATGTAACCCAGAATATCACCAAGCTCATGCGCCATTTGGGTTTTATCGGTATCACTAAATGTCAATTTAGCCAGTTTTGCGATATGCTCAACGGTTTCTACGGTAACTTTCATAAGCACTTTCTCTTCCTTTTTCAGCCTGTCAAAATAAACATTCACCTATCCAAAAACAACCGATATTCACGATAGCCGGGCATGAAAAAAGCCGAAGGCAACATACCCTTCGGCTTTATAAAATTGTCAAAATTGTGATATCTGTTTATTCATCAAAGTAGAAGTTTTCCGGATTTAGCGGCTTACCTTTAAAATAAACTTCGTAATGGAGGTGATAGCTAGTGGTTAAACCGGTTTTGCCAACTTCACCAATTTTATCGCCACGTTTGATATGCTGTCCTTTTCGGACATAAATTTTTTGCATGTGACCAAAACGTGTTTTAAATCCGTATTTGTGATCAATCATCACTTCCAAGCCATAACCACCATTTCGCCCGGAGGATGATACAACGCCATCAGCCGGAGCAATAATCGGCGTACCGCCCGGGGCAGCCATATCAACACCTTTATGGAAATGCATGTATTTTTTGATTGGGTGGCGACGGTTGCCAAAGCTGCTGGAAATGTAGGCATTTGGCACAGGCTTTAACACCGGCAAGTAACGCAATGAGTCCTGCTGACGTTCCACAGTTGCAATCAGCTTTTCATAGCTTTCTTTTTCTAACCGGACTTCACGATCCAGTTTGTCGAGCAATTTCAAATTTTCAGCTAAACGAGTGCTAAATGAAAAAGCTTCTGCCATTGCTGCCGTCGTAATATTCGGGTCGGTACCACCAACACCCACTTTACGAACGTCAGAATCAATTGGCGGGAGATCCAGCAGAGTGCGCAACTGGTCGTCACGTTCCTCTAAAAAATCGAGACTACTGTTGAGGCTTAATAACTTTTGACCGATTTTTTCAATTTCTTCGTGAAGCGTTTCATTCTGAATTTTTAGCTGGGAAATTTTAGAATTTTCGCTGTAATCAATAAAATGATCAATCGAAAACTTTAAAATCATCCCTACGCCAACAACAATTGCAATGGTCGCAAGTGCTATTTTTTTGAACGACAATTTAAATTCTTTAACACCCGAGGATTCCGGATTAACATAGATTAATAACGGCTTCTTCCTCATTACTATCCCCTGCTTACGCTTTATCTCTCTTTGTAACGCCTGTCACAAGTGGCGCACGATGAAGATAATGAAATTACCTAATTTTGTCAACCCCAGTTTTTAAAACACTCTAGAATTGATTATCGAACAAAGCATTCAATTCTATTAAAAAAATTGCTGTCAACTAAGTCATTTTCCACAAATCTCCGTATAAGCCAAGATATAACAACAAACAGATCTCCACCCACCAAATGTTTGGGGTTGATAATTTAAGTATGGGGGTGATTTAATCTTGTGCGGTTATTGAAATAAGGCTTTTATACTCCCCCAAGTTTTTGCAAAACTGCTAAGTTTGGGGATAACGGAGATAATTTCGCTGGATTGGAAGGTTCCGTCGGTTCGACGGATACGAAGACGGTAATAATAGACATTGTTGACGCTGGTCAGGTTTGAATCGACATATTCATACTCACTATTGCTTCCTTTAGCAGGAACCTCACCAGCTTTGGTAAACACTTTTTTATCACTGCTCCGTTCGATAATAAACAGACTAACTGCATCTTCATCCCCGGTTCGCCAGTTCAATACAATTTTATCGCGTGCCGGAGCACCAACAAACTCGACAATAATTGCATCCGCAAATAGCGACATGCAAAAACCCAGAAGAAATGTGATCGTAAAAAGTGCTTTTTTCATAGTTTTAATTTCAAATATAACCTGAGAAAATTACACGCAACGATTCAAAAAAGCAAGCACCGAGTTTAAAATCCGCTGTTTTTTGATATTTTTGTTGTCGCAACAATAGTGTAATATTTCATGACTATACACTATTTGTTCAAAAATCAAAACCCATAGAGAACTGCAACTTTCCGTCACGCTTGAACACATATGCATACGTTAATTGAATTGGCCCAAGCAAGGAATTTATTGCAACAGATGCAGAAACCGATTGGACAAAATCATTTGTTGAGATGTCTTCATCCGGCTCTTCCCAGGCTGCACCAACTGAATAATTGCTGATTAAAAAGGCTTCAACCGGTAGGTTCCATTCCAGCTTATACCGCATATCCAGCCCGGCCTGGATAAATTGCCTGCCAAAGATCTCGCGTTCATGCAATCCGGGGAAACTGTTTTGACCACCAAAGAAAAAATATTCGGTAAACGGTAATGTTAAATCTGCGCTGCCGGCATAAACATACGGATGGTAATTTAATTGTTTTTGGAGATTGTAATAACCTTCCAATCCCAAAAATACCCGCGTAAAAGGTTCGCTGCCACCCAATAGCCGCTGGCTGCCGGCTTCCCAGGACCAACGGTTGTAAATTCCGCTTTCCGGGAATGGCAATTTATCGCGTTTATCCACTACAGAATTGACGGAAATCGAACGTAAGCGAAAATTATTTTTAGAAAAGTCGTCTTCCGGTGCGCCGAGGTCAATTTCTTCTGCCCGGAGCTCAACAGAAATGATACCGAGACGTTGAATTTGCTGCCCCACAGAGAACCGGAATCCTCGCCGGATAATTTCATAATCCGGAAATCGGTTGAAATTGCGATAAAAACGATCCTGTCGTTCGGAGTAATATGTTGAGGCACTGGCAGTCAGATAGCTTCTGAACAGCCGAACCGTGTAAAATCGCAGTTCCATATTTCGTGAAAACTCACCCACAGCGCCAAAAAGGCTCATTTTGGTTTGAGTTCCCAAAAAGTTATCCGCCAGCAGTTCTGCAAAGCCTTCGGTCAATCGCTCTGTCGAGTAATGCGCACCAAGCCGGGCAACCTGATAGCGCTTTTCCTTCACTTTGATAACCATAATATTCAGCGAATCTTCTTTTTGAAGATTGATCAGCACCCTGTCAAACAAGCCTGTGCCGTAAATATTTTCGATGCCGCGTGAAGCTTTTGCGTTTTCAAATAAATCGCCTATTTTAAGGGGCATTTCCCGCAAAATCACAAAATTACGGGTGATATCATTTCCATGAATCCGGATATCGTCAACCCGTCCATTGTTCAGCGAAATGTGCAACACGTTCGATTCCGGAAGAAAACGGATAGCTGAAACATGGGTTAGCGAATAGCCCTCTTTAAAAATTGCATTCTGCAATCGTTCAAGATTTTTTACTAAACTCAATATATTCAGTCGCTTACC
Organism: Calditrichia bacterium; assembly: GCA_020634975.1. Classification (NCBI taxonomy): domain Bacteria; kingdom Pseudomonadati; phylum Calditrichota; class Calditrichia; species Calditrichia bacterium. The sequence goes on along the minus strand of JACKAQ010000001.1, from coordinate 3,176,205 downwards.
GGCGTGTTCATTTTGAATTTTGGATACAACACTATCCGGCAAAGCCGGGTGAGCATCGATGACAACAGATTCAATTTCCGGCTGCTCCCGAACCAAAAACGTCAGAATTCGCCGGTTTTCTTTCATTGAAACATGCGCCTGAATATCCTGAACATATCCACTTTGATAAATGACTCGCATATTGTCCAGCACATCGCGGTAACTGACCGGAATGTCACTCATTGATTGAGGCATAAATGTGGTGGTAATCGGTAGTTGATTATCGTTTGTCGCCAACGGTATCTCACCGGTGGAATGGAAAAGCAGCAGCGAGCGAAGCAGTTGAAATGTTTCCTTCGATAGCCCCTCATACCGGATTTCGCTGATTTCGCCAATTGACCGATTTTCATTGATGCGCTGGGAGTCGGATTCGACAATTTTCCGTTCAATTTCTGAAATATGTGTCAGCGCGGCCTGATAGCCCAATTCAACCAAACTATCCGAAAATTCGAAGCTGCCACCTTTGAAATCGCCGAGTTCCGGCATGATAAGCACATCCGCTAACTGCCGGCTTTCCTCCGTTGGCTTTTTCATCATGATGGATGTCACCTGATCGGCAACTTCCCACGGCGCGTTGATGTCGTCCGGTGCCCGCAATTCCGATGTGCAATCTACTGCAATTACGATGTTTGCATGTTCATCCTGCGCAACCTGAACCGGCAAATTGTCGGTAATGCCACCATCCGCCAACCGCATTCCGTCAATTTCCACAGGAGCGAACAGCAGCGGGAAAGCCATACTGGCGTTGATCGCCTCCGCCAAATCGCCATCTGCCAACACCACTTTTTGCCCGCTGATGATATCCGTCGCCACTGCCCGGAACGGGATTTTCAACTGATCAAAATCAGTTGTTTGATAGCTCGCTTTCAGCAATTTGTTGTAGAGCGTTTGAAAAATGCGTTGTCCCTGAGAAATGGAGGTGGGTATTACCGGCATCACGCCATCCAGCCGGAACTGTACCAAATGGCGTCGGGGAATACTTTTTTGGGAAATGAACATCAGCGGACGATCGGTTTGATCGTTGAAAATACTGTTCCAATCGATGCTTTTGATATTGCGGCGAATATCCTCCGCACTGAATCCGGCGGAATAAAACCCGCCGATGATGCTGCCGATGCTGGTTCCGACAATCAGATCAACCGGAATTTTGTGCTCTTCAAATGCCTTCAGCACACCGATGTGCGCCAATCCGCGTGCGCCGCCACCGCTGAGTACCAGCGCAACTTTGGGGTGTTTTAACGGATAATATTCGATATTTTTGAAAGGAAATGGCTGTTTTTCGGCTTTTTCCAACCGGATCCACAGATCGTTTTCCGGTGTTTGCGCCTGTAAAACAGCACCAAAATCACCGAAAAAAAGAATGCAGCTTAACAGGCAAGCTGCACAAAAGTTACTAAATATCTGATTTGGGCGATGATATCGCACCATTTGCACCCTGATTTTCTGCACAGAATCCACATTCCCGGAGCCGCCGGAATACCATTGGCTCTATTTCATTACATGCAACTGGGGGAAGTTGCCATTTTTCACAATCAATTATTTCTTTTCACCGGCGGTTTCGCCCTGCCGTGAGAGAATTTCGTAATACAACTTAATATACTCTTTATACTCGGACGAATAACCTTCTTTCAACGCTTCCTGCATTTCCTTGCGGAGCTGATTTTCGCGTTCGAGCATTTCCCGTTTCAGCTGCGGCGGCGATTTTGCGGCAACACCTTGCTCGCGTTCTGCCTGCCGTTTTTTGGAATGTTCCTTTTCGCGAACCGATTTTTGAGCATCGAGCATTCGGCTGAGGATGCGTTGCTGGCGTTCAATCACTTTCGGGCTGAGTTGCTGTCGCTGCAGTTCCTCAACCACTTTTTCCATTTCTTCGCCCAGTTCGCCCAATCTGCCGAGCACATCGTTGCGATTGCCCATTTCGTCATTCAATTTTTCCAGCGATTTCTGGATCGCTTGCTGTTGGGCTGCCATTCGCGCCATTTGTTCTGCCGGAACTTGTCCGCCGGGACGTTGTCCCTGCTGGAACATGCTCATTGATTCCTGATTCAGTTGTCCCTGCTGTCCGGCCATTTGCTGCATTTGTTGCATAAATTGTTCAAATCCGGTGCCGGATTGCGATTGCATCATGCTGTTCATCGAGCTTTGCATGGACATAATTGCTTCGTTATAATTGCCCAACGCCTTTTGCTGCGATCGCGCCGCGCCGCGTGGATTGCGGTTCGATAATCCCTGAAGGGCATTTTCCATATTTCCCATCAGCGATTGCATAATTTGGCTCATTCCCGGCTGCATAAAAAATGATTTGTTGGAAATTTCCAGCATTTGCCGAACGATATTTCCGGCATTCTCCCGCAACTGCGCCTGCTCGCGGGCGGTTTGGTTGATGCTGTTGGATGCCATATCCGAATTTTGGGAGCGCTCAACCAATTTTTCCTGCTGAAAGGAAGATCGCAGCAAATCCTGTTGCACTTTTTGCATCGCTTGCATCAACTCCTGCTGCTGTTGCTGCTGCATTTGCTGACGATTTTGCTGCATCCGGCTTTGCAACATTTCCAATTGTTTTTGGACATTTTCGCCGCTTTTTTGGGCGTTTTGCTGCTGCCCCTGCTGCATTTGCTGCTGCATCTGCTGCATCTGTTCGCTGATTTGCTGCTCGTCCATAAATTCGCGCGTTTTTTCGAGCGATTCAGCGATTTCCGGCATCATTTCTTCAAATTCCGAAGTTGCTTTTTCCAGCGCATCTTCCATCGCTTCGCTGTTTTCGGCGAGGTTTTCTTCCTGTTGGGCGAGTTGTTCCTGCTTATCTTTCGACAAATTTTCCTGCTGAAGCTGCTCGTTGATTTGCTTTTGGGCATCCAGCATTTCCTGAGCCATTTTGTTCAACTCGTCCATTTTCTGTTCCAGTTGAACGCGTTTGAACAATTCGTACGTCCGTTCGATGCGTTCTTCAAATTGCTCAACAGAAAATTCGAAGCGTTCCATTGCTTCTTTAATCTCTTCCATGTTGGCATTTTCCATCGCTTTTTGCAACTCTTTCAACGCTTCCAGCATTTCCGGCGAGGCGAGGTCCTCGATCATTTGCTGGAGTTCCATATATTTTTCGAGCGTTTCCTGACTGAGCACATCGCGCTGTTCCAGATCGCTGATCACCTGTTCCAGTTCTTCGCGCAATTCCTGCATTTTATCCAGATTTTCCTGCTGCTTTTGCGCCTGCTCCTGAATTTGCTGCTTGCGTTCCCAGGTCAGTTCCTCTTCCCGCTTCATTTCGCGATTAATTTCTTCGAGCTTTTCTTTCAGCGCTTTGGTTTCTTCGGCAATTTCGCGGGTGTCTTCCAATTGCTCGGATAAATTTTCATCCGCTTTGGCCAGCACTTCCATCAACGATGGCAAGCGGAGCACATACGTTTGGCTGCGTGCCGTTTTGGGTCCGGTGATAACATCGTTATCGCGAATTTCGGCGAAATACTCGACGAAATCATCCGGCGAGAGATAGAAATTGCGCAAATTCCAGCGATAATCCGCCAGTGCCCGCGTCGCTTCGATTCGCTGATACGGCACATTGATAGCAAATTCGCTGGTATCGCCGGTGGAGCCGGCTTTGATGTGACGCCCTTTCAGGCTCAGTTTCGTAAATCCGTAATCATCCCGAAGATTGATCAGCAGTGGCAAATCGAGTTCCTCGCCCAATTCCAGATCCTGTCCCGGGCGGGTGATTTCCACAAACGGCAGTTCGTCCTGCAGCGCAAAAACGGCGTATTGCACCGGTTGGTAATTTTCAATGCCATCCGCATCGCGAATACCGACATGATATTGCCCGTCTTCCCGAACCGTAAATTGCCCGGTTGCGCGATTTCCGTTGGTTTGCAGCTCAATCCGGGTAGAGTCGTCGAACTGAAACCAACTGCCGGTGAGCGATTTATTTGCCTCAATGCGAATATCAACCGTCGTGCCTTTCAGCGCGGTCACTTCACCATCGTTGAGCGGCAGAAATTTTTCGGGTAATCGCGTATAAACCGGATATGCCAGCTTTGCCTGCAACTCGCGGATGAACGGGCGTTCCTTCACCAGCACCGCATTCATATCGCTTTTGGCGGGGCGGTTTTCAAATCCGCGCATATCCAACTGCGCTTCAAACCAATAGTTGAATCGATTTTTGACATGCTTCAATTCATATTCGAAACGATTTCCGCTGCGCAGCGGCACTTCCAGCCGTTCCAGTTCCGGCGATTTGCTGTCATCGGCGAAATTTTCCAGCACCAGCCATAATCGCGATGGCATTACGCCGGTGAATTCACCTTCCAGCGTCACCGGATCGTTTTTGAGCACCACTTGTTCGCCGGAAATGCTTTTCAGCGTAACCGGAAACGGCGGTTCAAACGATTGGGTCGGATGCAACATTTTCAAAAAAGCCTGGTTGGTTGCGCCGGGAAACAGCAGGAACATAAACGCAAATCCGCCCATCGCGGCGAGCAGCCGAATGCCGGGACGTTTCCAGCCGGCCAGGTTGAGAATTTTGCCAAAATCGACATCGCAGAATGTGTTGTAAAGTTGTTTTAGCGAGAGATTTTTGAACGCTGCGTGGGTGGCAATGCCTTCATCGCGATAAATTTGCAGAAAATTGACCAGCGCATCCTGCACTTGTGGGGTTTCATCGCCGATCAGCCGGGAAATTTGATACAGATCCTGCTCTGCCGGCGAAAATGCGCGGCGCAAATTCGGCACAATTTCTTTGATCAGAAAATAACCGAGACCGCCAGCCAACAGCGCCCAAAACAGCAGACGCAGCGGCGGTATCAAATCGAACAATACTTCGATAAACAGGAATCCCAAAAACACGCAAATTGCCAGAAACACAAATTGCAACAGCGCCGCACCAACGTGGATCAGCCGGAATTTACGGTTTACCGCCAGCACTTTTTCGTGCGTTTCGTGATAAATGGGATCGATTGTATTGCTCATTATTCGTACTTCTTTATAATTATTTGCGAAATTTGAACCGGAAAATTACTGTAGCATCGCCCACAATAAGATGTTGGTTCCCATTTGCAGGGCGGAACGGCGCACATCCGGCGGGTCGTTGTGAACATCGGCATCTTCGCAGCCATCGCTGATATCGGTGTTGAAACTGTAAAATGCCACCATTCGTCCTTCAAAAAAGAGCCCGAATGCAACCGGTGGGCCGCCATCGTGTTTGTGAATTTTGGGCAATCCATTGGAAAAATTAAACTGCATGTGAAAAACCGGATGCGAAAAAGGTAGCGCAACCCAATCCGATTCCGGGAATACTTTTTTCATTTCCCGTCGAAAATATGGATCCATTCCGTAATCGTCATCTGCCCACAAAAAACCGCCTTTGATCAGATATTCGCGTAGTCGACTGGCTTCCGGCGCAGAAAATTTAATATTGCCATGTCCGGCAATATAGGCAATCGGATATTTGAAGAAATCTTTATCGGTAATTGATAGCACAATTTCCCGTTCGGTTGTTTCCACATTGTTGTTTTCCCGCATGAAGCGGAACAGATTGACAAATGTGGTGCGATTGCCATACCAATCACCGCCGCCGTCGTATTTGATGCGCGCAACCGATACCGGGTTTTGGGCAAACACGGATTGGGCCGCAAACAACATTGCGACTATCATCAATAAAAGCAGGTGTTTGGGAGATAATTTCATATTGAATTTACATTGGCAGATTAGCGTTTGTTATGGCTTTTTTGTTGACGACACAGCGTTGAACCGAACCCGGAACGTTCAGATTGTTTACCCGGAAAACCACTAAAAGTTTCTGAAATTGGCAAATCCCCTAAAAAGGCAAAGACAGTGCTTCAGAAGCCTGTCTTTAACTTTTTTTGCCGGAAAATACCGGTAAAACTATTTTTAATATTTCGCCGAGTGCGTTGAAAAAGGGTTTATCTGGGTTTCTGCGCAAACTCACGGCGTTTGCCACGCGAATTCAGACCCATTTGGCTCAGCAGAGAACGCACGCCAAACCAACCGATTCGCGCAAAACCATAGTCCGGTGTATTCAACCGTTTGTTGATTTTGTATGCACCGAATTCCGGGTTTTGCCGAATGATATGTTTCACTTTTTCTTCAACAGGAAGTGTTGCGGTATCCATCATGGATCGTTTGCGAGGCTCATCCGGACTTGCTGCAACTGCCGAGTTGGGCAAATTGGGCAACTTGGGCGCAGATGCAGAAGCTGCCGGAGCTGCCTCCTCACGATTTTCAAATCGTGGTGTCGGTGGCGTTTGCGCGGTTGGTGTGGGATCGGACATAGGTTTGGGCGCGGCTTCTTTCGGCTGCGCTTTAACCCGGGATTCCGAAACCACTTCAACATATTGCGATTCTTCGAATTTGTTCACCGCTTCCTGCACCGAGTCGTAAACATCCAGAATGTGATGAAATTCCAGAAGTTCAAAAATTTCATACACATCGGGGATCATCTGCACCAGTTTCAAGTCACCGTTATTTTCCCGGATCGATTTGATTTCACTGATGAAAATTCCCCAGCCGGCGCTACTAATGTAGTCAACAGCACCCAAATCAATTATGATTTGGTAACGCCCCTGTTTGAGCAAAGCATTCAGCGAACGCTCTACTTCGGCGGAGGTCGTTGTGTCAATATAACCGCCCACTTTAATAATCGAAATCTGGTTGTGGGATCCGGCGTTAAGCGTTGAGACTTGAATTCCTTCCATTCAATCCTCCGTCAGTCATTATATCTTTTTTATCATCGAACTTTATTGTCATTTTATACAGAAAAAAATCATTTTTGTGAATAATGATATTGTCAAAGATACAACATCATTTACTCAAAACAACCCGGACGATATTAATTTTCGCCATCTTTTTCCGGTTGATCGACACCGGTTTCTTCATATCGCTGAAGATTTCCGAATGCTGTTTTATGCGCTTTTCCGCGCGCGGAAATCAGCTTTTCCTTGCTGCGCACAGATGAATTTATCGGTGCGGGCGCAAACGGCATATCGATCGCCGGCTGATCTTCGCTGCGGAAACCGACCAGCACTTCGCCATCGAGCGTTAACAACGGCGTTCCCGGTGGTTTGAGGCGCCGTTTTCCACCGCGCTGCACAAACGATTCCCGGCGCTCTTTGGTATTCAGTTTGGCACGTTTGAGTTCTTCGTAAATCAGCACCGGCGACATTTCCACAAATCCGTATTCCTCTGTATTCAACAAATCGCTGATTTTTTTCGGGCCGTAATGCGGGTATCTGCGGATGATGTCATACATTTTCGTTTTCAATTCCACGCTCATGTGGCGCAAACCGAGGTTGGTGTATCCGTGAAGCATTTCGCGGAGCAAATCGTAGCCACCTTCTTCGTAAATTTTGCGATACCGGTAAAAAGTGGATGAGGAAATCCCGGCAATTTTGCAGGCTTCCGCCACGGTTAATTCGTCGTATTCCTGAACAGCTTCGAACATATCCTGGAATCCGTTCACTTTTACATCAACAGCCGCCATATTTTCTTTGATGGCAACTAACGTAATATCGTCATTTTGCTCGAAACCGCCGGTAAATGTCAAAATATCGTTTTTCAGCGCGTTCACAAATTCAACAACATCCAGATGCCCGAATTTACGGATGGCGGATAAAAATCGCTCATCACCATACAGCTCGCGCTGTGCGTTCATCGCTTCGGTGATGCCGTCGGTATAGAGCACTAAAATGTCATCCGGGTGGAGCCGGATGCGGTCTGCCTGCACCCGTTCACCAAACAATTTGATATCCGGCAAAGTAATGCCCACCGGAAATCCCGATGGATTGAGGTAATAAGTTTCTTTGCTTTTTCCGCGATAAACGATCATCGGGTTGTGGCCGGCGCTGGCAAACGAAACTGTCCGTTCGCGGGAGTCCAGAATAACATAAAACATGGTAACAAACATGCCCCGGCGAATATCGTCAGTCACAAAGCTGTTCACTTTTGTGAGCACTTCTGCAGGATTTTTGTTCCCGCGCGCTTCCAGTCGCAGCGATGTGCGGATCATCGTCATCACCAGCGATCCGGGAATGCCTTTACCGGAAACGTCTGCAACGCAAATGCCGATGCTCTGGTCATCAACTTGCACAAAATCGAACAAATCGCCACCCACTTCTTTAGCGGATTGGTAATACGAGGTAATGTCGTATCCGACCACATCAGGAAAATCGTTGGGCAGCAACATTTGCTGAATTTCCTGAGCTACCTGCAACTCTTTCTGGAGTCGCTGTTGCTCGATCACATTTGCCTGCGCTTCGCGGAATTTGCTGGTCACTTCGCTAAATGCCTGGGCAATTTCCCCGATTTCATCGCGCGCGTCAATGTCAATTTCTTCCTGATCGACCTGTCCCCGGGCAACCTGGCGTACCCATTCTGCCAATCGGTGGAATGGTTTGGTAATTTGCGTTACCATCCAGCCAATACCGAGGATGCCGCCAAACATCAATATACCGAGGAAAACAATCCAGCGAACGTTTTCGCCGGCAATTTTATTTTGAATATGCTCGTCGTCCACCTGCAGCAGGGCGTAACCGATCGGGTCGATATCGCCGGTTTCCGGGCGAACGGGCGCGATAAAATAATAGCACAGCCGGCCATCCACTTCCGATTCGTAAATGGTGATCTGGCTATCGCTTTCCATCACGGTCAATTCATCGATCAGCAATTTTTGGTTGATCATTTCACGATCAAACGGATAAACCGCAATAATTTCCCAGTCTTGCCGGGCGATCATCGCGCGCTGCACCAGATCCGGGCGGTTTTGCTGGATCGATTTGGCGTTCTCCGCCAGAATCAAATCCTGTTCTTCGCGGAGCAGTTCGTAGTTGGTTTTTGCGAAATCCTGAGCAATTGCCCGGACATCAGCAAACAGATTTTTTTGCACATTGGATTTTACGCTCGGCACCACCGCAAAATATGCGATGGCTGTTACCAAAAACATCCCTAAACATGTAAAAAGAAAAAACTTACGCCGCAGCGACATTGAGTTGTAATATGCGGAAATTGACGATTCGACAGCGGCATCGCGGGTTTTGGTGAGGCGCAATTCGTTGCCTTCAGCGGTGATATTGTATTGAATATCATCCATCAGGCGGCGCATCATCAAAATTCCCAAACCGCCCTTTTTCCCGATTTTGACATACTGATCCAAATCCGGGTTGCGCAACTGGCGCGGATCAAACGTTTTTCCTTTATCAATAATCACCAGCGTAACGCTCAGGCGACGCATAATCGCCCGGATGGTAATTTTGCCATCTTTTACATTCTGGTAACCGTGCCGGATGATGTTGGTACAGGCTTCATCCACCACCAGTTTAAAGGAATTTACGATTTTGGGAGAAATCTTGTATTTTTTGCCGATGGCCTCAATAAAATCGCGAACCGATGCCAGTTGAGTCATCGCGGCGGGAACAACAAGTTCTTCCTTGGAGATATTTTTGAACATTCGCTCGAATCAGTTTTTCAATAAAATTAGTTTGCCTTCACCCGATTACCAAACGATTTTTTGGGATAATCATTCCGTATTTTTATAAGTTTACAGAATTTAGCCCCGAAAAAACACATGGCAGATCAGCGTGCTCGAGTTATTGATTGTTACTGCGTTTTATACGATCTTCGACAACCCCGATTGCATCTTGAAGTTTTTTGTTATATGGATATTTTTCCGATAATCTGCGGAAAATTTCCAACGAACGTTCATATCGACCGGCCAGGAAATGATCCATTGCTTCTGCATATTGGCTTTCAGATTCGGGGTCCATTTTCTCCCGGCGTGTGCCCAGTTGCAATCGCGTTTGATCCAGATATTGCCGGAGCGTTTCGTTGGTCGGATCAAGCTTTATCGCATCCTCAAAAACTGTCAGTGCTTCGGTATATTCTTCCGCACGGAGCAGCGCCAATCCGCGAATCAGGAATTGCTGCAAGCGAATCCGGCGGGTGAGCGTGTTGATTTCATCGCGCAGCGCCTGGCTGGCCGGCTGATCCGGATCGGGCGAAAGAATAAGCGCTTCGCTAAGCACCTGCAACGCATCCGAATAATTACCCAACCGGAATTTCTGGCGGGCATCCTGCACCAGTGTGCGCACTTCTTCGCTCAACTGGCGTTTGGTAGAATTGGCGGCCTCGGTTAACACCGGGTCATCCGGGCGCAATTCCAACGCCTGATTAAACTGCATCAGTGCGTCCGTATATTGTTTATTTTGCAGGAGGTTACGACCGCGTTCAAAATAAATGTTGATCTGCTGCTGGGTTTGCGCAGCCATGCCTGCGTCCACAGCCTGGGCAATGGCTTCTTCCTGCCGTTTTTCAAATTCCCGTTCGATAAATCCCTGCGAGCTGTCGAACAGCGCCTGAGCAGTGGTGTTGAACGGGTCATCCTGAATAACGCGCTGGAATTCAACCGATGCTTCAAAATAATTTGAGTTGTCCAGATAATCTTTTCCGCGCTGCATACTTTCGGCAATGCGGCGCTGGCGTTCCTGTGATTTGGTGCTTTCGACCAGCTCTTTTTCTCTGGCGATGCGGTTTTCATCGGCTTGCAATATTTTTTCTTCGCGGGATTTCCCGAGATTGAAGGTGACAGAAAAGCGGTGCGATGCGCTAAACGCGTTATCGGTGCTCAGATTTCCAAAGGCATAATCGATATTCACAAATTTGTATTCCACCCCCGCACCAAATGACGGCGTATTATTGTCGAACCCTACCCGGATGTTGCCCAAATTCTGGAACTGGTATTCCGCTCCGGTGTGAAATGCGCTGGTGCCGTTTTCTATTTGCACATAACTGAGCAGCACGTTCAACCTGCCGCTCAAACCAACCGGGATGCCTTTCATGAGTCCGATGGACATTTGACTGGCTAACGAATCCTTATTCGCCGAAAAATTCAACTCCGGCTTGATCAAGTTCTGATAATGGAACCCGAGAGAAATTCCACTCAAAATACCATTCTGAAAATCGGGGCGATACATCAATCCGGCATCCAGCCCGAATGCGCTGTTATCCTGTCCGGTGAGCGATATGGATTGTTGATTCACTTTAAAGGTTAACCCCGGTGTAAGTCCCCACCAAATTTTTTTGGCGTAAGCGATGTAAATTTCGCTGTAATCGTAACTAAACATTGAACCGTCGGTTGCGTTGAATTCATCCGTGAATAAAATATCACTCACGCCAATGCGCGAATACCCGACCCCCACACTACCCAATTGCAAGGTGGGAAACACAAATCCGAGAAAGTCGTAACTGACGCCGGCAAGTGCCAGCGGGCTGCGGAACAACGTGAAAGACATGCGCGGCACATATTCCAGACCTGCCGGATTCCAATAAACTGCCGATGGATCATCCGCCATTGCCACATACGCACGCCCCAAAGAAAACGCGCGTGCGCCGGCGCCCAGCTCGTGCAGCGGGTTTTGTAAGCCGGCTTTGCCATCCTGTGCGAGGCCGGTAATATGTGTCCCCATCAACAGCGTTAACGTGATGGATATACTCATTTGCCGGATTATTTTTCTTATTTTACTCATGTTCTATCCATTGCTCTATGTTGAATACAACCGCAAAGCATTTTTACAAATTTAATATTTACATTATTTTACAAATGCAACTTTCGTTGTGTACTGTCTGCCGTTCGCTTCCAGAATGGCGATGTAAACGCCGTTCACCACAGTTTGCCCGGCATCATTTTTTCCGTTCCAGAACAGCGTTCGGTTGTATAATCTGCCGCCGCTATCCAGCCCGGACTCCGTTTGGCGATAGACCAACTGACCGGTGAGGGTGTAAATGCTGATGGTCGCTTCGCTGCCGCTTTCCATTACAAAAGAGAAGAAGGTCAGCCCCGAGCCGTTGTTGCTGTCTTTCCCGAACGGGTTGGGATAGTTGCGGAACGCTACTTCCGGATCGTCGGAAAGAATGGTGATGCCGCCGGATGTCGTCAAATTGGAATTGATGATCGGTGTCCCGACGCCGTCCAGCACTTCTGCCGGATTTGAGGATGCGCCGCGTGCCCGAACATTGCTAATAGCCAGACTAAAATTGCGGTTCAACTGCGCGCCGGACAAATCAATGCGCACCACAAGGCTGTCGCTTTCACCCGCAGGAATCTGCAACGGTGGGTCAAAAGTCAGGAGCACCGGATTTGATTCCGGATCTGAAATCGCAACGCTAATCAATTGATCCGGTGGCGAAGCGTTGCCACTCGGGTTCGTTTGATAAAATTCCCAACTGACCATTTCCATTCGCGATACCAGATTTTGAACATCGGGCACGTTAGTTGCGCCTTCCGTTACGCGAATCTGAATTTCATCCACCCGGATAATTTCGGCAGGATTCGGATTCCTGAATGCCAAACCAAATACCGCCAAATTTTGCTGTCCGGCGGCATAGCTGCCTTCGTCCAGCTTTACTTCGTCAATCAGACTCAATTCCAATTGGGTCGGCACCATGTTGATGTCAACCGTTTCCGTTGTTGTATTCACGCTGGCGGTGGTTTGGGTGTTTTCATCAATTGGAATTTGCGTAAGCCGCAATGTTGCCACAGTGCTCACGTTTCCGCTCGGTGCAGTGATGTTCCAACTAACAATCGCGCTGTCCACTGCAGCATCGATTGTGAAATTTTGAATCGCGGGCGTTCCCGGATCGATTGTAAATGATGAATTGAGGTTCGATAATTGAACCGTTCCGCCACCCGTTGCATCGGCACCGCCGAAATTATCATTTTTAATCACGGCGCGAATGGTAAATTGCTCGCTTGCCGTAAGGCTGAATGCCGGATCCGGTGTGTAAAACTGCAAATTGGTTTTCGGCTCGACGATGACGCCGGTCGAATCGCTGTTCAGTTGAACCGGATCGGTAATTCCGGGATCACCATTTTGGTCGCGTCCGGAGATCACCAGTTTTATTTGCTGCGGCGACCCGCCGGAAATGATCGTTGGCGCACTCACTTTCCAGCGAATCGTGTTATCTGCATTGACAGATTTTGTGGAATCGCCATCTAGAATCGTGAAGCCATCCGGCAATTCGAGCGTTCCGCGTTTTTCGATCACCGCACCGACAAAATCGGTGAGCGCCGAAACCGTGAACACCTGACCGGTCGAAACCGTGCTGAGCGGCTGGCTGGTTATATCATTCAACAATTGCAGCGAAAGGATGCTCGCCGAAACCGGTTCGGCAATTTGCACATCGCGGCGCACACTATCGACCGACACAAAAGCAGCTGCACCGGTGTTGGCATCGCGGGCACTTCGGGTAATCCGCGCTGTCAAATGGGACGGATCAGCGAGTGCCGTTAGTTGCTGAACCAGTCCATCTAATAGTTGATTCAGTTCCCGCTGACGCGCATCGCTGCCGCCGCTTTCATCCACCTGATTGGCGGATTGCAGCATCAGCAATCGCGATTTTTCAGCGCGGGTTTCGTTAATCTGATTTAACAATCCGGCAATCGCGGAATTTTCTTCTGCCCGAACCTGCCACTCCACCGGCTGATCGATGCCAAACGGTTTTGTGGGAGTTTCCCCATCGAGCAGGAATAATTTTTCACCGAGCGAAAGGGTCACTTCACCCGTAGGCGTTGCGAGTACACCGGCTTCGCCGAGATTGCTGACCACCGCCCGATAGGTGATGGTATCGCCCTGGCTAACCACATCGTTGAACAGCGTTTCCACCACATCGCCGGTAATCGAGAGGTTTGCCCGTTTTTGGAGCGTGATTTTGAGCGTGTCGCTGTCTTCCGAAATAGCGTTATTTATCGCAGAAACCGCCCGGATATCCAGCGCAAAATCCAACGTTTGACCGCCAGAAGTCGTATCGGGCAGATCCAACTGCCACTCAACCAGACCGTTATCCAAAATATTTGCAGTCAGCGAATCGACGGCAAAATAATTCTGCGGCAGGCTCAACTTCGCTCGTGCGGTTGAAAAATCGCCGACCAGTTGCGGTTGCAAAAAGATGCGAACGCGCTGTAAACCGGATGCGGTAATTTCGGTTGTTCCCGGTGCGTTGATGTAGGCTGCGCTAATTGTTGCGCCACCGGTTTCAACCACCTGCATGTTAAATGATGCGGTTGTGTCCGCAGCAATTGCTGCGTATTCATTTGTATTTTCATCTTGGGAAGTATCTGCAACTATCCGTGCTGTAAAATTGTAATTATTTGGCGTGATACCGGTGTTCGCCTGTAATTGCCAAATAAATTCCGCACGATTGTTGATCAATTTCCGGCGGCGTTCGGCTGTGCCGTTCGAAATGGTAAACTGGGCTTCATCATATTCCAGCGCTACATAAACACTGTCGTCCGGCAACAGTTTTGCGGTTCCGGTATTGGTCACAAATCCGCGCAGGGTAAATGGCTGCTCCGGCGCAACAATATCTGCACTGGCGATAAGGCTATCTGCCTGCAACAGCGCTTTCTGAACAACACCAACGTTGAACGCAGACGTTTTTTGCAAAATATCCGCCGCTTTGTTGCGGTTAGCATCGGTTGCTGCAGCTTGCAAAATGGCAGAAATTTGCGGTTGACCGCTCGGCACATCTGCGCCGGCAAATATGCGCACGGTATCACTTTCTGTTTCACCGGTTCCGATGAGGATATTTGCGCTGTCACCAACGGCTGAGCCCTCAATTTGGAAGCTTGCCGGAATTTTGACCGTCACCTGATTATTACCGGTCGTTGTTGCTTCGCCGCTGTTTTCCACCCAAACACGCACATCGAACCACTGTTCTGTGCTGATGGTGCCGTCGATCGCACCGGACGGTTCGATAATTTCTGAGAACATGCTCAACTGCGCCCGATCTACCAGCCAGAAACCGATCGTATCTGCTGCCGGTGGTGTGGCACCGCCGCTGATGTCAATGCCTTCTGCACTCACAGAAATATTCAGCGAATCTGCCAAAATGGACTGTGGTGAATTACCGCGTGTGCCGTTTTGGACGCCTTCCGGCGAGAGCAAATTGGCATTCGGCGCGATAATTTTCCAGGTTACGGAACTGGAATCCGGCGAGATTGTCCGCTGCGTATCCGATAGGGCAACGAATCCATCCGGCAGGCTGATGGTTGCGGTTCGCCCGGTTGGGGCAACATTCCCGCTAAAAGTAAGATTGGTAGTAACCGAAAACTGTTGCCCGGATGATACCGTATCACGTCCGGCAACCGGCGCACTTATTTGCAAATTGCCAACGGTAACCATTGCTGATTCAACAATTTCAACATCGGCGCTGGTTTCCGGCACGCTGGCAAAAGCAGTTGCATTTGTGTTTTCATCCTTAATTGCGGCTGTGTCGATCACCGCACGGATGGGCGTAGTACCTAAATTTGTCAGGCTATTGAGATAGAAACTGCTGCTGCCAATGCCGACACCGTTCGTCAAAACGACATTTATCGATTGCGTTGTATCCGTCGAGCCATCGGAAAATCTGAAATATGCTGTGTCGATTTCAACCGTCACCGGAACGGTTATTGGCGTAATTCGAGCCGTACCGCTGTTTTGCACCTGAACGGTGACCAACAGGCTATCCCTTCCGGCAGAGAATTGGCTTTCCGTGCTCAGCGAAACCGCCAGATTGGCTTTTTCGACCACTCGCAGATTTTCCAGAATCCGTTCGCCAACACCAATTGCTGCGGCTGCGTTGCTGTTGGAATCCAGCGCGGCGCTGGTCAGGTTTATTTTTATTGAATCCAGCGTTGTTGTGGCATTTGGTGACGCGGTAACTTTCAGCGTATCGAATGCGCCGGTTGCCAATTGGATAACGGTTGTTCCGCTGCTATCGCCGATGGTAAATCCGGTTGGCAGTTGAATTTCCACCGTGTTGGCGTCGGTTGTTCCTGCGCCGCCTGTCACCTGATTTTCCACACCAACCCGCAAATCGAAAATCTGCCCGGTGCTGAGTGTCCGGTCAATCGCGCCGGTTGGCGCAATAATGTTTCCGCGAACAGCGAGGCTGGGAGCCGTTTGCACAGCTACGGTTAAGGTCGCATTTTCAATTCTGTCATCTCCACTGCTGCCATCAATGGCAACGACACGAACGGCAAAATCAAAAGTTGCCGGCGGTTGAACATTCGCAGGTGCCCGGATGGTCCAGGTTGTGTCCACCTGCCCGGAAATATTTGTAATCCGCAACGGCGAGTTCGTGGTGAAACCGCCATTTTGCGGCAAAAATAACTGAATATTTTGACTGTTACCTTGCAGATTTCCGAGGAAATTTACAACCACATTCAAATCAAATTCTTGGCTGGTGGAGATGGTGCTGTCTGTCGCACCTGCCGGGTTGGTGATTTCAAAAGATGAAATATTCACGCTGCCACCGGAAACGATTTCAACCGAATCTGTTGCAGAAGAATCTGACGAAAATACGCGCTGGTTGGTGTTTTCATCCAGAATGGCATTGAGCACCAAATCACCTCGAATTGCTGCGGTATCCGGCACACTCTGGCTGCTGAGGAAAATTTGACGCGTGCTGTCCAGTTTTACCATAAACGTCATTGTATCGCTGCTGCTGCCTTCAAACTGAACCAGACTCGGATCGATGGTCACTTTTACCGGAACAAATTCTGCATTTACGCCCGCGGTACCAAAGTTGCCGACGGAAAGCGTAACCGGCAGACTGTCTGTTTCGGTCGAAAAACTTTGCGGTGCCGAAAGTGCAATCCGAACATCCGCTTTGGCTACCGTGCGAACGGCGGTTTGGCGCGTGCCGACACTCACGAAAGCCGGTTCACCGGTGTTTTCGTCATTGGCGGCTGAATCTATTTGCGCCGTTATGGAAGCCAACGGACTGGCGGTTGCCGGTGCGCTAATCGGCAACATTACAGAATCGCCGGTTGCGAGATTGAAAATTGAAACCGGCGTGGTATATCCGGCAGGCAATTGAATGCTGAGTTGGTTGAGATCTCCGGTTTCGGTATTGGCCGTGCCGGAATTACTAATTTTCATTTTATAATTGAAGGTTTGTCCGGTGGAAAACTCACCGTCTGTTGCACCTTCGGGTGAATCGATGGATGTCTCCAAAACCAGATTCACGCGATCAACGGTCGTCACAGGAATTGACCGGTTTGTGGAAACAGGATCGGTTGAACCGCCACCGATATCCCGCAGGGCATTCAGAACAACCCGGATGCTATCGACATCAACTGAGGCTGTCGCCGGTGCCGTAACCTGCCAGCTCACTGTGCCGTTATCGCCGCTGACGGTTTGGGTATCGTTAGGGGCGCTGTATCCGGCGGGCAATTGGATGGCTGCGGTTCTGCCGGTATCCAAAACAGTATCGAAGCCGTAACCTGCCTCAACCGTGAATATTTGACGGGTGGAAACTATACTATCGGTTGCGCCGACGGGCTGGGTAATTTCCAGACGGGTAACATTTACGCCGCCACTTTCGATAACGGAAATTGGCTCAACTGCGTTCGGAATGCTAACCACTACTGTTGTATCATTATAATTGTTATTTTCATCCTGAAGGCTGTCACTCAGCAGTGTTCCGGTGAGGTTAGTTGTGGCAATATTATTCAGGGTGTTGATCAGCACCGTTCCCGTTCCCAAACCGGTGGTTTCGTTGATCGAAATGTTGATCGTATCTGCTGTCGCTAAGGGATTTCCGGTAAACTGGATGACATTCAGATCATCAATTTCAACGCGAACCGGAACGAGATTTGGCGTAATGCCAGCCTGACCGGAATTGCGGATTTCAACGGTGATCGGCAAGCCGGTCCGACCGGTTGAATAACTGCCAATACTGCTGAAGTTGAGGCTCAAATCCGCACGGCGTTCCGCTCGCAATCCGGCGATGGTTGCATCGCTGACCAGCACCTGCGCGGTTGTGTCCGTGTTTTCGTCGAATGCCGGAGTCGTCAGTTGAATGCCCAAATTCCGGGCATCTGTGTGGGCGGTTTGAGGTGCCTGCAGGCGGATTTGCCGGGTTTCGCCGGTTGCCACCATCAATGGGTTACTGCCGGAAATCAGTTGATATCCGGTTGGGATAACCAGCGTTACTTCGCTGGAATCACTCGTTCCGGCAACACCGTCGTTGGTGATGCTGATATCCACATCAAAAAACTGGCGGGTGGATAATGTCCGATCCTGTGCGCCTGCCGGTGCAACAATCGCTGCTGAAATGCGCAATTGGGCACGCGGAACAAGTTCGACGGTTAAAGTATCGGGAGCATTATAGGTAAAACCGCTGCTGCTATCTGTGGCACTTGCATCAACAATAAAATTAAACGGCAGCAACTGTTGTGCAGAAACATTTCCGCGACGGATAGTGCTCAGCATTTTTTGCAGCGTCGTATCCGACGGTGCCTGAATGATCCAATTAATTGTTGTATCGCCATTTGCAGCTACGGGAACATCCAGCGTTGAATTGGTAGTGAAACCGCTGTTTTCCGGCAAGGTCAGCGTTACCCGGCGCGAGTCATTTTCCAGATTACCGGCAAAAGTCGCCGATGCCTGCAAAGTAAACCGTTGTCCGGTAGAAACAGTGCTGTCCACCGCACCGGATGGCGTGGTGATTACAAAATTGTTGATCTGTACCGTTCCGCTGTTCACAAGATTCACATTTTGCGATGCACTCGGCTGGCTGGCAAATACTGTTGCATCAGCAAAATTATTGTTCTCATCCTTCAATCCGACAAGCTGCAATTCACCGAGAATATTCGCCAAATCAACACTGTCCTGGCTAGACAGCGAAATAATTCTCGAGCCATCGATAGGCACTTTGAATGACATGGTGTCATTCGCGCTACCCGGGAAACGGATCAAATTCGGATCAATAGTCACTAAAACGTTAACGCTGTCAACCTCACTGCCGGTTGCACTGTCGGTTACTGCGGCAGTGCCGAGATTAACCAAAGAAAGCGTTACCGGTAGATTCGGCGTATTCGTGGAGAAATCCGTCGGGGCGCTCAGCGAGAGTTGCAAATCCGCTTTCGCAACGGTTTGCACGGCTATTTCGCGCAGAACGGTGTCGATAGTCGCAGCAGTACCGGTGTTTTCGTCATTAGCGGGGGTCACCAGCCGTGCGGTAATTTTGTTCAGCGCACTTGCAGATACCGGCGCTGTAAACGTCAGATTTTGGATCGCTCCGGTTGCGATCGGTACATTGATTGTTTGCGGCGTGTAACCGGTCGGCAGCGTCAGCCGAACAGTATTGTTGTCCGTTGTCTGGGCGATTCCGCTGTTGCTCACCTGAATCTGAATGTCAAACGACTGACCGGTGGACAGCACACCATCGATTGCGCCATTCGGCTCGATAATCGATGCGTTGACGCTCAGTCGTGCGCGTTCCACCAATTCCACCGGCAACACCAGGGTATCCGCTGGCGATCCGCCGCTGGCATCCGATGCGTTTGCAATGACCTCGAAATTGAATGCCTGCTTCAATATCTGCGCCACGGATTCACCACGACGGGTGTCGAGGCGGCTGCGCAACTCTTTCAGTGTGGTATCCGAGGGCGCCTGAATAACCCAATTTACGGTATCGACGCCATTTTGATTGGCAAAAACTTCCAGCGGCGAGTTGGTGGTAAATCCGCTGCCGACGGGTAATGTTAAAGTTGTGCGGCGCGTGCCGGTGAGCAGGTTTCCGGCGAAATTCACCTGCGCCTGCAGCGTAAATTGTTGTCCGGTGGATATGGTGCTGTCCACCGCGCCTGCCGGCGTGATGATCGCAAAATTGTTAATCTGAACTGTCCCGCTGTTCACTACTGCTACACTCGCCGTATCCTGCGGAACTGATGAAAATACCGTCGCTCCGGCGGGATTGTTGTTCACATCGCTGATGCCTGCCAATTGCAACGTCCCGCGAATATCGCTCGATCCGGTCTGGTTCTGCGAAATCAGCGATATCGTCCGCGTCCCGCTGCTGCCGCTCAACCCGACGTTGAACGTCCGGCTGGCGGCGGTGCCATCATCGCTGAAATGGAACACATTCGGGTCAATTTCGACCAACACCGGAATGCTGTCCGCGCTCACGGCGGCGGTGCCCAAATTGCTCACCTGCAACTGAACCTGCATCCCGCTCGTCCCGGTTGAGAAGCTGTCCGGCGCGGTAATCGCCAATGCCAAATTGGCTTTTGCAACCGTCCGCACGGCAATATCCCGCCGATCGTTTTGCACGGTTGCGGGTGCGTTTGTGTTGGTATCGTTGGCGGCGATTTGCAATGTTACGGAAATTGTATCCAGTGCGCTGGCAATGTTCGGCGCGGTGATTTGCAACGTATCCGCCACACCCGTTAGCAGGGTAAATGTGGTATCGCCGCTAAACAGGTAATTCGCCGGCAACGATACATTCAGGGTATTCGAACCGCTGGTTAACGCCGTGCCGGTTTTGCTCACCAAAACGCGCAGTCCAAAAGTTTGATCGGTGGAAACAACGCCGTCAATTGCGCCGGACGGTTCAACAATCGAGGCTTGCAGCGTCAGTCGCGCCTGAGTAACCGTTTCGATGGCGATTGGCGGAGCAGTATCGCTCACCAGTGCCGGAGTTCCACCGGTATCCCGGTATCCGGAAAATTCGACAGAAATATTTTGTTGCGGCGATGCCGTATTCGGTGCCCGTACTGCCCAGTAAACAACACCGCTGTTTGTCCCGATTGAGATCGTATCATTGGGCGTGGAATAGCCCGGCGGCAATGAAATTACTGCCGTTTTTCCGGTATCTACAACATTTGTATATTGATAACTTGCCGCGATAATAAACGTCTGACCGGTAGAAACAACGCCATCTTTTGCCCCTTCGGAAGAGTCAATAACGGCAACAACCGTTACGTCATCCGTTGACAATTCAATGGTTTTCACATCGCTGGTATCTGCAATAAATGCGAAATCCGTGGTGTTGGTATCCAGCGCTGCGGTTGCCGGGCCGATGCTCAACACAAAATCGGATATGTCACTGGTTGCAGCCAATGCAGTAAACAGATATTCTATCGTGTCACCAATGGTCACGGTCTGGTCTTCCAAACCGGAATCCAGGTTGTAAACCGTGTTCGGGTAAGTGAGCAGCGCCTGGGCTGTGTTCGGCGAAACGCCTGCCGTACCGTTGTTTTCAATAAGCCCTTTGAGGGTAAATTGTTGGGTACCAACGACCATCGGACCATCGATCCAACGGGCGGCTAACGCAGCGCGCTGCTGGATTTCCATTTCCAAAGTGGCAGCATTTGGACCATCAATCAGCGCGGGTGTAACGCCATCGCCGCTCAGCGACGTATCAGTAATAACAGCTCTCAGAACCGAAACCTTGGCTGTGTTACCCGTCCAGATTGGGATATCGCGGGTTTCATCCGGGAACATGCGAATGGTCAGCGTATCGCGGGTTAACCCGGCATTGAGATAAAACCCTTTATTGCGGAAATCGAGAAAAATGGTTGTGCTGTCTCCCACTTGCAACGGGCCAGAGCCGGGTTTCAGGCTCAAATCCAGTTGCCAGTTGAATGATTGCAGGGTAGAAACCGTTTCGTCAATCGCTCCGGTGGGACTGGTAATTGCTCCAGCAAAAACCAGTGTGGCGCGTTCCAGAACCTCGGCGGTATCTTCCGGTGTGGGATTGTTAAATGTGTTAACTGTGTTAGGTCTGCGAATATCGTTATAGCGAACTTCCGCCCTGCCGCGATATTGTCCGTTTGGAATATTGTTCGACAACCGGAAAAATCTGCGAACGAGCAAGGTATCGCCGCCCAACAGCGTATCCACCGCTGCAGGATTTTGACTTTGCAAACTCCAGAAACTGCTGGCATCGCCGTCTGCGGCATCCAAAAAGCGGCTGGTGATGTTGCGGATTTGCGCAGCCGATTGCCCTGAATTCCGCAAATAATATCTCGCTTCAATATTTTCCGCACCGGCGATCATGGTTACCGGGCTCAGCGACAGCGAATCCACGACGATCGTTGCCGGACTAATTATATCAATTTCATTTGCAACCGTTGTATCGAGCGCTGTAAGGGTATCGCCATTGGATAAATCACCAAAAAGATGGAACGATACATCAAAATTTCCGGTGCTGAAACCAACGGGAATCTGTCTGGACTGGAAAAATATTTCGCTGGTGTCATTCCCGGAGATCACGAACGATTCAGCAACTGTTGCATTATAGGTAAGCGAGCCGTCTGTAAACTCGATAAAAGAGCTATCGCGATCCACCAATAAATCTGTGGAACCTGTGTTGACAAATCTGGCAATAAACTGGGTCGTTTGCCCGGCGACCACGGTGTCCGGCGTCAAACTGCGGGTATCATATGAAACCATCACACCGGTCTGGATTTCAAAGCTTTGTTGCCGGATGATGCTGATATCGCCGTTGTTCAGACTGACAATCGCGTTGACGTTTACAACACCCGACCGTGCGGAAAGCGGGACTGTAAAATCCCAGATCAATTGTGATGGAATTCCGGATTGAATGGTAACTACCGAATCAAATGCTTCAATCGATAGCAACTCGTTATTGTCCGCATAGCGGAGTTCCAAACGCGTGGAATCGCCGGCATCGGTTTCCAGATCAACTACTGTGTTATTTTCCAGACTGAGGGTTGCCGTGAGCAAATCGCCGATAATCGCAGCATTATCAGACAACGCGAGAGTTGCGTTTATATTTACAGAATCGCCGACGGTGATTGCCGTATTCGTTGAAATATCCGTGAACGATTGTGCATCGCCAAACGCGTTGCCGAGCACATTTACAGACACCTGATAAGTGCCGGTTGTGTTAAGGGTTATCGGTGAAAACTGCAGCGTGGTGTCTCTATTCGCCCCGATAAATGCCGGTGAGTTGGTCAAATCTACCGGTACAGTGAAGGTCGTGTTCAAATCGGTAATTTTTTTGAGCACCAGTTGGGTGGAACCGCTGACCACCAACGGTGTGCCACCGTTATTGGTCACCCGAACATGAAATGTTGCGGTTTCGCCGGGACCGTAGCCAGTTGTGTCGAGGAATGTTGCTGTATTTGCGATGTCCGGCGCCGTAAAAACTTGCAGCGTTTTCAGGCTAAGGGTGGTATCGATAAGGCTGGCACCGCTGTTGACATCTTCCCCGCTGACGATCGCGCCAAAGAAAACCGGGAAATCGTTGGTGAGTAAACTGCCGGGAATATCCAGCGAAAATTGCACATCGGTGGTGGCGCCGCTGCTCAACGTTACCGGCAGGTTATTGGTGAGCAACTGCACCGGATAGCTGAGATCATTATTTGACGCATTTCGCAGCACCAGCGACACATTATCGAGCATTGCCGGCGCAGCGCTGTTGTTTTGTACCGTTGCGGTAACTATCAAATCCTGCTGCCCGACGTATGCGGAATCGCGCGAAGTGGCATTCTTTACGATCGAAATTGCCGTTGCCGCCAATGTAGCTGCGGCTTGCACTTCCAGATTTACATTGGTTGCCGTGGCGCTCAACGCTGATCCGGAGATCGAATCTGCACCGGTTGCGCTTGCAGCCAGCGAATAGGTTCCGGCAGGCACGGCACCCGGCACATCCAGCCGGAACTGCACCAGTTGGGTTGCGCCGCTTGCCAGCGAGAACGGCAGATCAACAGGGTTGACCCGCGTGGCGGTGATCCCCGAACTGACATTCAGCGATACCGTGTCAATATTTGCGATTGCCCGAAAATCGCCGGAAACGCCGTTTCGCAGTCGTGCGGAATAAATAATGCCGCTCTGTCCCTGACTAACCGTATCCGGTTCGATGGATTCCAGGCTAAAGGAAAGCGCTGCCGGACGAAAAACCGTGACGGTTGCCGGATTGACAGCACCGGTATCGCTTAGCGATGTGCCGAATCGCAGTTCGGTAGCTTTAAATCGGGCATCGATAACACTGTTACCGGTAGTTGCTGCGCCGCCAATATCCAGCGAAAACGCAAATTGGGCAGTGTCACCGGCGGCGATGGTTACGGGCAATGCCGTTACAATACTGCCGGAAATTCCGGTATTCCCGGAAAACAGCAACAGCGAATCCACCCGAATGGAAGTTGTCGCATTCAGGTTTTTCAACCGGACAAATGAATTCAACCCGCTTTGCCCCTGCACCACTTGCGCGGGCGCGGTCACTTTCTGGATTTGCAAATCCGACGCCGGAATTGCGGATCGGATTTCCAGCGAATCGAGATCGGTGCCGGTGAGCGCGTATGTTTTGTTGGATAACGTATCGAGATAGCTGATGCTCACATCCAGCGGATCAAATCCGATTGCCGAATTTGGATCAACCGTCAGCGTATAGCTCAGGTTCGATAATCCCCCACCGCCGGTTACGGTAACCGGGAACGCGGTTGATGGGGTTAAAATATGATTGTTGTTAAAAATGAGGTCAACATCGCCGGAATTAATTCGCGCATCTGCCGCGCCGCTATTCTGGAGATCGATATTCAACACGATGCCGGTTTGCCCGGGAACAACCAGATTGGTTGACAGCGCTGCGTTCACAATACTCAAACTGGATCGGGAAACCACATTAAATTCGTTTGCAACAGCTGCCGTAGTCGTCAAAGTATCTGCGATATCGGAATTTATATCGACCAATCGATAAGTGGTCAGCGCATTATCTGTTCCGGTCGGGTAACTGCCGGATACATTAAAGTAAAACGTTACGGGCGAGCTGTTTGTATTTGCCGGAATCGAAAGCGTTGTCGTTTCTTGCGGACGAATGCCGGATAATTGCGATGTTGCCAACGTGACATAATTTGTCAAATCGATTTCGGCGGTTGCCCTGTTGGTGCCGTTGTTTCGGAAAGTGAGGGTTACCAAAACCGAATCGCGACCTTGCGAAACGGTGTTTGGTGCAACACTAATCGAGTTAACAATCACATTCGGCACCCGTTGCACTAAAATTTGCGGCAGACCTGTCGTCAAGGTAGTATCAAATGGCAAACCGTTTCGGAAACCACTCAGGGTAACGCTGGACGGATAGTCGTTGGTGTCGTTGTTGGATAAAATTTGATTTGTCGTGAACGTAATTTCAACCGTTGCGCCGCCACCGGGAATGGCAAAACTCTGATCGAGATAAACCGTGTCATCGGAAAAGCTCAAAAATGAAGCGGTTGGCGAAAGGGTTATGTTTCCGCTGCCGGTATTCGATAGCTGCGCGGTAAACGTTACCGGACGTCCTTCCGTGACAGTCAAAGGCGTCAAACCGGAAAATGTGATATTGACATCAAACAATTGCAGCGAATTGGCCGGCAACAGGATTGTGCCATTTAGCCGGTTATTTGTTCCGGTTCCTGCCAACGTCAATTCCGGCGTAAAACTGCTGGTTGAAAAATTGGAATTGATGGCTGTAGTTGCATATTGCAAGGTGTTGACGCCCGGCAAAACCGTGCTACCGGATGAAAGCGCCGCACTGAAAGTGGTGGCACCTTCGCTGAATTCGAATAATGTTCCGCTGCTGTTCAGCGAAACCGTTCGCGGTGAGGGATTCTGAATCTGCACGGAAAATCCCACTGAAGCGCCCGGATCGGTAATGGTTGGGGACAGACTGTTGGCAACGTATGTCAAATGATAAACGTGCAAATCCAGCGTATCTGTTCCGGCGATAATCGCCCGGAAAAAGGTGGAATCCTGGGTTAAATCAGTGGAAACAACGTTGGTTACCTGACCGTTGGAATCGCTGATTAATTGATCGGCATCGAAATTTACAGAATAACCGGGCAACGCCTCAAAATCGATGGTGGTACCAGAAACCGTGTTGCCGAATGCATCCACTGCCCGCACCGTAAATGTCACTTCTTCACCGGCAATGGCGGCTGCGCTGTCCTCTCCGGCAATGCCGCGCAAACTGACCAATTCCAGCGCTGTTGCGGCTCCGGTAGTTACTGTTGCGCTTACCGTTGCACTATTGGCTGTATTAGTGCCATCCGTCCACTGTGCGGATAACAATTGCGGCGAACCGGTTTGCCCGAGCGTCCACGATGTCGCAGCTTCGCCGGAACCATTGGTCGTGCGATTGAGCGGCGTTACACTACCGCTAACCGGAATAAAACTGATGGTTGAATCTGAAATGGCGTTTTCGAATTGATCCACCAACCGGAACCGCACGGAATCTGCCAATGCCTGCCCAAATTGCCCCGAAACGCTGCTGTTGGAAACGATGAGAATACTGTCAGGTGCGTCGGGTGTTGCGATTCCTGTAAAAAAAGTATCTGCAGGAACAGTATTTGACGCAAAAGCCCGAACCGTGTAACTTCCGGTTTTAGTTCCGAGCGTTAATTGCGTTGATGCCTGACCAGATGAATTTGTTGCAACAACATATTTGGTCAGCACTTCATTTTCCGCACCGCTGGGCTTGCTGGTAATTGAAAAACTAATCGGTACATTTTCTACCGGGGCGTTTAATGCATCGCGGACTTCAACTGTAAAATTAGCAAGCTGATTTCCAACGATTCCGGACAATGTGTCCGGTTCTACAATGAATAATGTATCTATCGGTGTTGATGTAACCGTAAACTGGGCACTTGTGCTCGCACCTAACCCGGCTTCGGTTCTTGAGTAGATAACGGGGTTAAAATTAAATGTTCCAGCTAAAGTTGCCGGAATATCAGTTTGAAAACCAACACGTACAGAGTCTTTTATTGCAAAAGGTGGAAACTGTACATACAAACTATCATTTGTGGAATTATAATACCAGGTCGCAACATTACCCAAAAACAGTGATTGATTTGCTGTCGGTGGATTCGAACTGTTCAATAGAAAAAAGTTTTCGCCATCTACCACAACTTGATTGACAGACATTTCGGTAGTAGCCCATAAACTTGGCTTTCCGAGACGAACAACATCCGCCTTGCCCATGTTTTGTAAAAACGATGATCCATTTAGCTGCACATTAGCCACACTAAGCGTAAACGCCTGATTTTGTGTGCCTTGCGCAACGGTTGTAATATCCAGCGAACTTGTTGCATTCAAATTATCGGATGGATAAAAAACGATCGCACGTCCATCAGCAATTGAGCCAGGCGTATCATGGGCGTATTGTATAAAATCGTTGGGTGCCGGACTCCCTTTCGCAAACCGGAGCCCTATTGTTGCAGAATTCCCATTCAAAGCACCGATATCAAAATATTGATATTTGACAATATTTGTCGTTTCATAAAACACAACCTGCATCGTCAACGGAGAATTCGGGACAGGAAAAAGGGCAGAATTAATGTTTGAATATTGTACGACAAACCTGCGATATGGCGCCACGCCGGCGGTCAATGTATCGATTTTTGCATCTGCATTATCTAAAGAAATCCTGTCCCAATATGGTGCAAGCAATGTATCCGGGTGTTCTGTAAAGCTCATGGTGGAGAATTGCTGATTACTCGGAAAACTTCGCACAGAGGTGGCGTAATCAAAAAACGACATCCATCCATTCGTGCTAACATAAAGCGTATTAAAATCGGTACCATAAAAATTGAATGAAAACGGTAGCGGTGCTGTGTAAACCGTATCGTAGTTTGTAGAATTCAAATTTGATAACACATGCCCCGGACCGATATCAATCCAGTTAAAACTGGCATCTGAAGTACCGTTATTGTCTGCCCAATTAAGGTTTTGTGAGCTGGGTGTGCCTTTATCCGCCCACACCTGCAGCGGTAAACTGACGCACAAAAGGATGAGTATTAAACGCGTAACGCTGTTCATCATACAAATTTCCGTTAGTTGAATTCGATGGTGATGCCGGAAAGCGCAGTTTGCGCGCGGCTGTGGGCGGCTTCGACTGTTGCAGCATCGAAAACCGTGATCCGGTAATCCTTCACCCTGGCGTTCGCCGGCGCGACAGTTAACCGTAGCGATTTGCCATCGCTGAACGATTCACTGAGCCCGCGGAGGTCAAGCACCAGTTGGCGGGTGGGCATATGAAAATGCCATTGGATGGTGCCATCTACCACAGGTGCATCCGTGGATTTGCGCGTCCAGACCGGTTCGCCGTCCAGTTCCGCAGAAATGAGGCTCAACTCAAAACCGATCGAATCGCGAACCGCCAAAAACTCGTTGGTTGCGCCCATTGCTGCCCGGTTCAGCGTAATGACAGCATCCGGTAATTTCCCGTCGCTATCCGCATTGGCTACGGCAGATTGCGCCATTGCCGCAGCGCCGGTCAGCAGCAGCACAGAAAGGCCGAACACAACAATAAAAATATGCTTTTTTGCATAAAGATGCGTCATTTTACGAATCCTGTTTTAGTAGATTGTATATTATCAGATACGAAAATATCCTGCAACCATAAAATATATGGTGATTCCAATCACAGGTAATTGCATGTAAATCGTATTTGGCAGGCACCCAACCCCAATAAAACGCGACACCGTGTAGCCTTTTGTTACATAATATTCATTAAATGAAATTATTCTATTATTCTCGGATCTCCGGATTCCGTAACGTGCTACCGGTTTTCAGCTGTTTACTTCTCAAAATTCAGGCGATTGAATCATGCGGTTCACACATTTGCGAACCCTGCAACAATATCTTTTGAATGGATAAAAATCCCAAATTTGCGATCCGTTCATACCCGGAACTGTAAACCCGAACCGCTACACAATGCCTTTGATCATCTGCAAAAATTCCCGGCCGTCATTTTCTACCAATCGCAAATTTTTCAGCGCTTTTTCGAATTGCGGGTTGATCCGGGTGGCTTCCCGGAAGTTGTCCAGCCCATCCAGAAAATGTTGCCGGCACTGCATCAAATGGATTAACGCAAGGTAGTGCCACAGGTCAGGGAATGCGGGATTTTGTTGCAACGATTCGGAAATTTGCCGTTCGTAACTCTCCATCGCACTTTTGGACATTTCCGTTTCGGAATACAGCAGCCGCAGGAAAAATTTGTAGCCGATTACTTCCGGCGGCACTTTTCGTAAAAATTGTTGTTCCCGGCGTTCGCGCATCAGTTGCAACGCTTTGGAGGCGTCCATCGTTTGGAGGGCTTTGAGCACTTGCGCGCTGTGCATTCGGTCGTCGATATCGCCATTTTGCTCAACTTTTTTCAAAATTGCCCGCAAAAATCCCAAACTTTGTTTGTGCTCTGTTTCGGCATTCGTGCGCAGCAGGCTGGTTAGACGGGTCAAAATTGTTTCGGCGAGATTGTAATAAGCTTCGATGTATCCGGGATTCTTTTTCAGCGCTTCTTTGAAATAAATCATCGCCTGGCGGAAGTTGTTTTTGGCGAGCATCACCAATCCCAACAGGTTGAACAAATCCGGATATTTGATGCCCTGCAGACGCAATTTTTCCAGAATTTCGTATGCAGGATGATAACTTTTTTGCATGTAATACACCCGCGCCAGATACACATAGCTGCTGTAACGGGTGCTTTCCTGATCCAGTGCACGCTGGAAATGGCGCTCCGCTTTATCAAAAATGTGCGAATACAAAAAAACTTGCCCGAGCTTTTCGTGTGCTGCGGGCAAGTTTTCGTTCATTATTTTTTCGGATATTTCGAAAAGACTGTCAATTTCTTCGATGATGGATTGGTGAAATTTGTCCACAAACTGGCGAACACGGCTTTCGGCACCACTCTGGTTATCCGTTCCGCGTCGCTCAAATTGGTGGTTTGCGACAAACAGCACCCGACCTTTTTCGAAAACTTCTGTCCGAATCATCCCCTCTTCAACCAATGTTGAGGTTTGGAGGTGAAACTCCCGGCTTCCGGCGCTAATTTTTTGGTTCAGTCCAATATCTGCCATATATCGTGCAATTTACCGTTGCTATTTTTTATTGCGACCGAACAACCGGCGCTTGGGTTTGGGTTGTTGATTTACCTCGCCATCGCGGATAACCGCCATAAACGCGTGGGCTGCTTTTACACTGGCGCTGAAGGTAGCCAGCGATCGGATCAGCTTGGTATCGATCTGATGTTTGATATTTTTTTCAACATCCACCACATCGTCCACCACGCCTTTTAGCTGGGTGACGGCACTGTTTATCGTTTCTGCCTGCTGCCTTCCGCTGATGAGAATTGCGGAAAGATTGGTGGTAATTGTGTCCACATTTGTCATCACGCCGGGCAGGCGTTTTTCCATATCAACAGAAATATCTTCAATTTTTTTAATAGAACGGCGCAACTGAATGAGTGTTGGCACCATAAATCCGACCAAAACCACCACGGCCAGAGCTATAACCAGAACGCCTATTTCCCAAATCATCATCCCGTTACCTTCGCTTTCAGGATTTTTCGTCGTCAGAATCGGTCGATTGCTCTTTGTCTTCCCGGAAAGCGTTACGGGCGGCGTCGAGCGCGTCCTTCAAACGTCCGCGGCTATTCTCGACCCGGTCTTTCCCCTGATCGATAACATCGCCGACAACTTCTTCCATTTCTTCGGCTTTGGCTTTGGCCGTGTTTTCCAAATCTTTAATACGCGAAATGGTACTGTCGTACGAGCGACGGGCGCGTTCCAGCGAAGCTTCGTATTCTTCGCGGGCTTTTGCGTAAACATCATCCATCCGTCCGCCGAGTTCTTCGCGGGTTTCGCGTCCACTTTTCGGGGCGTACAATAATGCGGCTACGGCGCCAACGGCACCGCCAATTAACAATCCTTTTATAAATTCCAATGCGCGACTATCAGACATAATATTTCCTCCTCAAGTTTAATTAATTCGCTGCTTGCAAGTGCAACAGCTACAATCGGTTGAGTATTTTAATCTACAATGATTTTGTCCGTAATGAAACAAAAAAACCGGATTTCCGGTGTTGAACGCGGAAATCCGGTGGTCTTTTCTGGCAAAAATTTACTTTTTTTGGAGCGATCAAAACGCCGGAAAACTAACGGCAACCGGGCGGTGATCGGATACATCCGGGATGTAGCGGCTGACCTCCTCATCCAGTTTCAGGATGAATGCACGCTCGGTCGGATATTGCGCATCGATTGATGTTGTGATCATGATATGATCGATCAGCGAGTTGAATCCGGCAACGTAAGTGAACTCGTTGGGATCGCTGGTCAGCGGCAAAGTGAGAAATTCGTATTGGGCGCTGTTATCGAGAAACGGGAGAAAAACGTTATCGCCGGCAGGATCGGTGAGCACGTCGTTCCAGTCGCCCAGCACAATGTAATCGGGATCGTTATCGGGATTGGCAAGCTGCGTATCGATGTAATCTTCCAGTTTCTGGATGCTCCGGCGGCGGCGATCCTCGCTTTCCTGATCGCCAAAGGCTTTCAGGTGCAGCACGATAATCGAAAAATCGAACGACAATCCGTTATTTGATGCCTGCAACCGCACCACATACGGGGGACGTCCGGCGAAATCGTTATCGCCGTTGAACAGCGTGGTTTCGGAAAGCACGGTAATTTGCGATCCTTTGTAAATGATACCCGTTTTCAAATCGCCGCTGATGGCCGGATTCAATCGGAATTGGTAATTTGCGGCGGGATCGGCGCTATTCAAACTGTCTACCAACGCCTGCATGTGGTTAACGTTGTTGATTTCCTGCACACCGTAAAGGTCGATATCCAGTTGCAGCATGATTGCCGCGACTTTATCCACCGTTATATCCGCCTGCAACGGGAACTGCTCGATGTTCCAACTGGCGATCTCCAGCGTGCGATCCGTGCCGTATTCCGGTAGTTGCACTTCCGGGGCATTTTCCACCGCGTCGTTGACGCGTTTGTTACAGGCTGTGGTGAGCAGCAGGGCAATCGCGATATATCCGAAACATCTCAAAACCGGTGATTTCATTCCGTTCCTTTTGCGTTTTTTGGGGTGAAAATTTAGCAAAAAATCCTGATCAAACCAACCGCTATAAGAAACCGAATGTCACTACAAAAAAAAGCCTGCAACAGCAGGCTTTGAAAATCTACGACAAACTATTGAAATCAATTGTTTTAACCGACCAGTTCCCGTTCGGAGAAAAAGAATTTGATTTCGATAACAGCGTTTTCCGGGGAGTCGGATGCGTGCACGCAGTTGTTCTGGATATTGGTGCCAAAATCCTTGCGGATGGTGCCTGCAGCAGCTTCTGCCGGATTGGTTGCACCGATGAATTTGCGGTAATCCGCGATGCAGTTTTCTTTTTCGAGCACCATCGCCACGATCGGGCCGCTGCTCATAAAATCCACCAGTTCGCCGTAAAACGGACGTTCTTTGTGAATTTCGTAAAATTTGCCGGCGTCGGTTTTGCTGAGGTGCAGCATTTTCAGTCCCAAAATGCGGTAACCGCCTTTTTCGATGCGGGCAATAACGTCGCCGATGTGTTTGGCGCCAACACATTCCGGCTTGATCATCGTGTATGTTCTTTCCATGATACAACTCCTGTCGTTTGGTTTAAAATTGTTTGTTTTCGTTCCGATCGCGCAAAAGATAACGCCCCGCGTTCCGTTCTCAAACCAAATTTTAACTTTGTGCTTCCGCATGATCCAAAAACTTGCAGCCTGGAAAATTTCCAATTGTCTTGCGCACCATTCGGTGATATTTTTCCGCAAATGAAACGTATTGCGAAAATACGCTGTTTCGACCGGTTGGCGCGGTGTATGTTACCGGGCATCGGTTTTATTTTGCTCACTACATTTTTCCCGATATTTTCACAAACGCGATCTGCAGAAAAATGGACAGAAACCGGGCTGCCGGAGATCGCCAATTTCCGCCCGCGCGACTATCAGGCTGCACCGGTTAACGCAGCGATTGCGCAGGATTCGCTCGGGCTGATTTACGTTGCGAACGACGCCGGTGTGCTCGTTTTCGACGGTGTGCAGTGGCAGCGAATTGCGCTGCCCGGCGGTGGTCCGGCCACCTCGATTTGCAGCGTGAACGGAAAAATTTTTGTCGGCGGCAGCAGTGAACTGGGCTACCTTGCGCCGGATATGCGCGGCGAAACACGCTTTGTTTCCCTTCGTGAATTTATTCCGGATTCTTTGCAAAATTTCAAAAGTATCGGCGAAACCATTGCCATCGGCAAAAATGTATTTTTCCGCAGCTATTACGGACTGTTCCGCTGGGACGGGCGGCAAATGCGCGTTTGGCTGCCGGAAACCCTGTTTCACACGGCGGTCGCAGGTGGCGATGCGCTGTTTGTTCGCGAGTGGAAAATCGGGCTGAAGCGTCTCGACGGCGATTCGCTGCAGCTCATTCCCGGCGGCGAATTTTTCACCGGCGAAGGCATCGCCGGAATTTTTCCGGCGGCAAATGGCGCATTCCGGGCGATCACCCGCTTTTCCGGCTGGCAATTGCTGAATGAAAACGGCGTTCATTCGCAGCCCTCACCCGCAGATGATTTTTTGCGCAACGCATTAATTTTCCGGGCGTTAGCGCTGCCGGACGGGAATGTTGCGCTGGCTACCCATCGCCGCGGACTGGCGATCATCGACAGCAGCGGCAACCTCCTGCAAACTGTCGAACGTTCCGGCGGGCTACGCGATAACACCGTCAATTTTGTGCATCGCGATGCGCAGGGCGGATTATGGCTGGCATTGGCTGACGGGCTGGCGCGGGTGGAAACGCCGTCGCGATACTCATTTTTCAACCCGGAAAACGGGCTGGAAGGCAACACAAACGCCATCGCGCGGCACAAAGGCAGGCTGTTCGCCGCCACGCGAATGGGTGTTTTCCGGCTGGCATCCGGCGACGCTGCACCTGCCCATTTTCGCCAGATTCCCGGCATCGAGAGCACCGTTTATTCCCTGCTTTCAACCGGCGAACAGTTGCTGGCCGGCGGGCATCAGGGCATTTTCGAAATTCGCGATAACGCCGCCACCCGAATCGCCAGTGTCACCGGCGTAACGAAAATTGTCGCATCGAAACATCATCCCGGCAGGAATTACACCGGCACATATCGCGGGGTTGGCGTTCTGGAATCCGCCGCCGGAAATTCCCGCCGGGTCGCATCGCTGGGCGAGAGCGCGGGTTACACACTCGGCATTGCGGAGGATGATTCGGGGAATCTGTGGGTCGGCACGCGAAACGGGCTGTTCCGGTTCAGCGAAATTACAGATGCGCCTTCGCCCGACGGCGATTTTTCAGCAACCAGCAAACATTTCGACCGCGAGAACGGCATGCCGCAAATTCCCGTTCGCATCGCGAAAATCGACGGTGAACTGCGCTTCGCTACCGCAAACGGGCTTCGGCGCTATCTTTCGGAAAAACAGATATTTATCCCGGATTCAACTTTTGGCGAAAACTACGCAGATTCCGGCTGCGCGGTCACTCATCTGGCCAGCGGCGCGAACGGCACTGTGTGGATTGCCGGGCAAACCGGCGATTCGACATTTTGCCGCGAACTCGTTCGCACGGGCAACCGCTTCGTAACCCTGACGGCGATTCCCGGCTACCGGCTGGATCGTATCGGCACATTGCTTAGCATTTTCCCGGAGCCAGACGGCACGGTTTGGCTCGGCGGAACGGAGGGCACGTTGCGGCTCGCACCGGTAATCGGCGATGCGCCGGATGCACCGTTTGTCACCCTCATTCGCCGGGTGAGCGCGGGCGATTCGCTGCTGTTTGCCGGACTGCCGGACAGCGCCGCATTCGCCAATCTGCCGGAACTGCCATTTGCGGCAAATTCGCTGCGTTTCCGCTTCGCCGCGACCGATTTCCGCAATCCCACTGCGCTGCGTTTCCGCTATCGCCTCGAAAATTTTGACCGCGATTGGTCGGCGTGGATCGCCGAAACCCATCGCGATTACACCGGTTTGCCGCCGGGCAACTACCGATTCCGGGTGCAATCGCAAAACGGCGATGGCAATTTGGGTCGCGAAGCCGCATTCGAATTTCGCATTTTACCGCCGTGGTATCGCACCGGCTGGGCGTTCGCATTGTATTCGCTGACGCTGATCGGGCTGATCGCCGGTATTGTGAAATGGCGTGTTCACCAATTGCAATTGAAAACGCGCCAACTGGAACTGCTGGTTGCAGAGCGCACCCAAACCGTTCAGGAACAGGCAGATAAGCTCGCTGAAATGGATCGCATCAAATCGCGATTTTTTGCAAACATCAGCCACGAATTCCGCACGCCGCTCACGCTGATTCTCGGTCCGGTGGAGGACTGGCTGTCCCGCAAACAATCCCTTGCACCGGAAACCGATTTGCGGCGCATCCGGCGCAATGCCCGGCGATTGCTGCAATTGATCAACCAATTGCTGGATTTGTCCCGGCTGGAATCCGGCAAGCTAAACCTGCACATCACCCGCAGCGATTTTTCCGCATTTTTAAAAGGGCTGGTGATGTCTTTCGCGTCGCTTGCGGAGCAGAAAAAAATTCACCTGCAATTTTCCGCCGATGCGCCGCCGAAGGCGTTGGCAAACAGCTATTTTGATCGCGAAAAAATGGAAACGATCGTCACCAATTTGCTGTCGAACGCTTTCAAATTTACGCCGGCCGGCGGATCGGTGAGCGTTTCCGTCGGGTCGCCGGACGGAAAAACCGCGACTGTCCTGGTGAGCGACAGCGGTTCGGGTATCCCGGCGGCGCAACTGCCGCATGTATTCGAACGATTTTTCCGGGGCGAAGATCATCGGTCGGCAAATCAGTCCGGCACGGGCATCGGGCTGGCACTGGTGAAAGAACTGGTGGAGCTGCATCGCGGAGAAATTGCGGTGCAGAGTGAAGCCGGAAAAGGCACGGTTTTCACGCTGAATTTTCCGCTGAATCGCGATGCATTTCGCCCGACGGAGATTGTTGATACGTTGGACGAAATTGCCGATTGGCCGGCGGAAATCACTTCGGAAACCGGCGAAGCTGTCCGCGCAGCAGCGTCAAAAAGCAGCGACAATCCGTTGATTCTCATCGTGGAAGATCACGCCGATGTGCGCAGCTACATCCGCGAGCAGTTGCACGAAAACTTCCGGATCGTCGAATCCGCCGACGGCGACAGCGGTTTTCTCCGCGCAGCGGATGCCATTCCCGATCTGGTCATCAGCGATGTGATGATGCCCGGAACAGACGGCTACGCCCTTTGCGAAAAGCTGAAAACCGATCCGCGCACCAGCCACATTCCGGTAATTTTGCTAACCGCCAAAGCCGGAAACGAGAGCAAACTGACCGGGCTGGAAAGCGGTGCAGACGATTATTTGACCAAACCGTTCAACGCCCGCGAGCTGAATATCCGGGTGAAAAACCTCATCGGACAACGCCGCAAACTTCGGGAAATTTATCGACGGGAAGGCTTGCTGCAACCCGCCGCACCGGAAATGCCCTCGGTTGAGCAGGAATTTCTCCGCCAACTGATGGCAGCGACAGAAACCGGGATTGCATCCGAAATTTTTGGTCCGGAAGAATTGAGCCGGCAACTGAACATGAGCCGCCGCCATTTGCAGCGCAAAATTCGCGCGCTCACCGGGCAAAGTCCGGCGGATTTTATCCGCACCATCCGATTGCGGCAAGCTCGGGATTTGCTCGCCCGCCACGCCGGGAATGTTTCGGAAATCGCATTCCGGGTGGGTTTCAACAATTTGTCCTATTTTGCCCGCTGTTTCAGGGATGAATTCGGCGTTTCGCCCTCCGATTTTCTCAAATCCGCCAAACAGGATTAATCAACCGCCGCCAATGTCCAGCCAGTGTCAGCAATTGGCTGCGCTGTGTTAGCTTTTTTGGGGCTCCGCGAATTAGTTTTTATCTGTTAAACGCTAATTACCAAAAGGAGCAACGCTATGAAAAAGCTAATGTTAATGGCAATTTTATTTGCCGGAATATTGGTTTTCCCAAAAACCACTCTCGCCCAAAACGGCAATTTCCAGTGGGCGATTCAGGCTGGCGGCAACGGTTTCGATAAAGCTACCGCGATCTGCCGTGATGCGGCGGGCAATCTGATTCTCACCGGATATTTCCAGAATACCGCAACCTTCGGCAGCACCGATCTCACCAGCGCCGGGTTCCGGGATGTGTTCATCGCCAAATACGATGCGAACGGCAATTTTGTGTGGGCGCAGCAGGCCGGCGGATTTGACGAAGATGAGGGATTCGGCATCGCCGCGGACGGTGCGGGTAACATCACGGTCACCGGTTATTTCAAAAATACCGCGACATTTGGCGACACTTCACTCACCAGCACCGGCTCGTCCGATATTTTTATTGTACGATACGATGGCGACGGCAACCTGCTCTGGGCGCGGCAGGCCGGCGGCAGCAATCTGGATCAGGGCAACGGCGTGGCAACGGACAGTGAGGGTAATGCACTGGTCACCGGCTATTTCAATTTGACCGCGACATTCGGCGATACGTCGTTCACCAGCGATGGCAATTACGATGTTTTCGTTGCCAAATATGCTGCGAACGGCGATTTTATGTGGGCGCAGCAGGCCGGCGGCAGCTTTTTTGATCAGGGCAACGGCATCGCGACAGACGGTAACGGCAACGCGCTGGTGACCGGGAAATTCTCTGGCAACGCCGCATTTGGCGATACGACGATTATCAGCCTCCAGTTCAATACATTTGTCGCCAAATACGATGCGAATGGCAATTTTATGTGGGCGGAAAAAGCCGGCGGACAACCGGCGGATTTCGGCAGCGGAATTTCCGGCGCTGCTGACGGCAGCAGCGTGGCAACGGGCTATTTTCAGGGCATCGGCGATTTTGGCGGGATCGGAATGACCAGTGCGGGCTCCGGCGATATTTTCATTGCCAAATACGATGCGACCGGCGCAGTCGGTTGGGCGCGGCAATTCGGCGGCACGGATCTGGATCAGGGCTTTTGCATCGCCCGTGACGATGCCGGAGACACGTTTGTCAGCGGCTTTTTTGCAGGTACCGCAACCTTCGGCGATACTGCTTTCACGAGCATCGGAAAAGATGTGTTCGTGGCAAAAATGGACACGGATGGCAATGTGTTGTGGGCGGCAAACGGCGGCGGCGCTGGCATAGATGAAGGCTACGGCATTGTTGCGGACGGTTCCGGCGGCGCGATCGTTACCGGATTATTCCAGGGCACGGCAACTTTCGGAAGCAACGTGCTAAACAGCAACGGGCAGGATGACATTTTCATCGCGAAAATCGGCGGCAGCGTAACGGCGATCGGTTCGCCGGAGCCGCAAATCCGCACATTTGAACTGGCGCAAAATTTCCCGAACCCCTTCAATCCGGTCACGCAGATCCGGTTTTCCGTCACCAGTTCCGGTCCCGTTCAATTGACGATTTTCAATCTATCAGGTCGCAAAATCAAATCGCTGGTGAACGAAAACCTGCAATCCGGCAGCTATTTGCGGCAATGGGACGGCACGAACACTGCCGGTGAGCGCGTTGCCAGCGGCGTGTATTTGTACCGGCTGCAATCCGAAAATGCAGTACAAACCCGGAAAATGATGCTGCTGAAATAACGACTATCTTTGGGGGAGATTCCTGCTCCGAAGGAGCGCCCTCGGCTCATTCGCAAGAATGACAGTATCATGCACGATTGAGATAAAAAAAGGGCGGATTGAAAAACCCGCCCTGAAATCCGGTCCGCGAACCGGATAAAAAAAGTTACATCCGGTTATTTTTTCAGCACTTTGGCGACGGTTTCGCCGAGCACTGCCGGGCTGTCGCAAACTGCGATTCCCGCGGCTTTCAGCGCAGCCATTTTTTCTGCGGCGGTGCCTTTGCCACCGGAAATGATCGCGCCGGCATGTCCCATGCGCTTTCCGGGAGGAGCGGTTTGTCCGGCGATAAACGCCACAACCGGTTTGTTGAAATTGGCTTTGATCCACGCTGCTGCTTCTTCTTCCGCGGTTCCGCCGATTTCGCCGATCATGATGACGGCTTCCGTTTGCGGGTCATCTTTGAACAATTTCAGCGCATCGATGTAGCGGGTGCCGATCACCGGATCGCCACCGATACCGATGCAGGTCGATTGTCCCAAACCCAGTTCGGTGAGCTGGTGCACGGCTTCGTAAGTCAGCGTGCCGGAACGGCTGATCACGCCAACGCTGCCTTCTTTGTGAATGAATGCGGGCATGATGCCAACCTTGCATTTTCCGGGAGAAATAACGCCCGGGCAGTTCGGTCCGACCATGCGGGTGTTGGTGCGCTGCAAATAATTGTAAACATTCAACATATCACGTGCGGGAATGCCTTCTGTGATGCAGATTACCCATTTTACACCGGCATCTGCAGCTTCGTAAATCGCGTCCGCGGCAAACGGCGGCGGCACGAAAATCACCGATACATCAGCGCCGGTGGCTTCAACGGCATCTTTCACAGTGTTGAAAATCGGCACTTTTTCTTCAAATTTCGTTCCGCCTTTGCCCGGCGTTACCCCGGCAACCACGTTTGTGCCGTAGTCCAGCATTTGCTGGGTGTGGAACGAGCCTTCTTTTCCGGTGATGCCCTGAACCACGATCCGGCTCTTATCATCAACAATAACGCTCATTTCTTAAACCTCTTATTTTCAAATTTTTATCATCGATAGTTTGGAGCGCAGTTCGCTTATTTGATCAAAGCGACCACTTTTTCCGCCGCTTCCGCGAGGGAGCTGGCAACTTCGAAATTCATATCAGATTCGGAAAGCAGTTGGCGCGCTTCAACGGCGTTGGTGCCTTCCAAACGAACCACCAGCGGCACTTTCATGTCGATGGATTTTGCAGCTTCCATAATCCCTTTTGCCACGCGATCGCAGCGCACAATACCGCCGAAAATGTTCACCAGCACGGCTTTCACATGCGGATCTGACAAAATGATTTCGAAGCCGTTGCGCACGGTTTCC
Organism: Calditrichia bacterium; assembly: GCA_020634975.1. Lineage (NCBI taxonomy): Bacteria > Pseudomonadati > Calditrichota > Calditrichia > Calditrichia bacterium. The sequence continues at coordinate 3,136,626 of JACKAQ010000001.1, read as the reverse complement.
ACATTTGCGCCGCCGCCGACATCCAGAAAGTTCGCCGGTTCGCCGCCAGCCAGTTTAATGATGTCCATTGTTGCCATCGCCAAACCTGCACCGTTAACCATACAGCCAACGTTGCCGTCCAGTTTGATGTAGTTGAGGTTGTGTTCGCTCGCGCGGACTTCCAGCGGATCTTCCTCGTTAGTGTCGCGCATTTCCGCGATATCCGGATGGCGATACAGCGCGTTATCGTCGAAGCCGATTTTGGCGTCCAGCGCCGCAACTTCACCGGATTTGGTGACCACCAGCGGGTTAATTTCCGCCAGCGATGCATCTGTTTCCACAAACGCTTTGTACAAGCTCATGATAAATTTGGTGCCATGTTTGATTTGTGCACCGGTCAATCCCAATTTGAACGCCAGCCGGCGTGCCTGAAACGGCTGCAGACCGGTTTGCGGCTCAATATATTCTTTAAAAATCAGTTCGGGCGATTCTTCAGCCACTTTTTCAATTTCCACACCGCCTTCGGTGGAAGCCATAATCACCAGTTTGGAAACCGAACGATCCAGCACAACGCCCAGATACAATTCGCGTTCGATATCCACACCGGATGCAATCAACACGCGGTGAACGGTTTTACCTTCTGGTCCGGTTTGGTGGGTAACCAACTGCATGCCGAGCATTTTGGCTGCCAGTTCGCGCACTTCTTTCGGGCTTTTGGCAAGTTTTACACCGCCACCTTTACCGCGTCCGCCCGCGTGAATTTGTGCTTTTACAACAAAAATATCCCCACCCATTTCCCGGGCGATCTTCTCGGCTTCGTCGGCCGAAAAAGCTACCTGGCCGCCTGGCACCGCAACGCCATACCGCTTGAGGATTTCTTTGGCCTGGTATTCATGAATATTCATACCAACTCTCCTTTGAATTAGACTATCATCTGTTCGTGCCCCAGATTAGCTCGCAACGTCTCCGGAAGTTGTCAACCGCTCCGGATGCACACGATCGAGTTTCAATTTTGCAAATATAATTGATGGTTGCACAATATTAAAACGAAAGAATAATAATCTTTTCAAACGGAGAAAATGAAGCGGCGGCCGTTGTGTGCATTGCTCAATCATCAGCGTTGCGGATGCCCGACTGCGACAGCGTGCCGCAAACCGGACAGCGCCAGCGCAACACCACATACGTTTGTGGTTCGGAATATAGTTTTCCGTTTCTGCGGCGAATGCCGCGCCAGCCCAAAAATTTGCGGGTGCTGGTGATAATTGTTTTTTCTGCCTGAACAGAATGACCACAGCAAATGATGGTCTTTTCATCAGTCCTTGATTCAACCATGCGTTAGCCCTCCCGGTTACGCATAAAAAATGTTTGGGATCATTGATGTTTTTACTATCGAACGGAGAATTATAAATTGAAGAAAAAATTTTGGGGAAAGTGCTCATTGAAGTTTTAATACGAAATATCGCGGGACCAACAGGGAAAAACACAATTTTCGCGAGCAATAAAAAAGGGCGAACAGCAAGCTGCCCACCCTTTTGTGCGGAAAGGAATGTGTTAGGTTTTATTCGTATCGTAACGCATCGATGGGATCGAGACGCGAAGCCAGAACAGCCGGCCACATCCCGAAAATCAGCCCGACGGTGGTGCAAAATACCAACCCGCCGACAGCCCATTCCATTGGAACATTCGCTGCAAACCCGGTAAAAATGGTAACCACGTTGCCCAGCCCAAATCCAACCATCACGCCGAAAACACCGCCGATGTTGCACAAAATAATCGCCTCCAGCAAAAATTGGAGCAAAATGTGCTTCCGTTTTGCGCCCAGCGATTTGCGAATACCAATTTCTTTGGTCCGTTCCGTAACGGAAACGAGCATGATATTCATGATGCCAATGCCCGCCACAACCAACGCGATAATGCCGATCACAAACGCACCGGCTTTCACGCCGGCAGTGGCCTGATTGAACGAGCGGATTTGGCTATCATTGGTGAAAATGGTGAAATCATCTCTGTTTTGTGGGGGAACCTTGCGGTTTTGGCGCAGCACAAAACGGGTTTCTTCGATGGCATCTGCCACCAGTTCCGGCGATGATACGCGAACCGTTACGTTCACAGAACGGTCGTCGCCCCAACTGGTTTTTGATCCGTAAACTTTTGTAAATTTTGAAATTGGCATCAGAATATAGTTATCGTATCCGCCGCCCATCGCCGATTTTTTCTCCTCAAAAACACCGACGACACGATATTTGAACCCGTCAATTTTCAACACTTTATCAATGGGATCGACATACGGAAACAGCCGTTCGGCGATGGCGTATCCGATCACAACCGTGTTGCGCGCCATTTTCACATCTTCATGAGAAATATTTCTGCCAAGATACACATAATGGGTGTTGTTTTCGGGATATTCCGGCGTTCCGCCGCAGATGGTTACCCGTTCCGCTGTTTCGTTGCGATAGCGGGCGCTGTGCCCGAAATCCCACAGTTCGGAGCCGACCATCGTTACGTTATCCACATTTTCGCGGATGGCGGCGGCATTTTCCACCGTGACCGGTTTGCGTTTCTGGATTTCGCGCCAATCGACATCGTCAAAACCGCGACCCCATTTTTGCACCTGAAAAACGGTAGTGCCGAGTACGCTCATTTCTTTTTCGATGGTGCCTTGCACCACAGAAATTCCGGTCATCACCGCGATGATCGACGCGACACCGGCGATGATCCCGACCAGCGTCAACGCGGAGCGCAATTTGTGGCTCCAGATTGCGGTGACAGCCATTTTGAATGCTTCAACAAATGGAAACATAATGTTTTTCCCGGATTAATAAATTTAATATTTTCAGTAGTTACGGGTGCTGAGCAACGTCGAAGCACCGGTGCACCCTTCGACTTCGCTCAGGGTGCGGAAAGGCGCGAAGCGCAGCCAAAGAGCTGCTGGGCAGCGTCGAAGCACACAACTTACTCATACCGTAACGCTTCAATCGGATTGAGTTTGGCAGCTTTATACGCCGGAATGATACCGGAAATAATGCCCACCAAAATCGAGACAAACAGCGCAACAATGACAATTCCCGGTGACAGGCTGGCCGGCAGCAGAAATTTATCCACAATCGCAGTTACGCCAAACGCCAATGCCAATCCCACTACGCCGCCGAGCAGACAGATGGTGGCCGCCTCCATCAGGAATTGCGCCAATATCGCCCGTTTTTTCGCGCCGATGGCTTTGCGAATACCAATTTCCCGGGTGCGTTCGGTAACGGAAACAAACATAATATTCATCACACCGATGCCGCCGACAAACAGCGAAACGCTGGTGATCAGCAACCCGATCATCACCACAACGCCCATCACATTATTATAGGCGTTCATAAGTGTATCCATTTTGTTGATCGAAAAATCGTCTTTTTCGGTTGGCTTCAGCTTGCGGATTTTGCGCATTTCGCCGACCAGTTCGTATTCGAAATCTGCCATTTCGTCCTGCGACGGGGCTTTTACGGCAAAATTGAAATTGCGCTGTGCACCGCCAAATGCTTTCATAAATGCGGTGATGGGTATATAAATCTGGCTGTCCATATCCGGTCCGCCAAAAAAGCTGGCGTTGCCCTGCTTTTCCATTACGCCGATCACCCGGAAATTATACCGCCCGATTTTAATGCGTTTGTTTCAACGGATTAACGCCTTCGAACAGCGATTCCTGCACAGAAGCACCTATCACACAAACATATCGTTTGTTACGAACGTCGAAATCGGTCAGGAAACGACCGTATTCCGGCACATTCGCGGAAACGACAATGTGTTTATCGGTGGTGCCGATGATGTCCACATTGTTCAAATTGCGCGAGCGATATTTGATGGATTTTTCTGTTCCGGTTGTGGGATTTATCGCCGGCGATTCTACCAGCCGGGTTTCCAGCTTGTCGCTGTCTTTGAGGCTCAAATTGGGGCGATTCCGAAATTCAAACCAGTCGCCCATATGCACCCACGGCGTGCGCGACACATACAGCACGTCCGAACCGATCGCCGAGATACTCTCTTTAAAACTGTTGCTCAACCCGTTGGCTGCCGTCATTGTGGTAACCACCGCCACAATGCCGATGATGATGCCCAACGTGGTTAAAATGCCGCGAGCTTTGTTGGCACGCAGGGCGTTCAACGCTATTTTTAGCGATTCCCAAAATTCTCCCACGTAAAGTCGCATAAGTTTTCCTTTGTTTATTTGTGCTAGCGGCTTGTTTTCTGATTTTTTTGGATCGCAAATGTGCGACCCCTTCCTGTTTCGGGTGATACAAAATTACATCCCGGGAATATGATCAATGAACCAGTTCGCCAACCCGTTCGTCGCTTTCCACCAAACCGTCGCGGAGGCGGACAACGCGGTGGGCGTGCTCAGCAATTTCCGTTTCGTGCGTCACTAAAATGATGGTGTTGCCGAGGCGATGCAGATCATCAAAAATGCTCATGATTTCTTTGCCGGTATTCGTATCGAGGTTTCCGGTGGGTTCGTCCGCGAGGATGATCGAGGGCTTGTTCACCAACGCCCGGGCAATAGCCACGCGTTGGCGCTGACCGCCGGAAAGCTCATTCGGTTTGTGGCGAATCCGGTCAGACAAACCTACTTTTTCGATGGCTTCTTCCGCCATTTTTTTGCGGCGGCTGGCCGGAATATTTCCGTAAATGAGGGGTAATTCCACATTGTGCAGAATGTCTGAACGCGGCAGAAGGTTAAATGTCTGGAACACAAACCCGATTTTCCGGTTGCGAACATCTGCCAACTGGTCGTCGTTCATGTGACTCACGTCCTCGCCTTCCAGCAAATATTTGCCGGAGGATGGTGTATCGAGACAACCAATCACGTTCATCATCGTCGATTTGCCGGAACCGGACGGTCCCATAATCGCAACGTATTCGTTACTGTCGATTGCCAAGGATATGCCGCGCAATGCCCGCACCTCTTCACCCTGCATTTTATATACCTTGGTAATATCTCTTATATCCAGCATTTTCATAAGTTTATCTCCTTAACCGCGGGCGGTGGATGGGTTTTCTTTCACAACAATTTCCGATCCGTTCTGCAGATCTTTACTGATCGCGCGATAGTTGCCGATGACAATTTCTTCGCCTTCTTCCAATCCGTCCAGAATTTCGATATGGGTATCGCTCTGAACACCGGTTTTCACCTGACGCGCTTCCGCTTTGCCATTTTTCACCACAAACACAATTTCCACAAATCCGTCTTTATCGGGATGAAATTCATTTTCTGTTTCGGTTGATGTGGAATCGCCTTTGGCAGCCGGACCTGAATTGTTTTTCAACTGATCCACCGTGCGAACGGCAACCGCCTGAATCGGCACTGCAAGGCAATTTTTACGGGTATCGGTAACGATATCGCCGCTGGCGGTCATCCCGGGACGCAGCTCCAGCGAGGGGCGATGATCCGCAGGTTTCACTTCCAGCGAGCCGCTGCTGCTGGGCATGGCATCACCGCCGCCGACTGCGCCGGCAATGGCAATTTTCACTTCAAATTCGGTTTTTTGCTCCTGTGTGCCCTGTCCGCTCACTTTTGCGCTGTTGGCAATTTCCGAAACAACGCCGGTGAACAGCACGTCGGTTACCGCGTCAACTTCAATTTTTGCGGTATCGCCGATGGCTACATTCACGATGTCGTTTTCGTCCACATCCACCAATGCTTCCATTCCGGAAAGGTTGGAAATTACCATAATCACATCTTCCTGAAATTGGGAACCGAGGGCAATTTCGCCTTCTTCCTTATTGAGCTGGCTGATGGTACCGGACATCGGAGCGAAAATTTTGGTTTTGGAAAGGTCATCGCGGGATTGTTTGAGCGAAGCCTGCGCCTGTGCCACGCGATCTTGCGCGGATTGATAACGGGCTTTTTCTACCTCGTATGCCGCATACATCGCGTCCAGCGAGGCCTGCGATTCGAGGTTTTGATCGAACAATTCTTTTGTGCGATGATAGTCTTTTTCGGTTTTGATCATGTTTTGGCGGGCCAACGTTGCATCTGCCTGAAACGAGCGCAAATTTGCTTCCGCGCTTTCCACGCTGGCGAGATATCGCTCGTTATCCATTTCCAGCAGGAATTGTCCTTTCTCGACCCAATCGCCATCGTTTACAGCCAGACGAACGATTTTTGCACTCACATCCGCACTGATATTCACCTGCGTTTTGGGCTGAATCCGTCCGGTTGCCATTACGGTTTGCACAACTTTGTGACGTTGAACTGGTGCAATTTCCACCTCAACACCTTGCACGCCTTTATCTTTCATCCCGAAAGAAATTGCCGCAACAGCAATGACCACTACGATAGCTGATCCAATGAGTATCTTTTTTTTCGACATAATAAAACACTCCCCATTTAGGTTGTTTTTTTTTGATTTCAATTTTGATTGATCGACTGCGGTTTTCCGAAAAGTTGATCCAACCTGAACTTGCGGAAGCATTCATCCGCACACCCGTTTCAAGACGAGTGGAAATTAGAAATGTTTCAATTTGTCTGAAAAGTTGATTGGTAATATGGGGAAAATCAGTACAGCAACAACCTGCCGAAAGCAGTTTGCGCAATATTAATTTGGGCAGATTTTTGTAAAATTGGCAGGCAAAAGAGATGATTTGCGGACACAGCCGGTCAAAAAAATCAGTGGCATAAAATAAATAATTACAGATTTTTAAAACAATTTCATTCAGCGAATTACGGAGATCTTTTCTAATCGATCAATTTCATGAACCCGTAAATGATCAGTGCCCACATCGGGATTGCCAGCAAAATGGCGTTGAAAATTCCGATCGCGGCATTTGCCTGCTCGTTGTTATCCTGCGTTACGGCTTTGCGCTGCGCTTTCGGTTTGGATTTGACCGGTGGTGGCGGCACATCGATGTAGCTATCGAGAAACGCCTGATCCAGATTTTTTACTGCTTCCATGTGTTGACTCCTTTTTTTATGTTCTATCGTCAACATAAATTTACCTCCCGAATATTGCGTTTGTATTACAAACTGATTGCGGCAGTACGCTAATTGTAGCTGTGGCGCAATTGCTTCGACATTTATTCCGGAAAATAGCCTGCGGTTTTGCACAAACGAAACCGCAGGTTTCCGTCCCAAGCTCCGCAGTAAAAAATTTAACGCATCAGGGCCATTTTAATGGTTTGCAGATTACTCCCCGCCTGCAATTGGGCAAAATAAATCCCGCCCGGCAGTTCGTTTCCGTAAGCATTTTTGGCTTCCCAACGAACCAGATAGGCACCGGCAGGCTGTTTCGCATCAACCAAAGTTGATACTTCCCTGCCGAGCAAATCGAAAATTCGCAAGGTAACCTGTTCGGCTTCGTTCAGGTTGTAACGAATCGCTGTGGAAGGATTGAACGGGTTCGGATAATTCTGTAACAACCCGAATTTTTCGGGAATTCCGGCAGAAGGGAGAATTGCGGTTGCGGTGTTCCGGGGATTCCAATAATCCGTATCGATATCTAAACCGAGATCCGCGTAATCGCAGCCGTGCACAACATACGGACTCGAGCCGCCATCGTGTAGCAGAAAAATACCCTGGCTGAAATCGCCGCCAAAATTCAGGTTGGAAACATCGATGCCATCGGTGCTGCCTGCGCCGCTGACCGTAAAACTTTTGACAAACGCATGTGGCGGGCGACGGTTGTAAACTTTAAATGAATCGTTGCCCTGGCTGGAAACAATCAGATAGCCGGTGCCGCCGGCAGCGTAATAAATGGTGACGCCTTCAACATCGTCCGTTAAACCGTTGCGTCCTGTTTCGGCGATTAGCACGCCATCGGGATTGGCGTCGTCCGGCTCTGCATCGTAGCGATACACACCTTCCACCTCGTTTGCGGCAAACAACAGTCCGTTCTCGTCATCGGCAACCATTCCTTCTGTCTGGCTGCCGTTACTCCATGTGCGCATTTCGATGCCGTTGATGCCGCCACTACCGTTGTCCACCATTTCCCACTGGCGAAGCTGACCACTGGCACCCGCACCAATTGCATAAAATTTGCCGGTCGCCTGGCTGTGATACAAACAAAAGCCATATAATTCATCCGGCCAATTACCGCCGTCAAAGCTGTTCAAAAATGCCAGTTGGCGATCATCCGGCAACACCCTGTAAATATCCACCTCGCTATTTGACCGATCGTTAAATGCCACAATATCAACAAGTTCACCATCGAGCGGAAAATTGTAGCGCACGTCAATATTGCCGGGCTGACCATCCGTTTGGATCGATTGCAGCGTGTTTCCCTGCAAATCGTAAACGAAAATCGTATTGGCACCTTTGTCCGAAGCGATCACTAAACTTTGCGATGGTGTCGGGTGAACCCAAAGGCAAATATCATCCTGATCATCGATACCGCCATCCGCAAATTCCACAACCGGTGAAACCGTTTGCGCCATTACTTTGGAAACACTGCCAAAAAGTAGAAAGCACAGCAATGTCAGCGTGAAATACATTAAGAACAGGCGTACAACATCCTGTAAGGATTTATTGAATTCAAATTGTTTGTTTGTATGATCCATCATTTATTCTCCATACCTGTTAAGTTTCGATCCCGATTAACGCAAACTTCCTGCCAAACTGCATTTAATTGAATGAAAACCGTATTTTATCCATTTTTGCAACAAGCGCTAATTACATGTTTATCAGATACTTATATGATTTTACTATCGATACGGGGGATGTGTCGCAGATTCATTTTTGTGAAAAATCCGTTGGCGATACCCAACATAATTTCCTGTGTATTAATTACACAATCGCGATAACGAATTTATATTTCGTGTGGCATTGAACACAGCCAAGCTATTCACCAATCTGTAATTTCGGGTGGTTCAGAAAAAATTGCATTTTTACCAAAATTGCGTTAATATTTCCAATCAACAGCGTCATTCGCTGCAAAATCCGCTTTTTTATGAAATTTGAAATTCTGGTGAATGCGTTTGTTGTCACAATATTTATTAGAGAGTTCTAATAATTTCATGTCACAAGTTTTTTATTGGTCTTTATTTTGGTTCAACTAAATCTGCTGCACTTTTTATAACTTCGTTCAGCATTTTTGCCAATCCCAAACACCGAATTTGCAGGTTATTTGATAATCAATCGTTTCAATACGCATACATTATAATATGTTTCGTAAAGAGGTATTTTTCATGAAGTTTTCGACAGTGTTTCCATTTTATATTCATAAAAAACAGAGTTTTACAGCGCACTTTCTGATGTTGCTTTTGTTGATCGCCAGCGTTGTTTTTGGCGAAGTATTCGCCCAAACGCGAATAATGGCAGTTAGCAACCGGACAGCAAATTCTACAATTACCACCGGCGAATCCAGCCTTCCGGATCTGGCCAACCGATTGATGGCAGTTCCGATTGATGAAGGATACAGGGATTTCAATTACGGATCGAGCGTTATTTCCGCGCCAACCGGCGAAAAGCCGGAAAGCAAATTGTGGTATAACAACGGCTACTGGTGGGGCAGTTTGTGGGATGCTGGCAACGATGAATACCGCATTTTCCGGTTCGATCCGGCATCGCAGGACTGGTTTAACACCGGTGTGGCCATCGACGATCGCTCCGGCAGTTTGGGCGATGCACTGTGGGACGGGCAAAAGCTGTATGTTGCATCGCATATTTTTGTGAACAGCGGCAGCACCACCACCAGCGACAATTTGAAAGCACGATTGTATCGCTACAGTTTCGATCCGGGGACGAATACTTACAGTCTGGACAGCGGTTTTCCCGTTATCATCAACAACGCGCGCAGCGAAACGCTGGTGCTGGACAAAGATTCCTTCGGGAAATTGTGGATTTCCTACATGGTCGGCGGAACGGTGATGATCAATCACAGCACCACGGACGACCGCACCTGGGGAACACCGTTCGATTTGCCGAGCCAGCCCGGCAGCGCCTCCAGCGATGATATTTGCTCCATCCAAAGTTTTGGCGGCAACAAAATGGGTGTGATGTGGAGCGACCAAAATGACGAACGGATGTATTTTTCCGTACATGTGGATGGCGACGACGATGACGAATGGGGCCCCGCAGAGACCGCGCTGAGCGGCAACAACATGGCAGATGATCACATTAATCAATTGGCCTGCGATGATAATGGCAACCTGTATGCAGCTGTCAAAACCAGCGTTAGCAATTCTTCCGATCCGCTGATTGTGCTGCTCAAACGCAACGCCAGCGGTAGCTGGTCTCACACAACTATTGCGGAAAAACGGTATAATCAAAGCCGACCGATCATATTGGTAGATGTGGACAGCGATCTGCTGTATGTATTTATGAGCCGGCTCACTCGTCCACGATCGATATACATGAAAACCACCGATCTCAACGGTGATCTCGAGTTTGATTTGGGCATCGGAACCCTTTTCATCGGTGATGATTCTTTCGATAACATCAACAATGCTACTTCAACCAAACAATGCATTACATCGGAAACGGGCATTCTGGTTGCCGCCAGCGAAGAAACAGCGAATTATTATTTCCACAATTATATTCCACCGACAGCCGTTGGCGATCCACCGGTAATCAGCTCATTTTCGCCGACATCCGGTAATGTGGGCGCATCTGTGACTATTTTGGGCAACTTTTTTGATAATGCCAGTAATGTTTCGTTCAACGGCGTATCGGCCAATTTTTCCATTAATTCCACAAATGAAATTGTCGCGACGGTGCCCAACGGCGCAACCACCGGCAAAATTTCTGTAACCAACAGCAGCGGTACCACTCAAACGGGCGGCAATTTCACGGTTATCGTCCCGCAATTTGACCTCACTGTTTCCACCTCCGGCAATGGCAGCGTTTCGCCATCCAGCGGCACGTTTAACCAAAATACGGTTGTGCAGTTGACCGCATCGCCCGATCCCGGCTGGCAATTTTCAGGCTGGAGCGGCGATCTTTCGGGCAACCAAAACCCCGCTTCCGTCACGATGGACAGCGACAAAAACATCACTGCCACCTTTGTCGAATCAACTGTTCAGCAATATAATCTGATCACGAATGTGAGCGGTAACGGATCGATCCAAATGAATCCTGCCGGAGGCATTTACAACGAAAACACAGTGGTTCAGGTGACCGCTATACCCGATGCCGGATGGCAATTTTCCGGATGGAGCGGCGATTTGAGCGGTGCAGCAAATCCGGAATCGATTTCGATGAACAGCAACAAAAACATCACCGCGACATTTTCGCCAATTACCAGTGGCGGTGGCGAAATTGTTCATCAAAACACCGTTACCGGAACGAGCACCGGTGGCAGCAGCGTAACCACATCGCAATCGCCCGGCACGCAGGGCGGCACATTTATCGCGGCAATTACCGGCAAACCACACAGAACGGTTGCATCGGTGAATGGATTGGGATTGAGTTGGACGCTGGTTGATGAACAATGCGCAGGACGTAGCCAAACCGGCGTTTCCGTGTGGATCGCAAACGGCACACCCACATCCGCCGGCAATGTAACCGCCACTTTCAGCGATGCGCCGAGCGGTGCGGCAATTATCGTTTCGCGATATACCGGGGTTGATGTGGCAAATCCTGTCGCCAACACGATAACCGGAAACACCAACGGCATCGGCGGCAATTGCAGCGGCGGAACAGACAACAGCAATTACAATTTTCCGATGTTCGCCAATAGCGGTTCAACGATTTTCAGCGCAGTTGCCAAACGTAATAAAACCCACACGCCGGGTTCCGGCTTTGATCAACTATCAGAAGTTACCGCCGGTAGTGGCGGCAGCGCAGCCGGGCTGAATGTTCAGGAAAAACCAATCAGCATTTCCGGAAGCCAGAGCGTGGACGGCACATTTTCCAGCGATGTGGATTGGGCAGTTGTCGCCGTTGCACTGCGTTCCGGCGGCGGTGGCGGAGGCGGCACCACCCAATTTACCCTCGCCACAAATACGGTCGGCAATGGCAGCGTGCAATTATCGCCGAGCGGCGGCGTTTACGATGAAAACACTGTCGTGCAGCTCACCGCAACACCGCAACCCGGATGGGAATTTGCAGGATGGAGCGGCGATCTCGTCAGCACGGATAATCCTGCGTCGATCACAATGGACGGCAACAAAAACGTGACCGCAACCTTCACTGAAATTGTTGTGCCGCAATACACGCTGGCAACATCAGTTTCCGGCAACGGGCAAATTCTGCTCAACCCGGCCGGCGGCGTTTACGATGAAAATACCGAAGTCACGGTTTCGGCAGTGGCAGATCCCGGCTGGTTTTTCGCCGGTTGGAGCGGCGATCTTAATGGGTTGACCAATCCCGAAAGCATTACGATGAATAGCAACAAAAATGTAACCGCACTGTTTATGCCTTCCAGTGGCGGTGGCGGCCAGGTTGCATTTGAAGAAATCGTCAGTGGCGGTAGCAGCGGATCGAACACTGTTTCCACCACCGGCGGCATTGCCGCTGTAAATGGCGATGTCTATCTCGCCGCAATCACGTACAAAAAAAATGTGACCGTTTCGGGCGTCAGCGGTTTGGGACTAACCTGGCAATTGGTAGATGAGCAATGTGCCGGTCGCAGCCAAACGGGTGTTTCTGTTTGGATCGGACAGGGCGCACCGACCGGCAACGGGAATGTTACCGCAACCCTCGGCGATACGCCGGACAACGCATTTATTTCTGTTGCGCGGTATTCCGGTGTCGATCTTGCGAACCCGCTCGGCAACACCCTCGGTGGCAACACCAACGGACTCGGCGGCAACTGCGATGGCGGCACGGATAACGCCAGCTACAGTTTTGCGATGAACACCGTTGGCAGCGGATCAACTGTATTTAGCGCCGTGGCAATCCGAAACAAAAACCACGAACCGGGTACCGGATTTACAGAACGTATTGAAGGATCTGCCGGAAGCGGCGGTTCAACAGCCGGTCTTGCAGTGCAGGATCAATCGATAACGGTTGCTGAAAACGTAAACGTCAGCGGGCAAATCAGCCGCGATGTGGACTGGGCAGTTGTTGCAGTGGAATTGCGTGCCGGATCGTCCACAACTATCGCTTTTGAGCCATCGGAATTTGGCGCGGTGTTCGCCGCATCCGGTATCGCCAGCGCGAAAAATGCGGACGGCGAATCGATGATCGAATACCAGCAACTCCGATTTGAAGCGCCCGCACAATCCGGACGTGTCCAAAAAGCCGTGCTGCAACTTCAGTTAAATGAATCGGTTAGCGAACATTTAACGGCGTTTGTGAACAGCGATTTCGCCATGAAACAAATTGCCAAATCCGGATCGGCAACCGCAGGACAACAGATCCAACTGGACGTAACGCAGGCGTTCCACGATGGTCAAATCAACGAATTTTTGCTGAATATACCGGCGAACGCCGTTGCCCGCAGCGGCGCAAATGCTCCGAAATTGCAGCTCACCATCACCAAAACCGGCAACGGAATCGATGATAACGGCGCAGCATTGGTAGCGGATCAACTGCCGCAGCAGTTTGAACTCGCCCAGAATTACCCGAACCCGTTCAACCCGCAAACGACAATCGCATACGCATTACCGCAGAGCGTTCCGGTAAAAATAACGGTTTACGACGCCACCGGACGGCTGGTAACAACGCTGGCGGACGGTGTTCAGCAAGCCGGGGAACACCGGATCATTTTCGACGCCAGCCGTTATGCCTCAGGCGTTTATTTCTACACGCTGCATGCCGGCAACTTCCGGCAAACTCGAAAAATGATGCTCGTGAAGTAATCATACCCAAAAATTGTTGCAAATTCACCTAACGCCTTCTTTAACCGGAAGGCGTTTTTTATTGGTTCTCACTCCAAAAAATGTCAAAATTTTCGTCACATTTGTGCAAAAACGGGTTAAGTCACAACCCAAAGTGACGACAATTGCTATACTGTAGAAAATATCGACAGCAACAATCGCCGGAAAACCGGCATCTTTGAAACCAATTTCCTCTCTTGAAAAACAGGTTGACAGTTTTTTTCAACAAAGAAATACCGATCAATAATTTTTACTAACTTGTTGTTTATCGTGCATTTACAACAAGCACTAGGAATACCGGGAGATGTGAGGCATATGAAACCACGTATATTAATCGTTGACGACGAAGCGGATTCGCTGGACATTATCGCGGATTTATTCAGCAAAGTCGGCTACCAAACCTTTACCGCACAAAACGGACTGGAGGCGCTGGCAGTGATCGAGCGCACTGAGCCGGACATCCTGATATCCGATTTATACATGCCGGAAATGGATGGCATGAAGCTGCTCGACGAAGTGAGCAACCGCTACCCCAATGTTTCCACCATCATGATGACCGGACACAAAGACGTGAACAACGCCGTGAAAGCGTTGCAAAAAGGTGCCCGCGATTTCATTTTAAAGCCGTTCGATCTCGAAGATTTTTTGTGGAAAGTCGGCGCAATCGTCAAAATGAAATACAATGTTGACGAAGATACGTTTGCCAAATTTAACGCACCGGTGAACAAAGGATTTGCCAATATCATCAGCCGCGATCCGCGGATGATGGCGCTCTTCCGCAAAATCGAAAAAATTGCCCCCTACAACCTGACCGTGATGATTTACGGCGAAAGCGGCACCGGAAAAGAGCTGATCGCCGATGCCATCCGCCAAAATGCCCGCCCGGAACGCAGCCAAAAACCGTTTGTGAAAGTAAACTGCGGCGGCATTCCCGAAACACTGCTGGAAAGCGAGCTGTTCGGGCACGAAAAAGGCGCATACACCAACGCCTATTACAGCAAACCGGGACGTTTCGAGATTGCCGATGGCGGCAGTATTTTTCTCGACGAAATCGGCGATATTTCGATGGCGATGCAGGTAAAACTGTTGCGGGTGCTCTCATCAAAAGAGATTGAGCGACTCGGTAGCACCAAAACCAAACAGGTGGATGTTCGCGTCATCGCCGCAACCAACAAAAATCTGGAAGCGGAAATCGAAGCGGGGCGTTTTCGCGAAGACCTGTTTTTCCGGCTGAACGTGATCCCGATTTTTTTACCACCGCTGCGGGAACGCCGCGATGATATTCCGCTGCTCATCCAGCATTTTATCAAACGTTTTTGCGAAGAATTCAAATTGCCACCCAAACAGGTGGACGACGAAGCGATGGAATATCTGAAATCGTATCGCTGGCCGGGCAATGTGCGCCAGCTCGAAAACTATGTGAATCAGGCGATTGTGCTTTCCGAAGGTAACATGTTGACAATAAAGGACTTCCCTTCCCGCGTACTCAACGAAACCGCAGAAGACACCGGATTTGAAATCGACACAACCCGTCCGCTGGATGATATTATGGCGGATTTCGAAAAAATGGTGCTCAAAAAAGCTCTCGCAGAAAATGGCGGCAACAAACAGCAAACCGCCAAACAATTGCAGGTTCATCGCACCACGCTGATGTCCCGCCTCAAAAAATTGGGGCTGTGAGCCGAACGCAAATCAGCGAAAATGATCGTTTTCGATCCGAAAAGTGATGTGACAGAACATTTCATTTTGCAAATTGTGACCGGATCGAAAGCGATTCCTCACGCTTTTCGGTCATTCGGAATGACCACTCGCGACAACCTGTATTTTTTAAATCCTACCCACTTTTTCTAATTTCATTTTCAATCCAAAATAAAAACCTTATTTTTTGGAAAAAATTGGGAAGATATTGGCAAAACAATCGATCAAAATTTTTTCCGGCGACGATATCCGGCAGGCAGTTCCGATGCGCGATTGTGTCGCAGCCATCCGCGATGCGTTCATCCAGCTCTCCGGTGGCGAAATTACCGCACCGCAGCGACTGGTGATGCCCACAAATCCGGACGACGGTTTACTGCTGCTGATGCCCGCATTCGCAGCGAACAAACAGCAATCCACCGTAAAATTGGTGAGAATCACCAACAGCAATTCCGCGCGAAATTTACCCTACATTCAGGCTACAGTGATGTTATTCGACGCAACCACCGGACAACTGCTGGCAATTATGGATGGCGAAACCATCACCGCAATGCGCACCGGCGCAGCATCCGGCGCAGCAACCGATGCGATGGCGCGAAAAGCTGCCAAAACCCTCGCGATTTTCGGGACGGGCGCACAGGCGGAATCGCAACTGGATGGTGTTTGCGCGGTTCGATCCATCGAAAAAATGCTGGTTTTCGGGCGAAACCCCAACCGCACCGCCGATTTTGCCAATCGGATGCAACAAAAATTCAACATCGATGTACGCGTTGCAACCGCGCCGGAACAACTGCGCGAAGCAGATATTATTTGCACCGCAACCACCGCAACGTCACCGGTTTTTGCCGATGAACACGTTGCACCGGGAACGCACATCAACGGCGTTGGCGCATACAAACCACACATGCAGGAAGTGCCGCCGGAAACCGTGCAACGCGCCAGAATCGCCATTGATGAACGCGAAGCGGCGCTCAGCGAAGCGGGCGATTTGCTCATTCCGCTGAACGCAGGACAAATCAGCGAATCACATTTTTTGGCGGAAATCGGCGATGTTTTTTCCGGGAAAATTCCCGGACGGCAATCGGAAAACGAGATCACGTTTTTCAAATCCGTCGGTCATGCGGCGCAGGATTTGGCGCTGGCATCGCAGGTTTGGGCGGCGGCGCAATCGCTTAATCTCGGTAAAAACATTAGTTTATAAAAAAGGAAATTAAATGCCGAAAACAAAAATCTACCTCATTCGCCACGGCGAAACCATCTGGAACGCAACCGGCAGATTTCAGGGGCAGCAGGACAGCCCGCTGAACGAAACGGGCATCCGGCAGGCGCAGGCGCTGGCCAAACGGCTGCGCAACAAGTCATTTTTCGCGATTTACAGCAGCGATTTGGGACGCGCGCACCAAACCGCCGAAATTTTAGCCGAGCCGCACAGCCAGCCGGTCATTCCGGATGAGCGATTGCGCGAACGGCGGTTCGGCATTTTCGAAGGGTTGACAATGACTGAGGCGGAACGCGATTATCCCGATATTCAGCAGGCATTTCTCGGCGGCGGATACAATTTTATCGTGCCCGGTGGCGAAACCAACGACGAGATTATTGACCGGACAGTGAGTTGCCTCAACGAACTGGCAACCCGCCATCCCGGGGAACGGCTGCTGGTGGTTACGCACGGCGGAATTATCAACCGATTCACAAAATATGTGCTGGGCATTCCGCAATCTCAACAACGGATGTTCCGCGTTCATAACGCCAGCGTCAACAAATTTGTATTCGAAAATGGCAATTGGGAAATGCACACTTTTGGCGATACCAGCCATTTCGACACCCATCACGACGGAGCAGAAGAATGAGTGAACCATTTGCAGATCGCGTTTTGGCAATGAAACATTGGCAGCCACCAGAAAATTGGCTGCGGATTCACACCATCGATGCGCACACCGGCGGCGAACCGCTGCGGGTGATTGTTGGCGGATATCCGGCTTTGCCCGGCAAAACGATTCTCGAAAAACGCCGCGCGGCCAAAGCCCAATTTGACCATCTGCGCACCGCGCTGATGTGGGAACCGCGCGGTCACGCGGATATGTACGGCTGTTTGATCACCCCGCCGGTAACGCCGGAAGCAGATTTTGGCGTGTTGTTTTTGCACAACGAAGGCTACAGCAGCATGTGCGGTCACGGGATTATCGCGGTCACAAAAGTGGCACTGGAGACCGGGCTGATTCCCATGAAATCGCCGGAAACCTGCATCAAAATTGACGCCCCCGCCGGGCTGATCACTGCGTTCGCGCGAATCGAAAACGGCAGCGTTCACAGCGTTTATTTTCACAACGTGCCGTCGTTTGTGGTGGCGCTGGACGCGACCGTTGCAGTTCCCGGATTGGGAACCGTGCGTTACGATCTGGCGTTTGGCGGTGCGTTTTACGCATACGTGAACGCTGCGGATGTCGGGCTGCGCTGCACGCCGGAGCACTTTCGCGACCTGATCGATATCGGCATGAACATCAAATGCGCGGTGATGGAAAGCCGTGAGATCGTCCATCCGTTTGAGCCAGATTTGGGATTTTTGTATGGCACCATTTTCACCGAACCGGCGGAAAATCCGCAACATCACAGCCGGAACGTCTGCATTTTTGCCGAAAGTGAGGTGGATCGCTCACCCACCGGAACGGGCGTTAGTGCGCGGGTTGCTATTCATCATGCTCGCGGGGAAATTGGTGTGAACCAACCGATTGTGATCGAAAGTATTATTGGCAGTTCATTTAAGGCAAGTGTTTTTAAAACAGTAGCTTACGGCGGTTTCGATGCGGTAATTCCGGCAGTGGAAGGAACCGCGCACATCACCGGACGGAACGAATGGTGGATCGATCCGTCCGACAATTTGCAAAATGGATTTATCCTGCGCTGACGCTGTACGAATGGGCAACATCCGTTGAGCGACAGCAATTGCCGCCGGCGTGCTGCGCCATTTCCACAGCTTTGAGCGTTTGTTGCAAAAATGAATGTTTATCGAATGCCGTTTCGCTCGGATCGACCGTCGAAAACCCGACACTGACCGTCAATTTGTGGAAAATATCTTTGTGCGGATTGGCAAAACTGTGTTCTTCGATGCGTTTTCGCAGCTTTTCCGCGACAACCGTCGCCCGCACCCGCGCAGCCTGCGGAATCAGAATCGCAAAAGAATCGTCGCCGTAACGGGCAATCGTATCCGATTCGCGAAGGTTTTTCACCAAAATCTGGCTGACTTCCTGCAAAATGGAATTGCCGGTGGAATAGCCGTACGCCTGGTTGAACAACCGGAAATTGTCGATATCAAAAATCACCATCGAAATCGGATGCTCGTACCGGCGCGATTTTGAAACTTCCTGATTGAGCGTTTCCTGAAAATAAGCGTGATTGCACAACCCGGTCAACGCATCGCGCAGGTGAAATTCGGTGCGTTCCTCTTTGCTGCGTTCCAAAGCTGTTTCCAACTGCTCCACCTGTTCGTAAACAACCACTAACTCTTCGAGCATTTCTTCATACGGGATCAACCGGCGTTTCAGAAATTCGGGATTTTCTTTCAACACCCGAAGCCCGGAAAAATTGGGCAATTTGCGCAGTCCAAACGGCGAAGCGTAGGATTTTGCGTTTTCCAGCGCCATCCGCAAAAAATTGGGAAACTCCATCGTTTGGCGCCCAAAATACTGCGCGAAGCGATTTTCCAGATCCGCGTATTTGCTCGCACCTTTCAATTGAAGCACCAGTTCCGCCAATCGCCCGGAAAGCCCGACAATTTGCGCGGACGTTTTATCCTGCGATTCCATCATCGGGTTGTCTTCAATTTGATGATGCAATCGGATCGGCTCAACGATTTCGTCCGGGAAACCCCACGAATAAACCAGATCGGCGCTGATATCCGCATGGCTTACGCCAGCTTCTTTTTCTTCTGTTTCCTCAAACCTGCGGGCGTTAATCGGCACTTTTTCCAATTTTGAATACACTTCCGGCACGGTTCGCGAGAGCGCTAATTTGGAAACATCCTGCAGCATTCCGGCAATAAGCATATCCGCTGGCGTGCCGATGCCCAAAAACTTGCTCATCGTAAACGCAAAAACACCGGACAGCAGCCAGTTTTGCTGCTGGATATCGTAATCCAGTGAGTCATATTTCCCGGCAGATTCAAATTCGAGCAACCACAATGTAAACAATATGTTGCGCAAATCTTTTGCGCTCATGGACTCCACAATTTCCTTAAAATTGGTTGTCCGTGGATTCACATTAAAAAAAGGCGATTTAACGATTCTGGAAATCACATCCTTCTTTTCCGAAACCAGCGGATAGATTTCTTTATCCTTAACTTTTCGCACAAATGAAAGTGGTACCAGATCCATCGTATCATGTGGCGGGTTTTCAAATTTGGGTGATTTTCGTAAAATTTCTAAAATACGTGATTTTCTCATATTGCAATTTCGTGTTTTAAGTCCGCAGTTCCGCAACTATATTTTATAGCGTATTCGGCGTAAAGTGCCCGATACATTAATAGTTTGTCGTTGAAATTTGCCGGTAACACGTTTCTCTAAAAGGTCTTACGTTATGCATTTACATTATATCACGCTGTTGCGACAGGTGGAATTTTTACGCCCGAAAATTACCGGCACAGTCATCGCGGATAGTTATTCGCAGAATAAAAACGAATGGGTGATCGCATTGCCCGGCGGCGGGCTGCAGCTTTCCTGCGATGCGCAATTTCCGTTTATTTTGTGGACAGAACAGCGTCACCGCGCCAAAAATTCAACGGAAGTGCTGGATTCGCTGATCGGTTTGCAAATCAGCGACATCGCGCTGATGCCGGGCGAACGCATTATTAAAATAACTTTTGCAGAATCGCCGCTCACGCTGATTGTCAAATTGTTCACCGCCGGCAGCAATTTTTTTATCGTTGATGAATCCGGCACCATTTTGAACAGCTTCAAAAACGCCCGAAAATTTACCGGCGAACCGTTTGCAGTGCCGCTATCCGACCAGCTCGATCCGGAAACCATCGAACGGGACGAATTTCATGAATTGCTGAACCGGCACCGCAAAGATGTGTTTCCGCAAATATTGCGCCTATTCAGCTACCTCACCCGTCCGGTGATTCGCGAATTGCTGTTCCGTTGCGAAATCCCCGAAAAATTGATCGTTGGCGATGCAACCGAAGAACAACTGCTGGCACTGTGGGTCAATCTCGAAAAGTTGCTGAAAAACTGCCGGACGGACGCGCCGCGCGTATATTTCGATGGCGAATTTCCGGAGCGTTTTACGCTCACCGAATTCCGCAGTTTGGGCGCATCGGAGCAGCGCACATTTGAATCCGTCAACGACGGGCTGCGGTTTTTTATTTTCCGGCGCCAAAAATTGGGCACTTTGCAACAATCCCGCAAACAATTGACAGACGCGCTTTCGCGAAAACTGAATTCGCTGAAATTCAACCTTTCGCAACTGGAAGCAAAACCGCCGGACGAATCGCAAATCAAGAAAAATCAACAAATTGGCGAATTGATTGTGGCACAGCCGCAGTTGCTGAAACCCGGTGTCAGCGAAATTTCCGTCATCAATTATTTTGATGAAAACATGCCGGAAATAACCGTGAGCGTCGATCCGGAATTATCGGCGCAGGACAATGCAGAAAAATATTTTCGCAAAGCGCGGCAATTTTCGGAAAACGCAAAGGAGCGTGAAGAACGCTGGGAACAACTCCAGCGCCAGCACGACGAACTGGCAGCACTGGCGTCGCAACTTCAGCAATCCGATGATTTGAAAATTTTCCGGCAGGTTCAGGAACGACTGAAGACAATGCACATTTTGCAACATCATTCACAGGATTCGGACACATATCGCCTGCCGTATAAAACTTATTATTTTAAAGATGTAGAAATTTGGGTAGGAAAATCATCTGCGGATAACGACATACTAACGTTCAAATGTGCAAATAAAGAAGATTTTTGGCTGCACGTTCAGGGCTATGCCGGATCGCATGTGGTCATTCGCAATCCCCGCCGCAGCGAGCAGCCACCGCAACACGCGCTGGAATACGCCGCCCGGTTGGCAGCAACCAATAGCAAAGCCAAACACGCCAGCTACGTTCCGGTGGTTTACACAAAAGTAAAATTCGTTCGCAAACCGCGCAAATCTCCTCCGGGAACGGTCATTCCGTCTCAGGTTAAATCGATATTTGTAGATCCGTTATGAGAGCACACTTCCCGGAAACAGCCGTTCCAGCATTTTCCGAAACTGGGGTAATTTTATGGGTTTGTGCAAAAAATGCCGGATAGAAAGCGCCTCCAGCGATCCGACCAACTCCGGATCGAGTTTCCCGGAAACAACCAGCACCGGTAATTCGGGCATTTCGCCGCGCACTTTTTTGATCAATTCGTACCCGTTCAACCGGGGCATGGCGATATCGGTTATCAGTAAATCGTATGGGTGATTTTTCAGCGCGTTGAACGCTTCCTCGCCATTGTAAACCGTAACAACTTCGAAACCTTCCAGGGTCAGCCATGTATCAATGCTGTAACTTAGTCCTTTATCGTCCTCCGCTACTAAAATTTTTTTCATGAATTCAACCATTAAACCTCCGTTTGACGTACCCAATTGCCCCTCCCTTGAATTAAGTGGCGAATTCAATTAAAGCAAAAGCCTTGCCATTGTTGCGCCTTTCACTTGCGACACGGCGAATCAGATGCAGCGGTTGCGCAGCAATGTCCGTTTTCGACCGTAAAACAGCGAAATTTGTACGCTCCGCCCCGTTAAATCACCCGGTCGCAGGTTTCACAAAAACATATTCGGAACGATCGCCAAACGGCGCTGAAAATGGATGAATTTATTTTTTAAAAAAAATTTGAGAGATGCGTTTTCCAAAGCAAAAACGCGGTTTTTCAACCGCGTCTGTTGTGTAAATTTGTGCAATATTTTTACATTTCATCATCGCCGATATTGTATTCTTCCAGCTTGTTATACAGCGATCTGCGGCTGATGCCCAAAATATTTGCAGCTTTCAGCTTGTTGCCGCGCACGGCCTTCAGCGTTTCGATAATCATGGTTTTTTCCACTTCAGACAGCGGAACACCGGGTTTGAAAGTGATACTAACTTGCGCCAATCCCGGTTTCAGGATGTTGTTGGGCAAATGTTTTACATCGATTGATTGGTTGGCAGTGAGCACGCTGCGCAAAATTACGTTGCGCAACTCGCGCACATTTCCCGGCCAGTGGTAGCTGTTCAGCACTTCCATTGCACGATCGGTAACACCGGTAACTTTTTTGTTCAGTTCGATATTGAACATTTCCCGGTAATAATTTGCCAGATAGGCAATATCACCTTTGCGATCCCGCAACGGCGGCAGTTCGATGGTGTAAACGTTCAGCCTGTAAAATAAATCTTCGCGAAAACGGTTGTTTTCGATCATTTTTTCGAGATTATCGTTGGTTGCGGCGATGACGCGCACATCCACTTTAATGGGGCGGTTGCTGCCGACCCGCTCAATCACCTGATTTTCCAACACCCGCAACAGGCTGATTTGCACCGGCATATCCATCGTTCCGATTTCATCGAGAAACAGCGTGCCGTCGTTGGCTTCCTCAAATTTTCCTTTTTTATCAGAAATTGCGCCGGTAAACGCGCCTTTCAGGTGCCCGAACAGTTCAGATGCGACCAGTTCCCGGGGAATTGCGCCGGTGTTGATCGCCACAAACATTTTTTTATCACGCGGCGACATGGCGTGAATGGCTTGCGCAACCATCTCTTTACCCGTGCCGCTCTCGCCAACGATGAGCACCGGAATATCGGTTTGCGCAACGTCTTTGATGCGCCGATACACCTGCTGGATGGCTTTGCTCTGCCCCACCAAATTCTGGAAATGATAATATTTCTGGAGCCGCCCCTGTTTATCTTCGGTAGATAAATCCTGCGCTTCGTCCAGTTGCAGCACTGTTTTTACCGTTTTGATCAGCTCTTTGGGCTTTATCGGCTTTGTCAGATAGTTGATGGCGCCGAGTTTCATGGCTTTTACAGCATCCTCGATGCTGCCGTAACCGGTAACCATCACCACTTTTAGCGACGGATATTCTTCCTGAACATGCGCCAGAAATTTCATTCCGTCCATTTCATTCATTTTGTAATCGGTGATGATCAGGTCAAACACCTGCTGCTCCAGCCGTTCGAGCGCCAGCCGACCGTTTTCGGCTTCTTCAATTTCAAATCCCTCATCTTCCAGAATCGTCGCAACACCCGTTCGCAAATTTTCCTCATCATCAACAATCAGAATGCGAAATTTTTCCATTTATCCTCGTCCCTCTAATTATGCATGGTTGGCAATTCAATATAAAACACAGTGCCAACGCCGGTTTTGGTTTCAAAATACAAATTGCCTTCGTGTGCTTCAATCAATTTTTTGGAGATGGCCAAACCAATACCACCGCCGGTTTCTTTGGTCGTAAAATACAAATCGAAAATATGATCCCGGATATTTTCCGGTATTCCGGCGCCGTTATCCCGTATGGCCACAACCACAAATCGGTCGCGGAAATAGGTGCGCAGCGTCAGTTCGCCGCCACCTTTCATGGCGTCGAAAGCATTTAAAATAATATTGATAATTACTTGTTTTAATTGATCTTTGCTCACTTTTACCATTGGCAGTTCGCTGCCAAGCTGGCGATGAATTTCCACATTTTTTTCCAACGCTTGCTGGCTGACCAGATCGATCACTTCGCTCATCAAATCGTTAATATTTTCAAAAGTAAGCTGGATTTCCTGCGCCCGCGCCAGATTGAAAAACTGGTCGATCAGTTTGTTCAACCGCTCCACTTCCGAGTTGAGAATGTTGATCGATTTTTTGATTTTCCCGAGCCGCTGTTCATCGTCGATCGACCGTTCAACCATGTTATCCACAATTTCCGTGTGGATGGCCAGCGAGCTGAGCGGGTTGCGAATTTCGTGCCCAATGCTGGATGACAGTTGCGAAATAACACCATATTTCATGCTGCGCTGCAACGTTTGCTCGAGTTCGTGCAACATATCAATATTTTTCAGATAAAATGTGACGCCGCGAACCTGCTCGCGATCGTCCATAAACGGACGAGCCAGCACTTCCACATTAACCGCGCGGCCGTTCAGCAAATTCAGCGGTAAATTTTGCTTCACTTCCAGCGTTAACGGGTCTTTCGCCCGGCGATAAATTTCCAGCATCCGGGGATTTTTTTGCAAAATTTCATATACTTTTCGCTGCGAATTCGATTTGGTGCGAATGTGAAACACGTCCAGCACATATTCGTTGCTGGAGAGAATGTGCATGTTGTTATCCAGAATGAGCAATCCCTGATTGAGCACCCGCATCATCGAATGTGCCTTTTGTTCGGACTGCTGAAAGCTGCGATCCAGGTCGTCGCTGATGCGATATTCCTCATCCAGCTTCGAAAAAACGGATTGATCGCCGGCAGCCGTTTGCGGAATTTGCTGAACACCGTTTTCGCTTTGCGGAGCAGCTTCGCCGCTAACCCAAACCGGCGCACCGGCCGGAACATTGGCGCGCCAAGCAAACCATAACGCCAATATTATAAACGCACTTACAGCAAAAATCGCGCCCCACACAATCCACTTTCGCGCAACATCTAAATCGTGTAGTTGATTGATATCGATCACCATTCGAATGTGCCCGAGAAATTGCCCGTCAATGTTAACCGGCCAAATCACATCAAACTCGTTGATGCTTTCGTTGGCACCGCGTTGCACCAGTTGCGGCATTTGCTGGTTGAGCACTTCCAGCTCGTCCTCTTTGGTGTAAACGAGATCTTCCAATTGCACATCGGTAGAAATAACAATCCGGTTATCCGGTGAAATCAGCATGATAGTTTTGATATCTGGATTACGCTGGATAAAGCGTTTGAGCGCCAAACGGGGATTGTTGCGGTTGTATTGATTGAATTTGCCGAGATCGAAATTGCCGGTTTTGGGGACGATCCATTCTTCCACCTCGTTGGCCATCACATATGCCAATTGAGTGGGAACTTTGCTATTGAATTCCCGGATGTAAGCTTCGATACGATTGTTCAACGCATAAATAATTACATAACTGACAATGCATGCAATAATTCCGGCTGCAATCAGCAGGTATTTGTTAGATCGTATCAGTTGTTGTGCTTTCACGGGGTTTATCAACTTTTTTTATGAACTCGAAAAATAGGCACTGCGAGCCCCCAATACAATAATTCATTATCGATTTAACATACAAAATACGGGATTTTTCTGAATCATCTGTTCAGGCGGGAAGTATCATACAAAAATCGTGCACAAAAATCGTGAGCCACATCCCGAATCGGGGAAAACAGAATATTAGCTCACGGATGTTGCAATCCCGGATGGCGTCAACCGGGATTTTCCGGCAAAACATCAGTCGCCAAAATCGACCATCAGACCAATGCGGTGGGCGTTGCCCAACTCATCTTCGTAATTGGTAAACGAATAATCGACGCTGATTTTGGGAATGCGGATGCCAACCCCAAAATTCAGGCGTTGCAGTTCGTCAAATCCGCCGCGCAGTGCGAGGGTTTCTTTCATCATCAGCTCACCGCCGAAAGCACCGGAAATCATGTCCGATCCGCCGGTAGCGAGGTTGGTTGCGCCCTGCGTTTGCATCACCACATCCACAGTGGGAATGAGGTAGCTGCTCAATCCCGGCAACGGTAAATAATACGATGTGCCGAACCGCAGCGTCGGGCTGACCAGCTCTTTTTCGCCGGTATCCCACGCAATGAGTGTTGAGGTAATATTGCGGAACATCGCGGAAAGCTTCACGCGATCGTTGAGCGTGTAGCGCATGCCGGCATCAAAACCGAGCCCGTTGGCGTTGTGATCCGCCAGATCGCGGCGCACCAGTTTCATGTTCAAACCCCATGCAAAGCGCTGGCTGACCTGCGTGCCCAGCGATACAAAAAATACGTAATCGGCGCTGTTGAATTGATCCACTTTGCTGAAATCGATGTTCAGCAATTCGCCGTCGCTGCCCAAAATGGCTGCCGCGCGGGAATCCTGAATATTATCAACGCCCAAACGGATCACGCTGAAACCGATCACTTTGTTATCGCTGATCGGTTTGGCAAAACCGAGATAATCGTAATTGATCGACGAAATAAATTGTTGGGTGTGTGTAAATGCAATTTGGGTGGACTGAATTTGGGTGAGCCCGGCAGGGTTGTAAAATGTGGCATACACATCGCCGGAAAGTGCAGAAAACGCGCCGCCGAGCGCCTGCGCCCGCGCCGAAACGTCGATCGCCATAAATTCACCGGCGTATTTGCGAAAGCCGGTTTCCGCATAACTGATTTGCAGGATTGCGAAGATGCTCATCAAAATAAGCACTAATCGTCGTAATTGCATAACACACCTATATTTTACAGATTCTGGTTGCCGATTTTTGTTTGCCGTTTAACACCGTTTGCATCGCAGGAAAAAGTATGCCAACAGTCCATCCAAAAACAGAGTGGTAAACGCACCAAACGATACAATAGTTTCTCGATACAAATATATGGCACAACCCAGATAAATAAAATGGATAAATTTTCCACTAAAAAACCGGAAAGGAAGGGATAGAATCGCGGCAGGTTACAGGCTTTTTTCCCAATGAACCAATTGGCTGCGAAGCGCTTCGAGCTGGTCGGGGAAATGCGCCAACGTGCGGGTCAATTTGTCGATTTCGAATGATTGGGCTTGTTCGCGGGCTTTTTTTCCCCACTCCACCAATCCGGGAAGCTCATTCTGTTGCCCGATCTGATAAATCTGGTCACCGAATTCGGAAATTTCTTCGAGCACCATAAACTCCGAAACCGATTCCCAATGTTTGAAATGGGTCTCATCCAATTCTTTGAGCAATGCCACCAGCGAATGGTATTTTTCAAGATTGCAGATTTCAATTGAGCAAATGCTATTGTCCGGCGGATGCGGCAACTTGCCGTTAACAGATTCCTGTTTTTCCGGCAAATCGTAGTTCAAAAATTTCCGCAGCGTTTCGATGAGGTTGCGATGTGAAACCGGTTTGCTGAGATAAATATCACAGCCGGCAGCCAACGCACGATCCCGGTCTTCGGACATCGCATCCGCTGTCAGTGCGATGATGGGAATGTGCAACGTTTCCGGATCATTTTTTAGAATTCGGGTGGCCTGATACCCATCCATATTCGGCATTCGGATGTCCATCAAAATCAGTTTCGGCAAAGCTTTTTTGGCAATTTGCACACCCTTCTCGCCATCTTCCGCTTCCAGAATTTTTAGCGGCAAGTGTTTCAAATATCCGTTGATCAACTTGCGATTGTGGACAATATCTTCCACTACCAAAATTTCTGCAGGATGAAATTTGATATTCAAAAAATCCAGTTCCGAATCGGCATTATCCGCCGGTGCGCTGTTATGTTCCAACACCTGCACATTCCTGAAATAGATCCGAAACGTGCTGCCGGATTCCGGCATGCTTTTGACCGTCACACGTCCGCCCATCATTTCTACCAATCGCCGGGTGATTGCCAAACCCAAACCGGTGCCGCCATATTTGCGGGTGTTTTGCCCGTCCTTTTGAACAAATGCCTCAAAAATTCGCTGAATCTGATTTTCCGGAATGCCGATGCCGGTATCTTCCACATCCAAAACCAGATCAATATTTTCTGATGAATTCGCAGAAAATTTCCAGTGAACTGATAACTTTACATGCCCGGTGTCGGTAAATTTGATGGCATTCCCGACCAAATTGACCAATACCTGCCGCAGCCGTACTTCGTCCATTCGCACCACATTTGGCAGTTCCGGATTCAAATCCAATTGCAAGTCCAGATCTTTTTCGTGCGCTTTGTAAATAAAAATATCCCGAATTTCGTGCATAAATGTATGCAAATTAAGGGGTTGTGGATCCATATCCATTTTCCCCGCTTCAATTTTGGATAAATCCAGAATATCGTTGATCAGCGTTAGCAAATTTCGACCGCTGCTGTTGATCGTGTGCAAATAATCCCGGTGAACAACGTTATCCACCTGATCTTTCATCAACTCCGTAAAACCGAGAATAGCATTCAGCGGTGTGCGCAATTCATGGCTCATGTTTGTCAAAAATTCGCTTTTGGCGTGGTTTGCAGCTTCTGCGGCTTCTTTGGCACGCTGCATGGTTTCTTCAACCTGTTTGCGCTGGGTGATATCGAAAAACACCGTAAACAAAGCTTGTTTATTTTCAAATGAAATGTAATTCATCGAAATGGAAACCCAAAAAACTTCGCCATTCGGGCGTTTCAATTCAATTTCGTAATCGCGCAATTCCTTATTTTTTACGAATTCCGCGAGCATGATATCACGATCATTTTTCCGGGCATAAAAATCCGGCGAAACTTTGCCAATAGCGGCATCTGGATCGATGCCGAAAATTTCAGACACCTGTTTGTTGGCAAACAGTACAATGCCTTCGAACAAACTGGTGATAACAATCGGGATTGGCGAGGTTTCCGCAATTGCCCGGAAACGTTCCTTGCTTTCCTGCAGGGCTTTTTCCGCCGCTTTGCGATCGGTAATGTTGAAAATGGTGCCGTCCAGCCATTCCAGATTACCGTTTGAATCGAATTTGCCCTGCCCGCTTTCGTACACCCAAATCACGGAGCCGTCAGCGCACATCAGCCGATATTCCATCGAAAAAGCCTTTTTCTCAACGATTGCATCAAAAATGGTGGCATTTACTTTATCGCTATCGTCCGGATAAATCAGCGATGCATACGTCCGGACTTTATTTTCGAGCAATTCTTCAACGGGATAACCGGTCATTTTCTCGAACGGCTTGCTGAGGTATTCCATCGTAAATTCAGCGTCGTATTTACATCGATAAATAGCGCCAGTGATGTTGTTGGTCAGCGATTCAAACTGCTCACGATTTTCCCGCAGTTCGGAAATGGTTTTTCGCGTAACAGATATGTCGCGCAATACACCAATATACAGCCGTTCACCTGTAACATCCATCAAACTAACCGACCACTCCAGCGGAAAAATTTCGCCATTTAGCCGCCTTCCGGTGGTTTCCATTATGCTGCCGCGTTCTTCTGTGTTGGCAGTTCGGGCATTCAATTCCGCGAGTGTTTCGGATACAATTTGATCCCTGAGAATCGTTTGCAGGGGTTTTCCAACCATTTCCATACTGGTTGCACCGAAAATTTCTTCCGCCGCCGCGTTAAACGATTCGATGATGCCGTTGCGATCATAAGTGATCACCCCGTCAATCATATTGTTCAAAATAGACTGGATCCACAGCCGGTTTTTCTTCTCTATTTGCCGATTTTGCAGGTGTGTTTCGGTTGGATGTTGTGCCGGCGGGAGCATCGTTTTCTGCTCAAAAGCTTCGTAGCTTTCGCTGACAACTTTTATAAATTGTTGCAGATCAACATGACCATCAGCGGATTGTTGGCGCAGTTTTTCGAGCTGTTGTTGTAAAAGTTGATGCACTTAACGATCCCTGTTTTTGAAAGCAACTGCGTCCGGCATTGTTTCAGAAATTCCAAACATATATCTTCGCGTCATTTGCGAATATTAAAATTGTCGTCTGTTTGGCAAAAAATTAAATGACTATTCCACAAAAAAATTTCTGGGATGCACAAAAAACAACCATTTTTCAATGGAATTTCGGTTGGTGAGCAAATCAAAATTTTATTGTTTCGCACCGCAAAATAGTAATTCCATACTTTTTATCGGGTGGCGAATGGGCTAATTTCCGGGTAATACATTTGTTGAAGGAGATATTTATGAAATCTGATCTACCCAAAAGCATTCACTTTGTCATCATTACCATCGCATTAATTTTATACACAACCGCGCAACTGGCTGCCGCAGGAAAAGTTTACCTTGTTTTAGGTTCTGATACCGCCATTTGGAACGGGATGGACGTCGCAAGGTACAACTGCTATTACAGCCCGCTGCTTTACACCGATCCATCTGCAAATGCTTACGGCGTAATGGATCCAACATACCGCAACGCGATGACCGATTCCTACGGCACGCCGATGAAGCTAACCTGGTGGATGATGTGCGGCAGCATTTTCGGTCCCGGATCAAACACAAACGTTCCCTTCCCGAACGTAATGACGATGTATCTCATGAAAAAATATCACGGCGAGCGTGTTCAGCAATTCGGCGATGAACTGAGCCTGCACTACCACACTTTTCAGTGGAACGATTACGACAACGACGGCAAATTCTGGTGGAACCAGACCTACACATTTGAAGAATCGCGGGATGATTATGAATTTACGCTGGCGCAACTGCTCATTGAAGAAGGCGTTTTTCCGGTATCCTTCCGCAGTGGATGGCATTTTATGGATAACGGCTGGCAGCACCATTTGGACGACTGGGTGCCCTACAGCATGCACAACGATTGGCCGAACGACCGCATCGACACCGAGGAGCCGCTGGACAACACCTTCCACTGGGCAGACGCACCGGGGCAGTTCGTGCCGTATCGACCGTCGCCAGAAAATTACCAGCTGCCCGGCGATGGTCCCGGCTGGAACGTTCGCTCAACCCATTTAAATACAGCACGTTACCGCGACTTGATCGATTCGATTTTCACCCGCGCGGCAAACGGGCAGGATCAGCTCGCCTGCATTTGGGGACATTTGCCGGAAACCGATTTTTTGAGCAATCTGCAAATTATCGATAGCCTGGCGCATCGATTTTCCAACCAGACGGGTGTCAGCTTCCGCTATTGCACAGCCATCGAAGCGATGCAACGCTGGCGCGAAACCAGCGATTCGCTGCCGCCGGTGCTCACTTTTGATGCTGTCGAATCCGGTGATGACGTCTACTTTCAGATCACCACCGATGAGCCGATTTTCCAGAAATACCCGTTTGTCGCGGTGAAAACCATTTACGAACAATACCAGTTGATTCCCTGCAACAGCAGCGGCGCGAACAGTTGGCAAACCGCAACGCCGGTGAGCAAACAATTTTTGGCGCGCGCAGCCGTTGCCGTTTGCGATACGCTCGGCAACCAATCGCTGGATTTCATCGATTTTCGTCCGGCGGATACATTTGTGGACAATGAGGACGCCGGATATTCGGAAATTTCCGGCAACTGGAGCAGCGTTTCCGGCGATTTTTGGGGCGTCGATCACCGGATGGCGGGCATTTCAACGGGCGATTCCGCCATCGCCGAATGGCAATTTTCACCGGCAGCAGACGGAATGTTCAACATCGAAATCCGCATGCCGAATGTGGCAAATCCGGCCAATCAGCTCACGTTTTATCTGACTGAAAACGGCAGCGCAATCGACACAATTTCAACTGATGCGCCCACCGCAAACGCCTGGCAGTACATCACAACGGCAAATTTCGCCGCCGGAAGCGCGGTTTCGCTGAAAATGGTTGCCAAAACCAATTTGGCAAATGCCAACGTCGCTGCGGATGTGGTCAAATTTTCTGCGCTGGTACGCGACCGCGATCTGCACCCGGCATCGGCTGTGCTCGATTTTGGCGAAGTGATTATCGACGACAGCACTTTTGCCGATTTGGCGCTCACCAATCGCGGCATCGAGCCGCTGACGATTTCCGGCATCACATCCGCCAACGGTTTTTCCGGTGTGCAGCAGCAGTTCCCGCTCACCATTCCGGGAAGGGGCACCGTCAATATTTCGGCGTTCGTTGTGCCGGAAACCATCGGCGATCTGCGCGATACGTTGCGCATCGCCAGCGATGATCCGGTGAAACCGCAGCTGGAAATTCCCCTCTCTGCAAAGGTGCAGCATTATTTTGTGATCATCGATAACGAAGATGCACAGGCATACAGCGAAACCGGAACCTGGGCAACCAGCAACGCACAAGCGTATGGCAGCAGCAGCCGTTACGCACCGCTCGGGCAAAATCCCGGCGCGGTTGCCACATTCACTGTAAATATTGAAAAATCAAGTTATTACGATCTGTTTGAAATTGTGCCCACAACCGTAAACGCAGCCGATCATGCGCTGTATCAGGTGTATCTCAACGGGTTTCTGGTGGACGCTTTTAACGTGGATCAAAACGACGGCAGCGGCAATTGGGTGAAGCTGGCGCGCTATCATTTTCCGGAAAATGCGACCGTTGAAGTGCGGGTGATTGACGACGGCGGCAGCACGCCCGGACTGGTGCTGCGGGCGGATGCGATCAAATTTGCCATCCCGGATGACGCAACCGCCATCGCCGAACCCGGTAACGGCTCGCTTCCCGAAACGTTCGAATTTGAGCAAAATTACCCGAATCCGTTTAACGCCACCACCCGTTTCCGCTATGCGTTGCCGCAGCAATCGCGGGTGGAATTGCATATTTTTAACGCGATCGGGCAACAAGTTGCCACACTAATCGACGAACCACAAACTGCTGGAAATTATGAATTTAGCTGGGACGCCAACGCATTCGCCAGCGGCATTTATTTTGCACGGCTGAAAGCCGGGAATCAGGTCAAAACGCAAAAAATGATATTGTTGAAATAGAATGCTGTTTTCGTATTATATTGTAACGATTCAATCAAAAATTGAAATATTTTACACAAAACGAACTGATAAATGAGCAACGAAGTCGAAGAAACCAACATTCTCCCGCCGGACGTTTACGCCGCGCTGAATCTCGATGAATTTGTGGCGGTGGATATCGAAACCACCGGGTTGCAATACACCAATTCGGAAGTGATCGAAGTGGCTGCAGCAAAATTCCGCAATGGCGAACTTGCCGAAACGTTCGAACGGCTGATAAAACCTGCCACCGCGATTCCGGAATACATCACCAAATTGACCGGCATTGCCGACAGCGATGTTGCCGGCGCACCGGCGTTCCGCGATGTGCTGCCCGATTTCCGGGAATTTTTGGGCACCGCGCCCATCATCGCGCATCACGTGCCGTTCGATCTGCCGTTTCTGGAATATCACGCGCGGTTGGTGGATCGCAATTTGAAAGGCTGGCAAAATCGCAAACCGGTGTATCATTATTTCCCGAATCCCAAATACGACACAGCGGTTTTGGCGCGGATGTATCTCCATTATTTACCATCGTTTAGCCTGTCCAATTTGGTCGATTATTTTCAGTTTTCGGGTGATGTTTCGCACCGCGCTTTGCCGGATGCCAAAAATGCCGGACTCGTTTTTCGGGAGCTGGTGAATTTTGCGATCCAAACCAAATTTGCGGATGTTCAGAAAATTCTGCAAATCCTCGAAGCAGCGGACGATCCGATCAGCGATTTCTTCCAACATCTGGCAAAATTTTTGTCCACCGGCACCACGGTTGTTGGCGGCATCGACCGGCGGCAGTTCGATTTTAAGGCGAATCATTATAATATTATCGGCGAACGCAGCAAGTTGAAAGGTCCTGCGGATCTGCTGGAAGAGCAGGATTGGGATTACGAACCGCCGGAATGGGAGCAGGCTGCAGGATTGCTCGATGAATCGGACATCGCCGATTTTTTTGCAGAAAGCGGCGAACTCTCCCAAAAATTCGGCACTTACGAAACCCGCGATCAGCAGGTGGCGATGGCAACCGCAATCGCACGGGCGTTCAACAGTCAGCAATTTTTGACCGTGGAAGCGGGCACCGGCACCGGAAAATCGCTGGCATATCTGGTTCCGGCGATCCAATGGGCGCTAAAAAACAACGCGGAAAACGGTCGCGTGGTGATCAGCACCAACACAAAAAACCTTCAAGAACAATTGTTTTTTAAGGATTTACCGGTGCTGAGCGGTATCCTGAAAGATGAATTTAAAGCAGTGTTGCTGAAAGGTCGCGGCAATTACCTTTGCCTCGACAAATGGACAACCGTAATGCGCGATCCCGACGCACGGCTCACCGAAGATGAGCGGACAAAAGTGCTGCCGTTGCTGTTCTGGATGGCGGAAACCGAAACCGGCGATATCGCCGAAAATAACGCATTCCGGGTGGAGCGCAATGGCGGGCTGTGGTCGAAATTTATCGCCGAAAGCCAGTATTGCCCCGGACAAAAATGCAAATATTTCAAAGATTGTTATTTGATGAAAGCGCGCGAAAACGCCCGCAATGCCCACCTCGTTTTGGTGAACCATTCGCTATTGTTTGCGGATCTGGTTGCGGAACATTCGGTGATTTCACCGTATCGCAACCTCATTTTCGATGAAGCACACAATCTGGAAAAAACCGCGACGGAATATCTCGGTGTTGCCGTAAACATTTGGTTATTCAAAGATTTAACCAGCAAATTATATGTGAAAGAAAAGTTCGAAAGCGGCGCTCTGGCACAGTTGGTGCGCAATCTCCGCAAAAGCGAACTGGACGCATCGCAGGTGGATACGCTCACCAAACAGATTGATAAATTGATCGAAAACGTACTGGAATTATGGGCAACCGCGCAGGATTTTTTCCGGGAGCTGGGTCGCCAGTTGCGGCAAATTACGCCGGAAAATCAGACGCAATATGCCAGTCGGCATCGCTACAAATCACACCACATTTTCGAACCGGTGCTGCCGATTTACGACCAGCTTGCCCGGCAAATCAACCGGCTGCAGGCCGGACTGGCAAATATGGTAGAAAATTTCCGCGATTTTAAAGAAAATAGTTTCGACAATCAGGACCAGATTTATCGCGAATTGAAAA
This sequence comes from Calditrichia bacterium, assembly GCA_020634975.1. Lineage (NCBI taxonomy): Bacteria > Pseudomonadati > Calditrichota > Calditrichia > Calditrichia bacterium. Next base: position 3,101,603 of record JACKAQ010000001.1, on the reverse strand, counting down.
CCCAAACCGTTACCGCAGCAGCGCTGTTGGAGAGCATCGATTTACTGCTTTCCGCGAATGACGAAACGCGGGTGTATTGGTACGAACTGCCGCAACGGGAAGACAGTCTGGACATCCGGCTATACGCTGCGCCGCTGAACATCGGCGAATTGCTGCACGAGCAGTTGTTCGGCAAATTGCGCACGGCTATTTTCACTTCGGCGACGATCGCCGTCAACCAGCGGTTCGATTATTTTCTGGAACGTACCGGCATCAACCGCAACGAACCAGATCGTGTAAAGGCGCTGATGCTCGATTCGCCGTTTCGCTATCGCGAGCAGGTGTTATTGGGGATCGCTTCATTTTTGCCGCCACCAACGGATAAACGGCATTTTCCCGAGCTGAAAAAATTAATCCGCGAGCTCAGCCAGCGGTTGCGCCGCGGTTCGCTGGTGCTGTTCACCAGTTACAGCACGCTCAACGAGGTATATCGCGATGTACAAAATGATATGAAACTGGCGCAAATGCCGCTGCTCGCGCAGGGCTTGGACGGCGGGCGGCACGCGATTATCAGCCGCTTCAAACGGGAAAAACCGGCATTTCTGTTCGGGACGGACAGTTTTTGGGAAGGTGTGGATATTCCCGGCGATGCGCTGGAATTGGTAGCAATTACCAAGTTGCCGTTCGATGTGCCGACAGATCCGGTGTTTCAAGCTAAAAGTGAAATGATTGAAGCGCGAGGCGGGAATTCGTTTTACGAACTGTCGATTCCGGAAGCCGTGATTCGCTTCCGGCAGGGATTCGGGCGGTTGATCCGCAACCGCCAGGATTTTGGCGCGGTGCTCATTTTGGACAATCGCGTTTCCACAAAATCGTATGGGCGAATGTTTTTGAACTCGCTGCCGGTAACGGCTAAATCTTTCGCAAATGCAGATGAAATGTGGCTGCAACTGGAGCGTTGGTTCGGCTAAGTTGCTGCGCTTTGTGAAATCAGATCATCCAGTTTGCGCACCAGCGCACCGTCTTTTTCATTCATTCGGCGAACCAGTTCGCGGAATGTCAAATGGCCTTCCACTTCATGAAAACCGGTTCGCTCCCAGGTTTCCGGCGATAAATTTCCCAGCAATTTCAAAAACGATTTTCGCTGATTCAAAAACTCGTCCGTCAATTCCTGAATGCTGGCGTTTTTGGTTCGGCGAATTTCAATGAGACTGTTGATATCGATCGGTGGCAGATAGGGATGTTCGGCACGCAAAATTTTATTTAGCCGCAGTTCCACAACCTCTTCCTGCACAATTACCAACACCGTCAAAATATCGTGAACCTGGCGAAAACGATCGCCCTTGTTTAATTGGCTGATCGCATCGGGCAGCCGTTTTGAAATATTCTCAAAATCGGAAAATACATGTTGAGCTTGTTCGATTAGCACGTTCATTACCAAATTTTATTTATTATTTTTAATTTACGGAATTAATCAACGATGAAGCGAAAACAGCCAATAGCCGTGGCCGATCAACCATAACGTGATAAAAATAATGTGTGATAGACATTTGAAGTAGCATAAATATCACATCCTGAATATTAACAATATTTACGAGCATCGGAAAAATTGGATAATTCTTGAGCAAATATGCATAATCGATATAATTTGAGCAAAAAAAATCCTGCACGGTAAAACATCTTCAGTTCCACAGATTACTAAAAAGGTTAGGAAAACGTCAAAAATCCATTATTTAAACCATGTTAGCTCTTGCTTTCAGCCTGCCAAAATTATAATTTTGATGACAATTTTACAGGAGTTGTGGGTTGGTAATTTTGAATAAATATAAAAAAATTCAGGAAGAATTGGGGATCATCGGCGAATCGGAAGCCACCCGGGAAGTTGTTGAACTGGTGATGTCCATTGCGCCGACAACCATTAGCGTGCTCATCACCGGCGAAAGCGGTTCGGGAAAAGAGGTTTTCGCTCGTGCACTCCATCAACTCAGCCCTCGCAAAAACAAAAGCATGATATCCGTAAATTGCGGTGCAATTCCCGAAGGGTTGCTGGAAAGCGAACTGTTCGGTCACGAAAAAGGGGCGTTCACCGGCGCTATTTCTACCAAAAAAGGGTTTTTTGAACTCGCCGATGGCGGCACTATTTTCCTCGACGAAATTGGCGAAATGCCCATCCAAACCCAGGTTAAACTGCTGCGCGTTTTGGAAACCGGCGAATTTATGCGGGTCGGCAGCGGCGAATTGCGAACGGTTGATGCACGGGTTGTTGCGGCAACCAACCGCGATTTGGGGAGAATGGTTCAACAAAAGCAGTTCCGCAAAGATCTGTATTATCGCCTGAAAGCGGTCACCATTTTTTTGCCGCCATTGCGGGAACGCCGGGAAGACATCCCGCTGCTCATCGAAAAATTCACTGCGGATGTGTTGAAAAACGAGAATCTTTCATTTGCCGGATACACCGAGGAAGCGCTGGATATGCTCCGGCGATACAACTGGCCGGGAAACGTGCGGGAGCTGCGCAATTTTGTGGAAACCGCCATTGTGCTGGCACGCGGCCAAAAAGTGAATTCGCAAATGGTGCGCGAACAGCTTAGCCATAACGACGAACATGTGGAAGTTGCCAACGCCCTGCCCATGCCGCTCGGCATCACCCGGGAAGATGCAGAACGCGAACTGGTGTATAAAGCGCTTGTTTCCATCGGGCTGGAAATGAAAGAAATGAAATCTATGCTGATGCAATTGTTCGAACGAATCGATCACAATTATTCAGAAAATAATGTGGTATATTCCCCGGTGGAGCCGGAAACAGAGCACATTCAGATTAAACCGCTGGATGAAATGGAACGGGAAATTATCGAAAAGGCGCTGGATCGCTACAACGGCAACCGCCGCAAAGTGGCGCGGGCGCTGAACATCAGCGAGCGAACACTGTATCGCAAAATAAAGGAATACGATCTCGTCCGGAAAGATGATGAATATGATGATGAAGATTAAACCCTTCGCCACTTTGGTTTTATCGCTCCTTTTTCCGGCGCTCATCCTGATGATTGTTTCGGGATGTGTCAAATATTCATTTCGCGGGGCATTGCCTTCGTCTATCAAAACTATCGCAATTCCGTTGTTTGAAGATCGATCCAACTGGATTGGGCTGCAGGATAAAATGACCAACGACGTCATCAACGCATTTATCGAAGACAATTCGCTTCAAGTGATCGAAAACGAGGACGATAGCGATTTGGTACTCCGGGCGACCATCAATTCCGTTAGCCAGCAACTGTCGTCGGTTGCCGGCGACGAAACCGTGCTCGAAGAAAAATACGTTGTTTCGGTAAAAGTGGAGTGCTATAATCGCCAAACCGATAAACTATTGTGGAACGGCACCATCAGCGATTTTGGGATTGTCCCCGGTACCGGTGGGCAGGCAGAACAAGATGAAGCCGTGAACGAAGCCACAGAAAGAATTGTCGCCGAAATTCTCAACCGAACGGTTGCAGCGTGGTAAAAAAACAGGCAATAAGTTAAGTAAAATCAAATACCTTGGACTGGTAAAGGATTCATCCAATGGAAAACTTTTTTGAATTAGCCGATCTCGAAGAATTTTACGCCGATCACCCGGATTCGATTGTTTTTGCATTTCTGACTGCCAAATATTTGGAAGCCGGTGAATTGGAAAAAGCGTTGGAAACAGCAGAAACCGGTGTTCACAAACACCCGGCATACCCGTTCGGGCACTATATGCTTGGCGTTTGCTACCATCGGTTGCGGGATTTGGGCAAAGCCAAAAGCCACCTCGAACTAGCGCTGGCTTACGACGATAAAAACCCCAAAGCCAGCAAGTTGCTCGGCGAGATAAACCGCAAACTCGATTTGCCGATCCTCGCTCAGGAAAGCTTCACCCTGTTTTACACGCTGGATAATTTCCATTCGGAAGCCGCGCAGTACGTTCAGCAAACCGATCTGGACGATTTGAGCGCACTCGATTCGCTCGATCTCGATTTTCCCGATGAAGAACCCGTTTACCGGACCCCGCGAGAAGCGACGGACATGGATAAAGCCGAAGCCGAGGAAGTATCGATGGACGACTTTTTCGATGGCGATCTCGATATCAAAGAAGATTTCGACGTCAACCAGAAAGTGGGCGAAGTTTTTGGCGATGAATTGCTCGATGACAGCCTGAGCAGCGCCGAAGAAGACGATCTCGAAAATCTGGATAAAACCTTTGGTGATCTGGACTTACTGAGCTTTGCCGATGACGACGAACCGGCACAGGAAACCGAAGTAATCCCCGATACCAAAGCCGGAAAGGACGACGAAGACCCATTTGCCGGTTTCGGCGAAGATGAACCGGAACAAACAGCCGCCGATGCAGATACAGACGATATTTTTAAAGATTTTGAAATTGTGGATGAGCTGGATGACGATCTGCCCGCCGCAGAAACACCTGCAGATGTGGAAAGTTTTGACGATTTGCTGGCCGATCTGGATGTGGATGAAACTGCCGAAGCACCGGACAGCCCGCTCGATTTCGACAAACGGGACAAGCTGGATATCGACATGCCGGATTCGGAAAATACGGATGACAGCGAAATTCTGGCCGAACTCGATGAGTTTTTTGCGGAATATGAAAAAGATGCCGATCTGGATGAACCGGCAAAGTCCCAAAAACCGGTGGAGCAGGATCTCGAATTTGCCGACCTGCTGTTTAATGAGGAATCACCCGCGCCCCCCGATGAAACACCGGAAATCCCCGACGAGAGCGGCGACGCATTTGATTACGCCTCGCTGGTGGACGATTTGGTGGAACAAACCGAAGATGACATGCAACATGCCAGCGAAACAGAAGACGATTTCAGTTTTAATTTGCTGGATGAAGAAGAATCGCAGCCGGAACCGCAACACCCGATGGATCATAGCCACAGCGGCGAAAAAGCCAAATTTGTTCGCCCGCCGATCCTCTCCCCCACGCTCGGCGAAATTTATATTTCCCAGGGTCGCTTTGAAGAAGCGCTGGACGTTTTCCAGAAATTGGTCGCGAAAGACCCGGACAACAAACGCTTCCAGAAAAAAATTCGCGATGTTCAGCTGATGATCGACAAACAAAATTCCTGACCGGAATGACACAACTTTTTACCGAAAGCCCGCCAAACAGCGGGCTTTTTTGTATTAAACAGTGAAATTAATGCCGGAAAATTTCCCCATTGTTGCAGCGTCAAACATCGTTTATATTCGTATTTATCGAAACATCAGGAAAGAAATGACCTTTCGGAAAACACTGGCAATTATTTGTTTTTGCTTAACTTTCGGGCTGAATTTTTCCGCAGTTGCGGAAGAAATTATCGTCGGATTCCGCCAGGCGGTGACAGTTGAAAAAAATGAGCAACTGACCGGCAGATTTCGCTTTTCGCTGCCGGAAGTGCAGCGTATCGCCGATCAGGTTTCGCCACAAGCCGTTCGCAATTTGTTTCCCGCCGAAAAATCGCAATTACCGGAATTATTGAAAAATGTCCAAATATGGCAATTTCCTGATGACCATCGCGCAGCAAATGCCATCGAATCGCTGCAGAAAATCAACGCGGTCGCTTACGTTCAGCCCAATTACCGGCGAAAAGTGCACCATTTGCCGAACGATCCGCTGCTCGGTCGCCAGTGGTATCTCAATAATATTCGCGCGGCGGAGGGCTGGCAGCGCGGCAGCGGCGATCCGTCCGTGATCGTTGGCGTAATCGATACGGGCATCGATTATCAGCACGAAGATTTGCAGGGGCAATTGTGGACCAACCCCGCTGAAGACCTCAACGGCAACGGGCGGCTGGATTCGCTGGACCTGAACGGCGTGGACGATGACGGCAACGGCTACATCGACGATGTGTGGGGCTGGGATTTTACCGATGCGCCCGGTTTTCCCGACGGCGGCGATTTCCGCGATCCTGATAACGACCCGATGGACGAATACGGCAGCGGGCACGGCACGCCCATCGCCGGGCTGATTGCAGCGAAAAGTGACAACGGGATTGGCATCAGCGGCGTGGCTTCCGGTGTCCGGGTGATGAACTTGCGGGCAGGCACCGCCTCCGGTTTTCTGGAAGAAGATGACGTTGCCGAAGCTATTGTTTATGCTGTAGATAACGGCTGCAAAATTGTCAACATGAGCTTTGGCGACGTGGCGTTTTCCTACCTACTGCGCGACGCGATCGAATACGGTATCAGCAAAGGCGCCATTTTTGTGGCATCGTCCGGCAACAGCGGCAACGCGGAACCAAACTATCCGGCGGCGTTCAGCGAGACCATTTCCGTCGGTGCGACGGACTCCACCGACCAGCTTTCCGGTTTTTCAAGTTTTGGTAATTCGCTGAACATTGCGGCACCGGGCAGCAACGTTTTTGCGACGCAAATTGGCAGCGAATACGGTCCAGTTAACGGCACATCGTTTTCCGCACCGTTGGTTTGTGCGGCGCTCGCGCTCATCTGGTCGCAGGATGTTTCGATGCCGCGCGAACAGGTGATCGGTGCGCTGTATGCCGGCGCGCAAGATTTGGGATTTTTCGGGTGGGATCGTTTTTTCGGACACGGGTTGATCGACATCGAAAAAAGTCTGGCAATCGGCAGTGGCGGATTTGCGGTAATCACTGCGCCACCCAATGATGGCGGCGTTTCCGCCAACAGCGTTCCGGTGAGCGGCACTGTCATCAGCCCGGATCTGGAGAGTTGGTCGCTGGCGTTCGGTATCGGCGAAACACCGTTCGAACTGATCAACATCGCGTCCGGCGGCAGCGCGCAATTGCTCAACGATACGCTGGGCATTTGGCAAACCGGATCGCTGATGGACACGGTTTACACGCTGGAATTGCGGCTGAAACAGCGCGGGCAAAGCGATATCGTTTCGCGAAGCCGGGTATTTCTCGATCGCAGCGCGCCGCAAATTGTGTCGATCGAAACGCTGCCGGTGATCATCGGTGCGGATGGTGGTGCGTTGATCCAATTTGATACAGATGATCCGACAGCCGCAACGTTACGCTATCGTCCCGCCGGTTCCGGCGATTTCAGCTATTCGAAATCATCGCGCTATTTTCAGAATAATCATGTATTTATCATCGAACCGAATGACTTTTCCGGTGCTGCCGAGGGTTTCATCGAACTGGAAAACGCTGCCGGTTTGGCGGCAACGGATGACAATGGCGGCAGCTATTTTCGCTTTTCGCTGAACCTCTCCGCATTGAACCAAAATTTATTGACCGTTGCGGAAACGCTGCCGATTTCCGGATTTCTGATGCCCGCAACCGCGGATTTTCGCAACGACGGACGTCCGGAAATCGTGTTTTCCGAGTTGGAAAACGGCACACAGTTCGGCGGACTGACCGTTGGCGAGTGGGATTCCGATGGCTGGCAGTTCAGCAAGTTGACTGAATTTCCGCTGATTCCACGCGATGCGGCAATTGTTCGCACCGGCGACGGAGTGCAGATCGCTGCCGGTTTTGGCAACAATTCGCTGTTGCTCGGCGGCAACGCATCCGGCGAATTGCCCAATTCAATCGTTTGGGACGATACCACAAATTTTTGGGTGAGCAAGTTTGGCAATTTTGACAACGATGCAGCTAAAGAGTTGTTTGCACTGAACTTCGGGCAGTGGAAAGTGTTCGATATTTCTGAAAATTTTGAGCTGCAGGAGCAGCAAACGCTTGTAGCAGCCACCTCTGGAAACAACCAGTTTGGCGTGCCCATCACCGTGCTGGACGATTTTGACGGCGACGGAAGAATGGAAATCGTGCTGGAAGATTTGGACGGCGATGTGCTGGTTTACGAAGCCAATTCTGTTGGCGCATATCAATTTAAATGGGCAAACCGCATGAACGGCAGCGGCGGCAGCGCACTGCTCGCGTCCGGCGATTTGGACGGCGACGGATTGCCGGAATTGGTGAGCGCCGTGCGCAACCAGCCGAACGTGCTCCGCGAATCGAACGTCAACGCCCAATTTTGGGCGATCAGCTTGTGGCGCAACAGCGGCAGCGATCAGTTTACGCCCGTGGCTGCGCAGCAAATTTTGGGTGTCACGGTGCAATCGGGCATATTTAACGGGTTGACCGTTGCGGATCTGGATGGCGATAATCGCGCGGAAATTGTGCTCACGCTGTTTCCGCGAGCGTATGTGCTCTCGCTGCGCGATGATTCGCTGGCGGTGCAGTGGTTCCGCGAAGGCGTGAACAGCAACACCGCAGTTGTCGCGGATGTGGATGGCAACGGCAAAACCGACGTGCTGCTCAATTCGCCGGATGGGCTGTTACGGCTGGAAACTGCGGCAAACGGCAATCGTCCGCCAGCGCCAACCGGGCTGACAGCCACGCCGCTGGATACGACCTCGGTGCAGCTTTCGTGGCGGCAATCGAGCGGTGCGGCGTATTACCGCATTTACAGAAAATTGGCGGAAGCTACTGTTTTTCAATTACTTGACTCAATTGATTCCAACTCATTTTTTGATGAAAATTTGATCAACGGACAATCGTTCGATTACGCAATCAGCCAGATCAATCCGCAATTTGCGGAGCCGGAAAGCCCGCTCAGCCAAAGCGCTACCGCACGACCAAACGCGCCGCCGGTGCTGCAATCGCTGATTGTGCAATCTCCGCGACAATTGCAACTGCAATTCAGCGAGGCGATGGCGCAAAACGCGTTCGAAACCGCCAATTACCGGCTGGCGAATGGCGAGCAGCCCGGCAGCATCATTCGCAGCCAAAATCGCCGCGAGGCGCTGATTTCCTTTCGCGACGATTTGCCAGTTGGCACGCACACATTGGTTATCGGGCAAATTTCGGATGACGCCGGCACACCGCTCACCCGCGATTCGCTGGTGGTGAATTTCACCATTTCACCGGCAACAGAATTATTTTCGCTAAAATCTGTGGCAATTATTTCCAAAACGGAATTGCAAATCACCTTCAGCGCCGCTGTGGATGCACAATCGGCGTCGGATATTTCATTGTATTCGCTAAAACCGGCAGTGGATATTTTGTCGGCATACGTCGATCCCGTGGATCGCAACACAGTTATTGTGAATTTGTCGCCGGATAACCGGATCGGCAGTTTGGGCGAAATATATCAGTTGCGCATCAGCGGAATGCTCAGCGAAAACGGCACACTGCTGGATAATCGCAGCAGCGCTATCAATCTAACGAGTACGGTGGAAAATCTGGACAATCTGCGGGTTTACCCGAATCCGTATCGCATCTCGACATCGGATCAGCCATTGCGATTCGCCAATTTGCCGGAGGATTGCGAGATCTGGATTTTCTCCGCCAACGGTCAATTGCTGCGCAAATTGCAACAACCCGCTTTCGCCGGCGCGGTCGAATGGGATTTGCAAACAGCACAACAGGTTCCGGTTGCCAGCGGTGTTTATGTGTATGTGGTGCGATGGAACGGGCAGGAAAAAAAGGGTAAATTGCTGATTATCCAATAAAAAAGAGCGTCCCCGCGCAATTCGCAGAGACGCTCCAGGTTAAGCTTTTACAACAACTTACTTCGCTTTTAAAGCATCGCGAATTTCACGAAGCAAAACAACGTCTTCCGGCGGTGCGGGCGGTGCGGCTGGTTTTTCTTCTTCTTTCTTTTCCATCTTTGCAGCACCTTTAACCAACATAAAAACAGCCCATCCAATAATCAAAAAGTTGATTACGGTGTTAATAAATGTGCCAACATTTATCGTAACCGCACCGGCTTCTTTGGCGGCTGCCAATGTTGCGTACGGTCCGGCTGCGGCGGCACCCTGCTTCAGCACGAGAAACATATCCGTAAAATCAACGCCACCGAGCAACAATCCGATGGGCGGCATCAGCACATCATCCACAAACGATTTTACGATAGGGCTAAATGCAGCGCCGACAATGATACCGACAGCCATATCGAAAATATTCCCTTTTAACGCGAACTTCTTAAACTCTTGCCACATAAGCAATCTCCTCATTTTGGTATAGTGTTCAGGTTTTCTTTCATTATTCCATAACATCCGATTTTAAAATATCCTGAACATCACCCCTTCGGCGAGACATTACGGATAAAATTCCAATTATTCAATGGGTAATTGCGAATTTCAAAAAAAATGTGAAAGTTTCGTGGTGAATATGCAATTTTTTATGAGCAGATGTAAAAGAAAACCCGTTTTTTGCGAAATTAGTGGCGTCCGATTGGATTTTCGGTTGCCAAAATTTAGCGCAGCAACTTGACAATTAGCCGTATTTTTAGTAGACTTTAGTGGAATAAAATCAAAAGCTTATCGGCTCCGAGAGAACATGAAAAAGAAACTGATTGCACCAAAACCAAAACCTGAACTTTATCCAAAAGAAAACAGTCCCGGCTGGAAAATCCGGCTTCATGAAGTCATCTTCGAAGCGGATACACCTGCAGGAAAGTGGTTTGATCTCGCATTAATACTCGCCATTTTGCTGAGCGTCGTGGTTGTGTTACTGGATAGTGTGAAAAGCGTTCGGGTTGAACACGGCGAGTTGCTGCGCAATGCCGAATGGTTTTTTACGATTTTATTCACGATCGAGTATGTGTTGCGACTCATTTGTGTGGGTCGGCCGTTAGCATATGCCAAAAGTTTTTACGGCATCATCGATTTATTGGCGATTATTCCCACCTATCTCAGCGTTATTTTTCCTGGCACCCATTTTTTACTGGTGATCCGATTGCTGCGAATTTTGCGGGTTTTCCGGGTGTTGAAACTGGTTCAGTATATGTCCGCAGCAACAGAATTGGGTGCTGCGCTCAAAGCCAGCCGCCGGAAAATCGCTGTTTTTCTATACGTAGTGATGATTGTTGTTGTCATCGTCGGTTCGCTGATGTATCTCATCGAGGGTGAGGCGGCGGGATTCACCAGTATTCCACGGAGTATTTATTGGGCGGTGGTGACGCTAACGACCGTCGGATATGGCGATATTGCGCCACAAACGCCACTCGGGCAATTCCTCGCGGTGATTGTGATGATTCTCGGCTACGGCATTATCGCGGTACCAACGGGGATTGTAACCTCTGAGCTTGCGCATTTGCCGCGTCAGCACGAAATTTCCACCCAGAGTTGTCCGGTGTGCAGCGCCGAAGGGCACGATGCGGATGCAGATTTTTGTAAATTTTGTGGCGGAAAATTATAAAAAAAAGGCGGGTTTTTGACCCGCCTGAAAAATAAATCCCTTTTGAACCACTACTATTTTTTCTTCCTGAAAAACTCGACGGTACGGCGCAACCCTTCCTCCAAATTGACGGTGGGTGACCAACCAAGTTCTTTATTTATCAACGAAGCATCCAGCACGCTGCGCAACTGCTCTCCGGGCTGACCTTCGCGGTGTTTGCGTTCCACTTTGTGATCCATTTGTGCAGCGATGGTATCGAACAAGGTATTCACATCCGTTTCGATGCCCGTACCAACGTTGTAAATTTTGCCGGTACCGTTGGTAAGCGCCAGTTCGTTGGCTTTCACCACGTCACCGACAAACACGTAATCGCGCGTTTGGGTACCATCGCCATTTACAAACGGCTGTTCGCCACGGAGCATCCGCTGGCTGAAAATTGCCACAACGCCAGCCTCGCCGTGCGGGTTTTGACGCGGACCGTAAATATTAGCATAACGCAGGATTGTGTAATCCAACCCGTGGGTTTCTTTGTAAAAAAAGAGGTATTTTTCGCAAGCCAGCTTGGTAATGCCGTATGGCGAAAGCGGCTGATTCACATGTTTTTCATCCGCGGGGAAATATTCCTGTTCGCCGTAAATGGCACCGCCGGTGGATGCAAAATTGAATTTTTTCACACCAAATTTCACACAGTTTTGCAACAAATTGATAGTGCCGAGAATGTTCACGCTTGCATCGTATGCCGGATCGGCAACCGATTTGCGAACATCCATTTGCGCCGCGTGATGGCAAACGAGATCCGGTTTTTCGCTTTCGAACACGTTTTTGATCCCCGGATCGCAGATGTCCATTTCATAAAATGTGGCTGCGGCAGGAATATTTTCGCGCTGCCCGGTAATCATATTGTCAACAATGACCACTTCGTATCCCAATTCCAGAAAACGATCCGCAATGTTCGAAGCGATAAATCCGGCGCCGCCGGTAATGAGAATTTTCATACAATATCTCCCTGAAGCGTCAATTCTTTAGTTATGTAGCTGTAATCAATTTATCATCGGAACAACGCCAAAAATATTGAGAAAATACTACATTTTTGTGATAGGGATTACGTGGCGGGAAAAACGTTGCAGATTTTGGAAATGACAAACGAATGTTGCACCAAATGATACGGGGCTTCCTGCGAAGGCAGGGATCCCCTTTTTACCCAGGATTTCGCAGCCGTTACAACGCGCGTTTGGCGATGTCCGTCCGGAAATGCATGCCCTCGAAATGCACTTTATCCACGCCGCGATAGGCAGTTTCAATCGCTTCCGCCAGCGAATTTCCGGTGGCAGTGATGCCCAACACCCGCCCGCCGTTAGTGAGCAGGTTGCCGCCGTCCAGTGCTGTTCCGGCATGAAACGCCATTACATCGCTGTCCAGTTGATCCAATCCGGTGATGATTTTGCCTTTTTCGTACGCATCCGGGTAACCGCCGGATGCGAGAACAACGCATGCAGCGTGGCGATCGTGCAATTCAACATCCAGCTTGCCCAACTCTTTCCGAGTGACCGCTTGCATAATTTCCAACAGATCGGTTTTGAGCAGCGGCAGCACTACCTGCGTTTCCGGATCGCCAAAGCGGCAGTTGAATTCCACCACTTTCGGGCCGTCTTTGGTGAGCATCAGACCGCAATAGAGCACACCTGTGTAATCGATGCCTTCGCGGCGGAGTGCATCCAGTGTCGGTTCGACAACGCGCTCAACTGCCTGTTTTTTCAGTGCTTCCGTCAAAAATGGCGTTGGTGCGTAACTGCCCATTCCACCGGTATTTTTGCCTTTGTCGCCGTCCAGTGCGCGTTTAAAATCCTGTGCGGGTGTGAGTGTTACGTAATCTTTGCCGTCGGTGATCACGAAAATACTGCATTCTTCGCCGGTCATAAATTCTTCGATGACCACCCGCGAACCGGCATCCGCGAACACGCGTTGGGTCATCATTTCGTCGATGGCGGTTTTGGCAGCCGCCAAATCCGGACAAACGATGGCGCCTTTCCCGGCAGCCAAACCATCGGCTTTCACGACGATGGGCTGCTCCGGCAAGCTGTTCAAATATGCCAGCGCATCTGCCACAATGTCAAATTCGCGGTATTCGGCGGTGGGAATATCGTATTTCGCCAGCAGTCGTTTGGTAAAAATTTTGCTGCCTTCCAATTGCGATGCCGCTTTATTTGGGCCAAAAACGGGATAATCGTGGGCCTGAAAATAATCCACAATGCCATCTACCAGCGGTTGCTCCGGTCCCACTATCGTAAAATCGATGCTGTTTTCCCAGACAAATCGCCCCAACTGCCGGAAGTCCGCTGCGGAAACCGGCGGGCATTCGGCAATTTCCGCGATGCCGCCGTTACCGGGTACGCAATAAATTTTCTCAACATCGGGATTTTGCCGGATTTTCCAGCAAATGGCGTGTTCCCGCGCGCCGCCGCCAATCACTAAAATTCTCATGTTGTCACTCTTCTTCGTCGTCTTCGGTGGATTGATTTTGTTGTTGTCGTTTGGTCACAAATTTTTCGCGTTCACAGATAATTTTCGTGAAATCGTCATCCAGGCTACCCGCCTGTCCAAAGATGTCGATGGCGCGATCGTACTGTTTGGCATCGCGCAAATATCGCCCGTAATGGATGAGCAGCCAGCTTTGCTGATATTTGTCATCCACATTGTCCAGATTTTTGTAGATTGACGCAAACAATTTTCCAGCCTCGTCCATCTTTCGCCGGTAATGATACTGCCGTGCCAGCAAATTATCAACCAATTGTTGCAAAAATGGATTGGTGCTGCGCTGCCCGCTGTCGATATCGCGTTTGAGCGCCTCACTTGCGGCGATGCTTTTATCAAACTGGCGGCTGTTCAGCATATTTTCCGCGACAAAAAAACGGTATTGCAGCGAATCCATCGGGAATCTGCGATGCATTTCCGCATTCATAAACCAGTAGCTTTCCTGCTGTTCGTTTGGAATTTTCGAATAATAGGCTTCCGCCGTTTCGCGATCGAACCGTAAATCTGCGATGTGCCCGCGATAATAATTCATCGCCGCGCGATAGTAGCGCGATTTCCGGGTGGGCAAATTTTCCAGCGCTTTGAACAGCGAATCCGCTTTCTCGAAACGGTTCAAATCGTAATTGGCAACGCCAATATTGTAATAGCGAACGTTGGTGAGTTGCGGCAGATAATCGCTGTATTGATCGTCAAATTGTTTGCAATATTCGATGCATTTTTCCATGTATCCGCTGCGGCGATAGTGATACGCAATAATCAGCCCCAACGCCATATTGGTGGGATATTTTCGATACAATTGTTTCAGCGCACGGATGGAACGGCTTTTTTCGCCCTCCAGAAAATAGCCGATCGAGTAATACATGAACTCGCCCTCGATCCGGAAAAACGTGCCGCGCGATGCCGCCATGTACACCTCGTTTCGCCCGAGCACGCGATCGCCGTCAAATCCGAGCACTCCGGCGATCAGTTTGAGCATTCCCGGCAACAAATCTGCATAATAATGGAACAGCCCGAGCCCGAAATAGGCATCGTAATATTGGGGATCGAGTTGGGTGGCTTTTTCGAGATTGGATTTGGTTTTGCGCCCGCTCCAATAACCTTTGATAAAACTGCGGTTGATCACATGATACAGCGCATCGATGCCGTTGCCCAGCGCGAGATAAAAATACGCTTCGGGATTTTTATCATTGCGATCTTTGAATGCCTCGGCGACATCCAGCGCTTTGCTGACCTGCCGGTTGAGCGCTTCCGCCAGCGAATCGTTGCTTTGATCCATCGAATACACCAGCGCGGAAATATACGCTTCAAAAATATAGCCATGCGGTTGTTCGGGAAACTGCCGCTGCGTGAAGCGAAATGTGCGCTCCGCATCGCGGAAATCGAGCCGGTAGATTTGCTCTTTTCCGGTGCGCAGCAGGCTGTCCAATTGAAGGGTTACCGGGCTATCCGCCTGCGCGACACCCGTTGCAGCGAATCCCAAAATTGCCAGCCAAATAACAGTTTTGCGTAACATATACAGAACATTCATCCGTTGATTACGATTTTCCATAAACCTTTACCGACGAACCGGTTACCTCGGTAATGCCCGGTTGGGCCATGGCAAGAATGACTTCGGCGATTTGCTCCGGCGTCACCCAATTATCAAAATTTGCTTCGGGCATGGATTTGCGATTCGCCGGTGTGTCGATAACACCCGGCAAAATAGTGTTGGATTGAACGCCGTATGGCGCGCCTTCCTTCGCCAGCGATTCAGTGAACGCCAGTAACGCCGCTTTGCTGGTGGTGTATGCCGCCATTCCGGCTGGCAATTCCAGCGCCGCACGCGCCGCAACGGTAAAAATTTTGCCGGAACGGGCGTCTTTCATCATCCCGAATGCGGAACGGGCGCACAAAAATGCGGTGAACAAATTCAACCGGATCATCTTCTCAAATTGGGAAAACGGTGTTTCGTCGATGTCGCCGCCCATCCAAAATCCGCCGACGAGATGCACCAGCACATCGCAGCGCCCATATTCTTCGTCGATTTGGGAGAACAGCGATTTCACCGAAGCGGAATCTGTGAGATCGGCTTCGATCGTTTGCAAACGTTCTTCACTGCCCAAAAACGCGATCAACTCCGCCGCGCTTTTTTCGGAAGTTACCGGCGCGATAATTTTCGCCCCCGTATTCCAAAATCGTTGGACAACGGCTTTTCCCAGCCCGCCGTTTCCACCGGTGATGACAACTACTCTATTTTTCATTTACCTATCTTTCCTTTGAGTTTTAAAATCTCATCGCGAATTTGGGCTGCTTTTTCAAATTCCAGGCTGGCAGCCGCGGTTTTCATTTCTTTTTCCAACCGGTCGATCAGCTCCAGTGCAGAAAATTCGTCCGGCATTTCGAAATTGTTCGTTTCGCCTTTGGTTTTGTACCGTCCGCGCACATCCGCAACGGCTGTGGCTTGCATAATTTCGTCCACTGTTTTGTAAACCGTGGTTGGTGTTACGCCGTGCTCAGTATTGTATTCGACCTGTTTTTCGCGGCGGCGTGCGGTTTCGTCGATGGTCGTTTTCATCGCTTTGGTGATTTTATCGGCGTACATGATCACCAATCCGTTCGAGTTCCGTGCGGCGCGTCCGGCAATCTGCAGCAGCGATACTTCCGATCGCAAAAATCCCTCTTTATCCGCATCCAAAATCGCCACCAGCGATACTTCCGGCAGATCCAGCCCTTCCCGCAGAAGGTTAATGCCAACGAGCACATCGTGTTCCGCCAGTCGCAAATTGCGGAGCAAATCTACCCGTTCCAGCGCATCAATTTCGGAGTGGATGTATTGCACTTTGATGCCCATTCCTTTGAGATAATCCGTGAGATCCTCGCTCATGCGTTTGGTGAGCGTGAGTACCAGCACGCGTTCGCCTTTTTCGATGCGCACCCGGATTTCCTCGATGAGATCGTCAATTTGCCCTTTGGTCGGGCGAACTTCGATTTCCGGATCGATCAATCCGGTCGGGCGAATCACCTGCTCGACCACCTCGCCTTTGCTCAGCTCAATTTCCAACGCCGCCGGCGTTGCCGAAACAAAAATAATCTGGTTGATGTGCTGCATAAATTCATCGAATTTCAGCGGGCGGTTGTCCAGCGCACTGGGCAGCCGGAAACCGTAGTCCACCAACGTTTCTTTGCGGGAGCGATCGCCAAAATACATACCGCGAATTTGCGGCAGGGTTTGGTGTGATTCATCCACGAACATCAAAAAATCGTCCGGGAAAAAATCCAGCAGCGTGAATCCGGGATCGCCCGCGTTGCGTCCGGTAATGTGCCGGGAATAATTTTCGATACCGTTGCAGAAACCGATTTCCTGCATCATTTCGATATCGAAATTGGTGCGCTGCTCTATCCGCTGCGCTTCCAGCAATTTGTTCTGTTTGCGGAACAATTCCAGCTGTTCGGCCAATTCTTCGCGAATGCGTTCGATGGCGATTTTCATTTTTTCTTCGGTAGTAACAAAGTGGCTCGCCGGGAAAATGAGCACCTGATCCACTTCGTCCAGCACTTCGCCGGTCGTTACATCGATGTAGTTGATCGCCTCAATTTCATCGCCAAATGTATCCAGCCGAACGGCGTATTTTTCGTATGCGGGATAAATTTCAATCACATCGCCTTTTACGCGAAAGGTGCCGCGTTCCCGGCTCATATCGTTTCGGGTGTACTGGATATCCACCAGTTTGCCAAAAATTTCCTGCCTGGCAATTTCTTCCCCTTTTTTGAGCAACACCATCATGTTGCCGTAGTCATCCGGCGAGCCGATGCCGTAAATGCAGGACACGCTGGCAATGATAATTACATCCCGCCGGGACATCAGCGAAGCGGTGGTTTTTAGCCGCAGCCGGTCGATTTCTTCGTTGCGCGAGCTGTCTTTGGCGATGTAGGTATCGGTGGTGGGCACATATGCTTCCGGCTGGTAATAATCGTAATAGCTAATAAAAAATTCGACCGCGTTTTCCGGGAAATATTGTTTGAATTCCCCGTAAAGCTGCGCGGCAAGAGTTTTGTTGTGCGAAAAAATGAGCGTCGGGCGATCGGTTTGGGCGATGATATTGGCCATCGTGAAGGTTTTTCCGCTGCCGGTTACACCCAACAACGTCTGGAATTGTTCGCCCCGGTTAACCCCGTTCACCAACTGCCGGATTGCTTCCGGCTGATCGCCCATCGGCTTGTATTTGGAATGCAGTTTGAACATGCCCATCGGATTGTTTCCTACGCATATTTTTCATTAACGGATATTACGCATTAACTATTTTTGACACAGAGACACGGAGAATCACGGAGAAATATTACGGCAAACATTTCTTTAATAAATACTTGTTTTTGATGATAATAACCTTTTTTCTCACACGATTTTTTTAGATTTTTTTAAAGAATCTCTGTGTTCCTCTGTGACTCTGTGGCTAAAATGCGTAACCATAGTCTTTCATTAAAAAACCCAACCGTTCTCAAACATTCAATTTAGAATGCAGTTGTAAGAATTGCAAGTGGGGATTGGTTTGAACATCATGCAGCGTTCACTAGTTTTGGGCGGCGAATTGCAAATATTTTTCAAAAATGGTTGTGAAAACGTATATTGATTTACCCCGAAACGGGTTTGTTAAACATCAACACGGAAATTTTATATGAATCAATGGCTGCATCAAATGCTGTTTACGCTGCTCGGGCAACCGGTAACACCGCTCAAATTAATATATGTTGCAGCAATTTTGCTGCTCACTTTCGGGATCATTATTTTGGTGAGGCGACTGACCCGGCGGTTCATTTTTTCAAAACTGCAGTTGGCGGAGTTCCGGGTAAAGCTGTATCAGCGAACAGTATCTACTATATTGTTTTTTATTGGTTTAACGATTGCAACAGAATCCTTTATCCCGCAAGCGGAGTTGATCCGACACATCAGCGAAATCCTCAATTTCCGGCTATTTACGCTGGGCGACAATCCTATTTCCCTTTCTGCGTTGCTCACGTTGCTGGTGTTTGTCATTATTTTTGCGATTGGCTCCCGGCTGCTTCGCGATATGGTGCTTTCGCGATTTTTAAATTATATGCGTATCGATGCAGGAACGCAATTCACGTTCGAGCGGATAGTGCACTATCTGATTATGGTACTCGGTGTAGTGGTCGCGTTCCAATCGATCGGCGTGGATTTGAGCGGCTTGGCTGTGATTTTCGGATTTTTATCTGTGGGTATCGGTTTCGGGTTGCAGAATGTCACATCCAATTTTGTGGCGGGATTGATTTTGCTATTCGAACGCCCCATCAACGTTGGCGATCGGGTGCTCATCGGCGATGTGGAGGGAGATGTCAACGAAATCAAAATCCGCGCTACGCGCATCCAAACCGTTGATAATATTTCAATTATCGTACCCAATTCCGAATTTGTCGCCAGCAACGTGATCAATTATTCGCATGGCGATCCCAAAATCCGCATCAACGTGGATGTCGGGGTTTCCTATAATTCCGATCTCGATTTGGTGTTGCGCACCCTGAAAGAAGTGGCGTTGGCAGATTCCGAAGTGCTCAAACGCCCGGAGCCGGATGTGCTGCTGCGCAATTTTGGCGATTCATCTTGGGATATGCGCTTGCGCATCTGGATTCGCGATCCCAAACGCCACCCGATTGTGCGCTCCAAAATCAATTGCGCAATTGTCCGCGAATTCCGCAGAAACGGTATCGAAATCCCATTTCCGCAACGCGATATCAATTTTCGCAATCCAATGCCGCCATCGCAAAACGCAATTGAGGATTGAAAATTCACAAATTACAAACAAAAATAAAGCAAAATGAATTTTCCGATTCGATTGACAAGTTCACCCCCGGCACGTTAAATTTCCGCGACAGTTACAGGAGAGGTCATGAGCATTTTCAATAAAACAGTCAGTCATACACTGCCGTATGTGCCAAAACCGATCATCGGCTATTTTGCGCGACCCTACATCGCCGGTGAAACGTTGGATGCAGCAGTCGATACCGTCAAAAATCTGATGCGCGACGGCGCATGCGCCACCATCGATGTGCTCGGCGAGGAAGTCACCAGAAAAGAGCAATCACTTGAAGCTGCTGAACTTTACAAATCCGTATTGCGCCGGATTTCTGAAGAAAACCTGCACAGCGGCGTGTCCGTAAAGCCCACCCACATGGGGTTAAAACTGGACAAACAATTTTGTTACGAGAACATCCGGTCTATCGTGCAAACGGCAAAAGAATGCGACCGGTTTGTGCGAATTGATATGGAAGATCACACCACAACCAGCGACACGCTGGATATGTATCTCCAGTTAAAACAGGAATTTAGCAATGTTGGCACCGTCATTCAGGCATACATGCGCCGAACGCTGGACGACGTAAATCGCCTGCTGCCGCACAACCCGGATTTCCGGTTGTGCAAAGGGATTTACAAAGAGCCCCACGCCATTTCCTACCACGATCGCGATATTATTAATCAAAATTTCAGCTATATTTTGGAGAAGTTGCTCACCGGCGGTTGTTATGTGGGCATCGCTACTCACGACGAAAAACTGGTTTGGGAAGCGTTACGGATTATCGATACACATGCCATTCCCAAAAGCCAATATGAATTCCAAATGTTGCTGGGCGTTACGCCGGAGCTGCGTCGCGTGCTGCTGAGTGCCGGGCACAAACTACGCGTTTATGTGCCGTTCGGTCCGGAGTGGATGCATTATTCCACCCGGCGGTTGAAAGAAAATCCGGATATCGTGGGGCATGTAACCAAAAGTATGGTTAAAAAAATGTTCAGCCGAAACGGCCAATAACAACGGATGCAGCTTTACCGATGTTAATTTTTGACAAAAAAAAGGCGGGACTAACCCGCCTTTTTTCATTACGTAAAGTGTTGTTTATTCTGCTGTTTCAGAGGATGGCAAGATGCGGAATCCGCTGAACTCAACCTGCATTTTCGGATCGGCGTACAAACCAACTCCGCCGGATTGCTCAACGTTCAACGGCAGCATTTTCAACAGCACACCGTTGGCATACAGCAAAATCAGCTTGCCAAAGCTTTTTACTTTTAACTGAATCTGATCGTAATTACCGATAATGCCGGCTTTAATCGGCTCTGAAACCAAAATTTTCACGCTGTGTTTGGTAACCCGCTGCAGCGAATAATTGCCGTTACTATCCACGGTAAACAGGAAAAACCGTTCGCCCGGTGCATCGTTTGACAAATCGTGTCCGAAAATTAACCCGTATTTACCATTACGCGACCCTTTTAAACGGCGGGTTTGCACCTCAACTTCCACACCCTGGTATTTGTTTTGATGGAAAACCTTTTTAATTCGCAAATTTTCCAGAATTACCAGCGACTGAACGCTAAAGCGGATATCCTCGTTTTCAACCAATCCGGCTAAATTCCACTGATTTTCGGCGAAGCCGATGACATTCAACGTTTGCAAAGCCGATTCCGGATTCAGCGTCGACTTTGAGTCGCGATATTGCAGCGTTTGCGGCGCAGATGCTAACGCGACTTCTTCAACTTTCGATTGGTAATGGCTTCGCTGTGCGCGTACCGTCAGTTTGCGCAGACTTTCATTTTCCGGACTCAATTGCAGGGCTTTTTTGTAATAAGCCAGCGCAGCGCCCCAATTTTCCTGGCTAAATGCTTTATCACCGCGAACAGTGTAGGCTCTCGTAATCATATCGATGCCATCCAGCGCTTCACTGCTGCCGGGATTATTGTGCAAAACGGCGCGATATTCTTTCAACGCTTCGTCCCATAAACCTTTGTTAAAATAGGCTCTTGCGCGTTGAAGCTGTTGATCTTCCAAAACTTGTGGATCGATCAGCGGCGGCGGGTTTTCACTGCGCTCTTCCGCGGTTTTCATGGTTACGAGTGTGGTTGCTTTTTCAACAAATGGCTCGTGCACTAAAAACGCCATTGTCGCGGTTAGCAAAGTGAGCATGAAATATACCGGCCAATTACTCCATCGATTGTTGACATTGCTCAATCCCGCAACGGCAATTACGCTATTTTCTTCAATTGATTGATAAACTTTGATCACTTGAACGGTAATTTCATCGTTGCTGCCACGAGAGCGGGCCATTTCCGTCAGTTTTTCTGCGGCACGTTCCGGTGAACTGGAGAGCACAATGCCCTGAATTTCAGTCGGATCGATAGCGTTCATTCCGTCCGAGGCAATCACAAAATATTCGTCGCGCTGAACGGGCATACGCGCCAGATCTATTTTGATTCCCAATTTTACGCCAATTGCCCGCGTTAGCGCCGGTTTTGCGGGCGCATCCGGGGTTTTGCCGGGCACTACCCGGATGTGATCGCGGGTTAACTGCTCCACCCGTCGCAAATTGACCCGGTAAATCCGGCAATCGCCGACATGCGCAAAAAATGCCGCTTTTTCGGTGAGTGCGAGCGCTGTGCAAGTTGCGCCAATTTTCCGGTGCATTCCGCTGGCAACCGCATATTGATACAGCGTTCGGTTGGCAATATCAAACGCGCGTTGCAAACTGAAGGCTACATCGTCAGACGGATAGGCAAAATAATTTTTCTGAATTGCCTCGATAATCATTTTACCGGCATTTTTGCCGATCGGATTGCGAATTTTGGAGTCGGAAATGAGGAACAACTGACCTTTATTACCCGATAACGCATTATCTTCCAGCGGAAATTTGCCATAATCGTCGTTATTGTGTTGACGTTTGACACCGCGTTCAGAATGCGAACCGTACAAAATTTTCATTACATCTTTTTTGGCAGCCATTTTTAATACCTTTTATTGGCTTAAGCATTTATCATCGAATTTTGAAGGGAAAAATTAAACATCTATTGAAACAGATGCGATGATTTTTCGCACTTATCAGGCCTTCGGGATCGAAGGACGCTATCAATGTAGTTTTAATGTAACAGATATTTGTGGTATTTTCAACGAATATTTAGTTGAAGTTTTTAAACCGATACCCAAAAGTGTTGAAAATACAGCATTTAGGTGAACCGCGATGCGTTAGTCAAAAAAAAGAGGCTGCAGAAAACAGCCTCTTTCGGATACGGTAAATGTTTATTTTTTATGAAAAACAATGATCAATTTTCACTGGGCACAGCCACATCGCCGGTGGATTTTCCTTTCACCAACCAACCCACAACCCGTTTGAAGAAAATCGCCAAATCGTCAAATAGCGTGTAAAACACCGGAATGACGGTGAGGGTCAAAAAGGTGCTGGTGAGCATTCCGCCGATAATTACGCGACCCATCGGCGCGTATGGAATACCGATCAAATCGCCTGAACCCAACGCCATCGGCACAATTCCGAAAATGGTGGTGAAACTGGTCATCATAATCGGGCGGAAACGGTTTTTTCCGGCATCCAAAATTGCATCGCGACGCGAATAGCCTTCCCTTCGGCGGCGATTGATCATGTCAACCAACACAATGCCGTTGTTTACCACAACGCCCACCAAAATAATAATGCCGATACCGGCCATTAAATCCTGTGGCGTTTGGGAAATTACCAACGCCAAATTCGCCCCGAAAATTGATAACGGAATGGCAAACATGATCGACAGTGGTAAAATGAACGATTCAAACAAAATAGCCATCAGCAAATATACCAGCACAACGGACAGCATCAGCGCGGTTTGCATCGCTTGCCCCTGTTCCCGGAAGCGCCGGAATCGATCGCCTTTGGACCAATCGTAGCCATACGGCAGGGTAAAATCGGCCATCAACTGGTCGATCTGTGCCGAAATTCTGGGCACATCGTTTGCCGTGGTTTGGGCTTTTACAGCTAAAAATGTTTTGCCATCGGTGCGCCCGATTTGCCCGAAGCCTTTTTCAATATTGAATGTTGCCATCGCCGACAGCGGAACACTGCGCCCCTGTTGGTTGGTGAAGCTCATGTCTTTTATTTGCAGCAGGCTCTCGCGGTCTTCTTCCTGCACCTGAATACGAACATCAATTTCGCGATCGGTTGCCTGAAAACGCGGCAAATTCAATCCGCGAACAGCATACATCAGGGTGTTGGCAACCTGATTTGCGTTGATGCCGTTGCGCGCTGTCGCTTCGCGATCGAGCTTGATTTTGATTTCATCTTCACCGGCTTCGCGGTCCGTTTCGACGCTGATGACGCCATCCAGTGTGCGCATGCGGCGTTCAACCTCTTCGGCGAGTTCCGCCAATTTTCCGGTATCGTCACCGTAAAGCATAATGGTTACGGTGCCTTCGTCGCCCATTCCGCTGCCGCGCCATGAGGTCCGGAATTTGATTCCCGGCTTTAACGGGATGCGCTTTTTGAGATCTTCGAGCACTTCATCGCGGGAAAGCGGCTCCTCTTTCCCCAATCCGACCAAATTTGTAACACCTTTATAAACAACATCATACCACTGTTGTTTTTCCGGTGGTTGCAGATAAACCCGCACCCGACCAAAGCCTTGCCGGAACCCTGTGTCCACCGCACGAATGTTGTATTCTTTGGCTTTGGCAAAAACAGTGTCTTCCACTTCTTTGAAAAAGCGGTTGGTGTCATCTTTTGTGAGATTTGTGGGTAAATCGAACATCAACCGCAAATCGCTGATATTTCCTTCCATTCCGTCGGATTCCTGAATTCTGGGACCGAGCACGCCAAATGTCACAAAAAGAATGAGCACTACGGCTAAAACGGTGTCCAGCCGGCGATTAAGAATTTTATCGAGAATTTTACCATAAAGCGATTTGAGCCGGGTAACCATCTTGCTTTCTTGGGCCATTCCGCCGCCGGAAAAATGGGTGGTTGCCAGCGGGATGAGTACCAACGCCACAAACAGCGATCCGAGCAACGAAAAAATAACCGGCAACCCGATGCGCTGCATGTAAAAATTGAAGCCACCGGCGCCATCTTTAATGATGAGAATCGGCACGAACACTGCGATGGTCGTTAGCGTTGCCATGATAATCGCCAGGTTAACTTCGCTGGCACCCCAAATGGACGATTCGCGGGATGGTTTGCCTTCACTGCGCATTCGGTAGATATTTTCCAACACCACAATGCCGTTATCTACCACCATTCCCACACTGATCATTAGCCCCATCATCACAATCAGGTTGAGTGTCCAGCCGATGAAATAGACAAAAATGAGCGAAATGAGAATGGATAGCGGAATTGCGAACATCATAATTATGGTCATCCGCAAATTTTTCAGGAAAAATAAGAGGATGAAAATAGCGAAGACCCCGCCCCAAATAGCCGTATCGCGCAAATTATTTACGGAATCCTCGATGAGGTCGCCCTGCACGAACAGCAGTTGCACATCCGCACTTTTGAGTTTGGGATGGGTCAGTATTTCTTCATTGAGTAATGTTTTTAGTTTGTGACTCATTTCGACCGTATTGGACAACGATTCTTTATAAATATCCATCAGCACACCCTGACCGCCGTTGACCCGCTGCGTCCAGTTGCGTTCCGGAACATCATATTTTACTTCGGCGATATCGCCGATGGTCAGCCCGAATTTGTTGATGGGAATCGCAGCAATTTCCTGCAACGATTTGAATCGCGCCAGCGAACGAACGATAAATTTTTTGTCGCCCTCATACACCCAACCGGATGACATCGCGAAATTATCGGAACGCATTTCGCTGATCACATCGTACACATTTATTTGGTGGGCTTTCACTTTATCCTGATCGATGAGAATCTGGATACTTTTTTCATCTGCGCCCCAAGTTTCGATATTGGCGACGCCATCGATCCGCTCGATGGGCTGTTTGATCAATTTTTCGACGATGTAATACGGATCGTCCACGCCATCGGGAAAACTGATGGAAAGAAAAATAATCGGCTCGTCATTTCGCCCGAACCGGCGCAGGTAATAGCGATCGAGATCATCCGGCAGCATGGCGCGGGCGCGTTCCATCCGATCGCGGAGCTGGTCGTATGCGGCATCCATATCCACATCGTTGCCAAATTCCATCCACGTCCAGCAGCCGTTGCTGCTGCTGTAAGTTTCCACTTTTGTGACACCGGGAATGGTGCGCACCTGCTCCTCAATTGGCCGGGCGATTTGCTCTTCCACTTCCTGCGGGTTGGCGTTGGGATACGGTGTCCAAACACCCAACGCCGGATAGCTAAACCCGGATGGCAACAGCTCGATGGGAATCTGTTTATACGCAACGCCACCCAAAACGATAATCGCCAATAATGAAACGATAATCGTTACCGGGCGGGTAACTGCCAATTTTGGAAGAAAAGATGGTCTATTATGCATAAAAACTCCAGTTTTGCTCGCTTCGCTCGCGACAGTGGTCATTAGAAAACTGGCTCACTGTCGTTCGCGTTATTTGCCCGGCTCTTGCCGGTTGCTGCCAATTGTTTGCAAATATTTGTTTAATTTGATCGCCAAAATATCAATATCTTTCATCAATCGCTCATGAGTTTCGGCATTGATTAATCGGCGTTGATAGGCTTTTTCCAGCCACGTTTTTGTTTCATAAAGCGAGCCACGGCTGTAATAGCCGAACTGCTTTGTTTCCCGGTAAAAAAATCGACCAAATCCCTCACTGATATTCGCAGCAATCGAATCTGCCGATCGAACCAATTGCTTTCCAATCGTATCTTTTTCAAAATAATTCCATTTACTAACTTCGTTCCACACAACTTCACCGATTTCAAGTGCCATTTGATAAATGCGCAAATCTTCCAGCTTCATAGGAGTAATCTCCGAGTACTATTTGGGATATTAATTTTGTTGATACAAAAAGATTTTACCTGATCAACGGCAATAATTCAACACCCAAAATATCGGAGATCAAATTTCGCGCGAAGCGCAAATAACCATTTATCGTGCAATGCACCAATCTACACGCGAAGCAAATAAATTAGCCAACCGAAGGTGCCGGGGATTTTCCTTCTGACGATTCAGTTTCAGTTTCCGTTTCGGCAACAATTTCTTTTCCGGAGAACACCGCATAAACCGTCGGGATAACAATAAGTGTCAGCACGGTTGCGCTAACCAATCCGGCAATTACGGTAATTGCCATTGGTGTGCGAATTTCCGCGCCCTCACCGATTCCCAAAGCCATCGGCAACAGTCCCAAAACGGTGGTAGTGGTGGTCATCAAAATCGGGCGTAAACGCGCCTGCCCGGCTTGTTTGATGGCTTCGTTGAGCGGCAGTCCCTGCCGGCGCATCTGATTGATGTAGTCAACCAGCACAATGGCGTTGTTTACCACAATTCCGGCAAGCATGATTAATCCCAGAAAAACCATGATATTCAACGGGATATTCAACACCCACAGCACGAAAACCACACCAATCAACCCGAACGGCATGGTAAACAAGATCACAAACGGATACACAAATGATTCAAACTGGGATGCCATTACGATGTAAACCATAAATATCGCAAGCAATAGTGCAAGTTGCAAACTTCCCAGCGAAACTTCCATTTCTTTATTTTGTCCGGTAATCTCGTAAGTGAAGCCATCGGGCAGGTCCAGATTACGCAACGCGACATACACATCTTCGCTAACGCTGGACAAATCGCGTCCGGCAATATTTGCCAAAATCAGGGCGGAACGCTCCTGATCGATGCGGCGGATTTCGCTGGGACCTTCGTTAATTTCGATGGATGCAACGGCGTTGAGCGGAATCGGCACATTACCACCCGGATTCACCACCAGTTGGCGCAATCGCTCGATGGACGCTTTGTCCTCGTCCCGCACTTTTACGCGAATATCAATCCGGCGATCTTCTTTTTTGAACTGGGTTGCCACATCGCCGCGCACTTTGTTTCGCACGGTGTTGGCAACGGTCATCAGGTTCAATCCGTAAAACGCCAGTTTTTCGCGATTATAAACGATCTGCACTTCCGGATTTCCCCGCTGAAGGTTGGATTTCACATCCGTCATTCCGGGAATTTCCGAAAGTATCGAAACGGCTTCGCGGCTGACCCGCGTCAGTTCCGACAGGCTGTAGCCTTTTATTTCCACCTCGATAGGCGTTTTGAAACTGAACAGCACCGGTCGGGAAATCTTGTAATCTATCCCGCTGAAATTACTGAGTTTATCGCGAATATCCGCTAAAACGGCATCTTCCAGCGCGGCGGGGTTTCGCCCTTTTACATCCAGCGTAACCGTAACTTTGGCGGTGTGTTCGCCGGATTCGCTATCGGAAACTTTGGTCAGATCAACACCGGCAACGGTGGATACTTTTCGCACATCCGGTTCCGCCAGCAGCATTTCCTCGATCGGCGAAATAACTTCGGCAGTCGTTTCCACCGGCGTTCCGATGGGCAGGGTAAGCTCCACATTAAATTCGCCCTGGCGAACTTCGGGAATCAGCTCGCTGCCCAATTGCGGCAACATCACAAAAACCGTAAAACCAAACAGCAAAACGCTGAGGATGAGCACACCGGCTTTGTTTTGCAATGCCCAATCGATTGTCGGGGGGTAACGCACTTGCACCCGGTCGTATAAATTGTTAAATCCGCGAACAAACAAATCGAAAAAGGGATGGAGAATTTTTTTCCAAATCCAGACAATCGCACCGACAACATATCCGAAAAGCATCAGCAACAGCGTGATAATTTTGCTGAACAATTCTATCACAAGCTGGATGAGAAACCGGAAAATCGCGTAAACGGCACGAACAATCCCCAAAACTCCCAAAATAATTTTGATTACAATATTTTTTGCATTTTTAACCGAATCGAAAATCCTGCGGAAATTATTGCGTACTTCCGGAATGGCATTGAATTTCAGCAGAAAATTTTTCGGGCGATCACCGGTATTTCCGGTCCAGCCGTTGCTGAAATTGCGCGATGCCAGCATCGGGATAAAAAACAGCGCAACGCCCAAAGATGCCAACAGTGAGAACACTACGGTCAGCGAAAGATCGCCAAAAATTTGCCCGGCAACGCCTTCCACAAACACCATCGGTAAAAATACAGCAATGGTTGTGAGGGTGGATGCGGTAACGGCGCCGCCAACTTCTCCGGTGCCGCGCACGACCGAATCGGTCAGATTATCGCCCTCCTCCCGGCAACGGAAAATGCTTTCGATAACCACAATGGCGTTATCTACCAACATCCCGATACCGAGTGCCAAACCGCCAAGTGACATTATATTTAAAGATACATCAAACAACTGCATCGGCGCAAACGTGGCAATAATGGAAATCGGGATTGCCAATCCCACAATTAACGTCGTGGCGAGATTTCGCAAAAATAAAAACAGAACGATAACCGCCAGCACACCACCGAGAACGGCCGTGTTTTTAACTTCATCAATGGAATTTTCGATAAATACGGATTGATCGGTGAGCAAGTTGATTTGCATTTGGTCCGGCAATTTATTGGCGATGAAATCGGTCATCTGTTTCATCATCATTTGCTTCATAAAATCGCCGCGTTGGTTGCCCTGCTGCTCTTTTTTCTCGTCTTTTTTCTCATCCTTTTTTTCGGCGTCATTTTCTGCAACCGCTTCATCTTTCTTTGCGGTTTTTGCTGCTTCCGCTTTCGCGGCTTCTTCGGCTCTCATATTCGCAACAAATGCCTGTTGCGCTGCCGTTCCAAACACGCGGCTGTTGACCCGTTTGGCAACTTCCACAATATTGGCGTCGCCTTCTTTAAAAATTTCCAGCTCAACACTTTCTTCGCCATCCAGCCGGGTGATGATCTGCCGCTCTTTAAATGTGCGATAGACATTGGCAACATCGCTCAACTTTATTTCCCGCTGATCGCCAAAATTCAGCCGGATGTTGCGGATTTCATCAATATTTTTGAATTCGTTGAGCGTCCGGACGATGTATTCGGTTTGCCCTTCTTTCAGCTCACCACCGGCGAGGTTCACATTTTCCTGCGCCAACCGCTGGCGAATCTGTTGGATATCGAGCCCCAACAAGGTCAGTTTTTGCTCGTTCAGTTCAACCCGGATTTCTTCTTCGTAACCACCTTTTACCTTAACAGATGCAACGCCATCAACGGTTTCCAGCGCCCGTTTGATCTGCTCCTCAGCCACATATCGCGTAAAAAATAAATCCTGTCCACCGGTTAGTCCAAGCCGGATAATCGGGTCCAGTGATGGATCATATTTCAGAATAATCGGTTTTTCGGCATCATCCGGCAAAAAAACCATATCCAGTTTTTCGCGCACTTCGCTGATCGCCATATTCATGTCCGTATCCCAGTTCAGTTCCAGAATAACATCCGACTGACCGGCTTTGGAGATAGAACTGATCGAAACGAGATTGGTGACCACGCCCAGCGCCTCTTCCACCTGACGGGAAATGGCGGTTTCCACTTCCTCCGGCGCAGCGCCGGGATATTCCGTTCGCACCGTTAACGACGGATAGGTGATGTCCGGCATCAGGTTCAGCGAAAGCATGCTATACGAAAGCCAGCCAAATACCAGAATGCCAATCAAAATCATGGTGATGGCAACCGGGCGTTGGGTGGTAAATTGGAAAAAATGAGATTTTTCTTGAGAGATGTTCATAAATAAATCCTGAAAATCGGTTCGAAAACCTTGTTTTTAAATGAATTAGCTACTGACATGAAATCGAAAGGCCGCCACAGTCCGGCAAGCCTTTCGGAAGTAAAATCGATTGTTGAACGCGACTAAAATTGCCGAATTATCCTTTGTGAGCCAAATCTTTCTGGCTTTCGGTGATGGTCGCAGATGGTTTGGAGGGTTGCCAGGCGTAGCGTTTTTCTTCGATAATTTTCACTTTTGTGCCCTCTTTCAAGCCATTTTGCCCGAGAACCACAATTTTGCTGCCTTCTTCCAAATCGTTGAGAATTTCCACTTTTTCGGCGTCCTCAAACCCTTTTTTCAATTCCATCCGCCGGGATGTATCGTCTTTTACCACAAAAAAGTAGGTGCGCTCATTTTCATAAATCAGCGCGGCTTTGGGTGCGAGCGGAGTGTTTTCGTGGGTATCGACGATCAATTCGGTATTCACAAACATCCCGGGGCGCAGCCGCCCGGCGGGATCTTTTACCGCTACAGTAACTTTAAACGTGCCGCTTTGCGGATCGATAATCGGGCTGATGCGTTTTACAGATGCCGGAAATCTTTCGCCATCGAGAATGCCTGTACTAACCGTTGCGGGTTGATTTTTGAAAATCTGGGTAAATTCATCCTGCGGCACGTAAACCTGCACAATTTTTTCATCCAGATTAGCAATCTGGAACAGATTGTTTGCCGCCTGCACGCGGTCGCCCAAATTAACCAAACGTTCACCCACCACTCCGGAAATCGGGGATGTTACGGTTGTCCACTGCAAATTCAGCGAAGCTTGTTTCCATGCAATTTCAGCTTGTTTGTATGCGATTTCCGAGCTGAAAAATTCTTCCTGACTGAGCAATTCTTCTGCTTGCAGCGCTTTAAAGCGTTTGAATTCGGACTCCTGTTTTTCGAATTCCAAACGGGCTTTTTGTTCAGCTAATTCGTATTCGTCTTTTTCAATTTGAACCAACCGTTGGCCTTTGTTAACCCGTTGGCCTTCCTCAACATAAATGGCTTCCACCAACCCACCGATTCGTGGATAAACATCCACAATCTGTTCGGTTTCCAGCGTTGAACTGTATTGCAGAAAGTTGGAAATATTGCCACGTGTTAAGGTCGTAACTTCAACCGGAACAGCGCTGGGTGCATTGCGCATTCCCGGGCCGTTTTTGTTACCTTCTTCTGTAGTTTTGTTGCTATCTGCATTTGCAACATTTTTTGTGTCACCATCTTTCGAGTTGGCATCGCCGGTACTGCATCCGTTCAGCATCACAACGGCAAAAGAGATGACCAAAAATATCAAAAATAAGCGCGACTTTTTCAAAACTCCTCCTCAGATAAGGTATTTGGCTTTCGCTATGCAAACAAAAATATTGTTGACTATACACTGATCGTAAATTTTGGCACCGGAGCAACGTGTCCGGTATGCTCATTGTGTATCACTTACGAACAAGTTTTTCATAAGTTTTATAAAAAATAAAATATTTTTTTATAAAATAAGCGATTGGATTATGGTAACCGGCAAATTGCCTACCATACCCGAATGGTTGTATCAGGCATCCAAAGTATTGAAAATTATGGGTTCCCGATAAAAACTGCGGGTAATAACCCATTCAAAAACCATTTGGTTGTTTGCAAGCTTGTTCCGCTCGCTCACTCACAGCTTCAAAGATAACATGCAGACACTATCAAACCCATGAATTTTTATGTTCGATAGATTCAAAAAAAAAATCCCGGAAGGTCAATACGGGATTTTTTTTGGGGCGAGTTCTGCAGCTTTCCGATTTAGCGAATTGTTGGCAAAACATCAAACAATTGCTGGTGCTCATCCCGTGTGCCGATGGCAATGCGACACCAGCCGCGCAATAGCGGAATTCCCGATAAATTTTGATGAGAATACGGTTCTCCGCCAGTTTTTCTGTGATAGACGCTGCTGCGTTGCCAAAATTTACCAGAATAAAATTGGCATCCGTATCGTGAGTTTTCCAGCCGAATGCTTCCAATTGTGCGATCAGTCGGCGCTTTTCCGTGCGCACATCATCGACGACCCATTGCACATGTTCCGGGTCATCCAGCGCTGCGCCGATGGCAATTACGCCGGGCGAACTCAGCGAAAACGGCGGGTCAACCTTGCGCACTTCGTCGATCACCGGCGTATTTGCGATAATCAACCCACAGCGGATTCCCGCCAGGCAATACGCTTTGGAAAACGAATGCAGCACCACCAGATTCGGGAATTCGTCCACCCAGTGCACCAGCGATTCATCCAGAAAATGGTGATAGGTTTCGTCGAGCATGACCAACGCATCGGGTGCTGCCAAAAGCAATTCCCGAAGCTGATCCGGGTTGATCACCGCGCCGGTCGGGCTATCCGGCCGAACGATGGACACCAGTTTCGTTTTCGGCGAAATCGCCGCCAGATAGCCATCCATCGGAAACGCGAAATCCGGTTGATACGCCACGCTCCGCAGCGTCGCGCTCATCACGCCGGCGTGAATGGGAATAATGCCAAAAGTGGGATCAGCCAGCACCACTTCGTCACCGGGATCGATGTAGGTTTGCATCAACGAACGGATAGCGTCATCCGCGCCGTTGGTGAACAGCAATTTTTCCGGCGAAACCCCCAAAATTGCGGCGGTTTTTGCCTTCAATTCCGGATATTCGGGATATGCGCCAACATCTTCCCAGGTCATTTTTTGCAGTGCAGCAAGCACTTTAGGGGAGCAACCGCGAGTGCTTTCGTTCAAATCCAGCCGGATGCTGCCGCGCCGCAACGTCGATTTTATGGGATATGCGGTCACATTTTCGATCGCTTTTCGCACTTTCATATTTCCCCCTCACACCACCACTTTTCGGAAATCATATTCCAGAATATCCGTTGCGCCCATTTGCTTTAGCAACGGGATCAATTTCGTCGCTTCCTGCTTTTTGACGGCGGCTTTTACGGCAAATCCTTTTTCCTGATACAGCGGCGAAACCGTTGGTAAACGCATGCACGGCAACACTTTAATAATCGCATCCAGATATTCGGGCACCACATTCATTTCCAGCATCACCCGGCTGCGCGCATCGAGGATCGAGCGGAAAAGCATGAGAATTTTCTCGATTTTTTCGCGCTTCCAGGGATCGTTCATCACATTTTTATTGGCGATAAAACGGGTGGATGAACGCATAATTTCCGCGATAATTGCCAGATTGTGCTGCTGTAATGTGCGTCCGGTGGCAGTGTTGTCCACAATCATATCGGCATCATCCGGCGGAAAAACCTCTGTTGCGCCGTGCGTTCGCAAATACACATAATCGAATCCCTCTTTATCCAGATAATTTCGGGCGATGGTTTCGTATTCGGATGCCACCACAATTTTCCGTTTTTTCAGCGAATCGACGGATAAATGTTCCGGTATCGCCGCAACAATTTTCACCGGATCGAAATCCAGATCCAGTAATTCCTGCACTTCCGCACCGGTTTCAAAAACCCAATCCAGCCCAGTAAACCCCACATCGTGTTTGCCCAGTTGCAGCAACAGCGGGATGTTCTGCGGCTTCATAATTTTCACTTCGATCTCCGGATCGTTCACCACGGGGCGATATGCCCGCTGGTCATGTGTCAACTTGATCCCGGATTCGTTCAGCAACTGAACAACACTTTCAAAAATTCGCCCTTTGGGGATAACTACCCTTAAAATTTGCATTTAAAGCTCCTCAATTATTGTATTTTTAACTGGTTTCCGTAAAACAAAAAACCCGCTCACCTTTCGGCAGCGGGTTTTTTTATCTCGATTTCGATAATTTTCGAACGTTACGCAGACATGGCAAATCCACCACCGAAAGTATGATTCCGGAAATGATGGTGAAAATGATGTACCACAAATGCATTCATATTTTTCTCTAATTTGACCGGAAAAAGTTAATCAAATTTGCCGTTGATGCAAATGAATTTTTGGCAAAACATCTTGTTTTTTGCAACACAACAGCTACTGGTTTTGAATTTGCAGCGTAATTTATTTTGATTCCGGGGTTACCCATTTATTGATTTTTTTTTCGGGAACAGCCAAATCTGCTTTTTCTTTGGACGATGCCTCAAGATCCAGAATCTCCGAATTTAAATACGGTTTGGTTTCCACTGTGTTGATATTCTGTAATTGGCGAACCAGTTTTGTGGTGCGCTGCAAATTTATTTTGCACACATTCAACCGCTCAGACGATCCGTTTTCCATCACATAAAGTTCCAGTGCATGTCCGATAATCTGCAACGGCTGGGCAAATTCATGGGCAATCGCACCAGATAAAAACCGGATTTTTTCCAGCAAATCCTTCTCTTTTGTAATGGCTTCGATCTCTTTTCGGTGCGTAACATCCCGCAATGTAACCAGAAACGCGGGTTGCTTTTCCCACTCGATATGCGTCACCTGAATCTCGACATTCATCTCTTTTTGTTCGTCATCCAACAGGCTCAGTTCAGAAAGATTGTTGGTTGTGACCGGAATACCTAAAATTTCGCCGGTCAACTTTTCTGCGCTCGTGTGAAAAAATTTTTCGGCGGTGGGATTTGCGTATAAAATCGTGCCTTGTTTATCTAACACCAGCACGCCATCACCGCTTTGTTGAATAATTTTTTGGAATTGCAGTTCGCTTTTTTTCCATAAACCCTTCAACCGGTGGCGTTCCAGCGCATGTAAAATTGTTTTGAATACGAGTTCCGCGTTCAGGTTTTTTTTATTGAGATATGATTCGATCCCACTTTGGATGGCGCGAATTTCCAGTTGCTCATCTTCGATGCCGGTTAACAGCACGATGGGAATATCCGTCTGGGTGCGAATCAGGTCGCGAATGGTTTCCCAACCGATCGAATCCGGCAGTGTGAGGTCAGATACGATAATATCGTAATTTTCCTCTGCCATTTTATCCAAAGCAGATTTCAGTATCGAAGGCGGTAATTGTAAATTGGTAAAACCGGCTATTTTTGAGCATCAGGCGAAAGAGTTTTTCGTCGGCAGGATTATCCTCCACCAGAAGCACATGAATCTGTTTTAAAGAATTTACGCTCATGTTAATACCATTGTTTTTTCCACAAACAATAGCCAATTAAAATTGATATAGATACGTATAATTTTTGAGGATGAGTCTTCTAACTCAGGAGCTTAAATTCATTAATAACAGTGGTTTCAATCGCAGTAACAAGTAAAGTTGATATTTCCCATAGCGGATAAAACCGCTATGGAAATATCATCAAATAAATCGCAGGAGTTCGTATTGTTAATCCTCATCCTTGGGCTTATTTTCTATAGTGTCGCTATCATCAAACATATTTTTCATTCGTTCAATATCAGTCGGACGTTCGACATAAGTTGGCCGTCCGGCGATAATCCCGACAACATCACGGAACGGTTTTCCAATATGCATACCCTGATGATCGATAGCAAATTCTTTTACGCTTTTATCGTGCATTGAGCCTCGCATTTTCAGAACAGTGATTCCCCGGCGCATTTCGCCAAACGCTTCAACATAACGCAGCATAATAATCAAATCTGTAATGGTTGAAATATGCCCTTCCGTAATTGATGGGCCACCCATCAGCGTTGGGGTTGTTGATGTTAAAAACCCGGTGATTTCACGTTCTTTCAGGAAACAGGTTAATCCGATAACAAACTCCCGGAAACCTTTTATTGACGCGACACGTTCGAGTGCGGAAAGACTGTCTACGGCTACGCGCGTTGGCTTAAACTTGTCAATTTTTTCCTGCATTCGAAGCAAATGACCTTCAATACTGGCTGTCTCAGGATAGATGGCTTCGACTTGCAGCAGTCCTTTTTTCTCCATTTTTTCGAGATCAAGCCCCCAGCCGATGGCGTTCCGAAGCAATTGTTCGCGGCTTTCTTCGTAGGCAAACAGCAAACACCGTTCGTTATTCGTAGTGCCGCCATAAATAAAATGGCTGGACATCAACGTTTTTCCGGTGCCCGTTGCGCCAGATGCCAGAATTACGGAATCCCGGAAAATACCGCCGCCACACATTTTGTCCAGTTCCGGAACACCGGATGTAATTCGTTTGTTCGAAGATTTTTGTTCCAATTGAATGGCAGACAACGGTATGGCGATAATTCCCTTTTCATTAATGGTAAAAGGGCATTCGCCGGTGTGGTGTTGCGTACCGCGTAATTTTAAAATTTCTACCGTTCGGCGGCGCTTTTCATCTTCCAGCACGTTTCGCAAAATAACAACGTTATCGGTAACAAATTCTTCAACGCCATATCGCCCGATCTCGCCGTATTCGTCGGTTCTCTCCGCTGTGATAATCGCTGTTACATTCATCTTTTTTAACGCATTGACCAAACGAAATATTTCTTTCCGGACGATGGCTTTATCTTCATAGCGATTAAATATTGCACCCAACGAATCCATGGATACACGTTTGGCTTTCACTTTCGATACCGAATATTCTATCCGGGCAATTAGTGCGCCAAAATCATAATTACCGGAGATGACTACTTCATCGCCAACTTGCGGCGATGCGTCGATAAATTTCCATTTTCCTTCGTCTTCCCATTGCCGAATATTCCATTTGAATCCGGCCATGTTTTTGTAAATATCATCCGGTGCTTCTTCAAATGTAATAAAAACACCATTTTCATCCGCTTTGGTTATACCCTCGGCTAAAAACTGGACAGCAAACAAGGTTTTGGCGCTTCCTGCAGTCCCGGAAACCAGTGTTGTGCGGTTGGTGGGCAACCCGCCCATCGCAATATGATCAAAACCCTCAATATTCGTTTTCGTTTTCGTTACCTGATACTTAAGAACACCCATCAACGCTTCTCCTTACCGTGGCATAGATTAATACTATATTTGTCAATACCATATTAGATGTCAATACCCAGCAATTCTATTAAGCGATCCCAATTACCGAGATCACCAACCAGCCGTTTTACGGGTCCGGGCTTATGGATAACCAAAGTTGGCGTAGCAAGAATTTTCTCTGTTTCTGCCAACTCGGGATTTTCTCAGTGACATCCGTTAATTTTTTTCCATAAGATTTTGATTCATTATAGACTCAGATGTCGGGCTTCTTCCACCAGGAAGTTAGCATTTTGATTTAATTTTGAATTTTAGAATACGTAGCTGGCTGAACACGTTTGATAGAGACTTTTTCATTATATTGGTTATGACAATAAATTGTTTTTGAGTTATAGGTAATCAACCCGGCAAGGATCTGAATCATCAGACCGTGATAGCTTCTGGAGATGAGATGATAAACTTTGAGATGTTGTTTCCACCATTTAAAGAAATCTTCCATGCGCCATCTCAGGCGGTAAATTTCAGCAACTTGCTTCCTGCCGACAGATCATAGCGATTGGTGGCGATCCAATATATTTGCCTTTGAAAGGTAGCCAATGAGTCGAATCGGTCGTTCTGTTTGGTTTAGATATTCAGATCCCAGCAATACATTTGCATCAAAAAAACAATGCTGTCAGATTGGGGTTGGTTATTGTTAATAATGACTTTACGCGTATTATTTAATGCGACAGACAAACTGTTTGCCCTCGGTTTGCCAGCGATCAATCAAAAATGATGATGCTGGTAATAGCGATCCATAACCGCTGTTTGTCCTGGTTGAAGAATTGAGTCCACAAAGGGGCGTTCATCGGTTTTGCCATTGGTCAAAAAGATCTTGCTGGGGATAGCGCGATTGACATCAAACCCCAAATGCACCTTGGCTTTTTTGGCACCATCCCGATAGTCAGCCCAGGTCATAGATAAAACCGCATCAATTAAAGAGCCGTCAATGGCCACCAGATCGCCCAGTTCTTCTTTAAAATCTTTGGGAATCATGTGACTGGCTTGTTGCTGCAGCGCCTGATAAACCGATAGGAACTGTTTCAATCCCCGGTTATTGTCCGGCGAAGAAAGTGCTATTCTTCATTCATCAGGCGGCGCAATCTCACTTCGGGCAAACGCGTCTTCTTTGCAAATTTTAAGCAGATGCCGCCCGGAAGTATGTTCTTGCAGATGAAAAAGATGAGATTTCAACATATGCTCAAAAAGTAACTTCCAATGGTTTATTCCGCGAGATTTAAAGGGTGATACCGTCATTAAAATTGCTTGCAACGGCTTTAACAATTCAGCAAACGATGGCGTATCATCGCCGTGAATTCGGATAAAAATGTTTGGGCATGTCAATACCCAGCAATTCTATTAAGCGATCCCAATTACCGAGATCACCAACCAGCCGTTTTACGGGTCCGGGCTTATGGATAACCAAAGTTGGCGTAGCAAGAATTTTCTCTGTTTCTGCCAACTCGGGATTTTCTAAAACATCAACGATCTCCATAAGATAATCATCTTTGAGATATAGCTCACACATTTGTTTCAGGTTATAAAGTGAATTTTGAGAATTTACTGATAACCCAAGAATATACAGTGTGAAGTGGTATTTAATTTGTTTTTGGTTATCCATAGACCTTTGCGGTTACAATCGTTTATTGTTCGGAATTATCAATGCTTGCGAAAGCATAATTCCTATAATATTGGACTAAATATCCCATCAATTCAAGCACTAACAAGCGACCTTCCTCAAAATAAGCAGTACATTTTTTTGGCGGGACAGATTCGCATTTTTCTCGTAAAGCTGCATAATGAATGCTAATAACATCTTTCGGTCCCTGTCGCAATTTTCCTAAATCTTTGCTCATTTCCATCAAATCGGCAGAGATTTTGGTATCTTTTTTGAAAACACGGTTATCTAATGCAATATCCAGAAAGCCGCAATATTGTTTTACAAAATAATCAAAAATTTTGGGGTCTGCATCTTTTAGTTGTTTTACGCCAAAAATATTTGCCGTAACACTGGTTGTGGCGCTTTGTTTTAGCTGCTCCAGAAACCGGATATCCTTTTCCCGGGCTTCAATTTCCTCTTTCATTACTTTAAACCGCTGAATTGCATACCGTATCGAGCGATCCAGCACAAAGGGTTCTACAACACTTTTGGGCAAATAATCCTGTGCGCCTTTGTCCAGAGCTTCCAACCCAAGCTCTTCATCATTCACTCCGGTCAAAATGATCACAGGAACATCAATTTTTGAAGTTAACGCTTTTTCAACATTCTCCAAAGAATTATTGTCCGGCAAAAAAAGATCCAGCAGTACGACATCATAATGACCGTTTGACAACAAACCGACACCTGATGAAATGTTCGTAACATGTTCGACTTCATAGTCAATGTTTTGG
The DNA here is from genome assembly GCA_020634975.1 of Calditrichia bacterium. Lineage (NCBI taxonomy): Bacteria > Pseudomonadati > Calditrichota > Calditrichia > Calditrichia bacterium. Next base: position 3,062,278 of record JACKAQ010000001.1, on the reverse strand, counting down.
CTTGCGTTCAGTTGTTGAATGAGGAGATCCGCATCTTCCAAATCATCTTCAATCAATAATACTTTTATTGCATTGTTCATAGGAAATTGTTGCCATCTGTAAAAACGATTTTTTGAACATTCATTCCGGAAAAATTACGGAAACACAATACCGTTTAGTCCGTTTTACAGCGCTAGGTAGATAATAAACACACCCAAGAACCACCTATACAGTTTGATATATTTTAAGAAAACTAACTGCCTTGTTCACTGCCAGAATCGAAAAGTTCCATTCCCAAACCGAATAAAACTTGTTTGGAATTTGCTAAATCACCTATGATTTTTCTATATGGCGGGGGTAAATTTTTGGTCAGCGCGGGGGTTTCCAATATCCCTGCACTTTCTGCTAACTCGGGAAATTCCGTTACATCTACAAGCTCAAGCTCGTACTCATCCGGAGAATTCTCACGAATGATTTTTTCGAGATTCTTTATCGCTTTCAGGCTTTTGATGTTTTTGCCATTGACATAGAGCTTTAGAATGTATTTCATGGGAACTCCGTTTTTCCCGAATCTACAATAATAATAAATACTTTGCAAGCGTAATTAAGTATCACCGTTTTCGATATTAGCTTACAGCTGCAGGCATAAAATTTGACACCTTTTTTAAAAAAAATTAGCTGAAAAATAAACATTTATTCGAGATTTAACAGTACGAATAACACAAATTAGCAATATCAAATTACCAAAAATTGCGGTTAGGCAATTACTTAACTCGCAAACAGGAAAAGACGCCGACAGCCTGTTTCTAAAAAACAAAAACGCTCATGCTGAACACGGTTTCAATTCATTTTTGGGCAGAGAATTCAAACATTCAATCCCTGAATTTACCGTAACCGGCATGAGCGAAATATGAAATTTTTGGTGAATTATACGTTCAACCAGAAATTACATCATTGCACTATAATTTTCAGTTTACCATATTCCATTATTATTGAGATTATGATTCGATTTTTTCCTCTATTTTTTTCTCCGTTGGATAAAATTTGGCAAACCCGTTCTCTTTTAATCGATTGGTATTTACTGCGCTGGATGCAGCAATATCCAAAATTTTTGAATTGAGATACGGACGAGTCTCCAGACTTACAATATTCTGAATCTGGTGTACGAGGTCACCAGCTCGTTTTAAATTCTTTTTACAAATATCCAACCGCTTGGATGAACCGCTTTCCATCATATACAATTCCAGCGCATGCCCAATAATTTGCAACGGCTGGGCAAATTCGTGAGCGATTGCCCCGGCAAGGTAGCGTACATTTTCCAACATTTCTTTTTCTTTGGTCAATCGTTCAACTTCTTTTCGTTGGGTTATGTCGCGTAATGTAGCCAGATAAGCTTGTTTTTCTTCCCACTCAATCATGGTAATCTGCACTTCTACGGAAATTTCCTTAAATTCCTTATCCAAAAGACTCAAAACAGTCAGATTTTCTTTGGAAACCGGAATGCCCAAATGTGTGCCGATCAGTTTTTCACAGGATACTTTAAACATTTTTTCAGCCGTTGGATTCGCAAAAATAACAACGCCACTTTCATCCAGCACCACTACGCCATCACCATTTTGATTGATGATTTTCCGCAACCGGTTTTCACTCTGCACCAGTTTTTTACGCAGCGTATGCCGCTCGATGCAGTGAATAATGGTTCGCACGGCAATTTCCGGGCTAAGGTTATCTTTGTCAAGATAGGCTTCAACCCCATTTTGGATTGCTTTTAGCTCCAATCCTTCATCAAATGTACCGGTTAATAAAATGATGGGAGCTGATGATTGGGAATGGATTAAGTTGGCTACCGTTTCCCATCCGCTGGAATCCGGCAGATTCATATCAGAAATAATGACATCAAATGTGTTTTCTGAAATTGACTTTCGAGCATCGGAAAACGTTCGTGCTGAAACCACTTCAAAATCATAGATATCAATTTGAGAACGGCTCAGCATTAACCGGAATAGCTGGTCATCTGTTTCATCATCCTCTATATAAAATATTTTTATGACTTTCGTGGTTAGGTCGTTTTTGTCAATGCTTTCCATAGCGTTTACCCTTTTGATTGATTTGATAACAGTAGTTATCCATGAAATCGAACAGTAGTATTTATTAAATCCATCAAAACTCATCATGAGCTTTAATATTCGATTGTGACAATTTTTAAAACGGGGAATACTTAAATTGCGACAATATAAAGCATAAATCCAAAAAACATAAAAATAATAATCGCATTTATGAACGCTGACTTTAGGAAAATATTCATTTTGGTGGGAGTAAAAATAAAATCGTTAAATCACCGAATGCTGGTTTCGGCAAAATGCATTTTCTATTATTTGAACGACAAACGTAATTAACGCTAAGCCATTGTTAATCATACAGTTAGAAAACAGAACAGATTTTGCAAAACATTTCGGTATAGCTCAAAAATACAGCAAAAATCCGTTCACAATTCGGGAACAAACTGTCTCAATATCTTGTTTTTTTGAAAAATTTGGCGGGGAATGGATGCAGATAAATTAGTATTTCAGGAATTTGCGTTGGTTAGGTGAGGTAACCGGACAAAAAATGTAGATCCTTCGGTAACGGTGGATTCCAGCCAGATTTCTCCGCCGTGCCGTTCGACAATTTTTTTGCAATTTGATAACCCAATGCCCGTGCCGGAATATTTATTGGATGGATGTAATCGGCGAAATGTTTTGAAAATATCACCAAAATATTCTTTTTCGATGCCGATGCCGTTATCTTTCACCCAAAAAACATAACTGTTTTCATCCTGATATACACCAATTTCAATCTCCGGCAGCCGTTCATTATATTTTATTGCATTGCTAATGAGATTTTGGAAAAGCAACGAGAGCATTTGCTTATTGCCGTGAACTGTGGGCAAATTCTGGGTTTTTATTTTACCGCCAACGAGTTCGATCTGCTTATCCAGCACCAGTATTGCATCTTTTATCAACCAATTCATATCGATTTCGCGCATGTTTAATTCGCGATGGGATATTCGGGAATATTTTAACAATTCCTGAATCATGGTTTGCATTTGTTTGGCGCCAGTGTAAATTTTTTGGATAAAATCCTTGGCTTCATCATCCAACTTATCTTTGTAATCCATCTCCAGCAATTGCGCGAAAGATGCGATCCGGCGTAGGGGTGCCTGCAAATCATGCGAGATACTTTGCCCAAACTCTGCCAATTCTTTATTGGATGCTTTCAGATCGTTTTCTAATTGCTTTTGTTTGGTGATTAACGCAGAACTACCGACAATCCGGAAAATTCGCCCGTCAACCTCTTTGAGCGGCGTTAAAGTGGTTAACCACCAGCTTTCCTGACCGTCAAAATTGCGTTGCTCTTCGTATTGGATATTCTCGCCGGAATCCACACAGTTGGCATACCTGCTTTTGATTAGGTCAATCATTTCATACGAAAAGCGCGGGTGTAGTTCATCCGGTTTGCGCCCTTTGATCCATTCGGTTGTTAATCCGGTCAGGCGTTCATAAACCGGGTTTAATTCCCGGTAATAAAATTCACCGTCAACAGCAACATCAACAACAAACAACGCCATTTCGATGCCTGTAAAAATGCTTCGGAGAAATTCTTTCTGCTCCTGAATTTTCTGGATTTCAACTTTGTGTTTAGTGATGTCTTCGATGGACCCGATGATTTCGATCGGTTTATCTTTTTTGTCATACCGGAAACCGGAAATGCGGTTGCTCACCCAAATCATTTTGCCATCGATCCGGAGCATTCGGTTTTCAAATTCAACAATTTTCCCTTTTTCACCATTCGCCAGAATATCCATATGCATTAATACTTTTTCGAGGTCATCCGGATGCACTAATGTTTCCAGAAGCTTGTCACCCATCGCATATAATTCCCGGAGAGCGTATCCGGTAAACGATACCATTTCTCGGCTGATGTATTCGTATTTATGGTTAGGGAGATTGAAAATAAAAATATTGGCTGGCGATAAATTATCTTTTTGATCTTTGATATTTTGTGGCTCGATGCGAACACCGACAACATCAAATTTTTGAATGTCGCTGTCATAACAGATTGTCCACATAAACAGAAAAGGCTTTTCGCTGTTTTTGATCGATCCGAGGATGGTGGTTTCGGTTTTCCGTTTGTGCCTTAAATCTTCGAGGGAATTGTAGATAATATGCTGATCGACATCAACAAACACATCAGAAAAGCGGGTTTCCAGCAGCTCTGTCTCCGAAAATCCAAGCTGCTTTTTCCAGGCGTTGTTAACTTTGACAAAGCTGCCCCCTTCGTCCAGAAGGGCGAACAAATCGTTAGTATATTTCCAGAAATGATCTTTAAAAGATTGGGCTGTTATTTCCATAGCACTTCGGCGGATTAAAATGTTGTTCCATATATTATCACCAGAATCTATGACAGCAAACAGTTCCGTTTTAAACAAAACTGCACATTATATCGACAAAACTATCCGGGGGCAATCGGACAACATTCGTAACAGAATATCGGGAAAGATATTGAAAATAGCGCTAAAAGCAAGCAATATTTTTTTGGCAATAAAAAAGGCGTTGCGAAATTCCGCAACGCCTAAAAGTTAAGCTGAAAAATACCCGCGTTTACGCTTTGTAAATTTTTTCGCGATTTTCGACCACTTTTTTGGTGGCATTACGGGTGTCGATAACAACTTTAGAATGTTTAACGATCATATCCCAATCATAAACCGAGTGATCGGTGGAGATTAAAACTGCATCGTATTCACGGAGCACTTCGGGCGTCATTTCAACGCTTTTGTGTTCGTAGTTATAATGGCGCATCGGATACAGTTCGTCAATCAGTGGATCGTTGTAATCTACCAACGCACCTTTATCGCTCAAAATTTCAATCAATTTGAGGGTTGGTGATTCGCGTAAATCGTCAATATCTTTTTTGTATGCCATTCCCAAAATCAATACTTTGGAATTTTTGAGGCTTTTTTCCTGATCGTTCAGCGCATCCGCTACTTTATTGACGACGTAGAACGGCATTTCCGTGTTCACTTCGCCGGCCAGTTCGATGAATTTGGTGCTGATATCATATTGACGCGCTTTCCAGGTCAGATAAAACGGATCGATTGGGATGCAGTGTCCACCCAATCCCGGACCGGGATAGAACGGCATGTAACCGAAGGGCTTGGTAGAAGCTGCTTCAATCACTTCCCAAACATCGATGCCCATACGGTCGAGAATCACTTTCATTTCGTTGACCATCGCGATGTTTACGCTGCGGAAAATGTTTTCCAGCAATTTAGTGGCTTCGGCAGCCTGGCTGGAGCTAACGGCAACTGTTTTTACAATGACTTTGTTATACAATTCGATTGCCAATTCCAAAGATTCCGGTGAATTTGCACCGACAACTTTAGGAATTGTGCGGGTGGAATAATTGGCGTTGTTCGGGTCTTCCCGTTCCGGCGAGAACGCGAGGAAAAAGTCTTCGTGTCCTTTCAATCCGGATTCTTCCAGAATTGATTTCATCACTTCTTCTGTCGTTCCCGGATATGTGGAGCTTTCCAAAACAATCAACTGTCCTTTTCGCAGATATTTGCTGATCGTTTCGGATGTTTTGGTGATATAGGAAATATCCGGTTCGCGGTGTTTGTTGAGCGGGGTTGGCACGCAAACCAAAATACAATCGACATCGCTCAGCTCGCTGAAATCGGTTGTTGCGCGGAACAAATTTTTGTCCAGGCAATTTTTGATCCGGTCAGACGGAATGTGTTTAATATATGAGACACCTTTGTTCAGTTTGTCAACTTTTGCCTGATCGATATCGAAACCGACAGTGTTGAATTTTTCCTGAACAAATTCCAAAACCAGCGGCAAACCAACGTAGCCTAATCCCACAACGCCGATCCGCGCTTCATGATCTTTAATTTTTTGCAGCAAACTCATTGATTGCTCACTCCCTGAAGTTAATTAATTTTAGATGATATTTTGAATATCAAAATTTACCGAATCGCCAAAGCTTGTTATTGGCACAGCATTATGCAGAGAATTATCGCCCAATTTAGATGCAGATATGAGATATTTTTTGATATTTCGCAAAGATACTCGTTTTATTGTGTTAAAAAACAAAACGAGACGACCGGATACGCCAATCGTCTCGATAAAATATTGCCATAACTGCGGAATTTACGATTAGCGTCTGCCGATGCCATAATAGGCAAAGCCGATCTCACGCATTTTTTGGGGATTATAAACATTTCGTCCGTCAAAAATTACCGGCGTGCGCATCATTGATTTCATTTGTTTAAAATCGGGTTCGCGATAATTCAGCCATTCCGTTACCAGCACCAGACCATCTGCATCGTGCAGGGTATCAAAATTATCGTCGCATAAGGTTGCATATTCCGTAACACCCATATGTTTCGCTTCTTCCATTGCCACAGGATCGTGTGCTGCAATGGTTGCACCGGCACTGTGCAATGCTTTCATGATTTCGATGGAAGGAGCTTCGCGCATGTCATCGGTTTTGGGTTTAAAACTGAGTCCCCAAATCGCGAATTTTTTGCCGTTGATATCGCCGCCAAAGTGATCTTTTATTTTGGGAATCAACACACTTTTTTGCGCCTGGTTCACATCTTCTACGGCTTGCAGCAGTTTCATATCAAAATTATAATCTTTTGCGGTGCGGATAATGGCTTTCACATCTTTCGGGAAGCATGAGCCACCGTAACCAACACCGGGGAAAATAAAGGAATAACCGATCCGTTTATCCGAACCGATGCCTTTTCGAACCATTTCTACATCTGCACCAATGCAATCGCAGAGGTTGGCAATTTCATTCATGAATGAAATTTTGGTTGCCAAAATGGAGTTTGCGGCGTATTTGGTTACTTCTGCGCTGCGCTCATCCATTATAATGATGGGGTTTCCGGTGCGCACAAACGGCGAATACAGCTCTTTCATTACTTCTGCTACTTCGTTGGAGCTGGTGCCGATAATGACGCGATCGGGATACATAAAATCGTCTATCGCCGCGCCTTCTTTCAAAAATTCAGGATTGGACACCACGTTGAATGGCAAATCCGTGTGTTTGCGAACGGCATCAGCAACTTTGTCCGCAGTTCCCACCGGAACGGTGCTTTTGTTAACCACAATTTTATGTGCATTCATGTGCTCACCAATGGATTTGGCAACAGCTAGCACATAAGACAAATCCGCTGAGCCGTCCTCTCCGGGAGGGGTTCCCACAGCGATAAAAATGACATCCGATTTTTGTACCGCCGCCTGCATATCTGTGGTAAACGTTAACCGGCCGTTGCTCTGGTTCCGCTTTACCAGCAGGTCCAGTCCCGGTTCGTAAATCGGGATCACACCGCTTTTCAACTTGCCGATCTTGTTTTCATCTTTATCCATGCAAATAACGTTGTTACCGCTTTCTGCAAAGCATGCGCCGGCAACCAATCCCACATATCCGGTTCCAATGATTGTTAACTTCATAAATGGCTCCTCTTCCGTAAAACACTAAAATAAATTCGTTTTGATTATGCTTTCTGTGATTTTTTACGCTTAAGATCATGACCGTAATAACTGTAATATTGATAGTAATAATGATAATAATACGAGCCATACGACCGTTCGAGATTCACACCATTCAATAGACAGCCGACGATATTTGCATTAACGTTATCCAATAATGATTTGGCACGCATAACAGCATTTTTATCGGTTTGGTGTGCTTTGATAACAACAATAACACCACCAAGTTTGGTGCTTAAAATCGCGGCATCTGTTACAGCGATGATGGGCGGACTGTCGAACAACACCAGGTCAAATTTTTCTTTTGCCTGCCGGATAAATTCGTCCATCTCGTCCGATGCCAGCAATTCCGATGGATTCGGCGGCAATGGTCCCGAAGAAACAATATATAAATTATCAACAAAAGTCGGTTTGACGACATCGTCAAATTCCATTTTCCCCATTAAAAAGTTGGTAATTCCACGATCCTTTTTCTCATTGAAAATGGAATGCACAACCGGGCGACGCAAATCCGTATCCACCAACAGGGTTTTTCCGCCCATTTGCGCCATCGTAATTGCGAGGTTGGCTATGGTCGTCGATTTACCTTCTTTTGGCGTGGAACTGGTAACCATCAAGGTTGTATCTTCTGCTTTCAATTGCTGAAATTGAATATTTGTTCGCAGAGTGCGGAACGCTTCCGAAACCGGTGATTTCGGGTCGATGTGGGTGATCAATCGCGCTTCCGAGGGTTTTTCCAACGAAAGTGCTTTGCCATTTTTGCCCTGTCCGTTTGCGGCGGCCACTTTGCTCAGCGCTTCTTTTTCGGAAATTTCCGGAATGATTGCTAAAACGGACAACTTCATTCGCTCCAGCACTTCCGGGTTTTTGATGGAGTTATCCAGATATTCCGTGAGGAATGTTAACCCGATACCCAAACCCAAACCCAAAATGGCACCGAGCAGTAAATTGCGGGCTTTTTTAGGGCTGACCGGATATTCCGGCTCGATCGCACGATCCACCACACGAATGGTTTCCTTTTGTCCAGCTTCTGTGATTCGGGTTTCTTCCAATTTCTGGGTCAATAAAATGTAGGTGTTTTTGTCCACTTCAACCTGGCGCTCCAGCCTTGCCAGATCCAACCCTTGCGCCGGGAGCAACTCCAGCTGTCTATCATAATGACTGACGACATCGCGGAGCGCGTTAATTTTTGCACTGCCACCTTTGATCCGTGTTTCAATTTCCAGAATCGACTTGATCAAACTCTGGGCGATTTCCAGCGGATCTGCAACCATGCTGGTGTTGGCGATGCGTTCAGCTTCCTCTTTTAATCGCATTTGAACGGCTTCAATCCGGCTTTTTAACGATTGAATTTGGGAGCTGTAAACTTTCGGGTCAATCGTGGGTTCCTGTGCCAGTAAGGTTTCGTATTTCACTTTTTCGTTAACAACTTTTGCATATTCTCTCTGCAATTCTTCCAACAACGGGCTGGAAATTTGGGTGACTTCCGTTGCCATTGTTTCCCGGCGGTCTTCCAATTGCCGTTCCAAACTGCGCTTTTGCTCCTGATTTGCTTCCATTTCCACCAGCGAAGCTTCCAATTGCGCCTGTGCTTCCGCAACACGGGTAATCAATTCCCGGGTGCTTTCGTCCAGTGCAACCAGTTTGCGGTTTTCGCGGTAGGTTCGCAATTCTTCTTCAGATTTGCGCAACTCTTCGTTTTTCTTGTTCAACTGAAATTCCAAAAACTCGCGTAACTCTTTGAATTCGCTTAAGTTGTATTCTTTATTCAACTGTTGGTATGTTCGGGTGATGACGTTGCAAATTTCCGCTGCTTCGAACGCGCTGCCGGCAGAAAACCGCAGTTCGATGACATCCGATTCCTGACGCGGCGTGATGGTCAGATGCGCCATCAACCAATCCGCCTGCTCCCGCATAACCAGATAGCTATCATCCGAAAGCGGCTGAAAAATTTCCAGAGAATCGCGATAGGGCGCAGCTTCCAACGATTGAACTACACGTTCTGCCAATGTCCGGCTTTTTAAAATTTCCACCTGATTGGCAATCATCGTCGATTGCTGGCTAAGGTAATTTACATCGAACAGGGCACGTTCTACCGAGCGTTCATCTTCGACCAGAATTGTTGCACCGGCTTCATAAACTGGCTCGGACATAAACGTAAAAATGGCTGTGGAAACCAGCACAGCCAAAAAAGATGCCAGAATTATAAATCGCCCGCCATACAACACGCGTAAATAATCCTGGAGACTCAGTTCCTGTTCGTTTTCAAAATTTTCGCGGTAATTTTCCACGCGTTCTCCCCTCGAGCTAAGTCCTGAAATAAATATTCAAGGATCTGGTATTTCAAAAACAATGTTATTGATTTTCAGTGCCAATTTAGTAAAGGCAAATGCAGATAAAAAGTGCCAAAAGCACTTTCCGGCCAATAAAATAAAAAACGCCAGATAAGAAATTTATCATCGGCGTTTGAGTGTAAAACTTTACCATTTTACAAATTTTGCGATCGCTGAAAGATAAAAATGCAGCTATACCGATACGCTCAGCATAGTTGCATTATTGTATTGTTAAAATGATCTGTAGTTGTTTTCGATATTTTTTTACAAACGGAGATCGATTACCTCAATTCCTTCCGGCGGATTAAACGAGAAAAGGGTTTCCTGAAATTTGGGATCGAAGTTGGTTTTTGAAATAACATATTCGGTTTCGTTGGTGTTGTAATCCTCGTAAATCAGGCGGTCAATTTCCCAATCTTTATCTTTCACCCATATTTTTACAGATGTAAAAATGCTGTTTTCATTAGGTTTAGGCGTTAATCGTATTACGTAATGATTCACACCTTCAATTTTCATTTCTTCTAAAAGTTGCGCATAATATTGGTCCCGGAAGTCATTCAGAAATGTGTTAAGCATCACATCCTGATCGCTCTTTTTTGCATAATCAACCAATACCTGACTATCCAGTTTGTTGAATCGCCAGAACGTTTCACCGTTGTTTACCACCAGTTGATCCTCGGATTCGAGCCGGAATTTGTCCTGCCCTTCCATTTGCAAAACAGCTGGCACTTCAACTTCTGTCCCGGTTAGGGAAAATCGCACTTTTTCGGTAAATTCTATATGGATATTTTTAGCGCTGCGGTATTTTTTCTGCACTTTTTTGATCACATCGTCAACATTTTCCGCAACAGCCACCTGGCTGACAACCATTAACCCCAACACTGAAAGCAACATCATTTTTTGCCAAAAAAAACGGATCATCAAACTCTCCTGAATAATTGTTTTTCTTTAACTTACGCCGATCACATGTTATGAATCCATCGATGAAATCAGCACATCCCGGGCTTTACTGCCCTGGCTCGGTCCCACAATTCCGGCTTGTTCCAACGCATCCATCAGCCTGCCGGCGCGGGCGTAACCAATTTGTAATTTACGCTGCAACAGCGAAGTAGATCCCGATTGATGACGAATGACAATCTCTTTGGCTTTATCGAACAAATCGTCCTGATTGAATTTTTTGACAGCTTCGCTGCTCGGTTCGCGCACATCGCGCAACAGCTTCAGTTCATACGGCGGAAATTTGGGTTGTTTGCGCACATGTTGAATAATATGCTCTACTTCCTCGGTAGAAATATACGGGTTTTGCAACCGCACCGGTTTGCCGGTTCCCGGCGGGAGAAAAAGCATATCGCCGTTCCCGATGAGTTTCTCGGCGCCATACATATCCAGAATCGTTTTGGAATCCGGGCGGGTGGCAACCTGATAGGCAATCCGTGTGGGGAAATTCGCTTTGATTAAACCGGTCAAAATATCAACCGACGGACGTTGCGTGGCAACGATCAAGTGAATACCAACGGCTCGCGCCATCTGCGCCAATCGGGTAATCGGCTCTTCCACTTCGCGGGACGCCGTTAAAATTAAATCCGCCAATTCATCAATAATAACAACAATATAAGGTAATTTCCGGTATTCGATTTTTTCACCGGATTGCTGCAATTTTTCAACACGTTTGTTGTAAGAAATGATATCGCGAACGCCAACTTTGGCGAGAATATCGTATCGCTCTTCCATTTCGTTGACCGCTGCGCGCAACACCAAAATGGCGTTTTGCGGATGGGTGATCACCGTTTCGTCGATGTCCGGGCAAATCGCCAAATACTGATCTTTCAGTTTTGCGTAAAGGGAAAGCTCCAATTTTTTGGGGTCGATCATCACAAATTTGACATCGCTGGGCGGAACGCGATAAATAATGCTGGTGATAATCGTATTGATGCCAACGCTTTTCCCGGCACCGGTTGCACCGGCGATCAGCAGGTGCGGCATCCGGGTGAGGTCTGCACAAAACACTTCGCCGCCGATGGTTTTGCCCATGCCCAGCACCAATTGTCCGGGATGTTGCTGAAATTTTTCCGAACGCATCACAGATTTGAAATATACGATTGAGGGTTTGCGATTGGGAATTTCGATCCCGATTGCAGATTCACCGGGAATCGGTGCGATCATCCGGATTCCGCGGGCTTTCATCGCCAGTGCAAGGTCATCGGACAGATTGGTGATTTGGCTAATTTTTACACCCTCTGCCGGACGCACTGCATACAGTGTAATTACGGGACCTTCGATCACCTTTTTCACAAACGCTTTAACGTTGAAGTTTGCGAGTGTATGTTCCAGGCGATCGGCGTTTGCCATCAATTCTTCGCGGGAAACCTTGCTTTGAGTTTCATCTTCATCCAATAAATCGAACGGCGGCAGCACGTATTTCCCGGCAGCTTCGGCAACCAGCTTGTCGTAATTTTCCAGAAATTTTGGTTTAACCTGCTCAACTTCTTCCAGTTCGTCGATGACGGGCATGTTGCCGGATTTTGGTAATTCTTCCGGTGTGTAAATGCCTTCCGGGCGCGGAAATTCCAGATCGGTCGGGGATGATTCAACCGGAGGGTTTTGCCGGATTTCGATATCTTTTCTGGAATTTGGCGCAGGATCATTCAACAGTTGATCGTCGAGCGCGTGCGCTTTTTTCAAATCTTCCTGCGCCAGCATTTCGCCGTAGCTGGTGCTGTCCAATTCCAGATCGCCGTCCAAACTGATTTCGCGCTGCGGTTCTTCGTAAATCACCGGCGTTGCGTCGTCTGTTTCGCGCGTAAATCGCTCGATTTCGGCAGGTTCAACTTTTTGGGGCAATCGCGCGGTTTTGCCTGCCCATCCGGTCAGCGATTGCCATCCGCCGGAAACGCGATCAAAAATATTCTGGAAAAATCCGGTGATACTATCAATAATATTACGGAAAAAATTGCCGATGGCAGCCGGTATCGCCGCAACATGAAATTCGAAGGTTAAAATCAATAAAATCATCAAAAAAACGGTGGTGATAAATCCCAGCGCAAACCGCCCCATAAACCGGGCAATCAAATCTGCGGTTATGCCGCCGACCATTCCGCTGGGAAAATAATTGACCGATGCGCCGGCAGTTTCCAGGGATTCCGGAATCGCCAGCACAATCGCCACAAAATAAGCCCAACTTAAGCCCAACGCCGTTAATCGCGCCAGTTTGTTGAGCGGCTGGTTCATCAATATATATATGCCATAGAACATCATCAACATCGGGAAAATGAGTGAGGCATAGCCAAAAATATAAACAAACACCGGCTGTGCAACAGTTGCGCCGACCAATCCCAAAACATTTTGCGTAACGTATTTATTTTGCGGGACGTTAGAGCTCAACACCGGATCGGTTTGAGAATAGGTGAGCACCGCCAAAAAGAACATCACACCGGCGGCGAACAGCAACAATCCGCCAACGCTGCGCAACCGGGCGCTATCCTTTGCGGAAAACGTTTTTTTGGTACGGGTTTTGGTATCCGGCGAGGATTGCACCTGCGGCTGAGATTTTGCTTTGCTATTTTTCCGGGAACTGCGTTTTCTATTATTATCTGCCATAAAAAGCTATACTTTTGTTCAACAGTTTCAAATATACAAATCCGAACTACAATTTCCAAATTGCAAATGTAAGAATCAAACCTGCAGCAGATACAACACTTTGTTCATTTTTTGCTCAAAAATTACAACTTTTTGCCCAACTGAGCATAATCGATATTTAAAGCAGCCATTTTCTTCAACTGGAACGACAGATTAGATTTTGCCGGATAACGTTGGTATTGATTATAATGGCATAAATGCGTAAATTTTTGAACATTTAAATTCAACAGCAACAAAATTTTACAAACGGGCACATCGATGTTTGCGTTTCTTTTACAGACAGCCTATGTGTTGAGAAAAATTTATGATCCCAATTCGCGATTCGATTAAATCCAACACGGTCCCCAAAGTAAATTACGCGCTTATCGCAATCAACTCGCTGGTTTTTTTTTACGAGCTGTCGCTCGGTGAACATCTGAATGAATTTTTCTTCACCTTTGGGCTAATTCCAAATCAATTTATCGAATCGCTGCACGAATTTGACCTGATTTCAACCACAACTCCTGTATTCACGTCAATGTTTATGCATGGCGGCTGGATGCATTTTTTGGGTAACATGTGGTTTTTATACATCTTTGGCGATAACGTGGAAGACAGCATGGGACACGCCCGTTACATCGTTTTTTATTTGATTACGGGAATCGGCGCAGCGCTGGCACAGGTCTTTTTGAATACCGAATCGCTGACGCCCATGATCGGCGCAAGCGGTGCAATTGCAGGCGTTATGGGCGCATACATGATCCAGTATCCCAAAGGCAAAATACTGACGATACTTCCGATTTTCTTTTTCTTCCAGTTTATCAAAGTTCCGGCGGTGGTTTTTCTGCTGATCTGGATTGGGCTGCAAACATTTCAGGGCATTGCTGCAGTGGGTGCCGATGTTAGCGGCGGCGTTGCCTGGTGGGCACATATCGGTGGATTTGCTGCGGGCGCAGTGCTCATTTTTCTGTTCCGCAAACCGCGAATAGCCAACTTTTATGATGATGATTATATTTGATTTATAATCTACATTCACCCAAAAAAAGGAAGGATAAAATCATGAAATTTATTATCACTTTTTTAATGGGGATGTTGATCATCGTTGGGTGCGGCTCCAATGTGCAATTGGAGAAAAAAGAAGCTCGGATGCGCAAAATTGACAAATGGGAAGGGCAAAATTTTCACCGGGAAATTGCAATGAAAGTAGCGTGGATCCCCTACAAAGAAGGCACTATGACCGAAACAAAAGACAACCAATGGTCATTAAGCTTTCCGGATAGCAACGCAGCGGAAGGCATGTTGCCGGTGATGATTCTCAGCTATCCCGATTCCAACCATTTTGTGATGATCGATCTGCACATGGACAACGCCCTTTTGGGCAACCTTATCAAACACACGCTTATGACCGAAACACCCATCGAACGCCCGTTTATGGAATATCTGAAAACATCGGATTGTTCCAAATGCCATCCGCCGGATATTCAGCTGAATTAACATTTTAAACCGGAAGGCGGTGCGGAAAAAACAAATTTTTGCGCACCGCCTTTCATTTGCATTTCAGCTCTGTTTCACAACAACTGCAACTGTTTCCTGCTTTTGCACCTGCCCCACAATTAGCTTCTTCCACAATAAAAAGTAACTTGCCACACCGTTTCGTGTATCATATATTTGGAACTGTCTTTTGAGGGTCCAATTTCTGCATATCTGATTCAATTTTCTAAAACTGTTGAGAAAAAAATCACTAATCATTAAATTAGATCATCAAACTAAAAATTGGGAGATTTATTATGTCTATTAAGGTTGCTATAAACGGATTCGGGCGAATTGGCCGTCTCGTTTTCCGTTCACTGTACAAAGAATCCGGTGTTGATATTGTTGCCATCAACGACTTAACCGATGCCAATACAATGGCGCATTTACTCAAATATGACTCTGTTCACGGCCGTTTTGGCTCGAACGTTCGTGTTGAAGGTAATAAAATGTATGCCGGTCGCGAAGGCGTAAACATGTATGCAGAACGCAATCCTGCCGATCTGCCATGGAAAGAATTAGGCGTGGATGTTGTTGTTGAATCCACCGGCGTTTTCACCAGTCGCGAAAAAATGAGCCTGCACCTGCAGGCCGGTGCTCGCAAAGTGCTGCTCACCGCACCCGCGAAAGATCAAATGGATAACACCGTTGTAATGGGCGTAAACGACGAAACGCTGAAACCCGAGCACGTGCTGATTTCCAACGCATCCTGCACCACAAACTGCCTTGCACCGGTTGCAAAAGTGCTGAACGATAATTTTGGCATTCGCCGCGGTTGGATGACCACCATTCACGGCTACACCAATGACCAGCAAATTCTGGACTTGCCGCACAAAGATTTGCGTCGTGCCCGTGCTGCCGCGTTGAACATCATCCCCACAACTACCGGCGCAGCAAAAGCAGTCGGATTGGTCATTCCTTCATTAAAAGGCAAACTGGACGGCTTCGCGATGCGCGTTCCGGTGCCGGACGGATCGCTGGTTGACCTGGTTGCCGAACTGGACAAAAACGTAACCGCAGATGAAATTAACGCGATGATGAAAGCTGCAGCAGAAGGCCCGATGAAAGGCATTCTGGAATACTCCGAAGATCCCCTGGTTTCTTCAGATATTATTGATAATCCGCACTCCAGCATCTTTGATGCACTCTCCACCCGCGTGATGGATGGTAACCTCATCAAAGTTGTATCCTGGTACGATAACGAGTGGGGCTATTCCAGCCGCACAGCCGATCTCGTCAAAAAATTGGCAGCGATGTAATATCACCATCTTTTCCCCCGGTTCCGCTGAATCGGGGGAAATTTTTTTAGAATAAATTTGGCGGAAAATAAAGGCTTTCAAAACCGAAGGCTTTTATTCACCGTCAAAAACAGATGACAAAATCTGTTCAAATTCAACAAAATCAGCAATTTAATTCCGTTCTGTTGGGAGTAAATATGGCAAAACTAACATTAGATGATCTCAATTTGCATGGCAAAACTGTGCTAATGCGCGTCGATTTTAACGTTCCGCTGAACGAAAAGCAGGAAATTACCGACGATCTGCGGATTCGCGCGGCGCTGCCTTCCATCCAAAAAATTATCGCCGACGGCGGCAAAGCCGTCCTGTGTTCGCACCTCGGACGCCCAAAAGGTGAACCGAAACCGGAATTTTCGCTGGCGCCGGTTGCCAAACATCTCTCCGCTTTACTCAACAAAAATGTTCAATTCACAAATGATTGCATCGGCGAATCTGTGGACGCTGCAAAAAAAAGCATGAAAAATGGCGACGTTTTACTGTTGGAAAACCTGCGGTTTCACAACGGCGAAACCAAAAATGATCCCGATTTTGCCAAACAACTCGCCAGCCACTGCGATGTTTATGTGAACGACGCGTTCGGCACAGCCCACCGGGCGCACGCCTCAACTGAAGGTGTCACCCAATTTTTCGATCAATGCGCAGCCGGTTATTTGATGGGCAAAGAGTTGCAATTTTTGGGCGGCGCATTGGATGAGCCCAAACGCCCGTTTGTGGCAATTTTAGGCGGCGCAAAAATTTCCGGTAAAATTGATGTGATCCAACACCTGCTCGGCAAAACCGACGCACTACTCATCGGTGGCGGCATGATTTTCACTTTTTACAAAGCGCATGGCTGGAACATTGGAAAATCG
Organism: Calditrichia bacterium; assembly: GCA_020634975.1. Taxonomy (NCBI): domain Bacteria; kingdom Pseudomonadati; phylum Calditrichota; class Calditrichia; species Calditrichia bacterium. The sequence goes on along the minus strand of JACKAQ010000001.1, from coordinate 3,045,131 downwards.
TTGTTGGAAGAAGATCGCATCGAAATGGCCAAAGATATTTTGAAAGCTTCGCAATCCACAAAAACCGATTTTGTGCTACCGAGCGACGTTTTGATCGCCGACGAATTTGCTGCCGGCGCAAATACGAAAACGGTTGGTGTTCACGAAATACCGGATGGCTGGCTTGGCGTGGACATCGGCAAAGCAACCATCGATCAGTTTAAGAAAATTTTATCCGAAGCCAAAACGGTTGTCTGGAATGGCCCGATGGGCGTTTTCGAAATCGAGGATTTTGCGAAAGGCACGGAAGAGATCGCCCGCTATCTTGTTGAAATTACTGAAAATGGCGCAACTACCATCGTCGGCGGCGGCGATTCCGCAGCTGCGGTCAAAAAATTCAATCTCGAAGATCAATTGAGCCACGTTTCCACCGGTGGCGGTGCATCGCTGGAATTTTTGGAAGGCAAAGTGCTGCCCGGCGTTGCAGCGCTAACGGACAAATAAACCCAATCTGGCAATTACCGATCAGAAACTGAAAAAGGAAAAGATATGCGAAAGAAACTCATTGCCGGCAACTGGAAAATGTATAAAACGATTCCGGAAGCACTACGGCTTGTGAATTCCCTGAATAAAAAACTGGAGAAACATCCGGTCAAAAAAACAGCGGTGCAGGTTTTTCCGCCATATACGGCAATTCACGCCGTCAGCGAGGCGCTAAAAGGCAGCAAAATTGAAGTCGGTGCCCAAAATATGGCATGGGAAGAGGAAGGTGCTTACACGGGTGAAATTTCTCCGAAAATGATCAAAAATGCGGGTGCAAAACATGTGATTATCGCGCACTCGGAGCGCCGGCGCTATTTTAAGGAAGACGCTCAGCTAATCAATAAAAAAATAAAACTGGCGCTCGCGAATAAATTGAAGGTGATCCATTGCATCGGCGAAACGCTGGAAGAACGCGAACAAAGCCTCACCCGCGACATCGTTTTAAATCAGGTGGAATGGGATTTAAAAGATCTTTCGCAGGATGACCTGAAAAATATCACCCTGGCTTACGAACCAGTTTGGGCGATCGGCACCGGACGAACCGCAACACCGGAACAAGCTCAGGAAATTCATGCGTTTTTGCGGGAAGTGTTGGACGCGTTGTTCACCGAAGGCACCGGAGCAAAAATGACCATTCTTTACGGTGGCAGTGTAAAACCGGACAACGCAGAAGGCTTGCTTTCTCAGCCAGATATTGACGGTGCGTTGGTTGGGGGCGCATGTCTGGATGCCGGTGATTTCTACAAAATTATCGCAGCCAGCGAAAAAGCTCGCTAACGAGTTGATTTTAAACAAAATAAAAAAGCGATCATTTGAATCCTTGACCCCTCAAATGATCGCTTTTTTTATCGAAAACTAAATACAGACTATTATTCGACGTTGGTAAGCTCGATTTTTTTAAGAAAATAGTATGCGTTATTTTTGTCCGTTACGGTAATTTCCAGCGTATTGGCACCTGCACGAAGATGTTCGCTAATTTCCCATTCCGTTTTTTCGACACCGCCCAATTCTTCCAAAGTTTTCGGCTGATAATAATAGCTGAGAACATTGCCGTTTAGCTTGATCAGTATCTCCGCTTTCCGGGAATCAGCCATCGGATACCGTTCCTCAGAAGATGCACCGAATAACTTCAACATAAACCGCGAATTAAATTGCGACTCTTTGGGTAAATTGAAGGTAATTTTCAGCCCATCGTTGCCTTTGGGATTGCGGAATTGGTAAGCGTAACCGAATTTCCAAAAATAATCGTTTGCTTTTTCGACGAAAGTGACTTCAGGACCTGCGTCTGTGCTGGCAGTAAACCCACGGTTGCCGAGGGTATAACCCGGCACAACATCGCAGCCGTTGACTTTCAAAACACCATTTCCGGAAACTGCCGCAACCGCTTGTATTTGCGGAAAATAGCTAACCGCAAGCTCTGCCGGAGCGTTGGGTATTACGCGCAACGATCGGGGTCTGGGCGTGTTATAGCCGGGCAAACTACCAAAACTGATTTCGTATTCGCCCGTTTTCAATTCACCTTTGAATTGCCCTTTTGCCATTGGTTCGCCATCGATAAAAATCTGTGCTGTTACAGGTTCTACCATAATGTTTACCTGCTCGAATTCTTTAATTAATTCGAAGCTGATATCCATACTTGGCGAGTTATGGGAAATTACAACCATTTTTTCTTCGGGAACACTTTGATAACCGGGGCGCTCCAAACGCACCCGATATTCACCATATGGCATGCCCGTAAAAACGTGATCGCTTTCTTTTCCGGTGTCTTCGCCATTTAAAATAATCCGTCCACCAACAGTGTTGGAGGTTATTGCCAACATACCTTGTCCGATTTCCGCAGGCTTCGAAGAAATCCGAGCGGGTGTCGTTGAAGTGTTTCTGCCAAACTGAGCAGTTTGTTCAAATTTAACTTTTGTAGTATCACCGGAAGTAATATGTACCCACCGGCTTTGGGGCGCGGTGCGAAAACCGTCTTTTTCTATGACGATATTATGATCGCCCTCTTCCAATGGCAACACAGCCTGATCAGCAAGCGTGCCCATAAATTCATCATTTACAAATACTTTCGAATCCGGATGATCTGCAAAAATTCGAATAAATCCCTGATCGGTAACACCCATTGGATTCAGCGGTATATATACTTTGGCACTGGCATTCGCCTGTTTTCCGATATTTACAGTAACCGGCTCGGAAGCAAATCCGATTTTCCGCAATTCAACACGATAATCACCTGGTGGAACATCGCTCAACAAACGTTGGAAATCAGCGTAACCGCGTTTTTCTCCGTTCAGAAAAATTGCAGCACCGCGCACGTTGGATTCAATTAAAATACTGCCATGAAACTCGCCGGCTCGGTGAATAGCTTGCGCAACACCAAAAATCGCCAGAACAGTTAGCATCAGCACTGGCAACAGCACCATTTTATTCCAGCGCGAAAGCGCTTCATAAGTTTCGATTGAAATCGGAATGTGTTCGATTTCATCATCACTCAATTCAACCTGCCAATTAGCGGGAAATTGGCGAATGGTTTCTGGTTGAATTTCTCCGAGGTATTTTTTCTCTAAATAAATGCGGAATTGGAGACGCAGCTCCTTTTCTTCCTGAGAAATGCCGGCCATAGATGCAGATGGTTTTTCAGCAAATTTGTGCTTCAACCGCTGCCAAAAGCCTGCTTCGTAATCAAAATATTCATGTTGATCTGCAGCTTCTGCATCCGTCATCCAATTAATTTCGCCAAGATGGTTGAGATGCGGCGAATATTTGCCACGAAAGCGCTGAAAAAACAGCTCAAATTCCTGAGCTTTAATGTGCTGCATTTCGTGAGTTGTAAAAATTTGTTCTGAAATCATAAAGTTCTGTATTATTCTGTTTTGTTAACGTTATTCAGCCAAATAGACGATGGCTTTGAGATTATCGGCTATGAATCCCGAATATTTAGCACCAAATTAATATTCAATAAAAGTGCTTCGATCATATGTAAATTGTGTACCGGCAGGAAAACTAACGATAATTCAGAAAATGTTAGTGATGTAGATTAAATTTACAAAAATCGCAAATAAATATAGCCTTTTGTTGTCGTTTATTTTTTACTAAAATTATTTAGCGACATGGCAAGCAAACAAATTAGTATTAATAATGGCTTTAATATGCTAAAATCGCCCCAAAAGTTCCAACGCATTTCCGAAACACTCAGCGAAGGACAGCTTCGCCAATTAAATCCTGATGAGCAGTTGATCAGCGCAGAGGATCTGTTAGGAAGTAACGCCCAATCATCACTGTTTTTTCTGGGATTTTATTCACAATCCGGGCTTGAGTTAGCGATGCGACGGTATGGTGTTTTCGAAGCTTTCGAGAGGCTGGGATTTGAAAACATCCGTCTTCTCGTTGATACCAAAGATCCTTATCGGCACCGGCTCGCCATTTATTCCCACCGTGAAGACGACGTTGAGATGCTCCTCGCCGAGTTAGTGCTCAGGCGACAGGAAACAAAAATCAAATTGGGCGGAAGCACAGCCAAGCCATTTAATGTGTTGTACATCGAATGGCTAACATTACGCAATCCGAATGGAATATTTACCCAAAAACGCCCAAAAATGCCTGGACAGGAATTTCCCGGACTCGGCGGCGGACGGCTAACACTTGAGCTGCTGGTTATTGCATGCAAGCGATTAGGATTATCAGGGATTGCAAACGTGCCGGAACATTTTCATAACGCCCATTTGTATTCCCGGCAATTTTCATACATCGACCCTGTTGCTGAAGGTAAACGACGGGCAATAGCCAGCGACCTGATGCCGGCATTCAGCTTGGCTGAGATTTCCTGGGGAATAGATTTAAATTGTGTAACGGAGAACGGAAATCCATTCACATGGTTCACACAGCCTCAGTTGTTCCCACTCATTGATGAATTGAAATCATATTTTGAAACACAGGAATATACACAGCAACTTTTCGAAGCCCAAAAAACCTACCGTTATGTTTTGGATACAAACTGCCTTTCCCGGAAACAACAACAAAAGCGATAAATTTCGTCAGCATCCATGCTTTTGAACAAAAAAACATAAAAATTGCGCTTAAAACGCATTCCGGTTATCCCGATTTGAAATCATTAAATTGGGCAAAAACAGACAAAATGGTATTCAAAAAAAAATTGCTTTTTTTTATTAAACTATCTATATTTGCAAGCTGTATAATATTTAGGAGAAACTTACATATGAAAATGAAGGCCATTCAAATACGCAAAGGGAATGTGTTAGAGTGGAATAACGACCTCTATCGTGTTACAGAATCGAACCACGTAACCCCCGGAAAAGGTCCGGCGATGATGCAGGTCAAAATGAAACGGCTTTCGGATGGAAACAAAGCCGAAAATCGGTTCCGTCCGGATGAAGCTGTCGAAAAAGCCACATTGATCAATCTGGAATACCAGTATCTGTACGACGATGGGCAAAGCCTTTGTTTTATGGATTTGGAAACTTATGAGCAAATTCATATCAGCAAAGACATGTTGGAAGATCAAATAAACTATCTGCTTCCGGAAACAATCGTGCAAGTTCTGTTTCATAACAGCACGCCGATTGACATAGAATTACCGGCTTCAGTTGAACTGAAAATTGTTGATACTGAACCCAACATGAAAGGCGCAACCGTATCCAGTTCTTACAAACCGGCAACCCTTGAAACCGGGTTGATCACACAGATACCGCCGTTCATCGAAAATGGAGAAATTATCCGGGTTGACACCCGTGACGGAAAATATCTGGACCGTGTTAAATAAGCTTGCAATCCCATCCGGGAACCAAACCGCTAATATTTTGTAAAGATTATGTGTGTTTCAAATAATTTTCTGTTTTAACAAAAGCATTGTAGGAGGAAGTAAATGAATTTCCTGAAAGCCAAGTTCACGATGACACTGATTGTATTATTAACTGCCTTTGCGTTTGCGCAAACCCCGGAGGCAGCAAAAGCATTTAACGATGCCAATACCGCGCTACGCAACAGAGATACGCAAGGTGCCATTGAAAAATATCAGGAAGCGATTAAGCAAGACGCCAGCTTTGCTTTGGCATATTACGGACTGGGTAATGCTTACAAACAAAATAACGATTATGTAAATGCTGAATCTGCGTATAAAAAAGCTATTGAAAAAGACAACAAGATGGTTAAATCATACCATTTTCTTGGCTATGTTCAGTATCGTCAGGGAAAATTGACGGAATCGGTTAACTCCTACAAAGCTGCAATCGAAATCGATCCGAAATTTGAAAGCGCATATTGGGGGCTTGGTGATGTTTACAAACGCCAGGAACAATATCAACAAGCTGTTGAACAATACCAGAAAGCTGTAGAGATCGACCCCACATCTGTAAACGCATTGCGCGGATTGGGTGTCTCGTTTTTTGAATTAGGCAAATTTGAAGAATCCGCTTCTGCTTTTGAAGGAGCATTAGAGCATATCAGCCGTGGTGCGCTGAAAGGCGACACATATTACCGTTTAGGCAATGCCTACCGTGAATTGGATCAATTGGATCAGGCTGAATCTGCATATCTGGAAAGTTTGAAATCTGCTCGTTCCAGTACGATCAAAGGGGGTGCAAATTTTGGTCTGGGCGAGATTTACAAAAAGCGTGGCAATTCCGGCCAGGCATTGAAATATTTTACGGCAGCCAGCCAGGATCGTACCTGGAAAAAACCTGCTGAATATGAAATTGATGTGTTGAAAAACCCTGGAAAATATTCCAACTAACAATTTGCTTTCGAAAGGAGCTGTTTTTTAATATGATTAATGTAAAAGTCCGCGATAATGAATCATTTGAAAGAGCGCTGAAGCGTTTCACCAAAGCATGTGAAAAATCTGGTCTGATGGCCGAAATCAAAAAACACATGCATTACGAAAAACCGAGCGAACAACGCAAACGTAAAGAAAACGCTGCTCGCCGTAAAATGCGCAAGTTGATGATGGAAAATCAATAAAGTAGTGAATGATTCATTCAGCGACTTTGATGTAACCTAATTGTAAACAAAAGCTTCCGCCTGGATTTTTTTCAGGCGGATTTTCAATTAAGGTATTCCTGCTTTGCGTAAGAATTAAAAAGGAAATTTGCAACAATGAGTGTCGAAAAAAAGTTGATGGATGATTACAAAATCGCGATGAAATCCGGCGACAAAGTTCGGCTGGAAACCATTCGCGGGATGCGCTCTCAGCTCAAAAATTTTCAAATTGAAAAAATGCGCGAGCTAACAGAAGATGAAGTTTTGCAAGTCCTCAATTCTGCCGCAAAAAAGCGCAGGGATGCAATTGAACTTTATCAGCAGCACGGAAAAGCTGATCGCGCAGATGAGGAATTGCAGGAACTGGCGATTATCGAAGCCTATCTGCCAAAACAACTGGATGAATCGGCCATTGCTGAATTAGTGGAAAAAGCAATCGCCGACACCAATGCAGATTCCATAAAAGACATGGGCAAAATAATGGGTGTCATTATGCCGCAGGTTAAAGGCGTGGCGGATGGCAAGCTGGTTCAGCAAATCGTTAAAGATAAACTTTCGGCACGCTAATGTTTGATATCATCGCTGGTATAGTACTCGCTGCATTCATTATTAATGGATTGCGAAACGGATTTTTTCACGAAACTTTTGGGTTGATCGGTATTGTTGGCGGCATCATGGCCGGTGTTATCGGCGCAAATGCCTTCAGCAAAACCGCCGAAGATTTTCTGCCGGGAATTTTGGGACAGGAACCGGTCAGCCATCTGGTTATTTTTATTGTATTTTTTGTTGCGTTTTTATTCGCTACAAAACTTGCCGCAGCGCTAATGAAAAAACTCAGCGAAACCCTGTTTCTCGGTTGGCTGAACAAACTGTTGGGCAGCTTGTTTGGCGGCATAAAAGGAGCGCTCATTATCGGATTGGTTTTGCATGCTATCGCATTTATGCCGTTTGGAAAATCATTCGGTAAGTCCCAAAAAGACACGATGTTATATAACCCGCTTTATCAGTCTGTGCCGTTTTTTTACAAATTATTGGGCAACCCGAAAGAGCTTCCCAAACAGATGAAAGAAATTGTGGAAGACGGCAGCGATGCACTTGAGGATACCGGCAAAGATATTAAAGAAGGCATAGACGAAATCGACAGAGCACGAGATAAAATTGATGGCATCAAACGAGATTGACACAGAACTGACAGACAGCCAACTGCTCCACCAACTCAAACACGATAGCGTTTCCCTCCAACAACTGGAATTTCCCAGAATAATTGAACAACTTCAGCAACGATTGGCGACGCCCTACGGCTTTCGCCATTTGGCGACCATTAATTTTTCGCGCCACGCCGATGTTGTACGGGAGGAACTGCAAAAATCGATGGAGATGCTAGCGTTGCTGGAAGGCGGCTATCCGCCGCCCATTAGCGGATTCACCGATATCACTCCCCATCTCGATAAAATAAAACCGGTGGATGCGTATCTGGAAACCGATGCGCTGTTGGATATCAAATACAATCTGCAAAGCCTGATCGAAGTGCGATTGTTTTTTGACCAGCACCGTGACGAGGCGCCACTATTGCAGAAATACGCCCAGCGCATTCACATGCACCGGGATATCATCGGGCAAATTGAGGGAACGATCGACCGGTCAGGCGAAATTTTTGACAACGCCAGTCCGGAGCTCCGCCAGGTTCGCATCAAAATTCGCACAATGGAAAGCGATCACAAAAAGGCGCTGGTCAAAATCCAGAAGCAATATGCGGATTATCTGCAGGATGGTATTGTCACATTGCGAGACGGACGGCAGGTGTTGGGCATTCAACCCAATTATGTGAATAAAGTGAACGGTATTGTGCACGGCACATCTTCATCCGGTGCTACTATTTTTGTGGAGCCGATGGAAACGCTGAAAATCAGCAACGAAATTCAGAATTTGCGCATCCGCGAGCGGGTGGAAATTATCAAAATTCTCAAGTTTCTCACCGGAATTATCCGGCAAGTGCGCAACGTGATTTACTTCAGCCTGGAAAATATTGCCATTCTGGATGTCATTTTGGCAAAAGCCAGGTTGGGAAATGAATTGGAAGGCAGCGCTCCAAAAATTACGGAAGCCGCCGTATTGCGTATTTTCAACGGTCGTCACCCGTTGCTGGTGTTAAAAACCGGGCGGGAAAAAGTGGTGCCGCTTTCTGTTGGATTGGGCGAAAATATTCAGACACTGGTGATCACCGGACCAAACGCCGGCGGAAAAACCGTGGCGATGAAAACAGTCGGGTTGCTGGTGTTAATGACGCAGATGGGCATCCCCATTCCGGCCGATCCGGACAGCGAAATTCCGCTGGTCGATAAAATTTTGGTCGATATCGGCGACCGCCAATCGCTGGAACAGGATTTGAGCACATTTTCCGCGCACGTTGTCCGGCTGAAACAGATTGTCGAGGAAGCCGGGGACCGAACGCTGGTGCTGTTGGACGAAGTGGGCACCGGCACCGACCCGAAAGAGGGCGCGGCACTGGCGATTGCCCTGCTCAGCGAACTGACCGATAAAAAAGCGCTGACCATCGCAACAACCCACCACGGCGAATTGAAAGCGTTCGCCCACGAAAACCAATCCGTTGAAAACGCCTCGATGGAATTTGATTTGCAAACCCTTGCGCCAACATACCGGTTGCGCGTTGGCGTGCCGGGCAGCAGCTACGCCATTGAAATTGCCCGGCGATACGGTTTTCCCGAAAACCTGATTTTAGCGGCAAAAACCTACATCGGCGAGGAAAAAGACCGGCTGGAAGAGCTGATTTTAAGCCTCGAATCGCGATTGCAAATTGCCGAAAAAGAGCGCCGCGAAGCCAACATCAAACTAACCAAAGCCGAAGCATTGCAAAATTTGTACGAGCGCCAGCTCGATGACTACAAAAAAAATAAAGCCGCACGGAAGCAGGAAGCGGAAGTTGCAGCACTAAAAATTCTGCAGGAAGCCAACGCACTCATCGAAAAAACCGTGCAGGAGATTCGCGAAAGCCAGGGTGAAAAAGCGGTGATCAAACACGCCCGGTCAACGGTGCAAAAGCAGCGCACCCGGCTGGAAAAAAGCCTGCAACCGGATCTTGAGCTCCCAAAACCGGAGGAACCGCTGCAAAAAGGCGACCGCGTTTGGGTCGATTCGCTGAATGATGCCGGGGAGTTATTGGACGATCCCGAGGGCAAAAAAAAGGTGCGCGTACTGGTCGGCAACGTAACGTTGACCGTTGACCGGAACGGCATCCGGCGATCCAACAAATCTCAAAAAAAAAGAAAAAGCCGCCCGAACCATCACCGGTGCGGATGTGGATGCAACCAGCGGCACCACAGCAGTTACACCCGAACTGGATTTGCGCGGGCTGGATCAGCAGGACGCTATCGACGAAACCGACCGGTATCTCAGCCAGGCGCTGGAAAGCGGTTGGGAAGAAGTGCGCATTGTGCACGGCAAAGGTTCAGGTGTGTTGCGCGTTGCGATCAACAATTATTTATCGCGCGATAAACGGGTGGAAAGCAAACGGCTGGGGCGCTGGGGCGAAGGCGATACCGGCGTAACTGTCGTAAAACTGCGATATGCGTAATTTTTACCGCTGTCGAAACAATGTGAATCAAAAAAAAAATCCCCGGTTATTTGCCGGGGATTTTTTTATTCCAATTGTCTTCCGGTTCAATTGAACCGTTCATTTTCCGCAAAACTGTTGATCATCAAATCGCTTTTCGAAAGCTTAAATTGCTGCACGGAGCTATGCAATTGATTGATAACTCTGCTCAAATCTGAAATCGTTTGGGAAATATCCGACAACGCAGTGGCAGATTCAGACGTAATATTCGAAATCGACTCTACATTCCGGGAAATATCCGTCAGCGCAGCTGATTGTTGATCGCTGGAAGTGGCGATCTGAGCCATTTTCACCTGCACATCGTTGGCACCTTCGACACTGTTTTGCAACGCATCGCTGGCTTGTTGCGATAATTTCAGACCTTGCTGCATTTCATCATTTCCGTTTCGGATGATTTGCACAACTTGGCCGGCAGCTTTTTGTGTTTTGCCAATCATCTCCGAAATTTCTCCGGTGGCGTGGCTGGTGCGTTCGGCTAATCTGCGCACTTCGTCTGCGACAACGGCAAAACCGCGCCCCTGATCACCGGCGCGGGCAGCTTCGATGGCGGCGTTCAGTGCCAGCAGGTTGGTTTGGTCGGCAATTTCGTCGATGACAGAAATAATGCCGCCGATTTTGTTGCTCGATTCGCCCAATTCTTCCACCATTCCCGCCGATTTTTCGATGATTACCGCAACAGATTGGATCTTTTCAATCGTTTCGCGAACGATGCGGTTAACTTCAACCATCACATCGCCGTTTTGTTTGGCAAGCCCGGCGGTGCGTTGGGCATTTTGGGAATTTTCGTAAACGGTGAGGTTCATTTCTTCCATCGCAGATGCAACGCCCTGCGAACTGGCGGACTGGTTTTTGGCGCCGGCAGACAACTCTTCGGTAGATGAACTGATTTGTTCAATCTGCGATGTCGCGTTTTCAGCGAGTTTGTAAATATCGCCAACCAGTGTGCGGAGGCTGGCAACCATCTCCGATAATCCACTTTCGATACGCGACAAATCATCGCCGCGATTGTTCACAGCCACATTAACCGACAAATCGCCCTTCGCCAAACGGCGGATCGCCTGCAATATTTGAACGCTTTCGGCTTCCATATATTTTTTGGTTTCCAAAATTTCCGCATTCACTTTTTTCTCTTTTAACGTGATGCTCAATAGCGGCAGGAAAAATTTCAGCACTTCTTCATCTTCTGCCGTAAATGCTTGCCCGTCGGTTTTATTGGTGAGATAAACTGTGCCGAACAATTGTTCATCATGCATCACCGGCCCGGCGATAAGGCTTTTCATTGCCGGATGATTGGCAGGAAAACCAGCGCTGGCAGCATGTTTGTCAATATCTTCGATACGCAAAATCTGTCGCGATTGATACACATGCTTCAGCAAACCTTCGCCTTTGGGATATCCACCGATGCTGCGTTGTGCCGCTTCAGACATTCCCAACGTAAAAAACCGATCAATACCACCGGATTTGGTAAACGTGCTAAGTGCGACATATTGCGCCTGCAACATATGTTGCAACCCTTCCAGAATCAGCTGAATGGCTGAATCGAGCGTGGGCGCTGTTTGCACTTTTAAAATTGTGTTGAGGATGGATCGTACGTTATTCATTTGCATCGTAATTTTGATGCCCATATGCAACAACGATTTCTCCAGTTCTGCCAGTTCATCTTGCCCGTTTTCAATTTCTTCAGCGGGAAAAACGCCGTTTTCGAGATCTTGCCAACTGCACACTGTCTCTCAACCGCGAGAATAAAAAACGCTGCATAAAAAAGTATGTCACACCGGCGATAACCAGAACCAACAAAAACAGCACAAGATAGGAACGTGTCCGGGCGGTGGAAATCGCCGAAAGCTTATCGCTTAAATCAATAAAAACAGATACATAGCCAATTTGTTCACCCGAATAATCTATCAACGGTTTGGAGATCCAGCCATAACTTTTATCGTCATTTTCGAGCATGGCAAACTGGTCTGCGATGCTTTCTCCGTTAAACAGGTTCATTACTCCGGCGCTGGAATAGTTGTAATAAACGAGATCGCCTTTCACAAAATCTTTTTCTTTGTCCGTAAAACGGCGGGCATTCTCGAAAACATCCTGGCGGATGGCAATGGCAAAATCCATTTCCATCGATTTGGCGATATCAGCCACAACGCCTTCCAGACTTCCACCCAATTCGACACTGCCAATATGATTCTGGTTGTGAAAAACCGGCACAACCAACCGGATACCCACACCGCCTCTGCCAACTTCCACACCCGCAACAACAGAACGACTGGTGTTGCTTTTTACCACTGTTTGACGAAATCCGGACAGGTCATCGCCAAATTTTTCTGTTTTGTGCAACCGCAAAAAAGATGTTGCTGGTGGCAAATGAAACTGAAACTGGGCAATATTGCTGCGGGCTTCCAATGAATTTTTGAACAATGGCAACAATAATGTTTTCAACGAGTCCCGCTCGCCATCATTAAAAAAAGTGATCACATCGCGATTGACCAGAATTCCATCCAGTTGGGAAGCCATTTCATTAATTTTTGACTGAACTTTTTGATCCAGCAATTGTGAGAAGCTTTTGAAATCCGCTGCAGCTTCTTTGTGCAACTCTTCTTCGGCATTTCCCGATGCAACGTAACTGATCAACATTCCGCCGATTGTCAGACAACCCAAAACGATCGCAGTCAGTTTGAATTTTAACGTTTCGTGAAACTTTTCCATGTTTTACTCCTGAAGAATTAATAGTGCATTTACCGATATTCGCACATTTAAATCAGTAGATCGGTTAGATTTGGTAAAACTTGATGCTATTTGCACATTAACGGCCAATATTTCATAATCTAATAATCCGGCATTAATGATTAAAAAACTGTTCCGGATAACACGGCGATAACCGAAAAGCATTCTGGTGCAGGTATTTCAAATCCCATTTCCCTTGCGTATTTGCCCTGCCTTTAGATATATTGTTTGTTGAAAAAATTGAATTTGAACTCTTTTTCGCTGCGAGGATTCATGAAGCCTATCCGCATTTTTTTACTCAGTTTAGTGATGTCTGTTTTTGCGATTGCGCAGGATCATATCTTAATTACAGAGATTGTCGTTACGCCAACCGATGGCGAATTTATCGAAATCACCAATCCCACCGGTGCGACCATCGATTTATCGAATTATTATCTCACCGATGCGACGTCATCCGCCAACGGGATATTTTATTACAACATTGTTACCGGCAGCAATGCCGGCGGCGGCAGCAACAGCGATTTTCACGCCCGTTTTCCCGATGGTGCGAGTATCGCGCCGGGAGAATTTCAATTAATCGCCCTCAGCGCAACCGCGTTCAACAGCACATATAGCGTAAATCCCACCTACGAAATGATTGAAACCGACGCATCCGTGCCGAACATGCGCGAAGCGTTCGGCGGTTCAATTGCAGCAAACGCAACGCTCAGCAATGCCGGTGAAATCGTGATTTTATATAGCTGGGACGGACAGAGCGATTTGGTGCAGGATGTGGATTACGTAGTTTGGGGCGACAAAGATGAAGCAGTGGACAAAACCGGCGTTTCCATCGACGGACCGGATGCGGACACGACGCCATCGACCTATTTGGCGGATACCGGAACGGCGGCGCAAATTTCAATTGTCAATGGACAACCGCACGATTTCGGCGAATCCACCCAGCGCACGACACTGATCGAAAACGGCGAAACCGCTTCCGGCGGCAACGGCATCACCGGAAATAACGAAACCAGCGAAGATTTGGCGACGTCCTTTTCCGCAGCAACGCCCAATCCGGGCAGCGGACCGAGCGGCAGCGGCGGCACAGCGCCGGTAATCGGCAGCGTTTCCCGCGATCCGTTGTATCCGTTTGCCAACGAGGCTGTAACCATTTCTGCGGACATCACCGACGACGGAACGGTAGCTTCCGCCCAATTATTTGTGTCGATCGACGGCGGCACGTTCAACGCGACAGCCATGAGCAACACCAGCGGAAACACTTACACAGCAACCATTCCCGGGCAACCGGGCGATACCGAAGTGCAATATTACCTCGAAGCGATGGACGACGAAAGCAACACCCGCCAAACCCTGATTTCAACTTATGACGTGCCCGGCACAGCCACCCAAATCGCCGATATCCAATCCAATCCTTCTGCATACGATGTCGTTTTGGTGGAAGCCATCGTCACGCTCGGTGCGGGCATCACCATTGACACGCGGACGGACGCATACGTTCAGGATGAATCCGGGCGCGGCATCAACATTTTCAGCCAGAATGCGCCGGACCCGCTGCTGGTTCGCGGCAATCGCGTGCAAATCATCGGGCGCGTTACCGAATTTGGCGGCGTTACCGAAATTATCGATTATTCAATTCAACTGGTTTCCACCGGAAATCCGCTGCCATCGCCATTGCAATTGAGCACCGGCGATGCCGGGAATATCGAACTGGAAGGCAGTTACGTTCGCTCCGCCGGACAAATTTCCGAAATTACGCCGGGCGCAACCGGAACGGATATCATTATTAATGATGGCAGCGGCGCGCTGACCGTGCGGGTGTGGAACACCACCGGCATCGATTTGAGCGGATTTGCCGTTGGCGAGGAACTGACCGTTACCGCAGTGATGGACATTTTCAACAGCGCCAGCCAACTCACGCCCGGCTACGCCGACGAACTGGTGGAAGGCACAGTGAACAACGCTCCGGTGATCAGCAATATTTTGCAGAGTCCGGCAAACCCGGCGTCCGGCACGGATGTGTCGGTTCAGGCGGACATCACCGATGACGACACCGTCAGCGATGCAAAGCTCTTTTTTGCGATCAACAGCGCAGCGTTCGACAGCACCGCGATGAGCAACACCGGCGGCGACACATACGCCGCAACCATCGCTGGACAGGCTGCCGGAACCACCGTTGAATATTACATCAAAGCGACAGACAACGCGGGTGAAACCACGCTTTCACCGACCAATTCATACACGGTTGTCGATCCGCAGCTAAACCAGCCGCCGGAAATTGTGAGCGTGACGCAAACGCCCACAGAGCCGGATGCCGGACAAGATGTGCAAGTCATCGCGACCATCACGGATGACAGCTCAGTCCCGGTTCGCCAACTGTTTTACGCGGTAGACGGCGCGGCGTATGACAGCCTCGCCATGAATTTCATCGGTGCGGATCGTTATGCGGCATTTGTTCCCGGGCAGGCGGGCGGCGCAACCGTCGATTATTTTGTGAAAGCCATCGACGACAGCGGCGCAACTGCGCTCAGCGACACATTCAGTTACACCCTGCCCTCGCTGCAAATTACCGCAATCGCCGATATTCAGGCGAATCCATCGGCATTTACCACCGTTACGGTGGAAGGGATTATTACGCTGGCGGGCGGCACAACCATCACCACCCGCACGGATGCCTATATTCAGGATGAATCCGGGCGCGGCATCAACCTGTTCAGCAACAATCCGCCGGACGCGCTGCTCGCCCGCGGCAACCGCCTACGCATCACCGGAACGGTGGAGGAATTTCAGGGCGTTACAGAAATCACCGATTTTTCGATCGAGCTGATTTCCACCGGAAACGCGCTGCCGGAACCGCTGGTGCTGAGCACATCCGGTGCCGGAAACACTGCACTGGAAGGCACTTATGTGCAAACAGCCGGCACAATTAATAATATTGCATCGTTTAGCGACGCAACCAACATCACCATCAACGATGGCAGCGGTGATGTGCTCATCCGCATTTGGGGCACCACCGGCATCGATGTCAGCAGTTTCAGCGTCGGGCAGGGACTGACCGTCACTGCAGTGATGGATATTTTCAGCGGCGCAGCGCAGCTTGCACCGAGCGTGCAAAGCGAACTGGTGGGCGGCATCAGCGGAAATATTCCGCCGGTGATCAGCAACATCGGGCAATCGCCGACGCTGCCGAAACCCGACGAAGCCGTGACCATCTCCGCCGACGTCACCGATGACAGCCAGGTCAGCGCCGTTCGCCTGCTGTTTTCGCTGAATTCTGCCGCGTTCGACAGCGTGGCGATGAGCAGCACCGGCGGCGACAGCTATCAGGCGCAAATTTCCGGGCAGCCCGATGGCACAAATGTCACCTATTTTGTCCGCGCGATTGACGATAGCGGCGCCGTGGCGGATTCGCCAAACCGCAGTTTTACCGTCACCGATGCGGAGCCGGGCGCAGCGCATTTGCTGATCACCGAATTGGCAGTTGTGCCCACCGAAGGCGAGTTTGTGGAAATTTTCAACCCGACCGGACAAACCATCGATTTATCGGATTATTACCTGACCGACGCCACTTTTCCCGGCGGTAACGCCTATTATTATAACATCGTTACGGGCGAAAACGCCGGCGGCGGCACTTTCGGCGATTTTCATGCCAGATTCCCGAATGGCGCAACGATTGCCGCAAACGAAGTGCAAACCATCGCCATGAGCGGCACCGGATTTATCAGCACTTATTCCGTGGCACCCACTTACGAATTGTTCGAAACCGACGGATCGATCCCGAATATGCGCGAAGCATTCTCCGGCAGCATCGCCGGGCAGGGCGGACTGACCAACACCGGCGAAATGGTTGTGCTATATTATTGGGACGGGCAGAGCGATTTGGTGCAGGATGCGGACTACCTCGTTTGGGGCGATAAAGCCGAAGGCGTGGACAAATCCGGCGTCAGCATCGACGGTCCGGACGCGGACAGCAGCCCGAGCACCTATTTAAATGATACACCAATCGCCAGCCAGATTTCGGCATCGGCAGACCAGCCGCACGGCTTTGGCGAAACCATCCAGCGCACCGTTATTCTGGAATACGGCGAAGTGCAGCTCGGCGGAAACGGCATCACCGGACATAATGAAATGAGCGAAAATCTCGCGCAATCATTTGTGATCGGCACGCCCAATCCCGGCGAAGTGCCGTTGCCCGGCGCGCCGGTTGTCGAAAACGTGGCGTTTTCACCCGCGCAACCGACCGCCAGCGACGCAGTAACCGTCACCGCCGAAGCAGTGGATACGGACGGCTCGATCGCCAGCGCAACCCTCAATTATTCAGTGAACGGCGGCGTCACCCTTTCTGTAACAATGGAAAACACCAGCGGGAACACCTGGTCAGGAGAAATTCCCGCGCAATTAAACGCCGCGCTCGTGCAATTTTCCGTCACAGCCATCGATAACGAGGGCAAATCCGCCAGCAATTCCGGCAATTTTTATGTTGTCGGCGCGGTGGACGGCGTGCTGCCCATCGCAACCATTCAGGATAACGTATCCTTTTTCGACGGTCAGCAGGTGACCATCGAAGGCGTGGTTACGCTCGGCGCGAGTGTCATTATCACCACCCGTTTGGATGCGTATATTCAGGATGAATCCGGCAAAGGCATCAACCTGTTCAATTTTGATCCGCCGGTTGCATCGCAAAATATCGATCGATTCAAAAAATTGCGCGTCAGCGGAACGGTAACGGAATTCAGCGGCGTCACGGAAATTACCGATTTTACAACCACGCTCATGGCAGAAAATGCCCCGTTGCCGGCGGCGCGTTTTGTTCGCAGCGGACTGGCAAACGAAGTGGCTTACGAAGGCACATACACCAGAGTGGTCGGCGAAGTCGAGGATCTCGCGACGGGTGTTGGCGGCGGCACAAACATCACATTGCGCGATGAACAGGGCACCGTGCTCGTTCGCGTTTGGGATACGACTGAGCTTAACATCAGCGGATTCAGCATCGGCGATACCATTTCCGTGCAAGGCGTTGCGGATGTTTTCAACAATACCGTGCAAATTGTGCCGGGCTATCAGGATGAAATTATCATCCCCGGAAAAACCGCTCGCGCGGACGGCAGCGGTCTGGTTCAGGTGCCGGTTAACGTTGTGCAA
Organism: Calditrichia bacterium; assembly: GCA_020634975.1. Classification (NCBI taxonomy): domain Bacteria; kingdom Pseudomonadati; phylum Calditrichota; class Calditrichia; species Calditrichia bacterium. Next base: position 3,027,124 of record JACKAQ010000001.1, on the reverse strand, counting down.
ACGGATTCCATTTATCAAAATTTCACTGTCAACCTTTTTGGCACGATAGACGACACGATATCTACCGTGCAAATCGAACTGCCATCGCTGTGGGGACAGGTGCTCACATCATCGGTTGAAAAATCAACCGTTCAGGCAACCGCTTTGCTGAATGGCAATCCGGTTCCGGCATCCCAAATCGAAAGCGGTTCGGCGTTGTATTCCAACATTTATGTCAGAATTAACGATGTGATTATCGAAAACGGTGATACGCTCAGCGTCAGTTTTGAACCGCTGGCGGCGCCTTCCGAATCTGTCGATTCCTATATCTGGGTGCGCACCGCCGGCAACAACGGCAGCCTGCGCCTCACGGAACGCCCCGGTCGCGTAACGGTCGGCAGCGGCGGCCGCCAGTTGATTTACGATTTGCAAACCGATTCCCGCCAGTTCAGCGCGGTCAACTTACGCGGCACTGTCACCATCGGCGTCGGGTTGCTGCGGGAAACCGTATCCAGCGGCGATTCGGTCACATCCGCATATGTGCAGGATGAATCCGGGCGTGGCGTGCAGCTTTTCCGCTTCGGTTGGGATACCAACATTCAGCGCGGAAATCTGGTGCGCATCATTGGCAGCGTAACGGAATTCAACGGCGTCACCGAAGTGGAATACACGAGCAGCACGCTCATCGCCGAAGAACAACCGTTGCCAGCCGCATTGCCATTGAGCAACAGCGAAGCCAATTCCACCCGTTGGGACGGTACGTTAGTTGCCACCGAAGGCGTGGTCATTGAGAAATTTTCCGCCGGTGGCGGCAGCACGCTGGAAATCAGCGACGGGCGCGGCAGCACCAGCGTTCGCGTTTGGGATACCGCACGGCTGGATTTGAGCCAGTTTAATGTAAACGACCGTATTTTGGCGGAAGGCGTCAGCGGATTGTTCGTCAGTCAGGGCGATTCCATTTTTCAGTTGCTCACCACCTATCAGGATCAGATCCGGCTCGATCCCGATTACAATCCCTCGCTGGACAACGTAAGCCTGCGGGTGGAACCGCACCCGTTTGTGCCCGATCGCGGCGAAACCATCGAAATCAGCTACAACGCTGCGGCGGTCAACAATCAGGTGACTGTGCGGATTTTCGATCTCGGCGGCAGACTCGTCAGCACATTGCTGGACGAAACCGCGGCGCTGGTCGAACGCACTTTCGAATGGAACGGGCGCGATGAACTGAACGAGCTGGTGCCGCTGGGCACATACGTTTGCCATCTTGAAGTGATTGAACCGGTTTCCGGCAAAAAGAAAAGCAAGCTCGCGCCAATTGTGGTTGGCACAGTGTTAAAATAGATATGAACATCACAGCTTGAATATGCAAAGGGCGATTCACCGATCGCCCTTTTTTTATGATCACTCCCGATTTTTCTAACGCGTGCGTCTCCCCTCTCCAAAAAAATTATCTAAAAAATGGGAATTTATTGCACACAATTCCAAAACAGATATTGCGGCATCGCATAATATTGCGTCCGTTGCCGGTTGCCAACCTAACATTTTCAAATATTATTTTCAGAAATAATTGATCTGTTGCCGAAATGCGATATGCATAATTGATTAATATTTATTCGTTATCTTATCGATAGAATAGCAACAAATCGATAAATAACAGCAATTTAAGCACAATTAAATATACAGTTAATATGAATATTATCGTGAATAACTACTCTATTTCCCTGTCGCGAATCAACTTTGTTCGAAAAATAACGACTATTATTTCTGCATTTGGAACGGTGCTTGCAATGTTCTTTGTTGAAATATGAAAACGTCTTTGAATCGAGAGAAATTAAAAGCGTCATCCATCGAACAACGTTCGACAGGAGTGTTTTACCAAGGGAGTGTTAAAAATGAACACACATGATTCTCAAAAAAATGGCAAAATCGGATTTTACTGCACACGCTGCAAACGGCATCTGCGGACGAAAATCTGCACCATACACGGTATGCAAAGCGTTATTGTGCTGGATATGCACCACCATTTGCAATTGCCGTCCGGTGAAGCGGCAAAATCGGCTGCGACTGCCAGTGCAACCAACAACGCCGCGCCGAAAACCGAACCGGTGGTACAATCACAACCGGCGATGACGCAAAAAAGCGCTGCACCACAGCCGAAACCGGTCACAGCAAAACAGCCGGTAACCGAGAAAAAACCGCCAGTTGTTGAATCAGCGGTAATCGAGCAAAAACCGACAATCGTTGAATCAGCGGTAATCGAGCAAAAACCGACAATCGTTGAAACCCCTGTTGCGGAAAAAGCAGCACCAAAACCGACGCTGCCGATCAATTCGCAAACCATTGAGACCGAGCCGAAAGTAAAAATAGCCGGACGTTCCCGCCGGATGTTTGGCGAATTTGCCCAGGAACAGCCAAAAAAAGATGAAAAGATTGACGAAAACGCGCTCTCCAGTCTGATCGAATCAAAATTGGAAGCGCTAAAAGAACGTGCAAAAACCGAGACGCCGGCACCCAAAACAACCGAACCGGTGGATGATCAAACATTTCAGCGCGAACAACCGCAGCTTTACCCGATCATCGATCCCGATTATGACGAAACACCGTGGTGGAAAATTTCTGCCCGGAAATATGGCGTTGCCGTTGCGCTGTTAATTTTAGCAGCAACCGGATTTTACGGATTTGTCTATCCCAAATACACCCAAACCGTCCGTTTCGAACGTGCCGAAGAGCTGTTTCATGCGAACGATTTTCGCAAAGCCAAAGCCCAATACGAGCTATTTGCGCTAAAATATCCGCTGGACCCGCGAATCAGCATTGTAAAAAACCGGCTGGAAGCGTTAGACAAATTGCAGGAAAAAGAAAATCTGGTGCAGGACAAATTGCACAAGTTGATGGAACGCGCAACTATCGCCTACAAACAAAAACGCTATCTTGTTCCCGAACATGACAACGCAATACTGTATATCAACGATATTTTGGCTGAACGCGCAGATTACAGCATGGCACTGGCACTGCGCGAACAAATTGTCAATCATTATTTTGAAATGGCGGAGAACGCGCTCGAAGCCAATCAGTATGAAATGGCAGTGGATCATTTTCAGAAAATCCGCCAAATTACCCCGGATGATCCGGTGATTGCCGACCAGATCAATCGCGCGCTGGAATTGCGCCAACTGGACGAACGCCTGCAAAAACTTTCGCAACTGGCGAAAGCAAAAACCGATGTGAACAAACTGCGGCAGGAAATGGAACGCCTGAAAAGCGAAATTCGCTCCGAACAGCAAAAACTGCAGGCGATTCGTGAAATGCAAAAAGACAATGCTCCGGTGCAGGCTGAAAACAAAAACCGGAACGAGAAAGAAATTACCGGTGCTGTCACTGCGCCGAAATCCGTAATCGAAAATTCCGGATCAACATCTGAACTGGGAATTGAACTGGTTGCCGCACCCGCGCCAATCAAACTGGTCGAAGAAACACTGATCGACGGCGGCAAAAAACATTACGTTCAAAAAAACAAGCCGGAAATCGCCAAAAAAGCGGCGAAGACAAAAGATGGCGTAACAATGATTTTGGCTGAATGTGTGGTAGACACCAACGGGGAAGTAACCTCCGTTACGCTGGTAAACGGCGCAGATGATCAACATTTGAACCAAATCGCGATGGAATCGTTTAGAAAATATCGCTACAAACCGGCAACCTTTAATGGCGATCCGGTTCGTTTTAAATCGCTGGAAGTCATGGCATTTTAAGAAACAAGCGTCAAACACTTCTCCTTCCTAAGCTAAGCGCGAACGCCGACGGTTGCATCCCCGTCGGCGTTTGTATTTTTGGGGCATATTCACCGGAATTATATTTTGATTCGTTTTCGATACTGTGTATTTTTATCGATTAATTTTACATTTCAAATTGGTTTTTCGATGGAAAGGGTTATTGAATGACACACATTTTTGTTCGAATCGCGATAGGTTGTTTGCTGCTGACCGGCGCAATGTTCGCCCGGGATAATGTTGAATCGGTGGTAAAAATGAACGAGCAATCCGGTCAAGGTGTTGTTCCCGGCATGGTTGTCGTGAAATTTAAAAATAGCATGCAATTCGGCGAGCGTACGGCGACGACAGGTATTGTTTCACTGGACGAGCGATTCCGGGAAATCGGAGTTATCGAGCTCCGCCAGCTACTGCCATCGCGAGCAATGCACAGCGGAATTGCCAATCCCGTTTCAATCGAAAGCATTTATAATGTGAGCTATCGCGGCGATGCTGATCCGCAGCAGATTGCGGCAGCGCTGACCGCCGATCCGAATATCGAATATGCCGAACCGAAATATACCTATCCACTGGCGGATACGCCGAACGATCCGCAATATGCTGCAATGAGCCAGTTTCCGCAGGTTCAGGCGTCGCAAGCCTGGGATGTGGTAAAAGGTGAGCAGGGCAGTGTTGTTATCGCCGTTGTTGACGGCGGCACCGATTGGGATCACGAAGATTTGGTGACCAACATCTGGACAAATCCCGGTGAAATTGCCGGAAACGGCATCGACGACGACGCCAACGGATTTGTGGACGACATTCGCGGCTGGAATTTTGCGAACAGCAGCAACGATCCCACCGGATTGTCCAACACACCGCAAAGCGCCGGACACGGCACCCACGTTTCGGGAACTGCCGGCGGCGTTACTAACAACGGCATTGGCGTGAGCAGCATCAGTTGGAACTGCGAAATTATGGGCATTTGCGCCGCCAGCCCGACCGCGGATCGCATCGTTCAATTTGGATACGACGGCATCAGCTATGCCGTTGCGAACGGCGCAGACATCATCAATTGCAGTTGGGGCGGTGCCGGAAATGCATCGCGACTGGAGCAGGATGTGATCAATTTTGCCTACGCCAACAATGTACTGATTGTCGCGGCAGCCGGAAATGCCGGTTCAAATAACGATGCATTGCCGCATTATCCGTCCAATTACAACCATGTTTTGGCGGTTGGCGCAACCAACAAAACCAGCGACGTAAAAGCGGGTTTTTCCAATTATGGCGCAACCGTGGATGTGTTTGCACCGGGCGTAGGCATTTACAGCACAACGCCGAATAACACCTATTCTTCCGCATATTCGGGAACATCGATGGCCAGCCCGATGGCCGCGGGTTTGGCGGGATTGGTGAAAACCGCGAATCCCGGTTACACAGTTGACCAATTGCGCGAGCAAATCCGGGTCACCTGCGATCCGATTGACGCAGTGAATCCCGGCATTTCGGGATTGACGGGAAAGGGACGCATCAACGCGCTGCGGGCTGTTACCGATTTCTCGATTCCGGCGATTCGGCTGAGCGACGTATTTTTCACCGATAGCGGCAGCGACGGCATTGTTGACGCCGGCGAAACCATCGATTTGACGCTGGAATTTATCAACTATCTCGCCGCATCCGGCAACGTTTCCGTTACGCTGAGCAGCGAGGACAATCTGGTTTCCGTTACATCAGAAATTGCCAATTTGGGCACGATGAACAGCAACGATGTGCTCACCGGCAGTTTCCAGTTCAGCGTCAGTGCTGCCGCAACCAACGGGCACGTGCTGCGCTTTTTTCTGGATATCACCGACGGCACCTACAGCGATCGCGATTTTTTCACGCTGACCGTTACGCCGCCAAGCTTCGCATCGCACAACACCGGGATTTTGCAAACATCCATCACCACGCAGGGTAACATCGGTTTCACCGGATTCGACGGCACGCCGGGCGTGGGTTTTGTGTATAATTCCAACGGATATCTGTTTGAGGGCGGATTGATGATCGGCACCGGAACCGGCACAGTTTCCGACTGCATTCGCGGCGCCGACGGCAGCACACAGGACGATGATTTCCTGCCCGCCACCGGCGAAGATTTGAGCGTGGTTTCCCCCGGCGCATTTTCCAACGAAGAAGGCGCTATTTTGCTCACCGATTCGCTGGCTGCAACGCCGCTGGGCATCAGCGTTCTCCAAAAATCGTATGCCGATAACCGCACGGAAAACCAGGATTTCGTAATTTTTCATTACACCATTTTTAACAACAACGCCACTGCGCTGAACAACGTGCACGCCGGACTGTTTTTCGATTGGGACATCAACAGCACCGCCAACGATTACGTGCGCTACGACAGCGATCGCAACATGCTGTACGCGATGAACAACGCATCCGCACCCACGCGATTGGTGGGAACGCGATTGCTCACAAATGTCGCTGGTGGTTCGTTCAAAGCAGTCCACAATTCCAACGAAATTTATGATGGTTTTTCGGACAGCGAAAAATGGAATTTTTTGAGCGGCGGGCTGCAAACCCAATCGCTGGATAACACAGATATTTCCACCCTCGTTGGCACCGGACCACTGAGCATTCCGCCGAACAGTTCGGTGGAAATTGCGTTCGCCGTTATCGGCGCAAATACCCTCGCGGATTTGCAGCAACATGCAGATAACGCGCAAACGCTGTGGGACAATCCCACCGCCATCGACGATTTGCCGAATCCGGTTGCGGACGATTTTGAGCTGGCGCAGAATTACCCGAATCCGTTCAACCCGACCACAACCATCGAATACCGGTTGGCAACCGCCGGCAATATCTCATTGAAAATATTCAACATAGCCGGGCAGGAAGTGCGCACATTGGTGAACGCGGCACAAACCGCCGGACGTTACAGCGTCAATTGGGACGGGCGCGATAATCGTGGAATGCCGGTTGCCAGCGGCGTTTATTTTTATCGGCTGGAAACGCAGGCTGCAGTGCAGTCTCGAAAAATGCTGCTCATTCGCTGACAATCCCCACATTTTTTCTACTTCGGGGCGCTGAACCATCAGCGCCCTTTTTTGACCCGCCGAAATCACTTTTTACAATTATTCTTTTTTTTACGTTTTCACCTAATTATATTTGTCTGAAAATAAATTTTACAAAATATACTTAGGAAACAATGCAACAACCCGTTTACAATCTCGATGCCGTCGATCAGCAGATATTGCAGATCATGCAAAAAAAAGGGCGCATCACCAATGCGCAGCTCGCCGAAAAAGTGGGCATCTCCCCGCCGGCAATGCTGGAGCGCGTCAAACGGCTGGAAAAAGCCGGCGTCATCACCGGATACAGCGCCCGGGTCGATCCCAAAGCGGTGGGCATCGATATCACCGCGTGGATTTCCGTCACGCTGTCGATGCACCAGTTGCAATCCATCGATCTGTTCCAAAACGCCATTCACGAGCTGCCGGAAGTGCTGGAATGTTACCACATCACCGGTGAAGCTGATTTTCTGCTGAAAGTGGTGGCAGCGTCCATTTCTGATTACGAAAATTTTATTCTGCATAAATTGGCGAAAATTCCCGGAATGAGCAAAATGCAAACCACGCTGGTTCTTTCCGAGGTGAAAAATGTGCCGTCAATTCCAATAGAAACAACAAAATAAGGAGCGTCATCATGGCGTTTGATCCGGGAAGCAACATTCAGGATTATCTGGTTTTCGGCGAATTTGGCGATGTCAATCCTTCCATCACAGATTCATCGACTTACACTTTTCTCAGCCCAAAAACAATGGAAGAAGTGTTCGAGCACGAAATAGAAGGCTGTTTTTTGTATTCGCGACACTGGAACCCGAGCAACAAATATCTGGCGCAGGCACTGGCGCGAATGGAGGACAGCGAAGCTGCGCAGGTGACCGCTTCCGGCATGTCCGCAATCAGCTCCACGCTGCTGCAGCTTTGCCAAACCGGCGACGAAATTATTTCCAGTCGCACGATTTACGGCGGCAGCTATGCGCTGTTCAAGAATTTTTTCCCGCGTTTGGGTATCCGCACCACTTTTGTAAACGCACTCAATTTGGCGGAAGTTGAAGCCGCAATCACCCCGAAAACGCGGGTCATTTATTGCGAAACGATGAGCAATCCCTTGCTGGAAATCGCTGATATTCCTGCACTTAGCCGCATTGCCAAACGGCATAACCTGAAGCTGGTGGTGGACAATACCTTCAGCCCGATGATTTTTTCACCGATCCGGATGGGCGCGGATGTGGTGGTACACAGCATGACCAAATTTATCAACGGCACCAGCGATTGTGTGGCAGGTTGCGTTTGCGCCAGCAGCGAATTTATCAATCAATTGATGGATGTAAATTCCGGTGCGAATATGCTGCTCGGTCCGGTGCTGGACAGTTTCCGGGCAGCCAGCATTCTCAAAAATTTGCATTCGCTGCACATCCGGATGGAAAAACATTCCACCAACGCGCTGTGGCTGAGCAAACAATTGCACGAAGCCGGGCAAATTGTGCACTATCCCGGATTGCCGCATCATCCGCAATTCGATGTGATGAAATCGCTGATGAATCCGCAGTTTGGCTTTGGCGGGATGATGACGATCGACATGGGCGATGCCGAAACCGCCAACGCGCTGATGGTGAACATGCAGGAAGCCAAAGTGGGTTATCTGGCGGTGAGTTTGGGCTATTTTAAAACGCTGTTCAGCTCGCCGGGACACAGCACGTCATCCGAAATTCCGGTCGAAGAACGCGCGCAAATGGGTTTGAGCGAGGGTTTGGTGCGGATTTCGGTGGGATTGGACAGCGATATCCAACGCACGTTTGAGCGCATTGTGGGTTGCCTGAAAGCGGTCGGGAAGCTGTAAATTCAGCGCAGCAATTTTTTGCTGATTTTCTGGATGAACGCAGTGTGTGTCAGCATATCTTCGTGAAGGCGGTCGATATCGTCGCCGTAGTTGAGGCGTTTCGCCAGAAAATTGAACTCGTCGCTGTCTTCCGGCGGGATGGTCAGGTCTTTCGCGTTGCCGCGCACCATTCGCTGCGCCTCAATCAACCGGCGTAAAAATAGGTGCGCATCCATCAATCCGGCGTGATCTTTTTTGGATATGATGCCGCAATTTTCCAGCGCTGCCAACGCTTTTCGGGTGTTGGTCTGGCGCAGTTCCGGGTGATTTTTGCCGTGTAAAATCTGCAATCCTTGCACCAGATATTCCAGCTCGACCAACGCACCGGGGCTGAATTTGGCGTTCACGGTGCCGCCGGCGACGAGTTGGCGCACCTGTTTTTCGCGGATTGCACGCATCGCTGCAGCGTCGAAAGCGGCGCTTTCGTATAAAAATTGATCGCGCAGCGCCACTATTTTTTTTGCGAGCGCGTCATCGCCAAAAATCGGGCGCAGCCGCACCAGCGATTGCCGTTCGTAATTCCACGCCGGACCTTCCGGCGCAAAATATTCCGCAAATGCACTCAACAGCACCGCCATTCGCCCTGCTTTGCCGTAGGGTCGCAGCCGCAAATCGAGTTCAAAAATACCCTCTTTTCGCGCTTCGATGAGTTGCGCAATCGTGACGACCAGTTTTTCGAAATATTCTGTGTTCGTGAGTGATTTTTCGCCATCGGTGCTGCCGGTTTCGCTGAACAGGAACATCAGTTCCACATCGGATGCGAAACCCATTTCGCGCCCCCCGAATTTTCCCAATGCGCAAACGCACAGCGGACAGCGCGCGCCGGTTGCTGTGCGGGGAACGCCGTGCTGCGCTTCCAGTTCCGGCAGCGCAATTTCCACAGCTTGCCGGATAACGATTTCCACCAAATCGCTCAATTCTTCCGAAAAATCCCAAAAAGACCCGGTGAAACCCTGAATGTAGCGCATGTCGATGCGAAACATTTCGCGATCTTTAAACGCGTTGAGGATTTGGCGACGGGTTGTTGTATCGGCAGCGGTTTCGAGCGCAGATTTCAGATCGTTGCGCAATTCTTCCGGCGTTGCGGCTTCTTTCAGCAATTCGAGATTTTGCAGCACCGGAAACAGATTCGCGTGTTGCATCCGCAAAAAATCTTCCCACAAAAAATCGCTGACGCCGAGCAATCGCGCCAGTGCGTCCAGCACTTCCGGGCGTTCCAGCGTCGCCAGTTCCACATAACTTTCCGGCTGGCTGAACACCTGGCTGACAAACTGCTGGAAATGGAGCATCGCTGCGGCGGGATTGGGCGATTGCGGCAGCAAATGGGTGAACTGTTTCACCAAAACGGTTGCGGCGCGTAAACGGCGCTGTTTCTGGGGATCGGTAATTTTGTTGCCGCGCACATCGGTGACGAACAGCGTGTCGTGTGCCCGATTGCCCACCGAACGGATTTCCACCCGGATGAGGTCGATCCCGTTGAGCGCCAGCGCGTTGGTGAGTTCGTAGAGAAAACCGATCGTGTCCGGCGCGTCGATGCGCAGCACGGTAAAATCGGGTGAGGCGGTGTTGTCAATTTCGATATCCACCGGCAGCAGGGTTTGCGCTGCAGCGGACTCCGGCAGTGCTTTCGCGAACAATCGCGCCAGTTTGCCACGGGCTTCGTCGCGGCGCTGGTCGCGCAGCAGTTCCCAAAATTGGGTCAGCCGCTGCTGATAATTATCCCACGTTTCCGGCAAAGCCGGTTCGTTTCGCTGAACGGTCAGCACATCCAGCACCCGGCGTCCGGGCACGGCAACGGCTTTTTTTCGCAGATTTTGCAATTGGCTCATCGGCAATCTGCGCCGGCGATACACACCGGGTTTCGATTTATCGGGCGCATCGTAAGTAAAAATATGCCCTTCCACAATGTTGAAATGCTGCACAAACAGCAGCCCGCAAATCACCGACAGCACACCGAGATAATCGTAACCGACCACCGTGAGTTGCCAGCGATTCTCATCCAGTTGCAGCGTGTGGATTTTCACCGGCTGTTCCGGGCTAAGTTCCGCCGCCATTTGCTGGTGTTGGGTAATTTCAATTTGGGAAAAAAGGGTGTTGTAAACCGCATCCAAACTGAGCGCGGAGGGAATGGAAACCGGCTGTTGCGTCGTCTGGCTGCGCTGCATTTGTCCGGCGTAACCGGCATCGAGATAGCGCCGGTAAATTTCCCGGATCGCCTGCCGGTGCTGGCGATAGCGATTCACCAATTGGGTGCCGCTGTTTTTTCCCTCAAACCCGAGCCGCCGCGCGAGAAATTGCAATTCCCGTTCATCTTCCGGTAATTGGTGGGTTTGCTGGTTGTGCATCATCTGCAAATAATGTTCGATCGAGCGCAAAAAGGTGTAACCGTCCGTCAACACACGAAAATTCCGGGCGGGTAAAATATTCGCAGCAGCCATTCGCGCCAGCGCATCCAGCGTGCTGCGGGTCAAAATTTGCGGGTATTCGTCGCCGTAAATGAGCTGCAAATATTGGGTGGTAAATTCCACATCGCGGATGGAGCCGATACCGCTTTTCACTTCGCCAAACTCGCCGCCGTGCCGTTTGAGCTTCTGTTCGATTTTCTGTTTCATACCGTGAACTTCGCTGCGAACGGCATCTGTTCGCTGATCGTCCGGGGCTTTTCGCAAAAAAATCAGCGGGCGCGACTGGCGGGTAAACGCCTGCCCGATCGCCTCGTCCCCGGCGATAAACCGCGATTTAAGCAGCGCCTGTTTTTCCCAAGATTGGGCGTGCGTTTTCAAATACTCGAGATATTCTGCCAGCGCGGGCGTCAGCCGTCCGGCGTTTCCCCACGGGCGCAGCCGCATGTCCACGCGATACAAAAATCCTTCGGCGGTGGGGCGTGTTAGCAAATCAATCAGCTTTCGCCCGAGTTGCTGGGTAACATCCTCGCCGCTTTGCGATACGAAAACCAGATCGATATCCGAGCTGTAATTCAGCTCGCGCCCGCCGAGTTTGCCCATGCCCAGCACCGCAAAATGATGCGCTTCGGGTGGGAGATCGCTGAGGGATAATTTCAGGCAAATCTGGATAATCGCATCCGCAAGATTGGATAACTGGCGAATCACCGCGCGAAAATCGATGATGCTGAGCAAATCGCCCATGCCGATGCGCAGCAATTCTTTCCGCTGAAAACGGCGCAGCAGGTCAACCGAATCCAGTCCGGCGCTGTCTGTTTGCAAAAATGCGTTGCCTTCGGTGACCAGTTTTTCGGTGCTTTTGATGACCGCCAGTTGCCGGACATCGCTTAAATCATGCAAATACTCGGGATGGCGCAATAAAATATCGCTGAGAAACTGGCTGCCGGTAAACAGCGTGAGCAACATTTCCAGCAATCGCGGCTGCGACATCAGCGATTTCAGCATCGTTGCATCGCGGCTTTGGTCGATAAATCGTTCGAGATTGAGCAACGCGCGATTCGGGCTGGCGGTTTTCTCCAAACCCAAAAACAGGGCTGGCACAAAACTGTCGATCCAGTCCGCAACTGCTGGATGTACAGCAATCCGTTGCAGCGCTGAATGAGCCATTTCAACGTTATCAAACCCGTGCGCACGGTAGATTGCTTCCATTTCAGCAGGCGAAAACCCGTCCGGCTGAACCAGCTTTTCGTATGTTTCTCTCGGGAAAATTTCCATTGTTTATTTCTGTTACATGGTGATGACGGTGCCGTTGCGGCCGCGCAGCGCATCCGATGCATTTTCAACCGAAGTGATGAGCACTTTTTGCCCGCCGGATTCGACAAACTGGATCGCCGCCTCGATTTTTGGGCCCATGCTGCCTTTCGGGAAATGTCCGTCCGCCAAAAAATTACGGGCCATTTCCACCGTCAGGTGGTCGAACCAGGTTTCGCCGGGTTTGCCGTAATTGATGGCGACTTTGTCCACTCCGGTGAGGATGATCATTTCCTGTGCGCCGACATCCGCCGCCAGCACCGCCGATGCGAGATCTTTGTCCACCACCGCGTCAAGGCCTTCCAGCCAGCCGTTGTCTTCCAGATACACCGGAATGCCGCCACCGCCGGCCGCGATGACCACAATTTCGCTTTCCACCAATTGGCGAATAATATTTTTCTCGATGATTTGCAACGGTTTTGGCGATGGCACCACCCGCCGCCAGCCGCGCCCGGGATCTTCTTTCAGCGCCCAGCCACGGGTCCGGCGCAGGTTTTCGACTTCGTGCGCCTCATAAAATGGTCCCACAAATTTGGTGGGATTTTTCAACGAGGGATCACTTTTATCCACCAACGTTTGGGTGATGATGCAGGCAACCTGATTGTATAACCCGCGATCGTGCAGCACATTCAGCAAACATTGTTCGAGCATATAGCCCATGCCGCCCTGTGTATCCGCAACCAGCAGTCCGAGCGGCAGCTCCGGCACCAGATTGCTGGCGGATTCCACCCGGATGAGTTCGTTGCCCACTTGCGGGCCGTTTCCGTGGGTTAAAATTACCCGGTCGCCATTTTTCAGCAGATCGCAAACCACATCCATGCTGCTGCGAGTATTTGCAAACTGCTGATAAATGGTGCCTTTTTCGCCCTTTTGTTGAATGGCGTTCCCGCCGAGCGCAACCACAACTGTTTTTGCCAATTCCATTTCGGACCTTTCCTGAGCAACGGTTTTCGAAAGCACAAAATCAAAAAAGCTACCCGGGAAAAATCCCGGATAGCTTAAATAAAGACATTTTTTGTCGCGAATAAAATCAATATTTACAGGAACTTTGCCATTACTTCTTTTAAATCCGGCATGCCGATTTCCTGCAGATCGTAACTAACCCGGACACTCGGTTTGTTGAGCTTCAACAGCTTGCGCAAATCGATGGGCGTGCCAATAATAACGGCATCGCAATCGGCATTGTTAATCGTTTTTTCGAGATCGCGCATTTGCGTTTCGCCGTAGCCCATTGCCGGCAGCAGCGTACCTATTTCCGGATATTTCTCGAACGTATCGATAATTTTGCCGACCAAAAACGGTCGCGGATCGACAATTTCCGAAGCGCCGTATTTTTGCGCAGCGACGATGCCCGCGCCATACGCCATTTCGCCGTGGGTGAGCGTGGGTCCGTCTTCCACCACCAGCACCCGTTTGCCGCGAATTTGCGACGGGTCATCCACCGAAATCGGTGATGCGGCATCGATGATGATCGCATCCGGATTCACCGCACGAATGGACTCGCGAACCGCCTGAATGCCCTGCGGATCGGCCGTATCGATCTTGTTGATCAGCGCGACATCGGCCATCCGCAAATTTGCCTCGCCGGGATAATAATACAGCTCATCGCCGGGACGGTGCGGATCGACCAGCGTGATGTGCAGATCGGCGTGATAAAACGGCAGATCGTTATTGCCGCCGTCCCACACAATCACATCCGCTTCTTTTTCCGCTTCGCGGAGAATGGCTTCGTAATCGACACCTGCGTAAATCACATTACCGCGCACGATATGCGGCTCGTATTCCTCCCGTTCCTCGATGGTGCACTCATGCAAATCGAGGTCGGAGAGTTGCGCGAATCGCTGAACGCGCTGTTTGGCGAGATCGCCATACGGCATCGGGTGACGGATTGCAGCCACTTTTTTTCCGGCGGCGTGCAAAATTTCCACCACTTTGCGGGATGTCTGGCTTTTGCCAATGCCCGTTCGCACGGCGCAAACCGCAATCACCGGTTTTGTAGAGCGCACTGCTGTTTGTCGCGATCCCAGCAGCGAAAATTGCGCACCGGCGGCGTTCACCAACGCGGATTTGGACATCACATAATCATACGGCACGTCGGAATAGGAAAACACCACTTCATCAACATTGTATTTTTTGATGAGATCCGGCAATGCCGATTCGGGGTGAATGTCAATCCCCTTCGGATAATGTTCGCCGGCCAGTTCCGCCGGGTATTTGCGCCCGTCGATATCCGGAATTTGCGTCGCGGTAAATGCGACAACTTCAACAGCAGGGTTGTTGCGGAAACACACATTGAAATTGTGAAAATCGCGTCCTGCAGCCCCCATAATAATCACACGTTTACGTTGCATTTTGGCCCTCCTTATGCTGTTTCGGTGTGGGGAGAAATTTACAAAACGCAATATCGCTTTCCAAGCGTTCCCGACAAATCCCGGCTTGCGCACCCGTCCGAACCCGTTAAAAAAATATCCGAAAGCGGATTTTTATTTTGAGAATCCTCAAATTGTTGATATATTGCTCTGTGACATTCGTCAATTGAATATCGCTTCAGGGTTTTGCAGAAAATCACCTGCAAAACAGAAAAAACCAGCAAATCAATTATTTATTCACAGGGAAACGAGAAGAGGATTTCCAATGATCGTTTTACTTCCGGTTGTATTTTCAGTATTGCTCACCATTGGCATGATCGTTACGATTATGATTGGCACGTGGTTTTTCCGCTCCAATTATTTTAAGGCGAGCTATATTACGGCGGGTTTACTGTTGATTGCAGCCATCATTTTGGGTAACGAAGCCCTGACATTTTTTATGGATTTGCAGGATTACACAACGGCAAATGAATTGTTTGCCGGTCGTGTGCTGGCAATGAGTGCAGCAATTCCGGCAATTGTTGCGATGGTTGGCGGTTCTATTTTAACCGTAAATGCCGTTTACCGGCAATGGTCATATCGTCAACTGATGCAAAGCAGGCTCCGTGATATGGTCGAGGCCTGAGCAAAAAATTTAAGGCAGGTGATTCACCTGCCTTTTTTGTATCCAACCGTTAAAATTTACCCAACAAAACAACCAACCTATCGCCGGGCTTTCAGCGCCTGATAATCCCGCCCGATAACCACGGAAATATTATATCCCGGCCATTTGCCGCGACCGGGCTGGATACGCTCCACCGGAATGCCGAGCAGCCGGGCAACCTGCTGCGCTTCGTCGGGATAATCGCCGTTGAGGAAAATTAGCGAATTGCCGTATTGGAAATTGTCCGCATTTTCCGCGTTGGTTACGGCAAAATTTTCCGCGTTCAAAAAGTTGACAAAATTTTTGGCGACGCCATCTACCCCACAACCGTTGAGCACCTGAATTTTCGGCGCCACATAAGTGTTCGCGGGGGTTGTTACCGGCGTTTGGCGTTGCGGCTGTTGCGGTTCGACGGTGCGTTGCGGCATTGCAGTGGATGCGGTATTGTTAACCGGCGTTCCCTGATAAAAATACATAAACGCCGAAAAAAACAGCACGAACATCACCAAAATATTGATGAACAGGAAAAATTTCAGCTTGCGCACTTCCTGCCGGAGCATATCGCGATCCGGCGCCACAAACCGCGACAATTTCTCGTCGATATTTTGCAGCGTGGTTTGCAATCCCGCGTTGATGTTCCGGGTGAAATTCTGGCTCATTTCGTCCATATCCTTGCGTACCTGCTGGGATTTTTGCTGGGTAAACAGCAGCGCCCGGCGGGTTTCTTCAAAATGCTGGGTCATATCCGTTTGCGACTGCCCGAGCGCCCGAAAGGTTTTGCTCAATTCCTCAATTTCATGCGCCACATTTTGGGTGGCGCTGGATGCCGTATCGATGCTGTCCAACGCGGTTTTGTATTTGATCAGCTGTTTTTGCAAATCGCTGAGCAATTGGGCAATTTTGGTAATTTCACTTTCAGAAGGATTGGTCATTCTCTACTCCAGATACGTTGCAAAAGTTGTTGGTTGTTTTCCAAAAGATCGATGAGCACCCGCTCCAGCGCAGTTGCGCCCTCTCTCGACCAATTGCCGGTCGGGGCGACAGGCTCCGGTTGTGGTTTCGGCTGTGATTGCGGTTCGGTCACCCGGTTTTTTTCGTGCTCGATAACGGTTTGATACGGGAAAACTTCCCGACCGTCGCGCTCCTCTTCCAGAATTTCAGTTTCGTAATCGGAAAGCGCGTCGTGCTCAATTTCCGGGCGCGTTTCCGGCTCGGCATCCAATTCGTCATCTTCGATGATTTCCGGAACGCCGGATGCATCATCCGCATCATCCGGTTCATCGAAATCCAAAATGTTGTCGTCATCAGCTGCAACAGCCGGTTCGGGTTCAATTGGCTGCGTTTCTAATTCTGCAAATTCTTCCGATTGATCAAGCGGTGGCGTCATTTCCGGCGAAACGTCTTCATCAGAAAACGGGTCGCTTACTTCAATAAAATCAAGTGGTTGCGATGGCGCACTTTCAGCAAATATGTCGATCGGTTGCGGCTCACTGCGCTCCGGCAGTTCAGGCGCAATCCATTCGTCTGGCGAATCGTCAGCTTCCTCGCCGGTCAATTCGACACTCGGATTGAGCAACCGGTTGATCGCGGCGATCTGCGCTTTGGTCAGCCCGAGGTGGTTCAAAAATCGGGGCGAGCGTTTTTCGATGAGCAGGTTTTCCAGCTCAATCGCATCCATTTTGGGATTGCGGATCACATCCGCCGTGATAATCTGGTGCTCCGGGAACATCCCGTAAATATCCCGCGCTTCCATTTCCGCTTTGGACATGTTACTAAACACCACCACGTGATGCACCGGGAACAGCAAATTCCCCTCGAAACGCCCTTTTCCGTGCATCAGCAGCGGCTCATCAGCCAACAAATTGCGCACGGGATAGTGGTTTTCGCGGGCCTGGCGAATGGGATTGCGCTGCTCAACTTCCTGCCCGTTCATCTGCAGGCGGCAGGTTTCCGGGTCGATGCGCCGGAGCTGGTTGATCAGCCAATCTTTCACCTCAATCACCCAAACGCCGTATTTCGGATGCAGCAGCACCATATCGATTTCTTTTTGGGTTCGCGGCTCGATGATATTGTGCCAAACGTGAAAATAATCCGGCAGCGTTTGCGCAAAAAACTCGTACAAATGGCGTTCGCCATCGGTTTCTTTGCCGCGTAATTGGGTGTGCATTTTCGCCATTTTTCTCGCCAAACCTCTTGTTTGTTATGAAAATACGCACATAAATGTAGCAAAGCCAGCAGGGGATTTCAACGCTTTTTGTCACCCGTTTTGAGGAATAAATGGACTTTCAGCCAAAAATTTACGATGTTATATGGCTTTTTTGAAAAAATGAAACCCATTGCCCGGCAACTTTGCCGGGATAAAACAACCCGAAGCAGATTGATTTTTTATGAATACCGTTCGATTACTTCTGCCTTATGTCAAAAAATACCGTAACAAATACATTGCCGGCGTGTTTTTTCTTGTGTTCACGAACGCGTTTCGCATGGCTAACCCGAAAGTGGTACAACACGCCATCGATTATCTGAAACAGACATTTGTGCTGTCCGAATTGGCGATGTTTGCCGGTTTGATCATCCTGTTTGCTGCGCTGGAGGGCGTTTTCAGCTTTTTGATGCGCCGCAGTATTATTGTTGCATCGCGGGAAATTGAGAACGATTTGCGCAACGATTTTTTCGCGAAGCTGCTCACCTTGCCGCAATCGTATTACCAGAATCATCCCACCGGCGATATCATGTCCCGCGCAACCAACGACCTTTCCGCCGTGCGGATGATTTTTGGTCCGGGCATCGCCTATTCCACCAACACGGTGATGGCATTTCTGTTCGTCATTCCGATGATGCTGCACATCAGCCCGACGCTGACGATGTTTGCGCTCATCCCCTTCCCGATTGTCGCGATTTTGGTGAATCGCTTTGGCAAAGCCATTTACAAACGCTTCGAAAAAGTGCAGGAGCAGCTCGGCGACCTCACGACTGTTGCGCAGGAAAATTTGTCCGGAAACACCGTAATTAAGTGGTTTACGCAGGAAAAGCACGAGATCGAAAAATTCCGTGTCCAGAATGAAACATACATGCACCGCAGCATCGATCATGTGAAAGTGCAGGCGGCATTCCACCCGTCGCTGGCGCTGACCGCCGGTTTGGCACTCGCGATGATTATTTTGTTCGGCGGCAGACTGGTGATTAACGATCAAATTACGATTGGCGAGTTCACCGCATTTATGCTGTATGCCAGCATTTTGATTTGGCCGTTTATCGCGCTCGGTTGGGTGATCGGCGTGTTCCAGCAGGGCGCCGCATCGATGAAACGCATGCAAAAGGTGTTCGATGCGCAATCGGACATCATCGAAAAAGAAAACGCGCTGAAACCGGATGTGCTGCACGGCGAAATTGAATTCAGCAAACTGGCGTTTGAATATGAGGAAAATCGCCCGGTGCTCAGCGATATCACGCTGCACGTGCCAGCGCAGCAAACGCTCGGCGTTATCGGTCCGACCGGTTCCGGGAAAACCACGCTCATCAAACTGATTTCGCATTTGTATCCGCTACCGGATGGCGTGCTGAAAATCGACGGAAAGGACATCAACGATTACGCACTGTCCGCGCTGCGCGAATTTATCGGATATGTGCCGCAGGAAAACTTCCTGTTCTCCGCGTCCATCCGCGAAAATATCGCCTACGGACGAAAAGACGCGACGCAGGAAGACATCGAATGGGCAGCCAAAATGGCTGATATTCACGAGCAGATTGTGGAATTCCCCGATGGCTATGAATCGCTATTGGGTGAGAAAGGGCTGAACCTCAGTGGCGGGCAAAAGCAACGGATTTCCATCGCGCGGGCGATTTTGTGCAAACCGCGCATCCTTATTTTAGACGACGCATTTTCCGCACTCGATACCCACACCGAAGACCGGATTTTGGGAAATCTGGAAACATTTTTCCCGGATCGCACGGTGATTCTGGTGTCGCACCGCGTGTCCACCCTCCAAAATTGTGACCAGATTATTGTGCTGGAAGACGGGCGCATCACCGAAAAAGGCACCCACGAAGAACTGGTTCGCAACCGCAAACTTTACACCTGGATTTACGAAAAGCAGTTGCTGGAAGAAGAATTGGAACAGGTGGATTAATTGTTTGTTTTTACAAAAGTTACAGCGCGAAAATTTGTTGGTTTTCATTCCTGCGAAGGCGTCGAGGGTGCTTCTTTGGAGCAGGAATCTCCCCGTAAAAAACACAGCCTTCGACTGCGTTCAGGCTGACTGCCATTTCGCTCAGGCTGACCGTCATGCTGAGCGAAGTCGAAGCAATTATCAATTGTTGCAAAAAAAAGGCAAGCCAGCGGCTTGCCCCTAGAGATATTGACATTTTCAGAAAAATTTATCCTGCCACAATCGCTTCCATCTGGTCGAGCAATTCGTCCATTAACTTTGCTGTGGCGGCAATCGGCTCCGGCGAAGTCATGTCCACACCCGCATCCTTCAGCAAATTGATCGAATAATCCGAACAGCCGCGCGTCAAAAATCGCAGATACGCATCGCGTGCAGCGGTGTCGCCATCCAGAATTTTCCGCGACAGCGCAGTTGCCGCAGACAATCCCGTGGAATATTGATACACATAAAAATTGTAATAAAAATGGGGAATCCGGCACCAGTTGAACGGATACAGTTCGTCCATTTCAAACACATCGCCATAGTAGCGGGCGTATAAATCGCGCATCATTTCCGTGAACAGTTCAGCGGTCAGCGCCTCGCCGCTTTCGGCTTTTTCGTGAATCGCTTTCTCAAACGCGGCAAACAGCGACTGAATGAACACCGTTCCGCGAATCGTGTCCACATGCTGGTTGAGCAGGTAGAGCTTTTTCTGCGGATCGTCGGTGGTTTTGAGCAAATAATCCATCAACAGCGCCTCGTTCAGCGTGGAGGCGACTTCCGCCACAAAAATCGTGTAATTGCTGTAGTGATACGGCTGGTGGCGATTCGTGTAAAACGAGTGCATCGCGTGCCCGAGTTCGTGCGCGATGGTGAACATGTTGT
Organism: Calditrichia bacterium; assembly: GCA_020634975.1. NCBI lineage: Bacteria > Pseudomonadati > Calditrichota > Calditrichia > Calditrichia bacterium. Next base: position 3,006,709 of record JACKAQ010000001.1, on the reverse strand, counting down.
CCAGCGTTTTGTTGTAATTCAACAAAATATAGGGATGCACGCCAAACGTTGACCACGAATACGCGCCGGAACGCTTGCCCTGATTTTCGAAAACATCGATCCAGCCATCGCGGAATGCGCTTTCCAGATCCGCCAGATAACCGTCGCCGAGCGGCGCAAGCCCGTTGCGGATGGTGTCTACCGCTTCGTTGTAGGGAATTTCCATTTTCATTTCGCTGAGCAGCGGAACGTTCATATCCCACGGCTTCAGCGCATCCAGCTTGAGCATTTTTTTGCGCAGCGCCGAATAGCGATGCAGCGGTTGCAAATTATCGCCGATGGTTTGCACCACATTTTCGTACACTTCGGCCGGAATATTGTCATCGTGGAGTGCGGCAGCCAACGCACCGGGATATTGTCGCGCCTGCGCGAAAAACATGTTGCGTTTCACCGCGCCGGAAAGCGTGGCAGCCAGCGTGTTCGTCCATTTGCGATATTCGCCATACATCGCTTCGTACGCGTCTTTGCGCACCCGGCGATCGGACGATTCCATCAGCACGCTCATGCGCCCTTTGGTCACTTCAATTTCCTGCCCGTTTTCATCGGTGATTGATGGAAATTTGATGTCCGCATTGTTGAACATGCTGAATACATTATACGGCGACTGCGCGATTTCGCCGGTCATCGCCAGCAGTTTTTCCTGCTCCGGCGGCAGCGTATGGGCTTTGGCGCGCAAAATATCTTCCAAATAATGGCGATAGTCGCCCAATCCGGCGGTTTCGCTAACATATTTCCGGAGATTGGCTTCGGGAATTGCCAGAATTTCCGGGCGAAAAAACGATGCCGCCTGCCCGTATTTCACCGAGAGAGATGTGGCGCGATCGCGAAATCCCTGATAGGTGGACACGCGGGTGTCCTGATCGCTTTTCAATCCGGCGTAGAGATAAAGTTGGTAGAGCAGCGCTTCCAATTCATCGCGGGTTTGCAGCGCTTTCAGCAGCGTTTCGCCGGATTCGCCAAGTTTGCCGGAGAATTCCTGCAATTTTGGCAAACCGGATTCCACGGTTTTGAACGCGGCATTCCAGCTATCGTCATCGGGAAAAATATCGCTCAATCGCCATTGATATGTGGCGTCCATTTCCTTCCGGTCGGGCAGCTTCCCGCCGCCGTTGTTCGCTGTTTCAAAAAATGGGTTGCTGAATTTCATGGGCTATCGAATCCGTTTAATTTTTTGTTTTTTCTCAATTTGTGGCTAATGCAAGGATAAAGGGTTAAGGATAAAGGATAAATAAATCCAAAATCCAGAATCCAGAGTCCAGCCTACTGCAACCGCAAATCCTGCAGCCGTTTCCAAATCGCGCCAAGGCTGTCGCGGAACAACTTGGTAAAGGGCAGGGCAATTTTTTCCTGCCACGGCGTCGGCTCGTGATATTCAATTTTGAGGATGTCTGCATCTTTGCGTTTGCCGAGCAGCCAGTCATCGCTGGTGATCAATTCGTCCACCAGTTTTAAATCGACCGCCTGACTGCCAAACCAGATTTCGCCGGTGGCCAGCTTTTCGATGTCCAATTCCGGGCGATGCTGCACCACATGCGTTTTGAACAGGCCGTGCATTTCGTTGAGTTCTTCGGTCAGTTTTTCGCGCCCTTTCGGGGTATTTTCGCCGAAAACCGTCAGCGTGCGTTTGAATTCCCCGGCGGTGATTTGTTCGTAATCGATGTCCAGTTTTTTGAGCAGGCGATTGACATTGGGCATCTCGGCAATCACGCCGATGGAGCCGACAATCGCGAACGGTGCCGCCACCAGTTTATCGGCGACGCAAGCCATCATGTATCCGCCGCTGGCGGCAACTTTGTCCACCGAAACAGTCAACGGAATTTTGCGTTCGCGAATGCGCTGCAACTGCGATGCGCCGAGTCCGTATCCGACCATCGTGCCGCCGCCGCTTTCCAGGCGCACGACCACTTCATCTTTTTCGGTAGCGTTGGTTAAAATTGCGGTGATTTCCTTCCGCAGCGAATCGACCTGATTGGCGCCGACATCACCCTCAAAATCCAGCACAAACACCCGTTTTTTGGGATCTTCCGGCTCTTTTTTCTGCTTTTTGGCTTTGGCTTTTTCGTCCTTTTTTTCCTGTTTGAGAAAGCGCTTCCACTCCGAATCGCTCATCAAAAAACTTTTGAGTTGGCGTTCCATATTGTCGTAAGTGTCATTCAGGTTTTTGATTTTAATGCGCGGTCGCTCTTCCATAAATTCGCGTTGGCGAATGGCGTTCACTGCAAAAGCAATTACGGCGACAACGCCCAAAACGATGGTAACCGTTTTCGCCAAAAACAACCCGTATTCATACAAAAATTCGATCATTTACATTTCCACATTATGATTGTTCACGTTTGGCGCGTTTGGCGGCTTCGCGCATTTGGACAAATTCGTCCAGATTTTCCACCATATCGCCGATGCCTTTGCCGAGCCACGCACCGCCGTCGATTGTCAGGCATTCGCCGGTGATGTACGATGCATACGGCGAACTCAGATAGAGCGCCGCTTGCGCTACTTCTTCCACACCAGCGAATCGTTTTAACGGCACTTTGTTGCGAATGTTCGCTTCGATTTCCTCAGTTGGCCACAGCCGCACTTTCGCGCCCTGCGAATCGAACGGTCCGGGTGCGATGGCGTTTACGCGAATGTTGTGCTGCGCCCATTCCACCGCAAGCGTTCGGGTCATTGCCAGTACACCGGCTTTGGCGCTGGCGCTGTGAATCGTTCCCGGTCCGCCGGTCCAGGCGTATGTTGCCAGAATGTTGAGAATTTGCCCGCTGTTCCGTTTGATCATTTCCTGCCCGATGATTTGCGAGCAGAAAAAGCTGCCGTTCAGCACGATGTCGATCACCGATTTCCAACCGCGCAGGGGCAGTTTTTCCGCCGGATAAATGAAGTTGCCGGCAGCATTGTTTACTAAAATATCGATGCGCCCGAAGCGCTCCATCACCGCTTTGGTGAATATTTTGATCTGGTCGGTTTCGCGAACGTCCAGTTGCCAGGTCATCACTTCCGCACCGGTTGTTTCTATATCCGCTTTGCCAGATTCGAGATGCTCCGCGCTGCGGCTGCAGATCACGATTTTCGCACCGTGTTTGGCGTACTGAACGGCTATGGCTTTGCCCAGTCCGGTGCCACCGCCGGTAACGATGGCAACTTGATCCTGCAAAATGGGTTTTTCAAACATGGGTTTTCGAAGGATAAAGGGTTAAGGAGAATGGATATTTTTTTATTTATACCTGGAAACAGACGAACCATTCCCACGTTTTTTTCGAGACTCTCTCTTTTATAGAATCTGGATGCCCGATAAAGACAATCGGGCATGACCAATAAATTGCATTTCTACTTATTTAATTCGAAGCCATTTGCGAAAAGTATGGCTCAAACTCAACCCACAATCCGCACAAACTGGTAATTTTTGCGCCCTTTACGGAGCACTAAAAACTGCCCGTCGATGCTGTCGTTCAGCGTTACGGATTGGGTCATTTCGGTTTTGCGGTTGTTGAGATACACACCGCCGCCCTGCAACAGTCGCCGCGCTTCGCCTTTGGATTTTGCTACGCCGGATTCTGCCAGCAGGTCAATCATGCTCATGCCTTCGCCTTCGAACGCGGTTTTGGCGATATCGCAGGATGGCACATCCTGGAAAATATCCTGCACTTCTGCGGCGCTCATGCCTTCAATTTCACCGCCGAACAGCACTTGCGAGGCTTTTTCGGCGCTGTCCACGCCATTTTGACCGTGCACCATTTGGGTTACTTCTTTTGCCAGCGTGCGTTGCGCTTCGCGCTGTTCCGGGCGTTCTTCGAGTGCGGATTGCAGTTCGGCAATTTCTGCCTGTTTCAGCCAGGTGAAATATTTGAGATACGGCAGCACGTCAGCGTCATCCGTATTCAGCCAGAACTGATAGAAGCGATACGGCGATGTCAATGCCGCATCCAGCCACACCGCACCGGCCTCAGTTTTCCCGAATTTCACGCCGGTCGAGGTAGTCACCAACGGCGATACAAGCCCGTAAGCTTTGGCACCGCGTAACCTGCGCACCAGATCCGCACCGGATACGATATTCCCCCACTGGTCGCTGCCGCCCATTTGCAACCGGCAATTGTGGCGATCGTAAAGCACCAGATAATCATACGATTGCAGCAAACTATAGCTGAATTCGGTGAACGAAATCCCGTCTTCCGATTCGATGCGGCGTTTAACAGATTCCTTTGCAAGCATCGAATTTACCGTGAAATATTTGCCGACATCCCGCAAAAAGTCCACAAAACTGATGCTGCCCAGCCAGTCGATATTGTTCAACAATTTGGCGGGATTTTGTTTCGCATCGAAATCCAGAAAGCGGGCGAGCTGATCGCGGATACCGGCGACATTTTCCTCGACATCCGCTTTGGTGAGCAACTGGCGCTCTTTGGTTTTCCCGCTGGGATCGCCGATGAGTCCGGTGCCGCCGCCAACCAGCGCGATGGGCGTGTGCCCGAATCGTTGAAATCGCGCCAAATTCATAATCTGCAGCAGGCTACCAACGTGCAGGCTTTTTGCCGTGGGATCGAACCCGATATATCCGGTCAATTTTTCTTTCGCGATCACTTCTGCCACACCTTCGGTTGCATCGTACAGTGCACCGCGCCACTTCAATTCGTCATACAAGCTCATGAATCCCAATCCTCTGTTCAGAACATTTGATAATTATAAAACGATCAAAAATTAGTATTACCCGTGGTAGGGGCAATTCATGAATTGCCTCTACTCACCGGACGCGGTATTGTTTCTCCAGCCGCTTCATTTCGCGATGCTGGTCGCGTTCCGCAATATCGTGCCGTTTGTCGTATTTGCGCTTTCCGCTGGCCAACCCGATTTCCACTTTCGCCCAGCCATTTTTGAAATATACTTTTAGCGGAATCAGCGTTATGCCTTTTTCCATCACTTTGCGATATAATTTGCTGATTTCGTCGCGATTGAGCAGCAATTTCCGTTTGGCGGTCGGGTCGTGCGTTACGTATCCCTGATTGTCGTACAGGCTGATGTTCAACCCGATAATCCACATTTCATCTTTAATCACCCGGCAATAGCTGTCGGTGATGTTGCATTTACCCGCCCGCAACGATTTTACCTCGGTGCCTTTGAGCACCAAACCGGCTTCCACGGTGTCGGAAATGTGATAATCGAACCGCGCTTTTTTGTTCGTGGTAACGATTTTTATATTGTTGTTTTCTGCTGACATATTCAAATTCCTCAATAAGTTAGCAAAAATAGAGAAAGACGCTCCGGTATTCAAGTAAAATGTGAATCTGCGAATGTGGAAAATTGGAAAGATTTTTTGGCAATTTGAAAAATTTTAGCGATCAGATGATACCGGCACCCAGCGCCAATCCCAATAAAATCAGCAAGATAGAAACGATCGTTTGCACGATATTCATCGTCACCTTTTTGAGCAATTTGCTACCGATGTATGCACCCAAAAACGCGGTGAGCATCGCGGCGATCAACAGTAAATAATTGCCCTCGAAATGCTGACCGGAAAATCGTTCGCTGTAAATGAAAATTCGTGAAATATCGATTACGCAGGCGATGACCACGCCGGTGGCGATGAACGCTTCTTTCGTGAGTCCGGCACGCAGCAAAAAGATGGAACGTAACGCGCCCTGATGCCCGGAAAGCCCGCCGAAAAATCCGCTGAGTGCGCCGCCAAACGGCAGCCATTTTTGTTCGAGAGAGAAATTTTTGAGGTTCGGCAGAATTTCCACGATTGCAAAAAGGATCATCAAAATGCCAATCGTCAAATTGACCGGTGTGATTGAAAAATGGAAATCTGCCATTTGCCAATTATAAATCGATGGCAAATTTGCGATGAAAAGCAACATTTTTGCGCCAATCAGCGCAGCGAAAATAGCCGGAATACCGAAACGCATCGCCACAGATTTATCCGCATGTTTGCCGAGCAGCGCAAATTTGAAAAGATTATTGGCGAGGTGCACAACTGCCGTCATCCCGACGGCGACTTCTGCGGGGAAAAATAGCGCAAATGCCGGCAGCAGCAACGTTCCCAACCCGAATCCGGAAAACAGGGTCAGCCCCGCCGCAATTAAAGAAACGCTGCAAATGATCAGATATTCCATTTGAATATGTGTTAGAATAGATTGCGAATAATTTCGTACGCGCCGACGTATGTGCCAATCAGGCTGCCGAGACTGGTGAGAATAAACACCAAAAATACCCGTAACAATTTATTTTTCCACCAGTTACGCGGCTCTGCAATATGCTCGCTGACCGTCTGAAATTCCCGCACAACCGGCGGCTGCAAATACGCCTGAACAAATGCACACACATATCCGGCGCCAATCACCGGCGTTAAGCTGGTGAACGGTGCGGCAAAAAATCCGGTTACGATCGTCAGCGGATGCGCCAGCGCGGCTATCCCGCCAATTGCACAGGGAATGCCGTTCGCCAAAAACCAGTACAGCGCGTTGTCGCCCGCTGCGCCCAGCCCTTTGCTCCAGCCGATATATGCGATCGAGGCGATAATAATTGCCGGAATGCCCCAGCCAACCACTTTCCACATCGGCGACATCGGCGGTATTTTTTCGATTTCTGCCAAATCGCGGGTGCGATGATTTTTTAACGTTTCCAGCATACCCTGAACGTGTCCGGCACCGACAATCGCCACAATTTTATCGCCCTTCGCATCACGGATTTTTTGGGCGAGATAGCTATCGCGCTCGTCAATCAGCACGGTTTTTAGGGTAGGCATGGCTTTGCCCATTTCGGCAATCAACTCTGTGAGCACATCTTTTTGGCGAATTTCCGCCAATTGTTCTTCGGAGATTTCCTGCTTTTCGAAAACACCCGCAAATCCGGCGGTGAGCAGCTTGGCTTTGTCCACAAATGTCATCGAATTCCATGCGCGGCGCAGCGTGACGCGAATATCACGGTCGCACAGCGCGATGGGAATATTGTTGTCTTCCGCAGCTTTGACGGCTTCCAGCAGCTCAACGCCGGGCTGAACGCCCAGCTGCTGCCCGAGCCGTTTTTGATACGATGCCAACAGCAAATTGATGAGCAGCGTCGCCAATTGTTTTTGGCGAATCACCGATTTCAGGTCGAGGTTTTCCCATTTGCGCTGTTCGGCGAGCGACTTGTATCGCTGTTGATCCAGTTCAACGCAAACGGTGTCCGGCTGCTCTTTTTCGATCACTTCGCGCACCAGCCGGGCGGATTCTTTGGAAATATGCGCCGTGCCAACCAGTATAAATTTGCGGTTGTCCAGTTCCACAACGTGAACGTCGGATGAGTATGTCTCTTCGGGAATTTGTTCAGTCATATGTTTCGATTCTCTCTTTTTTGGCGATCAAAAATCGCACAGAAACCACGACAATCCAAACGGAAAAATTTGCAAAAGGATACAAAATTCCCGCAAAAATGCGTCTGCCGCAAATTGGTATCTGCCGACGAAAGTTGGTTGTAAGTGATGTTTTGGAGAAAATTTCTATCGTTTTTTCCGTTTTCGGGAGCTGGCATTGTTTTCGGTTGCCGGTTTGGCGGGAGGTAACTCCGGTTCGCCGATTTGTTTCGCCCGATAAATCAGCCAGATACCCAGCAGCACAAACGGGATGCTCAGCCACTGTCCCATTTTCAACGGAATAGTTGCTTCCCACGCTTCCTGATATTCTTTTAAAAATTCCACAAAAAAACGAAATCCAAAAATCCCGACGAAAAAAATACCGAGCAGCAATCCCCGTTCGGTGCGCTCTTTTTTGGATTGGTAAATTTTGTATAAAAATATAAAAATCAACAGGTAAGCGATGGCTTCGTATAATTGGGCGGGATGCCGCGCGACCGGATTCATCGCGTATTGCGTGTTGTTCATCTGCTCATACAGCGGGAATTTGAATCCCCACGGCATTTCTGTCGGGCTGCCGACAATTTCGGAATTGAACAAATTGCCGAGCCGGATAAAAAATCCGGCCAACGCAACCACAATTACCACACGGTCGATCACCCACAAAAACGGCTGATCCGGGCGTTTCCGGGAGTACAGATACAGCGCAATCGGAATGCCGATTGCTGCGCCGTGGCTGGCTAATCCGCCTTCCCAAACTTTTAGAATTTCGATGGGATTGCTGAAATAAAATCCGGGGCTGTAAAAAAGGACGTGCCCCAATCGCGCACCAAAAACCGTGGCGATAAACGTGAAGAGAAACAGATCCTCCACATCGCTTTCGGGCTTGCCTTCCTGGCGGAAAAATTTGCGGGTCAAATAGTAGCCGGCTAAAAATGCCAGCATAAACATCAGGCTGTACCAACGTAAAGTAATCGGGCCGATGGAAAATACTTCCCGGCTCACATTCCATTCAATCAATTGTTTTTCCTGTCAATTTTGGGAATAGCAACAAACCATTCCGCACATTTTTGTTTGATAACCGATTCCGTCAAAAAATTAGACAATCCGTGCTTCGGTGTTCACATCAAAGAAATAGAGCTTGCCCAAATCCAGCGCGAACGAGAAATTTTCCCGCACCGTATAGGTTTGCTCCGGCGATGTGCGCATGCACAAATTTTCATTTCCGGCGTTGAAATAGACAAAAATTTCGTTGCCGATCGGTTCGACCACATCAATATTGGTTTCCTGTGTTTCGGAAATCAGCCGTCCGTTTTTGTTGCGCACATCGTGCAAATGTTCCGGGCGAACGCCCAAAATGACTTCCTGAGCGCCGTGTTTCTGGAGTTGTGCAGCTTTGTCTTCCGGCAGGGTAATTTGCAATTTGCCGGATTGGAACTGCATTTTGCCGGAATTCACCAGTTGTCCGCGAATAAAATTCATTGCCGGGCTGCCGATAAATCCGGCGACAAACAGGTTTGCCGGCTGATTATACAAATTCAGCGGCGAATCGACCTGCTGGATAACGCCATCTTTGAGCACGACAATTTTGTCGCCCATGGTCATCGCTTCGATCTGGTCGTGGGTCACATAAATCATGGTGGATTGCAGGCGGGTGTGCAACCGGTTGATTTCGATGCGCATTTGCACACGCAATTTGGCATCGAGATTGGAGAGCGGTTCGTCGAACAAAAAGACTTTCGGTTTGCGAACAATGGCGCGACCGAGCGCCACACGCTGGCGTTGTCCGCCGGAAAGCGCTTTCGGTTTGCGCTGCAAATATTCGCGGATGCCCAAAATTTCCGATGCGTCTTCCACCCGTTTCTGGATATCTTCTTTGGGAAATTTGCGCAGCTTTAGCCCGAACGCCATGTTGTCGAAAACGCTCATGTGCGGATAGAGCGCGTAATTCTGGAACACCATCGCGATATCGCGATCTTTCGGCGGAACATCGTTTACTTTACGACCGTCGATCACCAAATCGCCGCCGGAAATTTCTTCCAAACCGGCAATCATCCGCAGCAAAGTCGATTTGCCGCAACCGGACGGCCCGACCAGCACTACAAATTCTTTATCTTCGATAACAAGGTTTGCGTTTTTAATCGCGTGGACATTTTTGTCGTAATATTTATTAACATTTTGCAGTTCAACACGTGCCACTGGACTCTCCTTTTTGAATTCTGTTGGCATCTTATAGCCCCAAAAATTAGGCTTTTTGGGGCATATATGCAAGGTTTTTCGTGAGGTCTGAATTATGGCAACGTATCAAAACGTTATTGTTAAACAGGTATTTTGTCGTACCGCATGATGGGCATTTTCAACACCAAACTTGGTGCAGAAAGGTGAAAATGGTGCCAACTACTGATGATTAACGCGATCTTTTTTAAACGCTGAAAAATCAATGAGGCTTGCCGGGTTGATCGCTTTATCATTATTCAACACTTCAAAATGCAGGTGCGGCGCAGTTGACAAACCGGTACTGCCGACTTTTCCGATCATTTCCCCGGCTTTTACAATTTGACCGTTTTGAACTAACAACGTATCCATCGCGCTGTATCGGGTTAAATAGCCATCCGGATGCATCAGTTCGACCAGCAAACCATATTTCTCTTTCCTGTCGGAAAAAATAACTTTCCCGTCTGCCGCTGCGAAAACCGCTATCCCTTTCGGTGCAGCAACATCCACTCCCCTGTGGAACTGTTTCTTTTTGGTAACAGGATGAATGCGATCCCCGAAATCAGAGCTGATGTATCCTTGATGGATAGGCAAAACCCATTTGATTTCCGGTTCATCCGCAGCTTCTGCGGCATGTAGCTTGTTTAATGTTGGTGATAAATTTGCCATCGGCAGCAAAAAACATCCCAACATAACCAGTAAAAATGTGGTGACAAATACGGATTTTCTGGTGTGCATTGTTTTTCCCCTTTTGATATCGTTTATGCGTTGAAACAGTTGTTTTTGTTGTTTTCCAAACCCGGCTGTCCATTCCGGCGTTACCCCGCCAAACAGGTTTAATTGAAGAATTTGAAGCATACTTTTTCCATATTCCCTGGCGGAAATTACATTTTTCGACAAAACCATACGGTCACAAATTCTCTCACGTGCGTAACCCATTTGCCTGATCGCATACCAGCTAACCGGGTGAAAGAAAAAAATAATGTGTACCAGGTTTTGCAGTTTGATCCACATGGCATCGAAACGCTTGATGTGCGCTGCTTCGTGAGCGATAACTGCATTTAAAACAGATAGTTGGCCGTTTTGGATTAACTGGGTCGGCAAAAAAATTACCGGGTGAAATACGCCCATCGTAAAAGGTGAGAGAAAAGCATCCGAACAAACAAGCCGTATCGATCGGCGAATGCGGAATTGGCGTCGCCAATTTTCAACGAGAAGTTGCAATTGTGCATCCTGAATTGTTGAAGCCCGTCGCACCAAGCGCTTAATTCGAACAAGCTGCCAGAATAAAATTCCGCCGAACAATGCGCCACCGATCAGCCAACAGATGATAAAATATGTGCGCCAGGAAAATGAAGTCCGATTTTCCTGAACCAACGCAATATCACCGGTTGCATTTTGACCAGACTGAATCGTCATTTGTTGATTAGCTGCATCTGTCAGAATATTGTTTTTTAATGACGAAAGCACTCCGGCGGAATCTTCGAAATATACCAACAGTTGATCGAGCCCGTTACGCGCGCTGTATGTAAATGAGATATCCAAAGGCAGGACAAACCGGAGCAAAACCAACGCCCATAGTCCATAGAGCATCAATGGAAAACGCTTACGAATAAGCAACGACAACAGTAAAACGGGCACAAAAACAATTGTCACATAGACAGCTTGTTGTCGCAAAAAGTGAAAAATGGTATCGCAAACAATGATGAATCCAACCATAATGTCCGCCATTATTCGTTCTCCTCATCTTCCGGGTTTTCAGCCAACAGACGAGAAAGCTCTTCGATTTCTTCGGCGGAAACCAGTTTACTGCGGGCAAACAAAGCGATCACTGAACCGTAATCCAATTCCAACACCCGGTCAGCAAAATATTTTACCATTTTTACCAATCCCACCGGCTTTGAAATAAGCGGCTTATAAATGAACACACCGTGGAAATTTTTTCGGGCGAGCAATTCCTTTTTCACCATCCGACGCATCATTGTTTTTGTGGTGGAATATGCCCATTTGTTGGTTTCGCTCAATTGATCGTGAACTTCCCGCACACTTTGCTGACCATTCTGCCATAAAACGCTGAGGATGTCGTATTCCGCTTTTGAGAGATCGGGAAATACATTTTCTGAAGTCATAACAATCTCGCTAATGGTTAAATGAGTCGTTACATTGTAACAGCTCTGCGAATATAGGTTAACATTGTGAAAATGTCAAGATTTTTTTCGAGATGTGAAAAAAGTAGCTGGTCTTATTCGAGGGAAATATCCGGTTCGCATCACTGCAAACCGGATGTGCAATGCTTTTTGTTAATCGCCGCTCCGCTTTGCGGTGGCAAAAAACTGACTATTGGCAAGTGATGTCGATCAACCCGTTGTCGAGCGTATCCCAGCAGTGTCGGTCGGCGTCACCAAAATGCATCGGATCGATGATATTCCCGTGAAAATCGCTGCGATTCCATTCGATGTTGGTCAGGTTGTTCAGCTCAACATTCCAAATATCGTAAAATGCATTGAATGGGGAATTATTGGTAATTCCGTAAAAAATATAACCGCCGTTTCCGGGATTGTTGGGGATGACATTTGTGTAACGCACATCCGCTGTGCCCTGCTGCGGGTTGCGGTGCCACAAAATATCGATATACGGTTTGGGATCATTCGGCGAAAAATTCAACTGCCAGGTGCCTTCGGTCGCGGTGAGATTGGACACGCCGGTGAACCACAAAAAATCGGTGTATTGGTTGGGTTTGGTGATGCGCATTTCCCAATTAATCTCGTTGTTTTCGGCAAATGCGCGCAGTTTTGCGCTGTTCCCGATGCCAAAATTGTATGCCCACACCCACGATCCGTCGCTTTGCTGCACCGGTTCGTGTTTGAAGGATTCCACAAATGCGGCAACCGGAATCGCCAGATTAACCGTGATGACCACATTCCAGACACCCACTTTGAAACCCGCCCAACGCCAGTTGGCATCCTGTTGCTGAAGGGCATTTCCGCCAATTTTTGGCAATGCGGCTGTTGTATCGAAGCTGTTAAAATCCATCAGAAATGTGGACAGCGGCGGGATTTCCGGCGCTTCCTCCTGCGGATTGGTCGCTGCTTTGTCATCACATCCGGCAAAAAATATCAGCAAGACTACAAACAAAACCGGCAGTCCAAACCTGTTGTGTTGATTCATTGTTTTCATGACATATTCCTCCATTGGTTGTGTTCCGTTTTCCCATGGATTAAAGGACAAATTAAATGCCACATTTTTTTAACGCCGTATCAACAATTACGCAAGCGACTGTTTTTCAATCACTTGCGTTGATATTTTTCGATGTCGGTTTTCCGAAAGCGGGTGTGAATAATACTCACAGTAGCGGCAAAATTATCACAGGTCAGGCGTTTAGAGCCATCAACAAATCTTTGGTGGCGCGACCGCGACCCATCGTGTATAAATGGATGCCGGGCACTTTGTAATCGATTAATTGTTTGCACAACGTCGAAATTTTTTCCGTGGCAACCTTGCGAGCTTGCTCCGGTGTTTTGGCGGCTTCCATTCCGTCCACAATTTCGTTGGGAATAGTTACGTGGAATGTCCGGGGAATAGCGTGCAATTGTTTAACGCTGGACAGCGGTTTAATTCCCGGAATAATCGGAACGGTGATGCCGACATCGCGGGCTTTTTCCACAAAATTTTTGTAATACGAAAAATCGAAAAACATTTGGGTGATGATGTAATGCGCCCCTTGTTCCACTTTCTTTTTGAGGTGCAGCAAATCTTTTTCGCTATTGGGCGATTCAAAATGTTTTTCCGGATATCCGGCAACGCCGATGCAAAAATTGGTTGGCTGCGGATCTTCCAGATCTTCGATGTATAATCCGCGGTTCATATCGGTGATTTGTTTGACCAATTCCCACGCGAACCGGTGCCCGCCTTTTTCCGGAATAAACTGGTTGTAGCCCAACGGCGGATCGCCGCGTAGCGCCAGAATATTGTGCAAACCGAGGTAATGCAGATCGATCAGCGCATCTTCGGTTTCGTATTTATCGAAACCACCGCAGCTAAAATGCGGGACCATATCAATATTATAGCGGTTGGCAATGGATGCGCAAATCCCCACCGTTCCCGGTTTTTTGCGTTTCGGCACCCGGTGAATAACCCCGTCAATTTCTTCGTAAACCACCTGCGGCTGGTGATAAGTAACGTTAATAAACGCCGGATTGAACGGCATTAATTCATCCAGCGTTGTGTATAATTCATCGATGCTCGTGCCTTTATTTGGCGGCGTTATCTCCAATGAAATCAACATTTTTTTGGCATTTTTCAGCGCGTCAATAACATGCATTTCTGTTTGGATTCCTTTTCAACTGATGAAGGGGTAATTACGGAAATGCCCGGCGCTGCCGCTAACCGGCAGAATCCGGGCATTTATCCGAACGTTGGCTATGGCGAATCAGCCTTTCTTTTCGGTGTCCGCCTTCTTTTCGCTATCCGGTTTCTTTTTGGCTTTCTGTTCGTAAACGAGATTGCTTTCCGTTACCGTCGCTTTGATGATATCTTTCTCATTACTGTCATCTTTGCGGACGCGCTGTTTTACCTGATACAGTTTGTCGTTATCGATGATATTGCGGAAACGCTTCTCAAAATTTTTGAGCGACATCCCGCAGGTAGCGGCATATTTTGCCAATTCATGCGGATCTTCGAAATCGGATTTATTCAGGCGAAGCATGTATCGCCGGGCGATAAAAAACGATTCCGCACTGACATCCACCATCCGCACTTTGGTGCGTTTGGTTGTGGGATCGATGATATCTTTAAAATACAGCGGCACAAAATGCCCTTCCTGAATAGAAACCATTGCCGCGTTGCCGCCTTCCAGCACAAATTGGGCGGCGCAAAAACCGAGGTCGCGGGTGTATTCCATGTCGAACGGAATGGGATCGGCGCAGCGAAGTTCGTAGCCGATATTTTTGGCAACGATCGTGGTTTTCAGCGAAAGTTCTTTCAATTTTGCCTGAACGTGATATTTGAGGATTTCACCAAAGTTCACTTCGGCAAGCCGGACGTTATCGTGCGCATCGCGCTCCACATTCAGCAGCACTTCCAGATCAGCCGGATCCAGCCGTTCCACCAAACCTTCTGCGATGATGGCCACACCGTCCGAACGGCCGTAGCTCATCCGTTTGATGATGGCACCAACCAGAATATCCACCATTTGATCCAGCCGGATGGTTTCGTTCGGGAATTCTTCGGGAATAAGCGTCAGCGTTGCGCCGGCAGCTTTCCCGATGCCCAATGCCAGGTGCCCGGCTTTGCGACCCATGGATACCACAAAATACCAGCGGGATGTGGTTTGGGCATCTACCATCAGGCTTTTGACAATTTCCACGCCGATGTGCCGGGCGGTTTGGTAGCCGAATGTGGGAATGCCGTGCGGTAAATCCAGATCGTTATCGATGGTTTTGGGAACGTGGCAAACCCGGATGCGACCGGCAGCCATTTCTTCCACCTTCAGCGCGCTGTATGCGGTGTCGTCACCACCAATGGTGATCAACTTATCCACATTCAAACGCAACAGTGATGTTACGGTATTTTCCAGATGTTTGTCGTCTTTGGTCGGGTTATCGCGGGCAATGCCAATATATGATCCACCACGGAAATGAATCCGGCTGGTGTTATCGATTGTCAATTCGCGGGTATGATCGATATCTCCCTGCATTAACCATTTGAATCCGTCTAAAACACCAACAACTTCCACACCTTCCAGAATGGCGCGAATGGTGGCAGCACTGATAACACTATTGATACCCGGCGCAGGTCCCCCACCCACTAAAATAGCCAATTTTTTTGGCGCACGAGACATAAACAACTCCTTTCTTAGTCTGCATTTGGCAGATAACTGCATATTTTTGTTTACATGCGTAATATTTTAAATCATAAAGTTCAAAATTAACCCCAAACCGGGGTAAATTCAAACAGATTATGGTAATATTTGATATCGGTGGCGGGTGTTTCTAGTTGCCATTCGTTCACTGCACTTTGTTCTATTTTCATTGCATTTTGATTAATTTTTCACAAAATTTTCTAATCGTATTCTTATACATTATTAACTTAACGGAAATCCGTATTAAAAATGATTTCTCAATTAGGTCAACTGTTATTGGAGGACAAATGATGGGTAAATCTTTATTTTCAACAATCGCCTGCCTGTTGCTCAGCAGCTCGCTGATGGCTGGCGGGTTTAGCATTGGTGAATTTGGGGCGCGTTCCGCATCAATGGGAAATGCCGTTGTTGCACAGGCGTATGATGCATCCACGCTGTTTTATAACCCTGCAGGGCTTGGTTTTTTAAAGGGGACGCACTTTTATGGCGGTATTACGGGTATCGCTGCCAAATCCCGTTTTATTGGCGCTGACCCGGTTTTTGACCAGACGATCCACAAAGGAAAAGATCAGTTTTTCCCGCCGGTGGGTATCCACCTGACTCACCAGCTTACAGACAAGTTTGCGGCTGGTATTTCATTAACCAACCCCTTTGGACTGGGTGTGGCATGGAAAGATGATTTTCCGGGGCGTTTTATTTCCAAGGATGTGACCTTGCAAACTTTTTATTTGACACCCGTAGTTTCTTACCGGATAAACGAAAATCTGAGCATCGGCGTTGGGGCACAGATTATTTTTTCCAATGTAAATTTACAACGGAATATCCTCCTTTTCAATACGGAAGGTGTTGGCGGAACCGGCACAGAAGTTGGTACCGTTGAGTTGGATGGGGCGGCGACCCGACGTTTGGTTTTTCAGGCGGTTTAATGTACAAAACAGATCGGTTAGGGCTGGGACTAAGCTACAGCCACTCCGTAACAACCGAGTTTAATGAAGCAACCGCAGATTTTACGGTTTTGATAACCTTGATCCAAAACAGCAGCATTGGCCAATGGACTGTTTGTTGACCAAAAAGGCAGGCAGCTTATCGATATTCCCAATATATTGGCAACAGGTATCTATTATAAATTTATGGATAATTTCGGCGCAGAAATTGGCTATGCCTGGTATAACTGGAGCGTATTCGAAGAAAATCGACCTTTTGTTCGATGATGCCCGCCTGAATCAAACCATCCCGGAAGATTACGAGAATTCTTATCAAATCCGGTTGGGCGCCCATTATGACCTGAACACAATCTGGCAATTACGCGCCGGGTATATTTATGATAAAACTCCGCAGCCGATCCAATCTGTCAGCCCGTTGCTGCCGGACGACACCCGCAACGACTATTCCGTTGGTGTTGGGTATAAAGCAGGCAAATTTAATGTGGACGCCGGATATATGTTTGTGGACATTGGCAAACGTTCCACCGTCGAAGACGGCGTTGGCAAAACGACAACGGCTTTAATGGCGAATATAATTCCCGGGCAGATTTATTCATGCTGAGTTTTGGTTACCAGATTCGCTAATACAAACACGATTGAAAATTCTATATTTAGGAGAACTAAAATGAAAAAATTCTGACCTTTATATTATTTGCTGTGCTGGTCGTGTTTACTGCCTGTGAACTGAAAGACCCGACCCAGCCTGAAATTACTACCATTAAAAAGATCAACTGGCATTAAACAAAGTAGTGTTTATCGGCAACAGCCTGACTGCCGGTTTTCAATCCGGCGGTTTAGCGAAGATTTTCAGGTAAACAGTTTTCCGGCGCTCATCGCCCGGCAAATGGGAAAATCGGAACATTTCGAGCAACCGCTGATCGGCAATCCCGGTATCAGCAGCACACCGGGCGTTGGCGTGCTGGATTTAATTCCGCTACCGGACAATTGCACACGCGGACATACCAATCCATTAGCACTGCTCAAAATGCAACCCTCGCACGTCCGTATGACAATCTTGGCATTCCCGGTGCAAACTTAAATCAGGGACTCAATGCCACCGGCGCGGCAAGCGCAGGCAATAATCCATTCTTTGACCTCATCCTGCGCAATCCCAATTTGCCAATATGACTCAGGTGGAACAGCCAAAATTCTGAATCCGACACTTGTGGTGCCTGGCTGGGTAACAACGATGTTTTGGGCGCAGCCCTTGCTGGCGGCGACCTGACAAATCACCATCGCCAATTTTCAGGCAGATTATACCAAACTGATTCAGGAACTTGGCAAAATCCGCGATGGAAACGTCGGCATCGTTTTATTAAACATTCCCAACGTTACTGATATTCCTTACGTCAATATCCTCGACGGGCTATCTATAAAGAACGTCCCGGCATCGGCAGCCCGGTTCCGGTTGTATTTGATCCACTTCCCAACCCGTAGATTTTGATCCGGGTGCAGGCGAGTTGTATCTGCCTTTAATTACAGCAGAAACCGGCAGCACCATCAAACATATTCTTCTGCCGTTTATCGGCGAATATCGGGCAAACGGATTGGGCATTCCTGATTCAGCCGCAATTGCCATCCTGTTAATCAGCCTTGGCACGCCGCAGGCAGTTGCCGCAGCGCAGGCACAGGCAACCGTTCAGGGGATGATCGCAGGGATTAACCCCCAGCGGCATTTCAATTCCGACAGCCTGACGATTACTGCAGCCGAAGAAACTGCGTTGATTCAGGCGGTTGCGGAGTTTAATCAAATCATTTCGGCATTGCAGCCGCTGCCGGAATCCCTGGTAGATGCAAACGCCAAATTGACCGAACTGAACCAATCGGCATCGATGGATTTAGCGGCAGATTTGTTTTTCTCGATCCGGCGAATACCGCTTTCAGCTTGGACGGTGTCATCCCAACAGTGCAGGTTATGCCATCATTGCCAACGAAATCATCAAAAGAACTCACTCTCAGCAGATATTTCCATACCACTGGTTAATGCCGATGATTTCCGGGGACATATACCGGTGCACAGATGAGCAATTTCTCTGTTGAAGCAGCGAACCAGGCAAAAGCTATTTTCGTGCAATAGCCTGAATTAAATTTGCTTTCTATTTTTATTCGAGCCGCCGGATTTTCCGGCGGCTTTTTTATCCACCGCAATTGATTCGGTTGAAAAAATGGTTTATTTTTCAAATCGAAAAATCCGGAGACCAAATGACCGGAACAGATGTTTTGCAATTATTACAGAAAACCGCAACGAACGTGGTGTGGCTATTGGGAAAAATCACCGCAAATTCCTGGTTTGAGCAGCTTATGGCATCGGGTTAACCCAACTCAAAAAATTGGCCAAACAGGTTGGCAAAAATCACGAACTGGCAATGGAATTGTGGCATGAAACCAACTATGACGCAAAAATATTGGCAATTCTGATTGATGAAGCGAAACAAGTTACCCGTGAACAGGTTGACCGGCAGGTTGCAGAGCTTACACCCTGGTCTTTGACGCACGTGTATTGCAGCACGCTTCTCCCAAAAGTCGGATTTTTGGTGCCGCTTGCCGAAGATTGGATGACCAACAGCGACAGCCTGAAACGCAGTTGCGGCTTCCAGTTGCTTTACCAGATCGCCAAAAATGACAAAAAATTGCCCGATGACTATTTTTTGCCCTATATCGAACGCATCGAACGGGAGTTGCAAACGGAGGAAAATTTTGTAAAAGATGGAATGAATAGCGCGTTACTGATGATTGGGCAGCGCAGCAAACCGCTGTACGAACGCAGCGTTGCCGCCGCCCGCGCTATCGGCAAAGTAACGGTGGATTACGGCGACAATTCCTGCCAGGCGATGGACGTGCTGGCGCATCTCACCGGCGACCGTATCCGCAACAAATTTTCGGCATAAAAAAAGCGCCACTATTCATGGCGCTTTCGCAATAAACCTATGTTTTAGCTCAACTTACGATTTCATTTTTCCAAAATCATACAGCGGGAAACCTTTGCACATTTCGGCGATTTCGCCGCGAACCTGGGCGTACACCGTTTCGTTGCCCACATTTTTGAGCACCCGATCGATCATTTGTGCAATGCGTTTCATTTCATCTTCAGTGAATCCGCGAGTGGTCAGCGCGGCGGCGCCCAACCGGATGCCGCTGGTGACAAACGGGCTGCGCGAATCGAACGGCACCATATTTTTGTTCACGGTAATTCCTGCTTCGTGCAGCGCATCTTCCGCATCGCGGCCGGTAACGCCGCTTTCGGTCAAATCGACCAGCATCACGTGATTTTCTGTTCCGCCGGAAACGATTTTGTAACCATTTTCCACCAGTGCACTTGCCAAAGCTTGCGCATTTTTGATCACCTGTTTGGCATAAGCTTTAAACTCCGGCTGCAATGCTTCTTTAAATGCAACAGCTTTCGCAGCGATGATGTGCATCAGCGGTCCACCCTGAATCCCTGGCATCACGGTGCTGTCCATTATTTCGGAAAGCATTTTCACCCGCCCGGATTTCGGTGCGACAATGCCCATTTTATTTTCGCGATCTTTGCCCATCAAAATCATCCCACCGCGCGGACCCCGCAGGGTTTTGTGGGTAGTAGTGGTTACGACATCGCAGAACGGAATCGGCGAGGGATGCACACCGGCAGCAATGAGTCCGGCCGGATGGGCAATATCTGCCCATAAAATCGCACCCACTTCATCGGCAATTTCCCGGAATTTATCAAATTCATAAAAACGGCTGTATGCGCTGGCACCAACGATAATTAATCGCGGTTTGTGCTCGCGGGCTTTTTTGGCGACCTCATCCATATCAATTCGCCCGGTATCTTTACCGACGCCGTAAGGGACAATATTGTATAGTTTGCCAGAAAAATTAACCGGGCTGCCGTGGGTCAAATGACCGCCGTGCGCGAGATTCATTCCCAAAACCGTATCGCCGGGTTGGCAAAATGTGAAATACACCGCCTGATTTGCCTGCGCACCGGCATGCGGTTGAACATTCGCATATTCCGCACCGAACAGCGCTTTGGCGCGATCCCGTGCAAGGTCTTCGGCTATGTCCACAAATTCGCAACCGCCGTAATACCGTTTGGACGGGTAGCCTTCGGCGTATTTATTGGTCATCACACAACCGGCGGTTTCCAGCACGGCCTGGCTAACAAAATTTTCCGATGCGATCAATTCCAGCGTGGTATTTTCCCGCTGAACTTCTCCCTGAATTGCCGCAAACACCTCCGGATCGAACGCTTTCAAATGATCTAACATGGCTGCTCCATTGCTTTCGATTTGGCATTATTTCATTTACGAATAATTTGTAAAAATAGGTATGATTTCGGTTTTTTCATAACCGAAAAAGAATCTTTCATCTTGTCCGGCACATTGGCAGAAATAAAAAAACTCCTGCAGGATGCAAATGCAGGAGTTTTAGCAATTTTGTTTAAATCACATATTTTTAATAAGATAACCAGCTTGTGTAGCAGGCATCTTTGATGGTCGTGTTGTTCTGGCGAAGAAAAACTTGCTCTTTGGTGCGGTAAAACGGCTTCAGCGCATTAATGCGGCTATCGGCACGCGCCGCGTAATTCGGGTCGCGTTTGGCTTTGGCATATTCACGTCCGGCGATTTCGAATGCCAGATTATCATCATAATTGTATTCGTTTTTGCCGCGTTTGTTGGAGCAATAATCGATCGCTTCTTCAATAATTTGCCCGAGCGTGATAAACGGCAATCCGTTTTGGGAATCCATCGAAATAGCTTTGTTCACCTGCGATTTTGCCGCGGAAAAATTTTTGACACTGGCATAAGCCAACGCCAGAGAGCAATACGCATTTACATTGTCCGGATCGGCATTGGTAATTTCTCGATAGCTGGATATGGCATCGTTCATTCTGCCCAAACCTTCGAAAGCCTTCGCCTGGGAATCCAGCAGCGGAACATTGTTGGATTCAATTTTCAATCCTGCGGCAGCAGCGCGCAACACCAGTTCGTAGCTGCCCCGTTGCAACGCTTCGGTTGCCAGGTTAATGCAGACGGTCAAATTGGTGCTGTCTTTTTCAAAAGCTTCGACAACGGCTTTCATCGGATCGCGACCAAAGCGTTCCAAAATATTTTTGTATTTGAGCTGCTCTTCCAGTGAAGGATCCATTTCCGTCACTTTTTTCTGGGCGTCGATGGCTTGTTCGTCATCAACATCCAAATAAAGGTCAACCAGTGCTTTCAGATAATTTACTTCTTTCGGATATGCTTTGACCATTTCCTGATAATGCGGAATGGCGCATTCGCTTTGCCCGAGCCCGCGATGCAGGTTGCCGGCATGGAAATGGAGGCTGGCGTTATCCGGATATTTTTCCAGCCCGCGATAAATAACCAAAAATGTGCTGTCCAGATATACTTTGTTGTCGCTGGCTGTTTTACCGATATTTTTGTAACAATCGACCAGTTTGCCGTAGGTTACTTTTTCCAGACGTCCGGTTTGGTCGTTTACCATTACTTTCCAGTAATAAGAAACGGCTTTTTCCCACTGCTCATGTTTGTAATTTTCGTAAGCGTAGCTATACCAAATGTTCACCTGCTGGGGATCGAGGCTGTCGTCTTTAAATTTATCGTACGGCGATTCAAGGCTGGCGGGACGACAATCAGCGGGTTCGGATTCTTCTTCCTGGGCAAACCCGGATATGTTTATCATCAACAATGTTGTCGCCAAAAATAATAAAAAACCTTGCGTTGACTTCATTTTCTCGATATTCCTCCTCGTTAATTACCGCAAAAACACCGTATTGTTTTACGTAGGAACGCACCGTTATAATACGCCAATCGATGTAAATAGACAAGCAAAAAATGGCTGGTGTTTATCTGATTCTCTGGAACCATTGTTCGCCGATCGAAAGCGATATATTCATTTTTATAAAGCGTTCTTCAGCTAGATTTTTGGTCAGATCACCGCGAAATCCGCCGACAAACGCGACATCAAAGCGATTGGTATAGAAACCAAACGGGAATCCCATTCCCAGATGAAGCGCATATTCGGAAACCGTGTTTCCGTTAAATTTGTATCCGAGTTTTGCAGCTGAAAATCCGGCGCGCAAATCATTTCCGCCCAAAAAACCGGCTTTTCGTTCGCGCTTTGCTTCCCGTTCAAACCCGACACCAAACAGTTGCCAGGTATCAAAATCGGCATTGGGAACGGTAAGTGCATCTGCCCAGTTTTGGCTGGTGTAATCGATTGCGGCGTTCCAACCCTTTCCGAGATCGAACGCACTACCGATGCCAAACTGAAGCGGAAAGGAATCGAAATTGCGTTCTTCGTCGTCGGAAATCTGTAATGTGGATGTGTAACTTACCGCCAAATCGACCGATGGCTGGAAATCCACAAATCCGGCAATTCTGGCGCGGGAAATGGGCTGCCAATCCGCACCGATGCCAAATCCGGGACCGGAAAAACGGTAGGTGATTTTGTGACTGGTATCCCGAAAGCTGTTATCCTCAAAATCGAAATCGTACTGATCGTTCAGCGATCCGAAAAAATAGCTGTAGTTTGCAGAGATACCGAAGCTCGGCGTCGGCGCCCATGCCAAACTAAACTGCGCCCGGGACACATTTCCGGTGTAGGAACTGATTTGGGTAAACGTTTCACCGTCGCTGGTGATGGTGTTGTTTGTTTTAAAATCCATTTCAGCGTAGGGCGAAATAGATAAACCGATTGCCCATTTTTTGGAAACGAGCGGCACTGCAAGGTTCAATCCGCCAAAATCCGCAGTGGAATTGTAGGCTTCCGCACCGCCATCAAAATCCGAACTGATGCCCTGATAGGAAATACCGATTGTTGCCCGCGTGGTTGAGATATAACGCCACTGGGTAAGCGCAAAACTGTTGAGCTGTAAACTATCCGCAGATGCGATGCCGGTAAAACCCATTCCCATTCCGCGAACGCCGGTGTTGTATTGGCGAATGCCAATGCCTTTCGACTTTGTGGAAAAATAGGAACCGCCAAACAACGAAAAACCCACGGCGCTAAAGGTGATACATACAATTGTGTTGAGCAAAATTTGCTTCATTCCATCCTCGTGATAATCTTTTTTTCTGATTACAAACGTTCCTGCGGTAATTTTAGCAGCCGGAGAATCAGCCGTGGGCGTTTGGAAATATCCGCATCATTAAAGCGGTAAAATGAAAATTTGCGCAGTGTGGCTGTCGGGCTGAAATCCGAGATATAAAATCCGGCAAATGTTGTGGAATCGTTCAACAGCGGCTGAATATAATTGGCTGCAAGCTCTCGTTCTTCCGTTTCGGATGCGTTGAGCAACCGGGTTGAATCGGCGTTGAATCGCGTGAGTAAAATTTCGCTGCCAATCGAGTTCAGATAATCGTTATTAATGGTGTAATTATCCGATGTGAATCCGCTGGAATCGGCGAGCGGTAACAATTCCAGAAACCCGGTGTCGTAAAACGAATCATCGCCATCGATGGAAAGCTCCAGCGCGGCGCTTTCGACAATCACGCCATCGGGATAATCGCTCCACAGCGATCCGACGTTAAATTTCATAAGCGAAACGTAGCTGCTGCGCAACGTTGAGGTATAAATCCGGTTGGGTTGAGTGGGTACCTGACCTTCGTCGAGATAAACATCCAGCCCAACGAGCAATGTGTCAACTTTGGGAATACTGTCTGTGTAGTGCAAATAGAGGGTTGGTCCGGAGCTTCCCGATAAATCGCGGGCAAGAATTTCGACCATAAAATTTGCAGAATTGAAACCAAAACCCATTCCGTGATTATCGATGCCGCTGCTGGTATCTGCCCAACCCTGGAAAAAATTCAGCCCGGTTTGGTTCAGGCGCATCCGGACAATCTGGCTGTCTTCGGGTGCCAGCGTAAACTCGCCGAGCGGCTGCGCGATATCAATATTTGAATTGAAATCGTTATCCCGCCAGATCGCGGATGTATCTGCAACCCATTCTTCAGTGATGGGATATGCGGTTACGGTAAACCCTGTTGCCATCGCATCGCCGATAAATCTGCCGGTTTTCAGCTCGATAAATGCGCTGTCGAAAACGGCAATGCTTTCCGGCAGGGAGATAAAACGCATCAACGGGCGGCAGGTGATATCGGCAAAATTACCGATCAGCAATTTGCTGGTGCTCAATGTGGTCAGCGTTTCCCGGCTTCTTACGAAAGTTACATCAGATGTGGCGTAAAGTGTGTCCGTTACCAGTTCGGCGTTGCTGTCGTTCAAATTCACTGCTTCCGGATTCTCTTCGCAAGCCCAAAAAGCGCTTAAAACAAAGCAAAGTGTCGCAATTTGCCAAATCCGGCGGCGGATTGATGATGTGCTGTTAATCTGAATCAATACTTTCCCTTCTGTAGATTGATATACAAAGCAGCGAATATAAGTAAATAAACTTTATATTTCAAAGGTGGATTTCTTTTATCCGCTTCAAAATCCGGCTAATTATAACCCGGAAGCCGGTTTGTGGTTCCGCAAATCAACGCATTTGCCGCAATTTTTATCGAAATGTAAAAACGTTTTGAATTATCTGACGCGGATTTTATTTTCATTTCCTTTTTTTGAACATAAACAAATATGGATACAAATGCAGAAAAAACAATCTGTTACTATTCGCGTAAAACCGAACTTGCTGCCCGATGACGAACAAGTTTTCATCGTTGGAAATCACGAACAATTGGGAAACTGGCGCCCGGATGCCATCCCGATGGTGCCAAACCCGGAAGGTGACGGCTATTGGATTCGCGAATTCCAGTTCCGCAAAAATATAGAAATCGAATACAAATTCACGCGCGGCAGCTGGGATTCCGAAGCGGCAGATGAATCCGGAACTCCGGTCGGCAATTTCCGCTTTCTGGTAGACAGCGACGTCACCATTTCGCAGGAAGTGGACACATGGCGGGATATTGCCCGGCAAAACGCCGAAAAAACCGTCCACACCCGCGTTACCGGAACGGTAAAATATCACCGGGATCTCAGCGACGGCATACTCGCACAGCGCGATTTGATTGTCTGGCTGCCGGAAAGTTATGCGACGAACAGCGACAAACACTATCCGGTTTTATACATGCACGACGGGCAAAACGTGTTCGATCCGATTACCGCATACACCGGATACGATTGGCAAGCCGATGAAACCGCAACCCGGCTCATCCGGGAAGGTCGCATTCGCGACATCATTATTGTTGGCATTTACAACACAAACGACCGGCTGGAGGAATACTCCGCATCGCCGCTGGGCGAAGCATATCGGCGGTTTGTTGTGGAAACCGTCAAACCGCTGATCGACAGCAATTACCGGACATTGCCGGGGCGGGCACACACCGCAACCATCGGCTCATCGATGGGCGGGTTGGTTTCTTTTCTGCTGGCCTGGCATCACCCGGATATTTTTGGGATGGCCAGCTGCCTTTCGCCATCATTTATATTCCGGAAAAATCAGGCTATCCGGCAAATCAAAAAGAGCGCGTTACCGGCGCAACCGCTCAAAATTTTTATGGATTGCGGCGGTATCGGCGGGGAACGCCTGCTGCATCGCGGCTGCAAACGCGTGTTGCGCACCCTCCGTTTCAAAGGATTTATGGCGCACCACACGATTTATTTTTCATATTTTCGAAATCACCGCCATGCCGAACAAGACTGGGCGAAACGCCTGGAAAATCATTTGGAATTATTGTTTGGAGAGCAATAATCTGGCATCTCCTGCCTTTGTGCGCAAATTTTAAAACTTGATTATACAGCGTTATTTGCGTAAATTTTAAAATATTTTTGTTATAAGGATTAAATAAACAAGTAGGGCATGCCAGAATTTCGCAAAGATCCCATCTCCGGTAGATGGGTCATTATATCGACTGACCGTGGAAGCCGACCATCGGAGTTTTTGACGCACATACAGCACAATCCCAATCAAGATTCGCCTTTTTCGCCGGGAAACGAAGCGCAAACCCCGCCGGAAGTGCTGGCCTTTCGATTGCCGGAAACATTGCCAGATACACCGGGCTGGTCATTACGGGTTGTACCAAACAAGTATCCTGCCATCCACACAAATGGCGATACGAAAACCGGTGATATGCAGAGCGACGAATGGTTTTCGAATATTCCGGCAAGCGGTATTCACGAAGTAATTATCGAATCGACGGATGTCAAAGAAAAATTTTCAACAATGGATACCGGGCAGATTTTTGATGTGCTCCGGGCGTATCAGAAACGAATCCGATCGATCAAACAAGATACACGCTGGCAGTATGTCCAGATTTTCAAAAATCATGGTTATTTGGCGGGCGCAACGCTGCACCACCCGCATTCACAACTGATGGCATTGCCGTTTATCCCGCAAGTTGTTCAAACAGAGCTGGATGCGGCAGAAACACATTTTCGACATCACAACCGCTGTATTTTTTGCGACCTGCATCAGCAGGAACTAAAAAATAAGGATCGCGTAATTATTGAGGGTGAATTGTTTTCGGTAATTTCGGCTTATGCTGCACGGTTTTCATACGAATGCTGGATTTTGCCCAAAGCTCACCTGGCGCATTTCGAACTGGCCGGAGAGAAAAAATTGCGTGAACTATCGATCGTATTGAAAGACATTATCCAAAGGCTGGACACATTGCTCAGCAATCCTGCCTACAATATGATATTACACACCGCCCCGCTCCAATCGGCAGATACGGAACACTATCACTGGCATTTGGAAATTCTGCCACGACTGGCATTTGTGGCCGGATTTGAACAAAGCAGTGGCGTGTACATCAATTCGACATCTCCCGAACATGCCGCACAGCAGTTACGGGAAATTGTCACAAAATCGTTACCATTAAGAGGAATGTAAATGAAGTCGTTTAAAGTCTGCTACGTTTCATCGGAAATTACTCCCTTTGCCAAAACATCGATCGCCAACGGACTGGCTGCAACGTCCAGCGCGTTGCCTACGGCGTTAAAAGAAATGGAGCAGGACATTCGTTTGATGATGCCCAAATACAAATCGATCAACGACCGAAAATATGTCCTGCGCGAAGTGATTCGCCTTCGGGAAGTAAACATACAACTGGGTGACGCCACCCGGGTTGGCAACGGGAAAACGGCATTTTTACCCAATTCCAAAGTTCACGTTTATTTTTTATCCGTTCCGGAACTGTTTGACCGCAAAGGATTTTATGTCGATCCGCAATCCGGCGAACCATATGAAGACAACGCGGAACGCTTCGGCTTTTTTTGCAAATCCGTACTGGAAACGCTAAAGCTGCTTTACTGGCAACCGGATATCATCCATTGTGCAGACTGGAGCACGGCGCTCATTCCATTCTATTTGAAAACGCTTTACAAAGATGACGAATTTTTCGAAAACACCCGCACGGTTCTCACAGTGCACAACCTTTCGCAACAAGGTGTATTTGATAAAAAAATCGCTAAAACCATTGGCATCGACAGCGAACATGTAAAAAGCGGCGCAGCACTGGAACTGGAAGGAAAACTGAATTTTCTGAAAGGCGGGTTACTCTTTTCAGACATTATCAACCTGACCAGCAGCAGCCTCACTACCAACCTGCTCGCCAATGGCGATCCGGCATTCGGAATGGCAGAAGTGCTCAAAAAACGCAAAAAAGATATTTTCGGGATTGCCTCCGGGGCAGATTACGCAACCTGGAATCCGCTCGAAGATAAGCTGCTCACCGCCCAATTCGATGCAAAAACACTCGCGAAGCGGCTGGAAAACAAATCCACACTCGCAACCGAACTGCGACTTAACGATGACAGCAAAATTCCGTTGGTTGGCGTAATGCTTAACTTCCAGATTGCGGATGACGTAAGGTTGGTGCAGGAAACGTTACCGGGATTGCTGAAAGACGATGTGCAAGCCGTTGTGCTAAACACCGGAGAATTTCGCTCGATTACCGAACTAAAAGATCTGCAGAAACAATTTCCCGGCAAACTGGCACTCCGGGAACGTATGGATAAACGCATCGCCCACTTGCTGCTTGGCAGTGCGGATATCACCTTTATCCCATCGGAAATATCCGCCGGCGAACAATTTCATTTGAACAGCATGCGCTATGGTGCGATTCCGGTAGTCCAGCACAGCGGCAGCCTGGCAGATACCATTCACCAATTTTCCATCGAAAACGGAAAAGGCAACGGCTTCTGCTTCGATTCACCAACTGCCGAAATCGCTTTGGAAGCCATCCAGAATGCACTGCAAATCCGGGATTCCGCAAAAGCCTGGGCACGCGTTCAGCGAAACGCCATGAAAACCGATTTTTCCTGGGAGACAACTGCAAAAGATTATCTTAAACTGTACGAAAAGGCTCAAAAAAAATAAACATGGTATTATCCGAATAACATAATTCGGAATTGTAAAATGTCGCTTGATTTTTTAGGCTGCCATACATAAATTCATTTTTGCAATTGAGTTAATTGGGCCTATAGCTCAGTTGGTTAGAGCATCCGACTCATAATCGGACGGTCCCAGGTTCAAGTCCTGGTGGGCCCACTTTTGAAATGAGGAGATAGTTTTGCAGTATACTTCGCAGATCATGCGATCACTAGTTTTTTTCAAAATATCGATAACAAATAATTAAAAGATACAGTAGGTGCACCCGCTAAAACGAGTGCACCTTTTTTTATGCCGGTGGCCCCGTTATCTCAGTATTCGACCGGAAAGGAGGTTAGTGTATGAAAGAATTGGTGGCAGATTTAATCAAATTACAGGAGTATGACAATCGCCTAAATACCCTGGAACTGCAAAAAGGCGATCTTCCCACTGTTATTAAACAAATTGATAGCGATTTGCATCAAAAAAAGAGTCGCTCCACGGAGTTGGAAGAACAAACGCAAAAATTGCACAAAGACCGGAAGATTTTTGAGAAAGAAATAGAGGCCAGCAAGCAACAGCTAAAGAAGTATGAAGAACAACTGTATCATGTCCAAAACAACAAAGAATATGATGCCTTGACGCTCGAAATTGACACGAAAAAGATGGAAATTGAGAGCCTCGAGAACAAGATTATTCAATCGATGGAAGAAGAGGAGCGGGTAAAATCGGAGATTGAACAACTGGGTAGCGAAGTCGGGAATCTCGATGAACAATTGTCCACAAATCGCGACGAGCTTTCAGAAATCAACGATTATACCGAAGCTGAAGAATCGCGCCTGAAACGGATGCGTGATGAATTGGCAGCCAAAATAGACACCCGTTATTTACGGATGTATGAACGCATTCGTAAAGCAAAAGCCGGATTGGCTGTAGCTCCCGTCAAACGAAATTCCTGCAGTGGTTGTTTTTCTGCATTACCGCCACAGCGCATCGTTGAAATTCGCAAAGCAAACCGTTTGTACAACTGCGAACATTGCGGACGCATTTTGGTTTGGGACGAAACAGAATAAATTGGTATTAGCGACGGTTCAGGCGATCGCACCGGGTTTCTGGCAACAGCTATCCGGCGAGGAAAGTCCGAACGCCACAGAGCAGAATGCCCGGAGAGAATCCGGGGCATTTATTGCCCAAGCGATAAATGACGGAAAGTGTCACAGAAACGATACCGTCCCGGTTTTCCGGGATAAGGGTGAAATGGCAGGGTAAGAGCCTACCGGCCGGTTTCCGAAAGGAAATGCCGTTGGCATCAGCAATGACCGGGCCGGACAAACCCCATTCGGCGCAAGATCAAATAGGGTAGAATTTTCGTTCGCGAAAAACGTGGCTGCTCGCTGCGTTCCCCGGCTTGCCGGGGTGAACTTCCGGGTGGATCGCTTAGATAAATGATCGCCCTCCGGTCAACCGGAGACAGAATTCGGCTTATCGAACCGTCGCCGGTACCATAATTGAAGCAATTTCCTGCCTCAGCAATTAATTTATATCTCACAACTATCCGAAATTAAATTAGCGTATATTGAGAATAACCATTGCGATGCACTGGTTTCGCGCTTATTTTTGTTATTTTATTATATCTTTTTTCAGGATAATAGGATTTTTAAGGAATGAAAAACTGGCATAAACGCTGGAAAAATTTCGTTAACTTCCTTCAGGAAAACAAAATTCGCAACGTTTCTCTGGACGACCTGCTGCTAAAATTTATTTTTATCAGCGTGCTGGTAATTGCCACACTGTGGCTGATGCCTGCTGAACGCCCGTTCGAATACAGCAATCTGAACGTAAACAGCATCGCGCCGGAAGAAATTATTGCCCCGTTCAAATTTGCCATCCAAAAAACACCGGATGAGTTGGAAAAGGAACGCCAACAAGCCAATTTAAGCGTGCCCGTTCTGTTCGATCGCAACCCGGATATCCTCAGCCGCCAATCGCTGACGCTAAAGCAATTTCAGGAAGAGCTGGTTAATTTTCTAAAACGCAACAATCTGGATGGTCAGCAGCGCGATGATACGCTCACCCGAAACACAAAAGTTCCGGTCGATAGTTTTTTGCAGGTGCTCAACATAAAATATTCGCTTCAATTAAATTTTGATGCATTTCTGGATTTGTATGAGCTTCAGCGGGAAAACCTGTTATCGGGCTGGTTCAAAGTCGTTCGCAACAATTTAAGCCAGATGTATACAACCGGCATTCTCGATCGCAGCAAAGCGGAATTTCAGGAAAAACAAATCGTTGTGTCCGAAAACAGTATCGAAACAACTTATAATCCGGAAGATTTGCTGGAAATCCGCGAGGCAAACAATCTGGTAAAAAGCCAACTGCAAAACCAGTTCCCCCAAAACCAGCGGGTGCTTCGTTTGGCAGAGCAAATTTTGCCGGGGTTTCTGATTCCGAACCTGAATTACAACGAAAAAATTACCCAAACGCGTAAAGAAGAAGCCGTTCATGATGTGCCGCTAACCCGCGGCTATGTTGAGCAGGATGAACGAATCATCGACAGTAACGAAAAAATAACCGACGAAGTTTACCAGAAATTGCGGTCGCTGGAAATCGCCCAAAAAGAACGTTCCGCCACCCAACAAGGCTGGCAACAAATCAAGTTTCATGGCGGGCGGTTGCTGTTTGCGTTGACGATGATTTTTCTGACAGTTGTCTACCTTTATTATTATCGTCGGCAAATTTTCCGCAACAACTTGATGGTGGGGATGATCACCTTGATTTTCCTGATCGAATTATTTTTGGCCGGTTTGGTGGAAAAATTTACAGATTGGTCGCAACTGACAATCCCAATTATTCTGGCGCCAATGCTGCTGGCAATGCTGTTGGATTTTGGCGTTGCTTTTATCAGCGTTGTTACGCTGGGATTAATTTTGGGTTCTACTTTGGCTTACGATTATCAATTTACATTTATGGCGCTGATTGTCGGCAGTGTTTCCATTTTTTCGGTGCAAAAAATTCGCAATCGCCGGCAAATGTTCCGGGCCATTTTTTACATTTTGATGGGCTATTTTCTGGTTCACCTGATTTTTGGATTGATGCATTACAAACCCATCAACGAAATTTTTACGGAATTTATCTACTATTTGCTGCCCAACGCGATTTTGACACCCACAATCGTTTATTTTATGATCGGGATTTTCGAGCGATTTTTTGATGTTACCACAGACATTTCCCTTCTCGAATTATCCGATCTCAACCACCCGTTGCTAAAACAGCTTTCGGTTAAAGCGCCGGGCAGCTTTCACCACAGCATTGTTGTGGCCAATTTGGCGGAAGCCGGGGCATTGGCGATTCGCGCGAATGCGCTGCTGACCCGGGTGGGCTGCTATTTTCACGATGTTGGGAAAATGGACAAACCCGAATATTTTGTGGAAAATCAGCACGGCGGCATCAACAAACACGACAATTTATCGCCGCATATGAGCTACCTGATTTTGGTGAATCACGTTAAAGAAGGGCTCAAAATGGCGGAAAAGCACAAGCTGCCCAACGCAGTCCGGCAATTTGTGGCCGAACATCATGGCACAACGGTGGTATCGTATTTTTACAATAAAGCGATCCAAAATGCCGATGAAACCGAAGTTCGTGAAAGCGATTTCCGCTATCCCGGACCGATGCCGCAATCCAAAGAAACCGCTATTTGCATGCTGGCGGATACGGTCGAAGCCGCCTCCCGGACGCTAAAAGATCCGTCACCGCAACGTATTCGCAATATTGTGGAACAACTGGTGGATCACAAAATTAAGGAAAGCCAGTTGGACGAATGCGATCTGACATTTAAAGAAATTGATCAGATCAAAGAAGCATTTATTCCGATTTTGACAGGCATTCACCACCTGCGCATCGAATATCCGGAAAGCGACAAAGAGAAAAAAGGCAGCCGGGAAAAGAATGGCAAACCTGCGGAAACCTCCCGGGAAAAGCAGCAGCCTAAAGAAAAATCGACCAATGGTGACAGCAAATCGTCACAAACAGATACGCCCAATCCAGAAATTAAAAGCGACTCATCCCATGAAAACAACCATTGAAGTGTATAACGATTACAGCGAATTGCCATTATGGGATGAAGCCATTGTCGAGTTTATTCAGTTGATTCAGAAAGATGAGCAATTGGATGCGACGAGTATTACGGTAGTGCTGGTAACTGATGAATATTTGCGAAATTTACATCGCGAATATCTCGACGACGATACGGTAACGGATGTAATGACCTTTAACATGGTTGAAGGAAAACCGGTTGAGGGAGAAATTTATATTTCTGTTGATCGCGCATTGGATCAGGCGGCAGTTTATAACGCGAGCATCGAAACGGAATTGGCGCGATTGATTGTTCACGGTTTGTTGCATCTCAACGGAATGGATGATCATCTGGAAGAAGAACGCCTGATGATGCGCACCAGCGAAGATCATTATCTTGCAAAATATCGCCAAAAAATCAGCAATTTTTCTATGTGAAATTGGTTTTTCCCGCTCGGAAGATTATATTTTAAGCGGTCAAAAACAGTATTTATTGATACCAAACTGGGGGTAAAAAAACAGCAGTGGAATATGAAATATTCCTCTATATCCTTGTTTTTATTGGATTATTAGGACTTTCCGCTTTTTTTTCGGGTTCGGAAACCGCTTTTTTTGCGCTCTCTAAATCTGATATAGAAAAATTAAAACATTCGACGGACAAAGCAGAATTACGGGTTGCCAACCTGCTGCTTGATTCACGCCAGTTGCTGGTTACGATCGTTGTCGGTAATACCATCGTCAACATATCAACGGCATCGCTCGCTGCGGTTCTCACAACGCAAATAGCCCATCAATTCGGATTTAACCACAACATCGCACTTTTTGTTGATATTGTAGTGGTCACATTGGTGCTGCTCATTACCAGCGAAATTATCCCTAAAGTGATTGCCGTACGCAATCCGCACACTTATTCGCGAATTGCCGGCGCACCGTTGCAATTACTGCACTACATGTTTTTCCCGATCACTATTTTTCTCACAAATCTCAGCAAATTTGTGCAAAATTCATTGGGATTATCCGCAGACAAAACCCGGCTTTCAGAAGACGAATTGAAAACACTGGTGCTCCTCGGCGAAGAAGAGGGGCGTTTGGAAGCGGATGAAAAAGAGATGATCCACAGCATTTTCGAATTTGGCGAAACGACCGTGCGGGAAATTATGGTGCCGCGCACCGACATGGTTTGTGTAGAAGTAAACGCCACGCTGGACGAGGTGCTGGAAGATATTAAAGATAACCTGCTTTCAAGAATCCCGGTTTTTGAAGGGCGAATTGATAACGTGATCGGCATTTTATACGTAAAAGATTTGCTCCCGTTACTCAAAAAAAATCGCAGCGACAGCTTCAATCTGCGAACCATTGTCCGGGAAGCGTATTTTGTGCCGGAGCAAAAAATGATCGACGATTTGCTGCGGCATTTTCAAAAAGAGCGCATTCACATGGCGCTGGTGGTGGACGAATACGGCGGCATTTCCGGATTGGTAACGCTGGAAGATGTAATTGAAGAAATCGTTGGCGAAATTCAGGACGAATACGATGAGGAAGAACCATTGATCACTCCCGTCAACGACGAAACATATATTGTTGACGGCAGGCTGAATCTGGAAGAATTGAACGATGAACTGCACCTCAATTTGCCCACGGAAGAAGGGGTGGAAACCATCAGTGGATTTATCCTTAACCTGATTGGCGCACTGCCCCAGGAAAATGAAACCGTAAAATACAACGGTCACGAATTTACCGTGGAAATGATCGACCGAAACCGCATTCTGAAAGTGCGCATCGCCAGAAATAACACAGATACCGATGTCGAAAATGAAAAAATCGACTGATTTGCAGGCACTTTTTCGGGCGATTCCGTCTGTCCAGCAATTGTTGCAATCGGAATCGCTGAACCGGTTTCCCGTTTCGCCCATTTACCTCAAACGTATCATTCAGTCCGAAATCGATAACTTCCGACAGCAGCTGAACGAAAATTCCCGGATGTCACCGGAAGCGGTTCCGGCGATTCTCGAAAAGCGTATCTCCCAGAAAATACAGACATTTACCTCCCCTACTTTGCGACGTGCAATTAACGCAACGGGCATTATTTTGCACACAAACATGGGTCGCGCACCGTTGGCAACATCCGCGATAGCCGGATTGCTTTCCGCAGCGGAACACTATTGCAGCGTGGAATTTGATCTCGATAACGGCAAACGTGGCAGCCGGATGTCGCATGTGGAACACCTGATATGCCTGATTACCGGTGCGGAAGCTGCGGTGGTGGTTAACAACTGTGCGGCAGCAATTTTTTTGACGCTATCTGCGCTGTGCCGCCGGAAAGAAGTGCCCGTTTCGCGGGGCGAATTGGTGGAAATCGGCGGATCGTTTCGCATCCCCGAAGTGATGAAATCCAGCGGTGCAAAAATGCTGGAAATCGGCACCACCAACAAAACCCGGCTGGCGGATTACCGCGCGGTAATTTCCCCAAAAACCGGCGCGCTGCTAAAAGTGCACACCAGCAATTACCGAATTGTGGGGTTCACCGAAAGCGCATCGCTGGCGGAACTGGCGGAGTTGGCCAAATCACACGATATTCCGTTGATTTACGACATGGGCAGCGGCGCATTAACCGATCCCAAAAATTGGGGGCTTTCCGGCGAACCGCTCGCCGGCGACGTGCTCAACAGCGGAACAGATGTGATCACATTCAGCGGCGACAAACTGCTCGGCGGACCACAAACCGGTATCATCGCCGGGAAAAAACGGTTTGTCGAGAAAATTCGCAAACATCATTTGGCCCGGGCATTGCGCTGTGACAAATTGATTTTAGCCGCACTCGCTGAAACGTTACGGCTCTATTTGCAACCGGAAACGCTGACGGAAACACTCCCGGCAGCCAAATTGTTGTCGATGGAAGTTGAAAAAATACAACAGGTTGCGGAACTTGTCGTTCAACAGATCAACAATCCGGCAATTCAACTGGATATTATCGAAACCGTTTCTCAGGTGGGTAGCGGCGCGCTGCCGCTGGAGCAGTTGCCATCCATCGCGGTGCGCATTTTTGCCGCAAACGGAAAATCCGCGGACCAGCTCAGCCAACGATTACGCGAATGGGAAACGCCGGTCATCGGCTATATTCAGGATGATGCGCTGCTGCTAAACCTGCGCACCGTTCGCGATGACGAGGTGCCGATCATCATTAGGGCGTTGAATTCGCTGTAAAATTTGCGTTCAACGATTATTCTTCAACATCTCGAGAATTTCTTCATGCATGGGAAACCGTTTTTCCCGTTTTTTGGAAAAAATCAGCCTGTCCCCCACTTTCACCTCAAAAACACCACCGCTGGATTCAATCAGTAATGCTTCAATGCCAACAGCATTTTTTAGCGTAGCCGCCAAACTGACAGCTTTGGGTTGATAATTTCACATCACACAATATTCAATACTAACTTGCTTCATGCTATTGTTCCTATTGGATTTAACAGATTTTTATTGAACGAAAAACGCGGGAAGAATCGGCGAGCGAATGAGGAAATCTATTTTTTTTTCAACAAATTTTGCAACTGCAAAACAGCTTCTGCGTTGAGCGTCCCGTTAACGGTTTGGATGGCGTGCAACAATTCTTTGCGCATTTCGCTGTCGATAATCAATCGGCTGTTCCGGAGAAAATCGGGCAGATAGAGCAGCTGTCGTGCAGCATCCGACAATTGGCCGCCGCTCAGGTTCAGTCGCAACACTTCGCGCCAGCAGGAAAAAGCTTCGGCTGCCAAGCCTTGCTTTTGATTTACGATGCTCAGCAAAAACAAACACTTACGTATCCAAAAAGTATTGGATTTTTCTCTGAAAATTGCCAATGCGGCAGTTAGCAGGTTAGTTGCAGTCGCAAATTGTTCGCGCTCCAGCGCTATTTCGCCCAGCGAATAATTGGACTCGGCAAGCTCATCTGTCATTTTCAGCCGGTCAGCCAAATTTTTGCATTGCCGGAAAACGGTTGCTGCCGATTCAAAATTCCGGAGTTCCATGAAATGCTGCCCGATTTTCCGGAGCGTTTGGCACTCACATTCCAAATTACCGACAATCCGGCAGAGATTCAATTGTTCATCGAGAAAGTGCAAAATGCGCTGATATTCGTTGCGATGCCCGGCAATATCGATGAGGTGCGAAAGCACTTTTTTACACAGTGATCGATCGGCAATTTCCTGCCCGATGGTTAGTGCAGCTTCAAAATCTTTTGTCGCTTCGGATAGCTCGCCATTCAGACGGTATAATTTTCCCCGGAGAAAATGGGTTTGGGCGATTTTACTGCGAAAATTTTGCCGGGTGGCATTTTCGAGTGCCAAATCCAGTTCATTCAGCGCATCATCGGTGTTGCCCTGCATTTCAAAAGCATCGGATAATTTGGTTTGAATATGCCATATTTCCCGCGGATCGTTCAGTTTTTCGGCAAGCTTTTGGGCATTTTGTAACTGTTTTACGGCTGCAGATTTATCGCCCAACACCAAATTTAACTCACCGAGTGAGCGCAGTATTCGACATTCCGCAACGGTATCCTGCAGTTCACGGCACAATTTGAGGCAGGCTAAATACATTTTTTTTGCGGTTTGAACATCTGCCGTTTTGTGGCAGTTTTCAGCAATTCCCTCGTAGGCGATTCGCATAAATTGGCGATTTTTTTCCCGGTTTGCCCGTTGCAGCAGTTGGTGCCAGGTTTTCTGGGCGGCGGGATAGCGTTCCAGCTTCGATAACAAATCTGCGAGCTGGCGCAGTTCTACCATCCCAAAACGGCTGGCGGAAACGCTGTTCATTCGCCGCAAAACCTCGATTGCTGCATCAAAATTACCATCAGTAATCAATTGTTTGATGAGCAATTGTCCGGTTTTTTTTGCCAACAGCGATTCACCGGCAATCGAATATTGTTCAAATGCGCATTTCAATTCGGTAAGGGATTCGCCCAAAAAACGATAGCTGCGAAAATGATAATGTCCGGCTTCCAGTGCGTCGAACGGTAAATGGGTCAACTGCGATGCTAACAGCATCAAACGGTTTGGCAAAATTTCCGTAACTTGATAATATTCAATATGATAAACTGGATCAAGCCTGACTTCCAGCAAGCCCAAATTCGTCAATTGCGCCAGCATATCGAGCAGCGTTGTCCGAAATTCCATATCGTTTTCGGCAGCCTGGAATTGCCCGGTCAGGGCGTCTGTTTGCACAGCAATCCGAAATTGCGACAGCATGAACAGCAGCGCCTGCAATTGCGGATCGAGCTGCACGAGCATTTCATCCAACAAATCCTGCGCATTTTTTTGGGGAACTATCCGTTGTTTTTTGGCGACGGGCGCTTCCGGTGCAACCAGCCATTCGGAGAGCCTATGCGTATCTGCGCGGCTGCAAATTTTTAACGAAACGGCGTTGCCGTTGCAATTTCCCACCAGTTTGTCCCACAATTGGCGGATATTTGGCGCATCATTTTCGGCAGCGGATTGGTTGGCAATCGAGCGGCAGGCATCCGCAAAAACTTGCAAATCTTCCCAAAGTGGTGCGGGCGCGCCATCCGGCGATATACTTTTCAACGCTGACAACGCTTTTGGCACCGTTTTTCCGGTGAAAATCAACGGAAACCGGCGACTCCGGCACAGGTATTCTGCCAATTTGGCGATGTCTGAATATTCGGGTAACCATTGGTCGTTACGGGTGAGTTCATCAATATTCGCGAAGCAAAATGCCAACGGCTGCAGCGCAGCCAGCTCATGTGCGAGGTGCAGGAATTGGGCTTCGCTATCCGGCTGATAATTCAGGTTTTCCAGCGCGGCATCGGCATTTTTGTTTTTCAGCTCATTTTTTAGCAATTGAATGATTGTCCGGGCATCGCGGATTTGTTTCGCATCAATCCAAACGGTGATAGCGTTTGGATACGCATCAGCAAATTGCTGCAGCAGCCATTGCGCCAGCGCCGTTTTACCGGAGCCGGTTTTGCCGCGCAAAAATAAGCCGGTATGATGTTCTATCGCATCGAGCATGCTGCGCTTCAACTGGCGACTCATCACAGGGAACATCTGCGTTTGCGGGCTGATTTCGTAATGTTTGGCTAACAGATTTGTTTTCGGAACGACTTGCTGTGGCGATTGGGGTTTCGCCTGCCAATCCACAGGATAATGAACGATTAGATTTTCAAAAATATTTGGGAAAGCCCACGTAAATTGCCCGGTTTTCGCCTGCAGCGATTCGATGGCGTAAGCAAAACTTTCCTGCAGCGTTTGTCGTTTGGCGAGTTCGCGGAACAATTGCTCCGCAAAGCTGATCGCAGTTGATGGCGATAGCATTTCGCCGGTGCTGATAACGGCGGGAATGCCCGCTCGGCAAAACGTTTCGATGCCGGAAAGCTGATCCTGCTCCGTTCCGGCGGGCGAATCCGGGTAGAAACTCCACATCAGCAGCGGCACCGGATTTGCCGGATTTCGCAACAACGCGGCAACATCCGAGGTGAGTACCCATTCGGTTTCCAGCGTCAGCGGGTTTTCAAATGCCAAATAATTTTCGCCGTTTTCGACCGCGCCGCCGCCCCAATAGTACACAATGTGGCAGGGATGCTGATCCAATTCCCGCGCCAGTGCAGCACGTGTGGGCGATGGCAAAATGCGGATTTCCACATCGCAATCGGCAATTAGCGACAGCAACATTTCCCGAAGGCGTTTTTCATAATAATACGGTTGGCGAGATTCTTCATCGACCGGTTGATAAGCATGCGAGGGTAAAATTAACAAAATTTTGAGCGGCGGCGGAATGACGGGTAAAAACACATCCGCCAGATTTGCGGGTTCACCGGTTTGCAAATGTTTGCGCACAGTGCGGTATTGCCATTCGCTGTGCAAATCGGCTTCCAACGTTGCACGATGCTGCATCGGTAAACCGAGCAATTGAATATCCGGGTGCGTTATCCGATAACCGGTGTTTGGCGGTAAAGCCGTTTCATTTGCAGAAATATCGGTAAATACTGTTGCGCATTGCTGCAAAAAATCCTGCAAATCCTGCGTTTCGGGCGTTTCGCCACTGCGGATAATCGCCAGCAACTGCCGGTAGCGGCGCTGCAACGCGGTGTAGGAATTAACCACCGGTTGGCTGGCAACTTCGGTTGTTTCGGCGTTTTCTGCTGACTCGGGCAATTTCTCCGGCTCATCAGCAGAAAAAAAATCTGCGAATTTCATCATCCCGATCCACATCACCCCAGTCGAAGCTCCATTTCGTTAACGTTGCATCAATTATGAATACAAACTCTGTTTTTATAATAATAAGAGAATTTTTTTCCAATTATAAATGATCGACTGCACATAACTTTAATTTATCATTGAAACGAATTAAAAACAGCAGCAAATTCTGCATTTTATCGCAAAAATATATTACATTCGAAATACAGGAACAGACGTTTCAGAGAAAACCTAATTTTTGTCATATTGATATACGATGACAGACATTTTGACAGATCAGTCTCCGAAGCAGTGTTTTTCATAACTTTATTAAATACAATAAATTAAATCTGTTTTGGCATTTGGCACTATTTTTGTGACTTATAAATGGTTGCGAAACAAGACTGACAATATGAACGATTTTTGAGATAATAAAATATTAATGAAAGGATACATCTGATTATGTCCATGAATATCAAAAAGATTACAAAAGGTGAAATACCGGAAGTGCTGCCGATTATTTCGGTACGAAACACGGTATTTTTCCCGCATCAATTTATCCCGCTGGCGATTGGCCGTCCGAAATCGCTGCGATTGATAGAATATGCCGTTCGGGAAGATTCGCTGATCGGCGTGGTTGCCCAACGCGATGGCACCATCGACGATCCGAACAAAGAAGATTTATACAAAATAGGCACCATCGCCAGGGTTCTGAAAGTTATTGATCTGCCGGACGGCAGCAAAAGCGCTTTCATTCAGGGGCTGATCCGGTTTAAAATTACCCGTTACACGGAAACAGAGCCGTTTTTTGCAGCGGAAATTGAAGCGCTGGACGACATCGTTCCCGAAGATGAACTGAACATCGAAGCGATGGCGACCAACCTGAAAAACCAGTTTCAACGGGCATCGGATCTGGCGCCGGAAATAACTACCGAACATCAGGCGATGATCGCGAATTTGCACGAACCGGGAATTGTGAGCGATTTGATTATTGCGTTTTCCAATGTGCAAGTTGAGCAAAAACAACAAATTCTGGAAATTGTAAATCTGGAAGAACGACTGAAAAAGGTCACCACTTTTTTCAATCGGTATTTGCAAACACTAGAATTGGGCAAAAAAATTCAGTCGGATGTGCAAGACGAAATCAATCGCGGACAGCGGGAAATGTATCTGCGCCAGCAGCTGAAAGCCATCCAGAAAGAGCTGGGTGAATTTGATGATTCCTCCGACGTGAGCGAATTGCGCAAACGATTGGAAGAAATAAAAATGCCCGATGAAGCCCGCAAAGTTGCGGAAAAAGAAATGGATCGCCTGTCCCGCATGCATCCGGCTTCGGCTGAATATACGGTTGCCCGGACATATCTGGACTGGTTGCTGGACCTGCCGTGGTTTGTGAGCTCGGAAGATAATCTCGATATCAAATTGGTAAACGAACAACTGGAATCCGACCATTTTGGTTTGGAAAATGTCAAAAAACGGATTCTGGAATACCTCGCGGTGCGCAAATTGAAAAACGATATGCGCGGTCCGATTCTCTGTTTTGTCGGCCCTC
Organism: Calditrichia bacterium; assembly: GCA_020634975.1. Taxonomy (NCBI): domain Bacteria; kingdom Pseudomonadati; phylum Calditrichota; class Calditrichia; species Calditrichia bacterium. The sequence goes on along the minus strand of JACKAQ010000001.1, from coordinate 2,965,205 downwards.
CCGGCGTCGGAAAAACATCGTTGGGACGTTCGATTGCCGATTCGCTCGGGCGGAAATTTGTGCGGCTGTCGCTGGGCGGCATCCGTGACGAAGCGGAAATTCGCGGGCATCGCCGAACCTACATCGGGGCGTTACCGGGACGCATTATCCAGGGCATTAAACGCGCAGGAACCAATAATCCGGTGTTCATGCTGGATGAAATCGACAAAGTGGGTTCGGATTTCCGGGGCGATCCTTCTGCCGCGTTGCTGGAAGTGCTCGATCCCGAACAAAATCACACATTCAGCGACCACTATCTGGAAGTGCCGTTCGACCTGACAAAAGTGATGTTTATCGCCACCGCGAACATGCAGGAAACCATCATTCCGGCACTGCGCGACCGGATGGAAGTCATCGAAATTCCCAGTTACATCGAGCAAGAAAAGGTCGAAATCGCCAAACGCTTTTTGTTGCCGAAACAAATTAAAGAACACGGTTTGAGCGAAGAATCAGTGACCATTACCGATGACGCTATCCGCACGGTGATTTCCGGGCATACCCGCGAAGCCGGCGTCCGGAATCTGGAGCGCAAAATTGCCGGTATTTGTCGCGGTATTGCGAAAGATGTCGCTGCAGGCACTGCTACTTCCGCAACTGTGGACGACGGCGATGTACAACGGTATCTCGGTGCCGAAAAATTTTACAGCGAAGTTGCCGAGCGCATTGACGAACCCGGCATTGCAACCGGGCTTTCATGGACGCCCTCCGGCGGTGCGATTTTGTTTATCGAAGCGCACAAAATGCCCGGCAAAGGCAAGCTGGTGCTCACCGGACAACTGGGCGATGTGATGAAAGAATCGGCGCAGGCGGCGCTGAGTTACATTCGTGCCCGCACGGAAGATTTCGATATCGAAGCGGATTTTCACGATAAATACGACATCCATATTCACGTGCCCGCGGGCGCAATTCCCAAAGATGGTCCATCTGCCGGAATCACACTGTTTACGGCGCTGCTCTCGCTGCTGAAAGGCAAACGCGTCGGCAACGACATCGCCATGACCGGCGAAATCAGCCTTCGCGGGAAAGTGCTGCCGGTTGGCGGCATCAAAGAAAAAGTGCTGGCAGCGCATCGTGCCGGCATCAAAAAAATTATTTTACCGGAACGAAATCGCGCCGATCTGGAAGAAATTCCGGAAACCGTGATGAAAGAAATGACCTTTATTCTCGTCAAAAACATGAACGAAGTGCGGAAGATTGCCATCGATGGTGCTTCCATCAATTTCAAACCGGATTCTGTCATTGAAAGCTGGAACGATCCGGAAATTATTCATACGGGTGTGGCGCAGGAGGTTCAGGCATGAGTGCCCAAAGGGATTATTACAAGGTGCTTGGCGTAAGCGAAACGGCTTCTCAGGATGAGATAAAGCAGGCGTATCGCCGGTTGGCGAAACAACACCATCCGGATTCGCAGGGTGGCAACAAAGCCGCCGAAGAAAAGTTCAAGATGATCAGCGAAGCGTACAGCGTTTTGGGTGACGCGGAAAAACGCCAAAAATATGACATGATGCGCCGCCATGGCTTTTCGAGCGACGGATTCAATTTTGGCGGAAATTCCCGGCGTGGCGAACCCGGTCAAAATCCTTTTGGGGGCGGTTTCTCCGGTAATTTGCATGATATTTTCAGCAATTTATTTGGTGACAGCCCCGAAGATAATCCCTTTAGCGGCGGCGGTTTCGATGACCGGTTTACCCGAACCCAACGCCAGAAAGTCGCGCGCGGCGCAGATATGGAATCGACCATCACCGTTCCGTTCGAAATGGCGGTAAACGGCGGCGAAACCGTAATCAAAACCGGCAGCGGCAAACGTATCAAAATCAAAATCCCGGAAGGCGCAGAAGACGGGAAAAAAATCCGGCTGCGCGGACAGGGCGCGCCATCGCCAAATAGCGGCGAGCCCGGCGATTTGTATTTAACAATCAAAGTTGCCGCACATGCGGAATTCGAGCGGCGTGGATTTGATATTTATTCCAATGTATATATCAATATTGCAGAGGCTGTGTTAGGCACAGAAGTTTTTGCAAATACCGTTTCCGGGAAAAAAGTAAAGCTGAAAATTCCACCGGGAACCAGCAGCGGCAAAGTTTTCCGTTTGCCGAATATGGGTATTAAAGCGGAAGGCAAAGAGGGCAACCACTACGTTCGCATCGAAATTGATGTGCCACCCAACCTGTCCATGGGACAAAAACGGGAATTTAAATCTTGGGCAAAAAAACTCGGATTGATTTAATACATTTCCTCACTTGACCCACGTTTTAATTTTTTTAATCAAACGCCATTATTACTTCAGAAAGAGCGGGTAATAGCACGCTCTTTCTGGTTTTGCAACAGTTAAAAAATGTAAATTTTTAAGAAAAATGTCATTTTCCTTAAAATGTGATTTATCTTTAACATCATTTTTCAACACAATTTAACCAACTAAGGGAGTCTGATTTATGGATAATTTCTCTACTCGAATGAATGAGATTGCACGGTTTTTGAGTATTGTATTTTTCGCCTTACTGGTTGTGCAACCAATTTTCGCACAAGATGTTGAGGACACAATAGAATCGTTACCAGAAGATCCGCTGAAAAAATTTATACAACCATTAACCAACGCTGTTGGTGCAAATCTCAATACCGGTTGGATAAATTTGGCACCCGAAAACAAAATTAAAGGATTGGACATCCGATTCGGATTGGTTGGTGCAGGCGCATTTATCGATTCGGATGAACAGGTGTTTCAATTGATCGATATCTTTTTTCCGCTCAGCGAATCGAGCGCAACATCTGTTGCACAGTCCATAACTTCAAATACTGCGTTGCAAAATGAGATCAAAAATGGACTGATGTCCGGTGATATTGATTTGAAAAACGAAATTACCAGCCCCACTGTTTTTGGCAGCGAAGATGATTTTTTGGTCATTCGATATCCCGAGCAGCAAGTTACTGTGCAAGGGCAAACGTTTACAGTGCCTGAACAAACCATCAATTTAGAAGATGTTCGCGGTGTTTTAAATGATCCCGGCATTTTCCCGACGGTTGTGCCACAACTAAGTATTGGGACATTTTATGGCACACAGGCGACATTTCGCTGGCTGCCCAACATTAAAATTAATGAAGAAGTGGGTGAACTGGCGTATTTTGGTTTCGGCATTCAGCACAATCCAGCTGCTTTGCTAAACGCTCAATTACCGGTCGATCTTTCACTCTCGTTTTTTACCCAGACACTGGAAATCGGCACTGGTATTCTGGATGTCACCACAACGGCTTTTGGCTTGAATGCCAGCAAAACCTTCGGCACTTTTGCTGCCAGCGTAACGCCATACGCCGGATTCCTCATCGAAAAATCGAATATGGATATTAGTTACGATTACGAACCCTCTCCGGGAAATACATTTCCGATTTCAATTGAGCTGGAAGGCGATAACAAATCCCGGTTTGTTTTGGGATTGGGTTTAAACCTTTTTGGGGTAAACATTTTTACAGATTACAACTTCTCGGATACCAACACATTTAACGCGACACTGATGTATGGATTTTAGATAAACACCATACAAACAAATAATTACGCAATAAAAAAGGGCGATTTTTTTCGCCCTTTTTTATTTACTGACATATTTTCAAACACATTTAATTGGACAGTTGCCGTTCAATTCGGGTGAGTTGCTGTTGTAAATCCGGGTTATCCGGGGAGATTCGCAAACCGTTTTCGACGGTTTCCCGCGCTTGTTGAGCTTGCCCGTTTTGCAAATACACATCGCTCAATTCCAGATACAGCGATATCGATTGCGGCTTCAGTTCAATCAGCTTTTCATAGCATTCAGCAGCAGCGGAAATATTGGGCAATTGCCGAAACACCTGCGCCAGATTCAGCAGAACAAAATACTCATCCGGCTGAATGTCCAATGCTTTTTGGTAGCACACAATTGCACTCTGCAAATCGTTGTTCAGAAAATATTGCGTCCCCAGATAATCCAACCCCAACACCCAGCGCCGCCGAACCGGGAAATCCTGCGCACCGAGCGCGGCAAGCTGATCGTGCAAAAATTGCCTCACATCCAGATTATTGCCATATCCAAAATGCAGCGCCATCAACGAAAACGCTTTCAAATCGACATCGGTGCTGTGGGCAAGCTGGCGCAATTTGTCAATCACAACCGGATCACCATTGCTCATTTGGGCACGCAAAAAGCGGCGAATATAGACAAACAGCGAGCGCACCTGGGCAATCGGGTGCCGCGCATCGGGCTGCAACAGCAGATCTGCGGCTGTTTTGTGATCGCGGATGTTCAGCGCATCAATAAACGCCTGCACCACTGCGTTCCGAGGTTTCAGATCGCCATACCATTCGCGGGTTTTTGCTTCCAACTGATCTATCGACATATTTTGATGGCATTTCTGGCAGGCGTTTTCCAGCCCTATCGATGCATCAAACGCTGGACGTGGAATGGCGATGGTGTGATCCGAACGCGCGTATGGAATTTCGCTACCGACCCCTTTTTCCTGCAAATACGGCATGTGGCAATGCACGCAGCGGCTGCCATCGGAATTCATGGGATGTTTGGTGTGCTCCGGCGAATCGATGTAACTCGGATGGCAACCGGTACACTGACCGTCATCGAAGCGGCTGGCCAGCGGTTTGCCGAAATTATCGCGATAATTCAGCGAATGCGGCGAGTGGCAATCCACGCAAGTCATCGATCCGTTGATGTAGCAATCGCTGAACAGGTGGTTTTCCTGATAACTGAACCCGATCACGCGCCCGTCAACGGTGTGCTGCTCCTCCGCCAGCAACGGCAATTTCAGCGAGAAATAATCTTCCAACGGTTTGCCGTCGATGTAACCCGGTTGCAGTTCATCTTTGATGGCGTGACAGCGAAAACACAGCTCCAGCGAGGCATCTTTGCTCAGCGTGGCGAGCGAGTTAAGTCCAATATTTTCAAATGTTTCATGTCCGGGCTGATTCATCAGTATCACATGCTGTTTTCCCGGACCGTGGCACGATTCGCAGTTGATGCTGAGACTGGTGTATTCCGTTTCGTAGCGCTGCGTTTCCGCATTCAGCGCAACGGTCACCTGACTGGCGTGACAATTTTGGCAGTTCGAATAATTTTCCAGCGAGCCCAACATGCGGTGGGGCGGCCAATTTGCCAAATCGGTCAGCGCGATATTTTCAGAAATGGGCATCCAGTGCAAATTATCGCGGAGTTGCGCAAACCAGATGCCGCGATGTCGACTAAAATCGAACGGCAAAAATCGCATTGTGCCATCCGGCGCCTGCACAAAAAATGTTTGTGTGCCGCCGCCAACCATGTGCCCGCCCCCCACTACAGCAACTACCGGAATTTCAAATGTTGGCTGTCCGTTCGGCTCGATCGCAAAAAAATATTTACCGTCGCGTTTTAGCGGAGTGACTGTCGCATCTTTAAACCGGAGGGGTTGCCCGTCAAATTTGGCGATAATTTTCACTGCATCCGGCTCACCGCCGGCTTTTCCGTGGGTTGATTCCTTCCATTCAAGATATTGCGCTTCATGGCAACCGCCGCAAACTGCGGCACCCACAAAATCTTCTCTGGCAATTTCGGTTGACGAGTAGGGTTTTACCGCCGGAAATTTGATTGGTTTATCGCTGTTTTCGCCACCACAGCCAGAGAAAACAATGGAAAAAAAACTCATCGCAAAAACAAAACTTACCCAGATCAGCGGTTGCCTTCTCAAATTTGTTTTCATCGGCTGCCATCCCGCGACCAGCTCGGCGCTTCGCAATTGCATAGCTTACGCATATATTTCACTAAATCGGCAATTTGCGCTTTGGTTAACGTTTCCAGAAATGGCGGCATGGCGTGGCTACGGTTCATTACAAATCCGCCGGCGGCGATGCCATCATACAATGCGGCATCCTGCCGGGTGGACATATAGGCTGAATCGCTGTGAGCCGTGGGTGAAACGGGCAAATAGCGGGCGTTGTAGCCGTTGCCATCGCCGGTTTCGCCGTGGCAGATGCCACACATTTGAGCGTACAGCTCAGCCGTATTTTTATTTTCACCGGGCAGCGTAACCGGGTGGTTGACCAGTGATAAGTACGTAGCTTCGGTTGTTGTTGCGGCATTACTTTGTTGATGCAAAAACTTAAAAATATTCTCACGCCAGCTTTCCGGCATGGGAATTTTGGGCATGTGGTTGTGAGGCAGCACGGCCTGCGGATCGGAAATAATTGCCCAGAGGTAATCGGGCATCAATCGCAAATTTACTGAATTCAGGTTTGGCCCGATTTTCCCGCCCGTTTCGCCAATCGTGTGGCAACCGATGCAGGGCAATTTTTCATTCAGCAATTGGGTGGTTTTATTCATCGAAAATCCCGAAAGCGGCGTGATTTCAAAAGGGATTTCCGGCAATCTTCGGGACGATTTTACGGTCAGCAAATACGCTGCGATGGTTTCGGCTTCCGCATCTGTCAACCGGAAATCCGGCATTCGGCTGCCGCTCCCCGGCTGGTATCCGAACGGGCGGATCGCGTGCGATTTTTTCAGATATTCTTTCAGCCATTCCGGTTGAACCCGATCGCCAAGTCCCGTTAAATCCGGCGCTAATTGCCGATTTGCTGCAGAAATTTGCGAATGGTTATGGCAGCCAACGCACTGTTGTGACCGGAAAATAGTTTCGCCGGTCGCAACCGTTGCCGCCGGAAATTTTTCTTTTGCGGCAGCAAAAACCTGCTCCATTTTGCTGCGCTGCTCTTTTCCAGTTGCCATCAGAAATGCAGTCAGATTCTGAACGCGGGTGGCAGCATCGGGATAACGCGGTTCGAACGCATTTTCCGGCGCAAAAAACTGGGGCGGCATCACCGCTGCGGCAATGCCAAAAACCGCCGGCGATGCGAGATATTGTTGCACAAATTCCGGTTTTAGCCGGTAACCGATAGTTGCCAAATCTACGGAAATCTGTTCACCTGCACCGTTGAAACTGTGGCAGCTCAAACAGGCGTATTCGCTGCGAATTTTTTGATCAATTTCCGAAATCTCGACAGCCGGATTTTCCCATTTTTGGAGCGTCTCGGGAATTTCACCGGCGCTCTGCGGTACAAATTGTTGTTCGCTCAAAAAAAGGGTTAGCGCCAATGCCTCATCGGGTTGCAGGTGAAAATCAGGCATTCGGGAATTCCCGATGTGCTTCCGTATTTTTTGAGGATTTTGCAGATATTCAAACAAATAGGCGGGTTGGTATCGCAATCCGGCAAAGCTCAAATCCGGAATTTGCGCTGTCAGATGTGTCGCAGGCAAATTGGCGTGGCAGCCGGCGCAACCCAGTTCCGCGATCAGCGAGTCCGGCACTTGCGGCGATGCAAACAGTGCATTACTGAAACATAGAAAGGTTGCCGCAACAAATTCGGCGATCCGTTTGCATATTACATTTGATTTCAAAATTTGTGTCATCGGGTTATTGTAGTGCGTATAACTTGCGATCCTGGCTTCCGAAATAAATCACACCATCGTGAACCAGCGGCGTGCAGGAGACGCTGAATTCCGCTTTAAATCGCCAATATTCCAATCCGTTTCGGGCATCCAACGCGTATACGTTGCCGCCTTTATCACCAAAATAGAGAACATTTTCGACCAGCGCGGCAGAGCCCAAAATCTGATCATCACATTCAAATTGCCATTTCCGGGCACCGGTTTCCAAATTCAGGGCATAAAAATGCGTGTCCCAACTGCCGATGTAAACCGTGCCATTGCTGATCACCGGAGCGGTGGAAACAGCGTGTCCGGTGCCAAACTGCCAAACGGTTTCGCCGCTATTTTGGCTGAGGCAATATATGCTGCCGTTCATGCCGCCAAAAACCAACAGGGTATCTGTCAACGCAGGTGATCCCAAAATATTCCCGGAGAATTGTTTTTTCCATTTTTCTTTGCCGGATAGCAGATCGACACAATATAACCAGCCATCCTCGTTGGTGATAAACGCATTGTTACCGCTGATTGCCGGTGTTCCGAAAATTTTTGCGCCGGTATCGACCCGCCAAAAAACTTCGCCGGATTCCCGGTTTAATGCATAATAATGGCCGTCGCTACTGGCATAATATACTGTTTTATCAACAACTTTGGGCGAGGCATAAACACCGTCTTTACCTTCTGTTGCGGTTTGCCAGATTTCCTGTCCGTTTTCGATGTCAATACAAATCATACGACCTTCCATCGTTCCGATGTAAACCATATTGTCAACGACTGCCGGTGTGGAATACAACGTTCCATTCGCACGATATTCCCATAATTTCTCGCTGTTCATGTCCAGCGCAAAAAACTGACCGTTGGTGACCGGCACCAAAATTTTATTATTTGCGATAACCGGCGATGCAAAAATCCAGTCGGTCGTTTTAAATTCCCATTTCAGCTTTGGGCGTTTATTGATCGGGGATTGGTTTTTAATGACACCCGTATTTTGCAAATCGCTACGGAACATTGTTTCTTTGGATGAATCGAAACTACCGCAACTTACGATTATTATACCAGAAATGATAATTACCAAAAACCGAACAAATTGCTGCTGTACTGTCATAAACGATTACCCTTTTTCGTTACCGTTTCAGTGATCAAAAAAAAGTCCACCGGAAAGCGCCTGCTTTGGGTGGACTTTCAATGTATCGCAGATTTACAAAATAATCAACAGGTTACATAAATTACGGCTGAGAGTTTAACAGTAATTCGTCATAGCTGGCATCGTAAATTTCACCGCGAAGGGTGGAACTAACCAGCCGGTAATCGCCGAAACCAGATTCGTCAATAAACAGGAATCTGGCACCGCCATCCAGATTGTGATAAAACCAGACGATGTAGGGGCGATATTCCCTGCTATTGGGTTGACGGTCGATCTGATTCGGCTCGCCATATTTAACATAAATTCTGCCGCGATCCGATTCCCAGCCATCGAGTGTGGAAAATGCATACAAATCATTTGCGTATGCGACACGCGCGTAATATTCGTGCCGTAAACCGGGGCTTTCCTGCTCACGGTCCGCCCAAAAGCGGAAGAGGAACATACGTTTGGACTCAACGGTATCTAGGCTTTGATAAATTTGCACTTCTTCTTTATTGGCAATATACCCTGCCTGATCAAACATTTCGTCCAGTTCGGCTTCCGATGCAGTTGCAAACTCGCTTTGCGGAAATAAGGTCAGAAATTCCTGATCGGTTTGTCCGGGTTTCATAATGTAAAAATTTGCCCGGGTGTAAACCGAATAATTCGATGTTTTATCAACGACAGCGTAAATAAGGGTATATAATCCGTTTTTGTAATCAGAAACATCAAAACTGCCAACTTCAACGGCCGATTCCTGAGTCTGATTTTTACTGTAGCGTTTGTTGGTAATAATTTTGCCATCGGTATCGGCAATGGCAATTTCGACATCTACTTTTGCGCCGGGAACTTCACTTTTCAAATTATACATTTCGAGATAGTAAAATAGGCGTGGCGTTTCTTCATTATACATTCGCATCGGATTTGGGTAAACTTCCATCGTATTTTTATAAAATAACCCATTACGATTTACTGCGCCTGTTTTAATATTGGAGCACAATTCGATATCGCTTAACACGATTTTATTTTCTTTCGAGAAAGTAGGTGCCGTAATTTCGTGATATAAGGAGTCGATACCCGTCATTTTATCATCCGACATCCGGACCATTTTGATGCTGTAACGCCCCTCCGGCAAAACCGTTTTTATCACACTCCCCTGAATTCCGTTTTCTCCTGTTGCCGATGGTGGTTCCATCGTAACTTTCAGGTTATTTTTTGCCAATAACGAATCTTTTGAGATATCTTGCAAATAGAATTCAAGATTGACTTCGCGGGTACCCACCTGATTGGGATCCAGATTATAGAGCATGTAATAAATTTCGAGATATGTGTGATGTTCATCGTAGCGGAAGCGGGCAAAATCCAGAAACATCCGAACATCCTTGGCAACAGCGATTTGGCAAAACAGTGCAATAATAACAGAAGTAAAAATTAATTTAGTTAATATTTTTTTCAACGGAACACCTCGATTAATTGTTTAATTCGGATACAATGCATCACCTCAAAATAGGCCTTAAACCAACCGATTGAGAGAAGCATCAAAATGTCGATTCGCTCAACCATGCACCAATTTAAACAATTTTGATGAGATATTCCATACCCCAATTATGGGATTTCCAGTTTGTCCCTAAAAACAAAAAGGCTGGCAAAAGCCAGCCTTTTTGCAGAAAAAATGTATTTCAGATATTAGAATCCAACCGTCAATGAGAACAGGTTGTTGCCATCGAAATACTGGGAATCGCGGAAGGCATAGTCTAACGCGAGGTTGGTGCCACCGTAGTTGTAATTCAGGCCAACACCAAGGGTAAAGCGATAGAGCTGGTCTTCGGAATCGATTTTCTGGGTAGCCAAATAACCGCCACGCAGGAAAATCAGGTCTGAATAAGAATATTCAGCACCGAATTTGAAATCGTCGTTACCGAAGTTATTGCTGACAAAATTGCCGTTAAAAACGATGCTGTTTTGCTCGTTGATATCACGGCGATAGCCAACACCCAACTCAATGTTTGCCGGCAACTGATGCGAAGCTGTGGGGATTTCCACAAAGCTTGCTGCACCGGTTCCGGATTGCTGGATCAGGAACGCCGAACCGCCATACTGCAAGTTGGTTCCAATGTTTTTTACAACCAAGCCCATGGAAAGGCCATTGAAACCACCCAGTTCGTGATACTGAATACCAACATCAAACGCGAATGCGCTGGCGCTGGCGCGCGGCACGCTTTCGTTTACCAATTTACCCGTAAGACCAACCTGAATGGCATCGTTTACTTTACGGGAATAGGTAACAGCCATTGTCATAAATGAAGGCGAAAACGTTGCTCCGGAGGAGCCATTATAGTCTTCATTTGTTGTTAATGGAATGTCGCCGAAATCAAATGCTTTGATGCTGAATCCAACATGGCCCATACGGCCGGCGTTGAAGCCCAAAGCAAGATAGTTAACGTTGACATCATTAAAAACAGACATTGTTGAGAAAGTACCCATTGCATTGCTTTTCTGCGAAGAAAAACCAGCCGGGTTCCAATAGATAGCATCTAAGCCGGACGAGAATGCCACGTTGGAGCCGCCCATTCCTAAATCACGAGCGCCAACCGGAACGAGCAATTGATCGCCACCAGCAGTTCCGATCCGGGCAGGGTCGCCGCCATACAGCGGGGATACCCCTAAGAAGAAGGCAGTCACTGCGAGTGCAATGATGCTAATCATCTTTCTTGTTTTCATATCTACTCCTTTAATCATTTGCTATAACAGGTTTTTAAAAATGCTTCGTTCTAAGTGATTTAAATTATGCAACGATTAGAAATATTGCAGAATTTCTTCGCCCTGAACAACAAACACTTTTAAGACCTTGGTTGCGCCCAGATCGGGCATTTCAACGTGAACCATGTAAATACCGCTTGCAACTGGCAGACCGGACTCGTTACGCAGATCCCAGCGCATAAACTGGCTATCGGACGTAATTTTGTCGCTTTCGGTCAGTTTACGTACCTGAACACCTGACAGCGAGAAAATACGAACCGTAATACTGCCGGTTTCGGGCATGTTTGTGAAGGTTACAAAACGGTTAAAGCGGCTGGTTTCTGAAGGATTTTGTGCATAATACGGGTTCGGGAACACGTTAATGTTATCAACATCCTCTTTCGCCAGATCTTCGCTTTTCACAACAGCAGGTGCTGTAAATTCGAACACGTCGTTAGGCGTGTTGATTTTACCGGGGAAGATCGCAAATTCATCTTCAGCTGTTGCATTCGGCGAGAACGGCACAGCAGCCACGACGGTTGACCGACAGCCAATACATAACAGGCATATCGCCGTTGCCAATAAGTTCCTGCTGGAATGTTGGGTTCGGCGTCTCGCTATAATCAGCATCCAAGATAAACAGCCATTCGCGGGACCGCCACGCAACATTATCATATCCGTTATCTCCTGGGAAATATTTTCCATCAACCAGACCGGCGGGCTGATTATTTTCCATAAACGCCACTGCCAAACGGCGGGGTTTTCAGGATCATCAATGTCATACGCGCCAACGGAACATTGCGTTCGAAGGTTTGTAGGCATATCCACCACCGGTGTTCAAGATGATGGTGCGAATTCCGGTAATGCGGGTGCAGCTCCAGCGCCACGCAAGAAGCGATAACCAAAAGATACATTCGGGTCGCCACCACTTGATCAAATGTCGGATTTAATGCTACACTGCCGTCTGGCACACTAGCCAAAACCAACAATACATTTTAAGAGTAGATGCAGGCACGACATCGTTTTGATCGAATGCACCGAATACGCTGGAAGCAGCCCAACCAATAGCGCCACGGAAGCCTTCAAACCAAAATCAGCGTTTGCCCAGGTAAAGCGACGGTGCACAGCCGGGATATCCCAGCCCCACTTCTCATATCATCAGTTTCAAACATATCTGATGTTTTAACGCCCGGTGCAGGACCGGCAACGCATTTGCAAACCATCAACAATCGGTTGGCATGGGTTTCTTCAACATCTGCAACTTGCGGCTGGTTGCTTAATACCGTGTTACCGGTTGCAGTATTGCGCAGGTTCCACAGAATTTCGCCGGTATCTTCGGTGAAGAAACTTCATATTTTGCACCAGTTGTTGCTGCGGGGTTGATAACGATGGATTTACAACGCCATCGCTAACGCCTGCAGCCTGGGATACTGCCAAATCACCAACATCACCGGTTCTTACGCCCGGCTTGTTGCCTTGCGGAACAACTGTAATCACGTTCAATGCGCTTTCGATGGATGATTCAGGAACATCTGTATCAACGATTCCGTCGCCATCCAGGTCTTTTGCATTATAGGCGGTTACCGCAAAATAGTATTCGTTTCCTGCGTGTAACGGCTTGCCGGAGAATACATCTGTTGTAATTGTGGTGAAGCGCTGAATCCCGGTGTTGGTTCCAGCTTGAACCGGCATTTCGACCAGATCGCCAAATTCCGGCAAGAATGAAATCTGGGTAATTTGGTCAATTGTATTGTTTACGTCAAAAGTCAACAATTTTACAGCTTGAGATTTTGTAGCTGTCGGCTGGGCAATTGATAAACATTATAGCCTTCAAAATTGAAGCCCAACTGCGGATCATCGGCTTCGGTTTGGGCAACACGGGTGGTGTTGGAACCCCATTCCAGAATAACTTCGTTTTCGGTTACGGCTGTTTTACATCCGGTGCCGCAGGCGGCGTCGGAATACCTTCGAAGTTTGTGCTGAACAGGAACTGTGCCAAACCGTCGTTCAATTTCAATTGAGCAACCGCGTTACGGTTGTTTCCACCGGCTTGTGCAACAATACCACCAACAACGCCGACCACGATTTCCTGAACATCGCCAGGCTGCATCGTGAACGGACCGGAAGCCAATACCATCCGGCGGTCACCCGGCGGAATAAGGAATCCGTCGATGTCGCCGCACGTTTTACAGCATCACCAGCCAACGGAATTTGGTCGGGTTACCGGCATTTGCGCCAAATACTGCGGTATAAGGCTGCACGGTAACTTCCGGCAAATAACCATTCAGCAGGTTATACCATTCGAGAGTTCCGTCATAGTCAAAGGACGGGTCATCGATGGATGTTCCAGCTGCAAAATAACCGAACGAGGTCATCGGCAGGTTAATTTTACCAGGTCCAACTCTTTCGAGACCAAAGGTTCCGAAATCATCAGCATCATCAATACCGTTACCGTTCAAATCCTGACCGGCAACGCCATCCAGCAACGGACCCTGGAAGAAGTCATATCCGCCTGCTGCCGGGGGAATTCCGAAAGCGTCATAGTCGCCGTCTGTCAGGTTACCACTGAAAGCAAAGCCAAGGCTCAGATCAATATCGCAACCAACGAGGTCATCTGTAAAGATACCGACGTCGGGTCAGACCACTGACCAACAAACATCGAGTCGACCTGGAATCCGGATTTGTTAATCAATTTGTATTTTTGAAGATAACCTGCTCTAACTGTGCGCCGGGCTGGTTGTAAGCCCAGGTCGTAACCTGAAGTTCCAAACCGATCGGCGGGGAGTTATACAGTGTTTCGGAATTACCGTCGTTAACAACAAACCAGATAACCTGATCTGCACCGGCAATACCGGGGTTCCGTCATCTTCGGTCGGTGCGCCTAAACTTACTGGCCAGTTATTCCAGGCCCAGGCGTATCCGTCGAGTAATTCTTGCTGCATTTCTGCCGTTACATCACCGACAGAAACTTCATTGATGCTTGCAGCATCGTTGATCAAAGATGCATCACCGATGGAAAGACTTTCCCAGTCTTTACGGATACGGTAGATGTATGCAGCGTTTGCATCTGCCAAAACAGGCGCTGTTGTTGCTGTTCCCGGTGTTACGATATGTCCGGGTAAACAACCGGTACGGTAGGTTTGACCACCGACACGGAGTTTAACAGCCGAAGGGTTACGGGTATCGTTGTTTACGAAACCGCCCCAGACAAAACCGTCCTGATAAATTACAGCAGCGGTGTTTGCAGGATAAATACCACCGGAGTTGTCATCCGGGGTATGGGCAGAGCGACCATCTACCCGCATCCAATATTGCCAATTGGAAATGTTGGACATCGTGATGATTGCTTCTGTCTGAGAGGTTTTGGATATTTTCTGGCCAACTTTCTGACCAGGAACTTCTCTTGCAAGAAGAACCCCGGTTGAAATGAACCAGAGCATTCCAAACACCATTAATGATACTTTTATCTTCATTAGTTACTCCTTCTAAAATTGACTGAGTTGATTGGCAATACCAACAGATTAATAGCTCAGCTTAATACCGAAGAAAATTTGACGCGGATTTCCATACAACTCTTGCCCAATTGCATCCCAATAGGATTGACCATTAACAATATTAATCGCTTTATATTGTTCGAGCCATGCTTCACCATAGGTGTTAAGACGGGATTGACGTTGTTCCAGATTGGAATTGTTGTAGAATCCGTCATCATCAGCAAGACCGGAAGCATTATAAACGTTGATAACGTTTTTGGTATTGAACAAGTTGTTTACGCGCATATAAACTGTAGCCTGCAATTCTTTTGCAATATTGAAGGATTTGTCCAACCGCAGGTCAAAGTTATAATTAAACGGCGTGCGAGAGCTACCAACGGCTTCCAAAGCACGGCGGGAACGCACGTCATTCATATAATCAACACCGGCATCATATGCATTCGATTGACCCACTTCTGATTCGGAGAATGTAAAGGGGTGACCGCTGTTGAATGTAAACAACATATTTGCGCCAAAATTACTGAATACAGGACCACCATCGTCGTTGCCAAAACGATAATCCAAAATGGCAGAACCACGGTGAGCTTGTTCGTAATCCAACGGGCTGATAACTGTCGGACGTGAAGTTGAACGTTCGACCGCAGCAACACCGGAAGTACGGGCAGAACCGGTACCTTCAGCCTGGGTAAGGGTATAGTTCAACGATGCCTGAATGCGATTAACGCGGCGCAAATTCAAGCTAAATTCCATACCTTTTGTTGTTGCAAAGTCGCCGTTAACCAACATGTTAAATCCAGAAAGTCCTTCGGGGAGATTCTGTCAATCAACACTTGTCCTTTGATATTGCGATAAAAACCTGCGATATCAAATGCAGCAACCTGGCTGATTTGCTGGCGGAAACCGATTTCATAAGAGGTTGTGCGAATCGGTTCCAATCCAATACCAAACGGGTTTTGATGGACAAACCAGCGCTCAGGAAGTCACGGCTTAAGCGGTTATCGCTGGCGTAAATGGTTTCCAACTCGGGCATTTGCACAAATTTGCCATACTGAGCATAGAAAACGGTTTTTTCATTTACCGGAAAAGAGAAACCTAAACGCGGGCTAACTTGCTGGAAGGCATCCATGTCTTCGAAAGTTTCATCGGTAAATTTGTTGGTATTTGCATCGAAAACGATATTGTTAAGATCTCTGAAACGACGAGCCTGAGAATCGAAATATTCATAACGCAAACCAGCGTTGATGATCAGGTCGTTGTATTCAATTTTATCCTGAATATAGAATGATGCTAATTTGGGCTTTTTGGGAGCATCTGCAATTTTTACACCGCCTTCAAACTTGTCAGCATCAGCTTCGTTGCCATAAATATCATAACCATAGTTATTTGCCAATGCAGAGTTTACCCATGTGTTCGGGTTAAGTTCTTCAATTGTGGCAACGTTGTTATCCGTCAACAATGAAATAGCACCAGGCTGAACATCAAATTGACGCAACTTGTAGCCACGGTAATCCCCACCAACTTTTACTTCATGGTGACGACCCATTTGGCTGGTCAGGTTACCTGCAAAACCCAAATAATTTTGGTCGCGGGTGATATAACGACCATGCGGATCACCATTTCTGGCGAAGAAGAAGTCATCACCATTGAACATGTAGTTGTCTTTTTTGCGGTATGCTTCGCGATAAGTAACTTCACCGTTTGTATGGTTGGATACTGCGGTTGAGTCATACCATTTCCGCCAGTCGTTGCCAAAATAGCTATCTTCATAATCAAATTTCGAATCGAAATAGCTTAAGGATACGTCGGCAATGGTTTTGGGGTTGACAACATAAGTCAATTTTGTTGACAGCAACGTGTTTGTGAAAACCTGATCGTAATACCGGTCATTCAATACATCCAGCATTGGCGTAGTGCTTGCAACACCAGAAGTAAACTGGCGGGTGCGATCGCTGAACGATCCGCTGATCCGCAGTTGAACCGGGCTCAGGTTAAACGAAACAGTACCTTGAACTGCCCAAAGATCTTCTTCCTGCTTCGGAGTAAACCCATCAGGATATACATAAGCGCTGATGGTGTCTTTCACGCTATTACCAGGATTGATATCAACAAGCGGGCCGCCGGTCAGATCAACCAGGTCGAATCCTTCGCTGAAACGTACTGCACGGTCGCCCTGGAATGCATTTTCACCGGCAATAAAGAAGCTGATTTTGTCGTTGAACAGCGGACCGCTGATCGTTGCGACACCGGTATGATGGCGATAGCTGTGGGTGCCGAGGAAGGTTTTGCCTTCATCTGCAAATTTATCGGTCTGGAAATCAACCGAAAATTTCATGTTTTTGCCACCGGTTTTCAATTCTGTACGAACGATACCGGCGTTAGCGCCACCAAACTCAGCCGTATAACCGCCTGCCAACACCTGAAATTCTTCTACTGCTTCCTGAATAATGTAGAGGGATTGGGTATTGGTAAGGGGGTTAACGGAAGATGCACCGTCGATGTAGAATCCGACTTCGTCATCACGACCACCGCGGATGTGGATGTTACCATCCTGAACAACAACGCTATTTTGGGTAGCGATAACTTGATTGAAACCACGAACCGGAATGTTTTCCAAATCTTCCGAAGTTACCAACGACACGCTTTGCGTGGTGTATTTCTCAACCAGCGGCTTTTCCGCGGTAATCACCACAGCCTGTCCTTCAATGGCTGCTTCTTCGAGGGAATAATTCACTTCTGTGGTTTTATCAGCAGTGATACGAACACCCTGCTGAACGACATCGCCATAACCAACAAAGTTAGCGCGAATATCGTAAACACCGACAGGCACATTCAAAATAACAAAATAACCATCAACATCTGTAGCTGCACCATATTGGGAGCCCTCTATGCTGATGTTAACACCCGGCAATGCCTCTCCGGATGTTTTATCTTTTACAACGCCCACAACTTTACCTGACGACTGCGCGAACAGATAAAGCGGAGCGATTGCCAGCACTAATGCTAGCAAGAGCACTTTCGTTTTACTCATCTCTCTGTCTCCATACAAAATAGTTGAACATTTAGATTGAACAAACTCTACGACAAAAAAACGTTACGTCATACATGTCCTCCGATTTTAACTAACTATATAATTATTAATAGCTTAACAATACTAAATACTATTGAAGGATACTGCAAAAATAATGATCAATGGTGTGTAAATACAAAGGTTTGACGGAAATACGTTAGATTTTTTTGAAACAAAAGTGGAAAAACAGCTGTATAGTTATGAATACTCAATACCTTCTCCTCTTATTTTCAGACACAAACCGCAAACAATACAAAAACCGTGCAATACTTTGTCGAACCGATGTTAAACCGAATCAAAACAATTATTTAACAAAAATTTAACATTGACTCTAAAAATTGATTCAGATCAATTTTTCCTATCCAGGTAGGAAAAATTTTTCCCATTCAGGCATTTTATTGCCGGAAAACAGCAAATCACGTAATTGTTGGGCTAATGAATTATGCATAGGTCGGAAGTTTAACAGGTTTCAATCACATTTACAATAGGTGGCGAAAGATTTTTTGCGAGTCCCGCTATTCATCCCCACAAAAATCCACCTTATCCCTTTTGGTTTCACAAAATTTTGGCGTTTTTAAGCGATTGCAAATTCATTCAAAAATTGTTAAGATTTATATCCATTTTATCTTACCCTTTAATTGGATCTGAACATTATTTCAATGATAGCGTAAGAGATGGAAAATTTTGATTACTTAACAAAGGGCAAAAAAAATGCTGCGAATTCTGATGATCGTTTTTTGGGGAGTTGTCTCTACATTAAATATATATGCCCAGTCTCCGTATCGTGAAACGTTTGAGAAAACATTTTTTGATACAAAATATCCGCAAAAGCTGCCGGTGCTTTTTCGTGCATATCCGGTTTACGGCGCAGAAAACCAGTTTCAGGTTTATCTGACCGTTCAAATTCAGTATAATTTTTTGCAATTTGTTGTAAAAGAAGGGCGATACGAAGCCTCTGCGGAAATTGAATTCCGGTTTCAGCCGGAAAAAGGGAACACATCGGCTGAGCAAATCTGGAAAACAACGATTACCGCTCCCAACTTTCCGGCAACTCGCGATCCGCAGCTAACCCACACCACACTGGATTCCGTGACTTTGCCTGAAGGACGATACAATATTATTGTTAAATATCGTGATTTAAATGGTGAGCGTCAGCTTGCGTTCACTCAAAAACTGACAATTTCGTCTGAACAAAACCTGTTTATTTCTCCGGCTTTGTTTACCGAAGCCAACGACGGAAGCGCCGGATTGCTATCTTTTCTGCCGGAAGATGTTAGCCCTTCACCGTTGATCGGTCATTGGCATTTTAACCGGCCGTTGGGCATATTGCTTCAGGGTTATCAAACGACCGCAAACAATCAGCAACGCATCAAAACCGAATTGATTCGCACGGATGACGGTGTGACACTTTTTGCGATCGATTCGACGGTTGCGGTTCGCGATGGCCGGTTCAGCCTGTCACTGGCAATCCCGGAAACATCAATTGCTGAAGGTAAATACCGCCTCAGGACTGTTTATTTCACCGAAAACGATTCGATCCGGCGGGTAGCGCCATTCGATGTCATCTGGTTCGATAAACCCGCAAGTCTGTGGGATGCCGAACTTGCGCTGCGTCCGCTGCAATACATTACTGATGAAGAAACATTCGAAAAACTGAACGATGGCAACGAAACCGAAAAGCAAAACCATCTCGCAAACTTCTGGAAAGATCGCGATCCGACACCCGAAACCCCGTTTAATGAATTGATGGTGGAATTTTACTCGCGCGTCGATTCATCGATTACACGCTTTTCGACCCGCCGGAAACTGGGCTGGAATACCGATCCGGGAAAAATTTACATCGCCATGGGACCACCGACAGAAGTTGACGATCACAGCCTCGATCCCATCCCAAATCCATATATGCGCTGGATTTACAAGCTGGAAGACAAAGAATTGATCTACACATTTCGCGCGGTGGACGGGCGAAAAGAATATGAATTGACACATTCTGCCGAACGCAATTTGTGAGGAAAAAATGAGCGCGGAAAAAATAAATATCGGCGTAATTGGCGTCGGGCATTTGGGTCGGCTGCATGTTCAGCAGTTGCAACACGTCCCGGAGGCAAATTTAGTCGGCATTTTTGATGCAGATGCCGAACGCGCGCAATCCATTGCCGATGAATTTGGCACAACCGCGTTTGCTTCGCCGGAATTGTTGATGAACGCTGCGGAAGCACTAACCGTGGTTACGCCAACCACCACCCATTTCGAGATTGCAAAAACAGCATTGGGCAGCGGCAAACATTTGTTTATTGAAAAACCGATGATGGAAACGCTGGATCAGGCGGACGAAATTATCCGGCTGCGCGATGCGGCAGGCGCCAAAATTCAGGTCGGGCATATCGAGCGGTTCAATCCGGCGATAATGGCGTTGCATCCGCTCACCATCAATCCGCTATTTATTGAAGCACACCGGATGGCTAATTTTAACCCGCGCGGTACTGATGTCGCAGTGGTAATGGATTTGATGATTCACGACATCGACCTGATTCTCAGCTTTGTGAAAAGCAAGGTAAAAACGGTTGACGCCAGCGGCGCGTCGATCATTTCGCCGACAGAAGATATCGCCAACTGCCGCATTTTGTTTGAAAACGGCTGCGTTGCCAACGTTACCGCCAGCCGTATCTCCGCCCGGAAAATGCGAAAAATGCGCTTTTTTCAACCGGACGCATATATTTCAGTTGATTTTCTGGAAGGCATTTCGGAGATTTATCATATTGAAAAAGATGAATTTAAGCCATCAAAAGAAACCCTGGCGTTTTCGCTGGGTCAAATTCAACAGGGAACAGAACAGCGTAACATCCGATATTCGCGGCTGGAAAAAGCGGATCTCAATCCGCTGCAATATGAACTTCAGCAATTTTGTCAATCGATTATTAACGACCAAACACCACCGGTAACCGCGGAAGACGGACGACGGGCGCTGCACGTTGCCCGGTTGATTCTAAACAGCATCGATGAACATACAGAACTGGTCAAAAAACACTGGCAGCTTCGGTAAACGGCTGTTTCGCCTGCGCGGATACACGCCATACCCAATTGTGCTCCTGTTTTTTTTCCTCGCACAACCCACGCCAAACAGTTTTGCGGCGGGAATTTTTTGGGTTATTGCGGGCGAGATATTGCGCATCTGGAGCGTTGCCTACACCGGAAAAGAAACCCGCCAACACATCATCAACACCCCAAAATTAGCCGTCGGCGGACCGTACGCATTTGTCCGCAATCCCATTTACATCGGGAATCTGATTATCTATAGCGGCGTAACAATTATTGCCAATTTGTGGCTGCCATTTTTCCTGTTTTTTGTGTGGCTATATTTTGGCTTGCAATATATATTTATCGTCCGGGCGGAAGAAAATGCGCTGCAATCTGCGTTTGGAGCTGCATATGATCGTTACCGGCAGGCTGTTCCGGCGTGGCTTCCGGCACTGAAACCATATCCGGGAGAGCGCGAAACAGCAGATTATCGCGAGGCGTTCCGGTCAGAGTCCAGCACGTTTTGGAGTATCGCCGGGTTTTTGGGTGTGTTGTTTTGGCGAATGAATGTTATCAATCAATCAATCGGATAAGCGACCCTTTTTGCAGGAGTTGGTGGGTTCCCACCGATCAAAAAATCAAATCAAAACGAATGGCGAAATCGCGATTCACACAGAAAACGCCGGCAATTATCGGTTGTTTTCGCAAAAAATATTTTTTCTAAGCATTTGTTTACAAAGGAGATACGCTGCATGATAGACATGATGAACCGACCGGTGATGCGCTATGTGGACGCCTTCCCTTACGAAGAAGGCGGCGACTCGCTTTTTTATATCCGCGATCCCCAGGAAATTGCCACATCACCGTTAGTCGTGTCACCCGCGGAACTGTTTATCCTGTCCATGTTCGACGGGCAACACTCCCCCCGCGATATTAAAATGGAGTTTGCCAGCCAGTTTCAAGGCATTTTGCTCGACGACGAACACATCTTTCAATTGATCCAGATTCTCGATGAAAACTACTACCTGAACAGCCCCCGTTTCCGGGATTATTATGAGGAGTTGCAGATGGATTTCCGAAAAGCTACTGTTCGCCCGGCATGGCATGCGGGTGGTTCCTATCCCAAAGATTCCGAAATGTTGCGCGCCCAAATCGATGCATTTTATAATGATACGGAAGGCGCCGGACTACCGTTGCGCAACGGCAAGCTCAACGCACATCCGGTAACCCATAATCTGGTGGCAATTATGGCGCCGCATATCGACCTGCGGGTGGGCGGCACATGTTACACCCACGCTTACAAACCATTGATCGAAGCCGGAAACCCGGCGGACGTATACATTATATTAGGCGTTGCACATTATGGCGGCGGCGGTTTTTTTACCGCAACGGCTAAGGATTTTGAAACGCCGCTGGGCGTTGTGCAAACAGATCGCGCGTTCATCGAAAAATGGGGCGAATACGCCGGAACAGATTTCACCAAAGGCGATTGGGCGCACCGGACTGAACATTCTATCGAATTTCAGTTGCCGTTTTTGCAGCACAGTTTTAGCCATTCCTATCAAATTGTGCCGATTTTATGCGGCTCGCCGGAACCGCACATCCGCGCCGGGAAACAACTGGATCAGGTGCCGGAAATCAACAAAGCTATTTCTGCGTTAAAACGCGTAATTTTGGAAGATGGTCGCAATATTCAAATTATTTTAAGTGTCGATCTGGCGCACATGGGACCCAAATTTGACGATCCGTTCAAAGTGGACGAAACGAAAGCAGCCGAAATCCGCACAGCGGACGAAACCATGTTCCGGATTATCAGTGAATTTGACCCCGAAGAATTTCACAATTTGATGGAAAAGGATTTGTTGAAACGGAATGTAGATGCCTGCTCGGCAATTTTCACATTGATGCAGTTGATGAAGAAAAGTTCAGTAAAAACAGTCGGTTATCAGCAAAATTTACAGCCGGATACCCAATCTATTGTCACCTTTGGCAGCATGGTTTTTTACGGGGAACTGGCATCACAATAAATTCGCCAGCTCTTTGAGATGCTTTTTAACTTCGACACGCATAAAACCACTGTTCACACCTTCCCGGCCAATAACGGATAAATATGCATCCTGCCGGGGAATTTTGAACATCACCAGCGTGCGTTTTTCAAACTGCATTTCCCAATAATCCAGTCGCCCGCCTTTCAAAAATCGGGTCGATTTGATAATGCCTTCCAAAACATTGGCAATATAATTGCCCAAATCGCTGATAATTTCCGGGCGTTCCGAAATATTCCCATCATAAAAAAGCGGAAAACCGGCGCGGGAGTGAATCAGCACATGTTCAACATTTTCTGCATTGCAAATTTTTTCAACGATTGTTTTGAGGCGGTTTTGGCGACGTTGTTTTTCGCGCTCCGCTTCCTGTTTGGCGAGGTCGGAGCTTTCGTCCAGCCGGCGCAGACTTTCCAGCAACAGGCTTTGCCAGCCGCGTGTGATGGTTTCGCGAGGCGGCAGTTGGTTGCGCATCACCTGAAATTCTCCACCCTGCCAGCTCATGATGTGGTAAAACGCGCTCTCGCCTTCGAAACGCGGCGTTTCGGCGTGCACAATATTGCCTTCCTGAAAAAATATCATGCCCACTTCGTCATCGCAAATGACCCGCAATCCGGAGCTGATTCTGCCGTAACAATTCAACTGGATGATGTCGCTCAACTGGAAATCCGACACACTGCCTTTGAAACCTTTTTTCTGCTCCAGCGCCTCAAGAATTTGCCTGCGTAACTCGTTGATTTCAAACGGTTTCTCGATATAATTAAAGCATCCTTGCGAGGTGGCATTTTTCTTCACATCGGACGATCCGTACGCTGTCATGATGATCACTTTGGTAGACGGATAAAGGTCTTTCACCTGGGTCAACAATTCCAAACCGCTAACTTCGGGCATGCGAACATCGGTAATCACCAGATCAAACGGCACCTGATTGAGCACTTCGATGGCTTCGCGCCCCGAGTTGACACACATAACATCAAATTTATCACTGTCTTTGGATAATTTTTTAGATAGCGTCCAGGTCAAATCTTCTTCATCATCAACGATCAGAACGCGTTTCTGGCGCTCGGGCATTTGCATCCTCCGGGGCATTCAAAAGATTCATTTTTCGTTACAAAACACTACCTTATTATCGGTCAAAATTAAAAAAGCGGAGAGAAAAAATAACGCTTTTCTGCCCCGCTTTTCACAAAAACCGGTAATTTACACATTCATTCCAATTGTTTACATCATCTTACGGATCGCATCAACTTTATCCACAGATTCCCAGGTAAACCGCGATTCGCTGCGGCCAAAATGACCGTAAGCTGCTGTTTGGCGATAGCCGGGGCTTTGCAGTTTCAATGCTTCCATGATGCCGCGCGGGCGCAGGTCAAATACGTTTTCAACGATTTCGACGATGCGGCTTTCTGCAATTTTGTGAGTACCGAAACACTCCACCATCACCGAAACCGGATCTGCGTGACCAATAACGTAGGCAACCTGAATTTCCACCCGATCCGCAACGCCGGCAGCTACCAGATTTTTGGCAACATAACGCGCTGCGTATGCACCGGAGCGATCCACTTTGGAAGGATCTTTTCCGGAAAATGCGCCGCCGCCGTGGCGACCCATTCCGCCATAGGTATCGACGATAATTTTACGTCCGGTCAAACCGGCATCGGATACCGGACCACCGATTGTCCAAACACCGGTGCCATTCACAATATAGCTGTTTTCGGAGCGATCGAAAGGCAAACCGTATTCCTTTAGTAAAGGCGTAACGATTTGATTATAAACAACTTCTTTTACGTCATCATTGGTTTTGGAGGGATGATGCGGCACTGCCACCACCACTTTTTCGATAGCAACCGGTTTCCAGTCTTCGTAACGCACGGTTACCTGCGATTTGCCGTCCGGGCGCAAAAACGGGATTTTGCCGTTCAGTCGCGATTCATCCAGCGCGCGAACAATTTTGTGGGCCATGGTAATGGGCAATGGCATCAGTTCCGGCGTTTCGTTGGTTGCATAACCGAACATCATGCCCTGATCCCCGGCGCCGCCGCTATCCACGCCAACAGCAATTTCCGGTGATTGTTTGTGAACCCGGTTAATAATTTCGCAGTTGTGGTCAAATTGAAGTTCGGCATTGTCGTAACCGATTTCCCGTATGGCTTTGCGCGCCAGTGCTTCGTAATCGATTTCCACGCCGTCGGGAATTTTTACTTCGCCGGTGAGCACGGTCAGGTTTTTGGTTACCATTGTTTCGATGGCTGCGCGATTGCCGCGCACATCGCCGCCCGATTCAAAAATAGCGTCCACAATGGTATCCGAAACGCAATCACAAACCTTGTCCGGATGTCCGGCGGAAACCGACTCCGAAGTGAACAGGAAATTCTTTTTCATTCAAGATACTCCTTCTACCTGTTAATCATAATATTACGTATGTTAAGTATTATTGTTTTTTGCCCAAAATTCTGGTTTGCCATTTGCATCAATACCCCCAGGTTTTGGGTGTAATCAGTTCCACGCTATTGTTCGCCGGATCGCGGAAATAAATTGAGATGCCGCCGTTTGGCCACTCGATTTCCATTTCGATTGACACGTTATTGTCGGCAAGTTTTTCCCGCCATTTCCCGACCTGGTCTTCGCGCATCGCGAACGCGACGTGCCCTTCGCCATATGCGCCGTGCGGCGGAATATCGCTTCCCGGCGACATCGTGTTATCGGGATTAAAAACGAGCAGCATCGCATTGGCCAATTTGAAAAACACGTGTCGGTCAGGCTCTTTTGTCAGCACCTCGCAACCGAGAACAGTTGTATAAAATGCTTCTGCGGCGACCAAATCCCTGCAATAAATGCAGGTTTCCATTATGCGTTGAACTTTCATGAACGATCTCAGGATTTTGCCTGAATAACTGCGCCGGCGCCTTTAATTCGCCAGATGGTTAAAGGTCCGGTAACGCTGGTGGAATCGAATGCTTCACCCTTTTCTTCGGCTTCGTGCGCCAGCCATTCGACAGCTTTTTCCCGGGAGAGATCCAATCTTTCAACCATTCCTTCAACAGCGGCTTCATGTCCTACAGCGCTGAGCGGGAAAACAATATCGCCATCTCTTACTTTTATACGAATTTTTTCCGCACCGCTGGCAACATCCATCCAGCAACCGCGCATTGCACAAACTTCGGCAACTTCGCCTTTCACCAACACGGTTTTGCCTTCGAAAGCTTCCGGTTCTGCGAGAATTGCCGCAATCTCCGTTGCTTCGGTTACTGCCACACCTTTGCCATATTCACCCGCAGGATCGGCTTTTTCCAGAAGTGATTTTTCATCCATTTCGCTGGTTTCGTTGCTTTTTGCATCTGCCGAAGCTTCCGTTTGCGGCTGCTGCTGGCAGCTTGCGACAAACAGTACCAGGATGAATAGGAACAATACCTTACGCATAATTAATTTCTCCCATTTTGCAGGAATCTTTCACATGTATTATCAAATTTGATTTAGTCAGGAAAAATTAACACCCTCTGCCGGGAAAACAAGTTATTTTTTACAAAAGCAAAAAATGAAACTCGCACTTTTCAACAACGAGAATTAACAAAGCGCTTGACAAAACTGGCGTTGTAAACTAAATTGATAAATTGTATTATAGGGAATGATAATGAAGTTGCCAATTTTACATTTGCAGGACGGAATCCATCATTTCAGCGAATCCGTTCTATTGGATGCACTGGACTTTTTTCGGAAAGAGTTGTATCCGAATCCGGTAAAAACCAATGTAATGCTGAACAAATACGGCAACACGATTCAGGCAGAGATAACTGCAGAAACAACAGCGGTTTACATCTGCGACAGATGCCTGACAGAATACGAAAAACCGGTGAATATTGAATTTTCAATGCTGATTCAGATCGGCGAAAACGCCGTTGAAACAGACGAAGAAAACGTCATTCATTTGCCAAAAGACACGGCAGAGCTATCCATTACCGATTGGCTGGTTGAATATTTGATCATCAACACGCCAATGAAAATGCTCTGCGACGAGGACTGCAAAGGTATTTGCGCCGGATGCGGTGCGAATCTGAACACTGAGCCATGTAGTTGCAGTAACGACGGTATCGATCCGCGCTGGGAGAAACTTGGCGCATTGCGCAAGTAAATCGATGTTTTTTTCGAAATAAATCCTTGCGATATCCAAATTAGACGGTTAAATAACATTACTATATCAAGACATGTTTTAGGAGATTGAAGAGATGGCGAATCCAAAACGCAAAATATCCAAGTCGAAGCGTGACATGCGCCGGGCAAATTGGTACCGGAAACTGACAGCGCCCAGCCTGACCGAATGCACCAACTGTGGCGAATCAAAACTGCCGCACCACGCCTGCCCGAAATGTGGCGTATACAAAAATCAACGCATTACAGATGCAGAAGAAGCCTAAATAACGGCTGATTAACACCCGGCTAACCACACAGGAGCAGCAAATTGCGCATAGTTGTAGATGCAATGGGTGGTGATCTGGCCCCGAAAGCCCCGGTTCATGGGGCGATTTTATATGATCGCGAAGAACGCGGTAGAGATCAGGTAATCCTTGTTGGCGATAAAACGGCAATTGAGGAAGAGATCGCCAGCCACATCATATCTCCCCACAATATCCGGGTTGTGCATGCCACAGAAGTAATTGACATGCACGACCAGCCAGCCACGGCGGTCCGCAAAAAAAAGGACTCGTCCATGGTTAAAGGCATTCGCATGATCCGCGATGGTGAAGCAGATGCCTTTGTAAGCGCCGGAAGCACCGGTGCCCAAATGGCTGCCAGCCTGCTGACACTCGGGCGAATAAAAGGCGTCAGCCGACCGGCGATTGGGGCATTTTTGCCACGCGAGAGCGGTGTTGTTTTGCTCATCGATGTGGGTGCGAATGCAGATTGCAAACCGATCAACCTGCTGCAATTTGGGATTATGGGCGGTATTTTTATTGAATATGCCACCAATCTCGCCAAATCCCGGGTGGCTTTGCTGAGCATCGGCGAGGAAAAATCCAAAGGCAATGAACTGGTGCTCGCCGCACACGACCTGATGCAAAAGCATCTGGAAAATTTTATCGGAAACATCGAAGGGCGGGACATTCTGCATGATAAAGCGGATGTCATCGTTACCGACGGATTTACCGGAAACGTAGTGCTCAAATTTGCGGAAAGCATTGTGGGTATTTTTGGCAACAGCCTGAAACGGCGAATCAAACAAAATTTATTTTCACTGACGGGGGCATTTTTGATGCGTCCGGCTTTCCGCGCAATGAAACGCGCATACGATTACGAAGAATACGGCGGCGTACCGCTGCTCGGCATCGATGGCATTTCCATCATTTGCCACGGCAGCTCCTCCGCAAAGGCCCTGAAAAATGCTATTCACGTGGCAAAAATCATGGGCGAAAAGCAGGTAAACAAACATATCGAAGAAGAGCTAAGCGCAAGAGGTCTCTTATGGGGCGAAACGCAATCATCACAGGCGTAGGCCATTATGTACCATCCAAGGTATTAACAAATAAAGATTTAGAGAAACTCGTAGAAACCAATGATGAGTGGATTGTCAGCCGAACCGGTATTCGCGAACGGCGCATTCTGGAGGAAGACAAAGCCACATCATACATGGCGTGGCAAGCCGCCAAAATGATTCTCGATGAAAAACAAATCGATCCGAATGAAATCGATCTGGTTATCGTGGCAACCGTAACGCCGGATACATTTTTCCCGAGCACAGGCTGCCGGGTTCAGGACATGCTCGGCGCAAATCGCGCATGGGGAATGGATTTGAACGGCGCATGCACCGGATTTGTGTATGCATTGGCAACAGGTGCCCAGTTTATCGAAAGCGGCATGTATAAAAAAGTGCTGGTGATCGGGGCGGATAAAATGAGCTCGATTCTCGATTTTACCGATCGCACCACCTGCATTTTGTTTGGCGATGCTGCCGGCGCCGTTTTGCTGGAACCATCCGAAGACGAAAATTACGGCGTGCTCGATTCCATTTTGCGCAGCGATGGCTCCGGGGGACAATTTCTGCACATGATGGGCGGCGGCAGTTTGCACCCCGCATCCCACGAAACCGTGGACAGTCGCCTGCACTATATTTATCAGGATGGGCGAACCGTTTACAAATTCGCGGTAACCCGCATGGCGGATGTTGCTGCGGAAATAATTGAAAAAAATCAACTTACCGGCGAAGATATCAAATTTTTTATCCCGCATCAGGCCAATTTGCGGATTATCGACGCCGCCGCAAAACGCATGAAATTGCGCGAAGATCAGGTGGTGATCAACATCGATCGGTTTGGCAACACCACAGCCGCCACCATTCCGCTGGCACTTTCGGAAGTGTATCAGGCCGGAAAATTGAACAAAGGTGACAACATCGTGATGGCTGCATTTGGCGCCGGATTCACCTGGGGCAGCTCACTGATTCGCTGGGCAATCTGATCCTTTTATCCATTTGAATCGCAAAATAAACGGTTGAGAATATGAGCAACACAGCATTTTTATTTCCCGGACAGGGATCGCAATTTGTGGGGATGGCAAAAGATTTGTACGAACAATTTGCCGACGCAAAAAAAATATTCGATCTGGCAGAAGAAATTCTGGAATTTCCGCTCAAACGGCTTTGTTTTGAGGGACCGGAAGATGAACTGAAGCAAACCAAATTCACCCAACCGGCGATTTTCACCCACAGCATTGCTGTCGATAAATTATTAAAAGATAAAGGCTTACAACCGAAAGCGACAGCCGGACACAGCCTCGGTGAATATTCGGCATTGGTTAGCGCCGGTGCACTCAGTTTTGAAGACGGTTTGCGTTTGGTCAAAATTCGCGGTGCGCTGATGCAGATCGCCGGAGAGAAAAATCCCGGCACAATGGCCGCGATTATCGGCGGGACGCCGGAAGCCGTCACCGAAGCCTGCAACGAAGCATCTGCTGCTGGCGTTGTGCAACCGGCGAATTTCAACAGTCCCGGACAAATTGTCATTTCCGGCAGCATTCCCGGCGTTCACAAAGCCATGGAAATTGCCAAAACCAAAGGCGCGCGCATGGCGAAAGAACTGGTGGTCAGCGGCGCATTTCATTCTCCGCTGATGGCGGATGCGCTCTCCGGATTGATTGAAGCATTGGAAAAAGTGACCATCAACAACCCGAAAATCCCGGTTTACAGCAATGTGGAAGCGACGCCGGCAACCGATGCCGCCCACATCCGGAAATTGTTGCAACAACAATTAACCGCGCCGGTTTTGTGGGAAACCATCGCTCAAAATATGATTTCGGACGGATTTGCGCCATTTTACGAAGTGGGTCCCGGCAAAGTGCTGCAGGGCTTGCACAAACGCATCAATCGCGAAGCCAGTTGCGAAGCATACGGCACCGCCGATGAAATTGCGGGATTTTCCATTTAGCTTTTTTCCGGAACAATCGTTTTGGACAGAACCGAAAAAATTGACACACAATAACAAAATCAGGAAACGAGCCATGCACCAACATTTATCCGGCAAAATTGCCATCGTTACCGGTTCCACCAAAGGCATCGGTAAAGAAATTGCATTGGAATTTGCCCGGGAAGGCGCCAAAGTAGTGATTTCCGGACGAAATGAAGAACGTGCCAACGAAGTGGTTGCGGAAATCAAAAATGCCGGCGGTGAAGCTTTGGCGGTCATTGGCGATGTGAGTGTGATGGCAGACGCCCAATCGCTCATCGACGAAACCGTGAAAGCTTTCGGGCAGGTGGATATTCTGATCAACAATGCGGGCATCACCCGCGACAATTTGTTGATGCGGATGAAAGAAGAAGATTGGGACACCGTGCTGAACATCAATTTGAAAGGCACGTTTAATACCATTAAATCCGTTACCCGGCAAATGATGAAACAGCGCAGCGGACGGATTGTAAACATCACATCCGTTGTCGGGCAAATCGGCAACGCTGGGCAGGCAAATTATGCCGCATCCAAAGCGGGCATCATCGGGTTAACCAAATCGGTTGCCAAAGAACTGGCGTCGCGCGGCATCACCTGCAACGCCATCGCACCCGGATTTATCGATACCGATATGACCGAAGTGCTCGGCGAAAAAACCCGCGAAGCGCTGCTCACCCAAATTCCGCTGGCGCGGTTGGGCAATGTGCTCGATATTGCCAAAGCGGCAGTTTTTCTCTCCGGCGACGATGCCGGATACATCACCGGACAAACGCTGAATGTTGACGGCGGCATGGTGATGCAGTAAAAAATTATCAGGCAATAGCTGATTTTTACGAAAAAAAATCGCCGGCGATGGAACCAAATCTGGTTTTTCGGTTAAAAAGGGAGCTTTTTAAGCCTGTTTTTAGCAATTTGGCATTTATTTTTTTAGGATGATTGATTAAATTCTTGGGCTGTAATAATACTTAGGTTAACTAATTTAACGAGGAGGCATTAAATGTCGCTTTCTGACAAAGTAAAAGATATCATCGTAGACAAATTGGGTGTAGACGCTGATAAAGTAAAAGAAGACGCTCATTTTATCGACGATTTGGGCGCAGATTCGCTGGATACAGTGGAACTGGTTATGGCTTTCGAAGAGGAATTTGGTGTAGAAATTCCCGACGATGACGCCCAGCAAATCACCACTGTCAAAAAAGCAGTGGATTATTTGCAATCAAAAATCGAAGACTAATTTCGAATGATTTGACATTCATTGAATAAGCATTTGGCGCTTTGGAGTTCGCTTTTGGCGGGTAACAAAGCGCCTCGTTTTGTTACCAGTTTTTACGCAAGTTAGAGAATGTGTATGACCAGACGGGTTGTCATCACCGGTTTAGGCGTTGTATCTGCCATCGGGAATACCGCAACAGATTTCTGGGAAGGCGTGCTTTCCGGTCGGAATGGGGTAGATATTATCACCCACTTCGATCCATCAGCACACAGTACGCGCTTTGGTGCCGAAGTTAAACATCTGCAGTTGGACGGCATCATTGATGCCCGGGAATCGCGGCGAATGGATTTATTTACCCAATACGCAATGGTTGCCGCACACGAAGCAATGGCAGACGCAGCGTTTGATCTCAACGCTATCGATTTGACGATGGCCGGCGTTGTTGTCGGCTCCGGGATCGGCGGCATCCAGTCTTTTGCAACGGAACACCAGAAATATCTCGCCGGCGGACCGCGCAAGGTCAGCCCGTATTTTGTAACCCAAATGATCTCTGATATTGCCACCGGACAAATCTCCATCCGATACGGATTCAAAGGTCCCAATTACGCAACAGTTTCCGCATGCGCAACGGCTTCCCATGCCATTGGCGATGCAGCCAGGCTCATCAAATACGGCGATGCCGATGTGATGATCACCGGCGGCACCGAAGCACCGATTACCGGGATGGGCGTTGCCGGATTTGCCGCGATGAAAGCGCTTTCAACCCGCAACGATGATCCGCAACACGCCAGCCGCCCGTTCGACAAAGATCGCGACGGTTTTGTGATTGGCGAAGGCGCGGGCATTTTGGTGCTGGAAGAATTCGAGCATGCCAAAAAACGCGGTGCGAATATTTACGCGGAAATCCGGGGCATCGGCTTCACCGGCGATGCGCATCATGTAACCGCGCCCGCACCGGGCGGCGAAGGGGCTGTTCGTGCGATGCAGCGCTGCATGCGTGACGGCGGATTTAATCCGGAAGACATTGATTACATCAACGCGCACGGAACCTCCACGCCGTATAACGACAAAAACGAAACGGCCGCAATCAAAACAGCGTTTGGTGATCATGCGTATAAACTGAACGTAAGTTCAACAAAATCAATGATCGGGCACTTGCTCGGCGCCGCCGGTGCTGTCGAATTAATCGCAACCGCACTTGCAGTGAAACACAATATTGTGCCGCCGACCATAAACTACCAAACACCCGATCCGGAGTGCGATTTGAACATTACACCAAATGTTCCGCAGGAACGGATCATCAACGCGGCGATATCCAACACCTTTGGTTTTGGCGGACATAACGCCTGTATTTCGTTGGGCAAAGTATAAATGAATTAAATGATCTAATTTTCGGAAACCTGCAAAATGCCGGGTTTCGAAATCTGGCCATCGCGGCCAGCTTGCGGAATCCTGCATTTGCCACTTCGTGCCATTTTTTGGGTATTTGCAATATTGCAACGGCATTGAAAATATCCAAAAATCCGGCCGGAATATTAACAAAACCATTTTCCATTTCTGTCGGAGAAATTTTGAGCTGGATTAAAAATTTTGTATCCAAACTGATTGGCAGTCGGGATGATGCTGCCCGTGCATCAAATGCACAAACCCAGGAATATCCTAAACTTACACCGGAAGAATCGAGCGCAGTTAACAGGTTCGAAGCGCAATTCAAAATCCGTTTTAACGATCACAGACAGATCACAACGGCGCTAAAACACCGTTCGTTTTTGAACATGACCAATGAATCGCGGGCATTTTCCAACGAACGGCTGGAGTTTTTGGGCGATGCGGTGCTGGATCTTGTGGTAACGCATTTTCTGTATCAGAAATTTCCCAACAAAACCGAAGGTCATCTTTCGAAAGTCAAATCGATTTTGGTCAGCAAGCCGGTAATGGCCGATATCGCACAAGATCAAATGAAGCTGGGTGATCTGATTTTGATGAATCGCGGTGAAGAAAAAACCGGCGGGCGACAGCGGAAATCCATTTTGGCAGATGCTTTTGAGGCGATCATCGGCGCTATTTATCTCGATAAAGGCCTGGATGAAGCTGAAAAATTTATACAGACATACCTGCTCGCAGATTACAAAAAAATTTTGCGGAAAGGCTTGTATAAGAATTACAAAAGCATTTTATTGGAGCACGCTCAGGGAATCGGGCAGGGCTTGCCGGAATATCGTGTTGTTGAAGAAAACGGTCCCGATCATGCCAAAGAGTTTGTCATTTCCGTCGCCATTGGTAAGGAAATACTCGGCGAAGGCAAGGGTAAAAGCAAAAAAATCGCCGAACAGGAAGCCGCCAAACGTGCGGTTAAAAAATTGGCTATTGAAGAGAAAATGTGAGAAATTTATTTGCTTTATCGCTGCTTTTCATCTAAACTCAGAGCGACCCATTCATAACGAGAGATTGAGATTGAGACACCCTTTTTTATTCATTATCATTGTATTTCTGTTCAGCATAACCGTATTTGCCCAACGCGAACAAACCGCCCAGGAACGTCAATCTGTTTTTGATGTTGATTTGGAGCAGGCACAAAAATCCAACGAACAATTTATCCCCCAACAGCAGCTTTTGGAACAGGCTTTTGAGAAAGCG
Source organism: Calditrichia bacterium (assembly GCA_020634975.1). Classification (NCBI taxonomy): domain Bacteria; kingdom Pseudomonadati; phylum Calditrichota; class Calditrichia; species Calditrichia bacterium. The sequence goes on along the minus strand of JACKAQ010000001.1, from coordinate 2,930,973 downwards.
ATTGATCCGGAGCAATATACTTTGGGTCCCGGTGATCAATTGTTGATCAAAGTGGCCGGCGTTATCGAAAACCAGTTTATTGCATCCGTATCCCCGGAAGGTTTTTTAACACCGGCTGTTTCAGAAGTATATGTTTCCGGTGAAACACTCGCAAATGCCTCAGAGATGATCAAAACAGCACTTGCAAAAACCTTTTTAAACGCGACATTTACCGTGAAATTGGTAAAATTGCGTAAATTTCGGGTGTATGTTGTTGGTCAGGTTCGTAATCCGGGAACGTATTACCTTCGTGCGATCGATCGTCTCAGCGACGCCATTCAACTTGCCGGCGGCATCATCGATTGGGGCGATGATACACGCATCGAAATCAAACACAATGATGATTCAAAATCATTGGTTAATATGAGCGAGTTTTATCTCACCGGCAGTCTGGAATACAACAATTTTCTGGAAGGCGGGGATGTTATTTACGTTCCGCAAATCGACCTGAAAAAAAATTATGTGATCATCGAAGGTAATGTAGGCTCACAAGGCATATATCAAACCCGTGAAAACGAAACATTGTTTGGTTTCCTGACGCGCCTGCAGGCGATTAATCGCCGATCCAACATCGAAAACATCGTTTTGGTAAGAAGTGGAGAACAGTACAGTTACAATTTGCTGGACAACACCTCTGACATCCGGACAAAGACGTTGCAGACCGGTGACAGGATCATTATTCCATCGACAAGGGATCGTGTTTATGTTCGCGGGGAAGTAATTCAGCCCGGTCCGTTTGCCTATCTCGCAAATTATACAACAAAAGATTATGCCGGTCTGGCAGGTATATTGGAAACGGCTAAAGGTCTTAACGATCTGTATGTGATTAGAGCTGAAACCGGCGATGTGGAATATGGCAGGGATGTCATCGTGAATAATGGCGATATTGTTGTCGTTCCCCGCCGCGCCCGGGAAACGTTTAAAGATTATCTAACTATATTAACGCCGATTATTAGCATTGCAATTTCAGCTTATGCGATAATGCAAGCTGGAAAATAAGGGTTTTCATAAAATTGATTAGAAGTTGAAATTTCACAGTTATTTTTCCCCGAGACAATATGGATTCAAATTACAACGAAATTAGTATTTATGAGTATTATAAAACAATTAATACGAATCGTTCTATACTGCTAAAAATAAACGCGACAGTATTAATTGTGACATTAATTCTCCTTCTCGTTTTACCAAATGTTTATCGTTCAGAGGCAATAATTATCCCACCTCTTGATAACAATTCACTTGGGTTAATGAATATCTTAAATGAGATTCCTTTTGATATTGGAGTTAGCGATAATGAAAGCGAGATATATACCTATGTAGCTATTATTAAAAGCAGGACTTTAATAGGCAAAATTGTTAAAGATTATAATTTAATAGAATATTATGGTGTGGATAACATAGAAGACGCGATAAAAGAGCTAAGAGGCAATATAAATATTGAATTAACAGATGAAGGCATTTTTTAGCACTATCGGTTGACCACCCATCAAAATGGTTTGGACTATTTGTTAATACCTATGATACCCAAATACAAGTTCAGGAAATAACAAACGCCATTATATTTGAACTTGATCAAATATATAGAAATTTGAAAAATCAGCAAGCAAGAACTAATCGTATTTTTTTGTAGAAAATCGTTATAACCAAAACATTAAAGACCTATATAACGCAGAAGAAAAATTAAAGACATTCCAAGAGGAAAATAATATAATTGCATTCCAACCTCAATTAGAGGAATCATTTAAAATTTACGGCGCACTGTTTCAAGAGAAAACAGACTTAGATATTCAATTTGATTATCTAAAAGATAATCTTGACTTGAATAATTCTCAACTTCAAATGATTAAATCTAAAAATGAAGCTATTGAAACAAAAATTAAGGACCTTTTATCAAAAAGTTTTAGAAACACCGAAGAAAACAGAAACAACTATATTCTATCATTTAGGGATTCACCAGAGTTAGGTGTTAAATACCTGAGGCTAACAAGAGAGGTTGAGATACAAAATAAAATTTTTCAGTTTCTTACCCAGCAATATGAAGAAGCAAAAGTAATGGAAGCAAAAGACTCACCTATAATTCAAATTTTGGATTCCCCAAATTTTCCTACAAGAAACACACACCCAAAAGATTTACTCTATTGGTGTTAGCAATGATATTGTCTACCATTTTAAGTATCATTTATGTTTTTATTAGGGATTCCTTTCTTAAGAAAATTCATAAATAATTGCAAGTCAGTATTTAAATGTCATTAAAATTAATTGCATTCAAAAATCTTAAATGGAATTCCATTTCTTCCATTTTTGTGATTGTTAATCAACTTGTTTTAATCCTTGTATTAGCAAAGCTATTGACAATTGAAGAGTTTGGAATAATTGGGATTATAATGGCATTTACAAGCTTACTACACTCCTTTTCAGATTTGGGCTTGGGTAGTGCCATTATACATAAACAAACTTCTACCCAAGAAGAACTCTCTACTTTGTATTTTATTAGTTTAATGGCAGGCGTTTTGCAATTAATCATAATAAATTTCTCTGCTCCATATATTGCTTATTTTTTTTCAATTGAGATACTTGCACCGCTTATCAAGTTAACATCTATAGTTTTTGTAATAATACCTATAGGTCAACAATTTAACTTGCTTTTGCAAAGAGAACTTAAATTTAATATTATTGCAAAAATTGAAATTATATCAACTCTTATCTCCACAATATCTGTTTTGTCATTTACATATTATGGCTATGGCGTTTATTCAATAATTTATGGTCTTATCATTCAGCACTCTATTAAAAGTTTTATATATTTTATTTTAGGATACCAAAAACACAAATTAAGGTTTTGTTTCAATTTAAAAGGAGTAATTTATTACCTAAAATTCAGGATTTTTCAAATTGGTGAACGTATAATTATTGTTTTATCGAACTATCTTGACATACTATTTATTAGTAAATTTTTAGGCTCCGAAATTCTCGGATATTATACGTTGGGAACTCAATTAGTTATGACTCCCTTTCAAAAAATTAATCCAATATTTACGAAGGTATTATTCCCTGTTTTATCTAGATTACAAACAAATATCGAATCGCTTAAAAATGCATATTTTAAATCTTTGAAAATAATAGTAATAATTACATTTTTACTAGTCATGTTAATTGCAATTAATGCTGAATCATTTATAAATTTGTTCTTTGGAGAAAAGTGGATGAGCAGTATTAATATCATTCAACTTATTTCTCTTTTAGCCTTGTTAAAGAGCAGGCACAACCCAAACGGGTCTCTGTTATTAGCTATAGGAAGAGCTGACCTTGGGTTTAAATGGCACTTATTTACATTGTCGATTAGCTTTATTGTTATGCTAACAATGATTAAACATGGTATTTACCCTCTAATAATTTCCTTGATTATCCTGAACTTATTTTTCTGGTATTTGTCATATTTTACCCTTTACAAAAATTCGATTGGGGAATGCTTTCATGAGTATTTTATAGAAACCTCCTAAAACCGATACTATATATTCTTTTTTTCTGCTACAACTACTTATTTGACAATGAACTTATTCAATTTAGATTTATATAAATTAATTTGTGGTATCTTAATGGCAGTATTAACATATTTAATATTAATTTATAAATTTGAAAAATTTTTAATTCAAGAAATCGTTAGAATTCGTTAATTAGAAACACATTTAGTCAATCGGTTAATATGGATTTTCCATTAAAAATATTTCTTATATCCTACTCGGAATTATATTAGTTCTACCTCAGCTTGATACATTTGGTATTGATATTGGGATTACAACTATCTATTATGAAGAAATTGTATATGCTTTATTAATATTTGTTTTTTTATTGTGCGTTATTAAAAATAAAAAGTTGTGGTTGATCAGTCCGTAATTTTAGCATTATTTATCCTTATCTTATCCATATTACCTGGTCTATATATTGGTATAAGTAAAAATGGGATTTTGAGAGCGTTACAAGATTTTAGACCTATGTTATATTATACATCCATTATCCCTTTTGTATTCTTACTAAAAGATATAGATAAAAAACGATTTTTTAATATCATTTTGGTATTAATTTGGATTCACTTTATCATTTTATTCTCAGTTTACCTACTAAGGGAGAAACACTTTCTTGCAGACGTTTATGCCTTGAGTATTAATAGAGGTGAAAGATTCGTTGGGGAAAAAAACGAAATCATATTAGCTTTAATATTTTCGTATTATTTATCATTTCTTTTATATAGATATCACAACAAAATTAATATTGTTAAATTTTTTGCTAATTCTAATCCCTGTTTCTGCAACAATATATATGACTCAAACAAGAGCAGTATTCATTGCATTAGTTGTTTCTATAATAATTTCAATATTAATGTTATTTAGATTTAAACTCATACGATTTAGCTATATAATGAGATTGTTATTTTTAATTTTACCCTTTATACTGATTTATCTAATTAGAGCACATTTTATTGAAATTGATTATAATAAAAACATAATTTCAAGATTTACTACCAGTAAATCGCTTCTACAAGATTCATCAGTAATCGCCAGATTTTATTCTTCATACGAAGCTTATAACCTTATAAGAACAAGCCCAATATTAGGTGTTGGTTATGGTCAGGAAATTATAATTGTTCCCGAATGGCTAGCTGGTTATGAATCCCGGTCATATTATATTGATAATTCCTTAATTACAATAGCGGTTAAATCCGGTTTATTAGGCTTCTTGGGGCTCTTATTCTTTTTTTTCCTATTTTATTATAAGAGCATATAGATATTTGGTAAACAATATCAAAGAATTAAACTATTTGGATATTATTTACGAAATATTTCTCATCACAACACTAATAACTATCTTAGTTTTCTCATTAGCAGATAGAATTTTAATTAACACTAGAAATATTTTTCTAATAATGGCATTTATTGGAATTTCCACATCCTTAAACAAACGATCCATTTTAAATTTTACGAATGAGAAGATGAATGAAAATTAATCTTGTTTGTTTTCCAATGGTAGATTGGAAACAATCTGAAAAATATGGCTTTAGAACTAGAGATGCTCATCTTTATCATTCTTTCTCATTAGATGAGAGAATACATAAACTGTTAGTTATCAATAGACCACTAAGCATCTCAGAAAAGATAATAAGACAACAGCATTGGCTACGAATGATGGTAATTTATATTACAAAAACAAAAATATTGTCATCAAACAAATAAATGACAAAACATACGTTTTAGACGTACTTTCATATTCAGTTTTTAGACCAGTATTCCAGCAACGGAATTGGATACCAAACTTCTATAAAAGAAATGAATTTCAAAAACCATTAATCATAGCTTGCTGTTATTGGGGATTAACGACTTTGTTCATTTTCATGGAATCCATTACACTATCACCTTTATAAAAATATTGGTGAAAAAATTTTTGTTTTTGATTCATTAGATAATTGGTTAGAACACCCCAATATGATTAAAAGCAAAATGCACATTCAAAGAGGATATAATATAATTAATGATAAGGCAGATGTCGTTTTTGTAAATGCAAAAAGAATTTAAACCTTTTTCCATCAGTAATAAACAAACTTTATGTAAGTAATGGTGTTGATTTTAATAGATTTCAAACCCCTCACCCATGCCCTGAAGATCTAAGCACAATAAATGGGATAAGAGTAGCATACATAGGTAAAATCGGAACTCGTTTAGATTCAGAGTTAATGTCACATTTGATCGAATCGAGACCAAATTATAATTTTATATTCATTGGACCGATTTATGAAAAAAAATCTGTCCATAATTTTTATAAGGCACCAAACACATTCTTTTTAGGTGATAAACATTATAACATATTACCCTCATACTTGAACAATATTGATATATGTATATTACCACATAAAGTTGGCGGTTTTGATGCTGACCATATTAAGCTTTATGAATATCTGTCCGCAAATAAACCAGTAATAACCACTGCTGCAATTGGTGTAATGAAGTTTAAAGATCATATTAAAATATCAGCAAATAAAAATGATTTTTTGAATAATTTAGATGAATCAATAGACAGTTTAAACACTTTCAGTGGATACTCCAGAGATCTAATTGAAAAGCTACAAAATGAATACTCATGGAAAACGAAGTCTTTACAAATGATAGATATTATTCAACAGAAAATGCTATCATGATTTCTCAATAGTTAGTAAAGGTAGAATACTAAACAATATGAAAGACAGAAACCGAACATACAAAATTGCAATTTTAGGAAGTAGAGGAATTCCGCAAAATATGGTGGATTTGAAACCTTTGCAGAATATTTATCATTAGGCTTAGTGAATCGTGGCTTTGAAATAACTGTTTTTTGTGAAGGAAACACCAATGAAAAAACTCCGTTTATAACGGAGTTAATCTAGTTAATATCTCAACTCAAGAAATTGGAGTTTTTACGACAATATGGTATGATCTAAAATGTATAATTCAAGCAACTTTAGATAATCGCTATGATGTAATTTACATGTTAGGCTATGGCACTAGCGTGTTTTGTTTTATACCAAAATTATTTGGAAAAGTTGTTTGCATCAACATGGATGGGTTGGAATGGAAAAGATCTAAGTGGAGCAAAATCGCCAAGATCTATTTTAGATTTATGGAGTATCTTTCAACAATTACAGCAAATTACTTAATAGCCGATTCAAGTGAAATCCAACAGTATTTAGTACTAAATACAGAATTCAAAAAAAAAAGTATTTTATTTATCATATGGAGCGAAATTGTTTGATAGAGATAAGCTTAATAGTAATAATAACTTTAATCTTACAGAAAAAAGTTACTATTTAGTTGTCAGTAGATTAGAACCGGAAAATATGATAATAGAAATACTTAAAGGCTTCACACATTCTGAATCTAACAAAAAGTTAGTAATTGTTGGAAACATCGATATAAAAACCCATATATTGAATTACTTTTGAAATACAAAGCCTATAAACAAATAACGTTCTTGGGTGGCGTTTATGACAAGTCTTTATTATATGAATTAAGAATAAATGCATTTTGTTATATTCATGGACATTCAGTTGGTGGAACAAACCCATCATTATTAGAAGCCATGGCTTCTAAAAAGCATAGTGCTCGCACATGACAATGTTTTTAATAAAGAAGTCTGTGGTGAATTTGCATATTATTTTAGTAATTCTGTAGATATTTCACGAAAATTAAATGATATTGAAAAAAACACACATAAAAATATATTTTATTCTGAAAAGCTGTATCATCGATTTTTAGAGAATTATACTTGGGATAAAATTGTTACTGATTATGAAGCTTTTTTCAACTTATTTTAGATAAACATAAATCTGGATAATATTGTTTTTATAATTGATTCCTTTTAAGGGTAGTGCTACATTTTATTGTAATAAAATTTATTACTTGAACTAATTCACGCATCAATATTATTCAACAACAATTTTAGGATCGATCTGAATCCCGCCGCTAAAAAAAAGAACATCACTCCACCATCAAATACTTCTTTGTTTTCAATTTGATATTGAAATTTCTTTTTTAGTGATTCTAGGATTTGTCCCTTATGATACATAACACTGCCGATCAATTTGACATCTCCTAATATATTTTTTTGTTTTATTGCAACTTCTTTGCTTTCATTATATCCACATACTGCATAATCAATACCCAAAGTTCTCATTTTATTCCAATCAAGACTGTATATTTCCTTACAGGTTTCACCATAATATATTTTATCCTGATATCCACTATATACATATACTTTAACATTTGAATTGTTTTTAATGTTGTAATTCTGAGTTATTTTGACATAGTCATTGATGTATTTTTGCATATTAATTGATTGAAAATCTACCCAAAGTTTTCTAATATTAATTAATTTTTCTGTAGGTGGGTTAGGCGAATATGTTCTAAACCATAAATCGGTTTCATTCTTCATTGATTGCCATGACAACTTTCCACCTCTAAAATATTTTCCTTTATGATATTTATTGTCACTTGAACTATCTAATTTATAATAACTTTGGTTAGGCTTCCTGAACTACTTCTACTTTTATATTCTAAAACAAACGCATATGTTTTTGATGTATCTAGTTCGCCTATTTCTAGTGGATTAAAATAAAGTTTAATAATTGAATTATCATTAATTTTATTATTTGAATGATTTACAATTTGCTCACTAAATATTGTTTTCTTTTCTTTTGAGGCAGACCTATTTTTCTTGCTAAGTCAGGAACATATATTTCGGTTTTTGGATTTAATTTGCTATATACTTTTTAGTTTCTGTGATATAATACAATATATCACCTGAAAAAATGTCGTTCTCAAGAGAATTTGAGACTCTCCAAATCTTAATATCTATCCTACTAAGCATAGGCTTGTTCGGTTTAAACGTTTGCGCTACTACATCATACATCCCATTAAACTTTTCATTCTCAATACCAAATATTTCTTCAGAATTAACACTTGCTTGAGAAATGTCAATTTCAGGAAATGTAAATTCGATATCATCTCTATACAGATACCCATAATTTTTATAACCTAGGCTGTCTAAATAATTATAAAAGGATGCCATAAAGCATTTTTAATATCATTTTTGTTACCGATTCTATATTCAAATTCTTCATATGGATTATATGGGTATAATGTATTAGTAATATCAGAGCCATTTACATCATACTTTCTAGTAATAAATGGATATCTTCAATATCATCATCCACAATTCCTGAAATAGCTTTACCATGTTCTTCTAAATATGCTACAAACTGCTGTTTAACAATTTCATATTCAATTGGATTCATAAAAGGACTAACAGATCTTAAACTAAATTCATCATTTATTTGTCTATTATAACCTAAGTCGACACGTTGAATAACTTTTAATGAATCTTTAAGAAAAAATGAATACAAATCGAAAAATCCATCAAATTTTTTAATTTCCCTTTCCTCTTTTAGCACAACATGAGTAAACCCTCTTGTAAAAACATTTTGGGATTGGATATGGTTTTTATAAAGATACTCCCTCTCCAGTAAATAAATTGCCTTTGAGAGATCAAGTTACTAGATAAAAAGAGAATTAGAAGAAGATACATTTTTTTCATAATGATATCCTATATTTTAACAATTTTTTCACCACAAAATAAACCTCAAAATTAACCCCCAAAGGCAATTTAGGGTTGGGGCTGCCATAAGTTTGCGAAATCGAGAAATACTGCGAAAGGATTTTGCGAAACTTACGATAGTCAAAACCCAAATGCCGTAGATAATAAGGATATCCGCCAAAATCAACAACCGGGCGATCTTTTGGCGGAAAACCGATGCCCGCACGCAATACATTTCCGATCCGGGCATCGTCCGCACCGTAACGTCGGCGCATCCTAAAGGTACCTTTAATCAACGCGGGTAAAAAAATTTCATTCGGCACCCCAATTATCAATTTACCATCCGGTTTGAGCAACTGTTTCATAGTTGCCAGTGCATCCAGCGTTTGTTGGAGTGGCAGATGTTCAAAAACTTCAAGACAAAAGATAAAATCAAAGGTTGCCGGGGAATAACCATTCAAATTGCTAACAATGCGAATGTCACTCATTCCGGCTAATAAGTCATGGGCTTGTTTACGTAGGTTACCAACCGGTTCATAACAAACAAGCTGAGCTTTCGGTAATTTCTCCCGAATACGTTGACACAGGATGCCATTTCCTGCACCAAAATCGAGGATTGTTCCGGAAAAATCGGGTAATAAATCTGACAAAATCCGAAGCCCGTCGTTCAAGCGATTGCTCTGCAGCAACCGTTTAATGGGATTGCGGTCACCGGTTGTAATTTTTGCGTAGTCAACATTTGTATAATTTGTCATCGTTCGTTCAATTTTTCCGTTGTTTATAATAATTTAGAACCGAATAAAAAATTTTCCTACCAAAACCTTCAGATCATTTTCCTACTGACGATATTGTAAAACATGAAGCGATACAATAAAATCACCAATTGATGCTATAAAAATATCGAAAACGACAAAATAATAACAAAAACGTGTTCATAAATGATAGTTATACGAAAAAAATAGTAAAATCAGCATATAACTGACAAAAATCGTTTCATAATTTACATAAACGCCTCAAAAAAGAATAAACCGGTTTAAAAAATCATTATTTTCACTGAAAATTTAACGAATCAGTGATTTATCTATTCATTTCATACTTCACAAGGAGAGTGCATGAAACTAAATTCCCAAAACTTTAATGAACGCATAACCGCGACCAGCATTTTCTTTGAAAATGCACTGGGAGATCCGGAAATGCTCAGCGGATTTGAAAACCATGGCTACACCGCCGAAAAACTTGGCGAAGGTAAAACAGTGCTGGATGTAGTGCAACAAAAACAAATCACTAAAAACACAGCGCACGCTGCCAAACATGCGGCAACGCAAACATTCAGGACAAGTCGTCAGGCTGCCCATAAGGTTTTTATGCGGCTGGTTGGGTTTTCCAATGTAGCGTTCTCAGCAGACACAGAAACCCGGGAAAAACTAGGTATCCATAAACGTATTCCCGCAAAATATGCAGACTGGTTGATTACCGTTGAACAATTTTATACAGTCCTGTTAGCCGATGAATCATTACAGACAAAACTTGCGGCCATTGGTATAAAATTGGAAGAAATTCAGGCTGGTCAGCAACTGGTTCTGGACACAAAAGCGGCGGCAAATGCACGCGTGCAAAAAGATGGCAAAGCACAACAATCCACCAAAGAACGAAATATTGAGTTTCATAAACTAGAAGATTTTATGAGCAATTGCATCTCCATCGCAAAGCTGGCATTTGCCGACAAACCGCAATTTCTGGAACGTCTCGGCATTGTCAAACGATAGCTCCTTTCATGGTTACAAAACCTTGAAGTGTTACACAAACCTTTGAGGTTTTGTTTTACAAAAAATTCCCTTTGAAACCCACCCCTAAAATCGTAAAATAATCCGCAAATTCGCAGATATGTTAACCAAATGATGTGACAGAATGAAAATCATAAAACGATTTCTCCCCAAATTTTACTTTTTACTTTTTACCTTTTACCTTTTCACTTCCCCCCTTTTTTCCCAAACCGCTTTTGAGCCGTTGCACAGCGAAGTTTACGGATTTCTGGATCGATTGAGTGCACGGGGCATCATCGAATATCACGATCTGATAACACCCGTTTCCCGGATGACGATTGCGGAAAAGCTCCGGGAATTATCCCAAATGCAGGATGAATTAACCGCGCTGGAGAAACAGGAACTCGCATTTCTTCTGCAAGATTTCAAATTTGAATTGGATCGTTTGAACACCGTCGAAATAACCGGCGAAGATTTTAGCTATCTGGGAAAAGATGTGGCCGGACGCTGGCGGGCGTTATCGTATCGCGATGATCATTTTTCCATCAATTTCAGCCCGATTTACGGCGTGCGTTACGGACAAAATGACGGCAAAAGCCAGTCGCACCGCTGGAACGGCGCGTATTTGTATGGCTATCTCGGCGAAAACTGGGCGTTCAGCTTCGATTTTCGGGATAATCGGGAAGCCGGCGATAATGTGGACGAAAGCAAATCGTTCTCTCCGGTAACCGGCATCGACGTTGACGAACGCGATCTGGCAACCGGCAACGCCATCGAATACAGCGAAGTGCGCACAACGCTCTCATACGATTGGTCGTGGGGACGGGCAGTGTTCGGTAAAGATTTTATTAATTGGGGATATGCCCAAAACGGCAAAGTGGTGCTGTCCGATAAAGCGCCGTCGTTCCCGTTTTTGCGATTGGATATCAATCCGACGCACTGGCTGAAATTCAATTACTTTCACGGCTGGCTGGAATCGGACGTGGTGGATTCCACCGCTATTTACCCGACACTTCGCGAAAACGCCAACAGCTTTGGCTTCCGCGAGAAATTTTTGGCGTCGCACACTGTTACGCTTACGCCAAAACGCGGGCTGGATTTTTCCATCGGCGAATCGATCATTTACAGCGATCAACTGGAAGTTGCATATCTGATGCCCCTGATGTTTTTCCGGCTCGCCGATCACTATTTGAGCGATCGCCAGAACAGCGCCGGCAGCAATGCCCAACTGTTTTTCGCTGCAAGTGCCCGAAATCTGATCCCCAAAACGCATATTTATGGTGAGCTGCTGATCGACGATCTATCTGTAGCCAATATTTTCAATGCGGAAAAGCAAATCAATCATTTGGGCGGCAGCGTTGGCGCGATGATTACAGATCTTCCCGTCAACAACCTCAGCGTTCGCGCAGAATATTCGCGGATCAATCCGTTTGTTTACAAACATTTTATCCCAACGTTGCTGTACACCAGTTCATCGTATCCGTTGGGGCACTGGCTGGGGCACAATGCCGACATTCTTTTTGGCGAAATCAGCTATCGTTTCCGGCGGGGAATTTCCGCAAAAATTTGGGGACAAAACATCCGCAAAGGCGGCGAAGGTCAAGTTGAAGATCAATATACGCTGCCGCACAAGCCATTTTTGTTCGGTCCCGTTCAGAAATTTACGGATTGGGGTGCCAGCCTCCGTTACGAAATTCTGCACGATTTGATAGCAGAACTGAAATATGAATCGCTGCAATCGCAACGCATCGAAATAACGAATGGCAAAACCCAAAACCACATTTCTCTGGCAATATTTTACGGGATGTAGCCGCTACGTTCGCAACCCGTTTTCGCCCGATTTTTATCTCCCCTGTTGCGTTAAAGCATCCTTTTTTCTTATTTTAGATTGGGTTTGATAGCAACGCAGTTACCTCAAATCACCCGTTTCCGGCGACAAAAGCGCCCAACCCCAACACGGAGGAACCGGTATGGCCGATCTGTTTTCACCAGATGAAAACGACCGTTTTCAAGCTGCGGCAATGAGCGATATGCGCATCATCGCCGGGCAAATAAGCACCTGGCTGCGGTTTTTGAGCATCGTATTTATTTTTATCGGCGCGTTGCTAACCTTTACAATCGTTGCGCTGCCCGTTGCGGTTGTGCAAATCTGGCTGGGAATTGTGCTGTTTCAGGCTGCGGAGCGCGCGGTACAGGCGCAAAAAACCGGTGATTTGGCAGTATTCGCCGCACTTTTGGATAAAATGAAACGCTATTTTGTATTATCCAGCGCATTGCTCATCGTTTCCATCGCTTTTATCGCAACGGGAATTTTTTTCGCGGAAGAGTGGGTTGGCAGCCTTTTGGGCAGCGTTTTAGCGCTGTGACAATTTTTATAACCATCAACGCCTGCATTTAAATGACAAGATTATACCTTTGCGAAACAGCCGACATCAAAAAAAAACATTCGCGTGTTTTTGAACTGGAAAATGGATTGAACATCGTGGTTTTTCACACAAAAAAAGGCTTTTTTGCACTGGAAAATCGTTGTCCGCATGCCGGCGCGGCGTTGAATGACGGCATGATAAAAAAAGATGTGCTGATGTGCATTTGGCATGGCTGGAAATTTAATCTGCAAACCGGTGCGTGCCTCAATCAGCCGCAAAATCCGGCGCGCACTTTCCCGCTATTCATCGAAAATAATGCGTTATATATTGCGATATAAACTGTTGTAAATTAAGGAGCTTATATGATCGTAAATCCGGATATCGAGCAGTATTTGTCCCAGCTTGGCGCACTGCCCCACGCAATTTTGGGGGACATGGAAGCGGAAGGTTTGGAGCGAAATTTCCCCATTGTCGGGCCGCTGGTCGGGCGATTGCTGGTTTCGTTGATCAAGTTTGGGCATGTGCACACCGTTTTGGAATGCGGCAGCGGCTTCGGCTATTCCGCGATGTGGATGGCAATTGCGCTCTCCGAAAACGGTAAAATTACCTGCATCGAATACGATCCGGTGAATATTGAGCGGGCAAAATCCTATTTCGAAAAAGCGGGATTGGCACACAAAGTTACGTTTATTCAGGGCAACGCAATGGAAATTGTGCCCACGCTATCGGACACTTACGATCTGATTATGAATGATGTCGATAAACCGCAATACCCGCAACTGCTTCCCCTTTTGCTCGATCGCCTGCGGGTTGGCGGCATGCTGATTGCCGATAACGTGCTGTGGAAAGGCAAAGTTACCCAACCGGCGGTAGATGGCGAAACCCGTGCGATTCAGGAATTTAACGAAAACCTGGTTTGGGAAAAGAATTTGTGGAGCACCTTTTTACCGCTACGCGACGGGCTTTCGCTGAGCATTAAGTTGCGTAAGTAACTGATATGAAATGGTTTAACAAAAACGACACCGAACGCCAACAGCCGAAGCTCGGATTGGCACTCAGCGGCGGTGCAACCCGGGGCATGGCGCACATTGGTGTGTTGAAAGTGTTGCAAGAGGCAAATATTCGTCCGGCATTTCTGGCCGGAACCAGCATTGGTGCGCTGGTTGCTGCGTTTCAGGCATTCGATATCCCCATTGATGAAATGTATGATCAGGCAAAGGAAATGAGCTGGACATCCATTTCCACATTTTCCCCCTCCCGCGCCGGCTTTTTATCGAACCGGGTCATCGGCGAAATTATTGAGCGACACATCGGCGATGTGAACATAGAAGACGCCAACACGCCGCTGGCGATCGTGGCGACGGATATTCATAATGGCGATAAAATTATCCTCCGCAAAGGCAATCTTGCCACCGCCGTGATGGCCAGTTCTTCCATTCCCGGCATTTTTACGCCGGTGGAAATTGACGGCAGAAAATTAGTGGATGGTTTTTTGGTCGAAAATGTGCCGGTTTCCCCATTACAGGAAATGGGTGCAGATGTCATTCTCGGCGTTAGCCTGAGCACACTTCGCGAATATCGCGAACCGAGCGGGATGATTAATATTTTGATGAACGCGTTCGAAATTGCGGTGGATGAAAATGTGCGCATGCTGCTCAAAAATGTCGATTTGCTGATTACTCCGGCGTTGGGCGATATCGCCATCGACGATGAAATCCGCCCGCAAGCGTTATTTGACGAAGGCTACGCTGCTGCGCAAGAGAAAATTACGGTGCTGTCGGAGATCCTTCGCAAAAAAGAGAAGAAGCTCAATCGGGGATTTTGGCACAAATTATTATTGTCATTCAAATAAAAAACGCCGGAGCAGTGTTGCCCCGGCGTTCTGATTTGCTATATTTTGGTGCACCTCAAATCTGAATTTTTACATCAATCGGCACATTTTCCCGCAAATTTTTCAACATGTCTTCAAATGCCTGGTTGCGTTTGTATTCTTTGGCGATGTTTTCGATCTGCTGCCAATCTTTTTCGAGCGTTAGCACGCGGGCATCATTTTTCTTGTTGAGTTTGATAATGTGATACCCAAACTCCGTGCGCACCGGCTCAGAAATATCACCGACTTTCAACGTTTTCAGCGCTTGCTCAAATGCCTTCACCTGAAAATTATTCACTTCAAAATCGCCCAAATCGCCGCGATCCTGTTGCACATTCGGGTCGTCCGAATATTCCAGCGCCATTTCGCCAAAGGTTGCTTCGCCATTCAAAATTTTCTGGCGAATTTCTTTCAGCTTTTCCACTGTTTTCTGTTCGTCTGCAGCGGTTGGCTGCAGTTGGATAAGAATATGGCGGGCATTAATTTTTTCGCCCTGACGGTTGAGCAATTGAATAATGTGGAACCCAAACTGGCTTTGCACAATATCCGAAATTTCGTCCACTTCCAGCGCGTATGCGGCTTCTTCAAATTCCTTCACAAAATCGCCCCGCGATGTCCAGCCCAAATTTCCTTTGTTGGATTTGGCGCTGGGGTCTTCCGAATATTTGAGCGCCAGTTCGCCAAAATCCTGCCCTTCATCCAACATCTGGCGGATGCGGGTGATTTTTTCCATCGCTGTGCCGATGGCGTCATCGCTGGGCTTAACCTTCATTAAAATATGGGAGATATTGGCTGTTTCGCCAATACGCGGCATGCTATCCTGATATTGGGTGTAAAATTTTTCCACTTCCCTGCGGGAAACGTTGATGCTGCCAAATTGCCTGTCGCGCAGTTTTTCGATAACAATCTGGTTCGCAACCCGCTTGCGCATTTCCCGTTTAATCAGCGGCAGCGACATGCCGTAATATTCTTCCAGCGCTTCCTGCGATCCGGCTTGTTGCATAAATCCGTTCACCTGCTGTTCCACTACCTGATCCACCCGTTCGTCCTCGGCAATCAGGGTATCTTCTTCTGCGCGGATGAGCAGCAATTTTTCGTCAATCATCCGGTCCAACACCTGTTTGCTCAACCGGTTCAGTAATGCTTCATCCTTAAACGGGTTAACCTTGTTTTGCATGGCATATTGGGTGAGCATGGTGTTGATATCGGAAATGAGGATAATTTCCTTGCCAACAACGGCTGCGACACCGTCTATCGGCTGTTGGGCCAGCGCAGGTGTGAGCAACATTGCCACTGCACCCAATTGTAAAATCCATTGTCGAATCATAAAAAATACTCTCGTTTCGTTTCGGTTACTCAACATTTCTAATGTATCTTTTCTTTTGCACCAATGAAATTGGTATTCCTTTAAAGAATATTTTCGTAAAAAGTTTCGGCTTTGAAATTTTTGCGGGCACTTTCTTTGGCATCGCGAATGAGGTCGTGGCGTTTGGCGGCGATCAGCAAATTGCGGATTTCCGGCGTTACCAGGCTTAAACTGCGAATCGATTCCGCCGGTTGCCGGTCGATCACCTGCAAATAATGATATCCCAAACTGGTTTTGACGGGGCCGTAAATGAGCCCGGTTTTGGTGCCGCGAATCGCTTTCTGAAATTCCGGGCGAATTTGCTCGACCGGCAGAAAACCCAGATCGCCGTTTGGCTCTACCGATCGGGTAATCTGGGTATCGAGATAATTTTTTTCGATCACTTCCAGCAGGTCTTTTGAGCTTTTGATTTCATCGACGATGGCGTTATCCAATTGCTCAAAAAACAGGTGAACCAGGTGAACTTCATCTTTGCTGCGGCGAAATTGTTCGGGATTGGCTGTGTAATAATCTTCGATTTCGCGATCGGTCACCGGAAAATCGTTGCGTACTTTCATATTCAGATAGTGATTGGCGAGCATTTCGGCTTCCAGTTTTTCAATTTGCCAGCGATCGCGGGTGTTGAGGGCAATACCGTCTTCCACCGCAGCGGCTGCAAATGTGTGGCTGTCCACCCATTGCTCAACAATTTTTTTGATAAAAAACTCCCGTTCCGATCCGCTCAAACTTTCGGGAATGAGTTGCAGAACGACATCGCGAAGCAAATAGGTATCACCCACGCGAGCGACAATTTCGCCGGGTTTGGGCTGGTCGCTGCTGCATGCTGCCAACATCAGCACTACGAAAATTAATGGTACGATACGCCGCATTGTTTTATTCCTCATCAACCGATTGCCTTTAGCACATCGCTGTGAACTTCTGCGCTGACTGCTGCGCTGATTTCCGATTCGACCTGTTCGCGGCGTTTGCCGCGTTTTTCATTCAGCACCGCCGCCTGAACAGAGCTTCGCACAGATGCCAGATCTTTTACTTTTTCAGGTTCAAACTTGCCGGTTTTAATAATGTGGTAACTATTATTAAATTCAACAGGTTGGGTGAGGTTGTTTCCACCGGCTGCAAATGCGGCATCCGCGATTTCTTTCATCCGGTGCGTCGGGGTAATCATTCCCAATTCATATCGATGGGTCACCGGCACATTTGCTTTCCCGACAAATTCATCATACAGCGCTTTAAAATCTTCGCCGTTGCGGGCGCGTTCGTAAACTTGTTGGGCAACGGGCTGCGCGTTTACGACAATCTGCCAAACCTCGACGCGCGCCGGGGCGCTAAATTTATCGGGATTTTCCCGGTAATACGTTTCGATCTCCGCTTCCGTCACTTCCGTCACATGCTCGTTCACTTCTTTATCTTCGATCATCCGGGCTAACCGGCCCAAAGTGAAGCGTTCCATTTCTTCCAGATATTTCGGATTTTTGTCCTGCCCTGCTGCTTTTGCTTCCAAAACCCAGCTTCTCAAATTGAGTTCCTGCATCAAGAATCGCTCTTTGATGCTGCTGAAATTGCCAATAACGCTGTAATCGCGGGTCAGCATATCGCTCGCAAAATCGAGGAAACCACCGGAGTAGATGGGTTCGCCCTGAACCTCGCCGATGATAATTTTTCGTTGCTCATCGCTGAAATCCGTAATTTTCGGTTGCGGCGATTTTCCCCATTGGTTGATGGTGTTCACCAACTCATTTATTCCGGCATCGTATGCAATAGCGTTGTATTTTCTCCGGAATTGTTCAGATAATGCATTAAATTTGCTCGCTTCTTCGTTGCGCTGCTGCCCCCGGAAAATGCGCAGCAGTTCGCCGCGAACGCTATCGAGTGTGCGATCTTTTTCGCGCGTTTGTTTCTCCAATACCTTCACCAAAACCAGCGCTTCCGACAATTTGACGGGTCCGCCAACGCTGCCGACCGCGGTGTTAAATATCAGGCTGTCGCCTTTCATCGGCATTCGCCCGATGGTGTAGGGATTGGCAAGCACGGCTTTTTTGTTGCCTTCGGATAGCGTTTTGGCGGCCAGCACCGCATCCTGACTGATTGCCAGTTCGCTGGCGTATTTTTCAGCGAGTTCGTAAGCTTCCGCTTCGCTGCGGTCTTCGTTGATTCCCGCGCCGCGAAATCCGATTTTTACCACAACCGCTTTCACATCGGTGAAAAACCAGTCGTAATATTTTTCCATCATGGCGCTGGGGAACATCTCGTCGATCACTTTTTCCTGATACAAACTCATTGCAAGCGTGCGATCGGAAAATTTTTCCAGCTCCGTCTGATACGCCGGATCTTTTTCCAGTTGCTGGCGAACAGCCCACACCGCTTTCCGGCGAACATCGATCAGTTTATCCAGTGACTGCTGTTTTTCTTCGGCGGTAATTTCGCTGATGGCTTTGTCTTTATAATCCTGTTCGAGGCGGTTTTTCAGCTCCGCGACGGTAATTTTGTAATCGCCGACTTCAGCGACAATGGCTGTGTCATCCGGTTTTTGGCTATCGCCGCAACTGTTCAAAACCACGGACAGCAGCAGCGCAGCCGTGCAAGCGACAATCCATTTTTTCATATTTTTCATTTTTGGCCTCACAAATTTTCCATTGACTTTGTTCCAGATGGCGCAATCTCTAAGTTATGTTTGCCTCATATATTCTGCAAGAAAAATTTAGCAAAGCTGATGCGGTCGTTGTCATCGCGACCTTTTAACGTAACATGTGCTTTCAATTGTTCCGTTTGCACAAATTTTAGCGGCGCTATTGTCTGGTCGATATATTTTGGCAATTGTTTTTCGATAAACGCATCTTTTGCGGTGGCACGTTCGTCGAAAACCAGTATCATTTTTTGTTTGCTGACTTTCACGGATTTGATGAACAATCGCGACGCCAGTTTTTTGATTTTGACCATTTCCACCAACCGTTCGGCAGGTTCCGGCAACGGCCCGAAACGGTCGCGCAGTTCAGAAACCAGGTTGTCGATCATGGTCATTTCATCGAGATTCACCAACCGGTGATAGATAATCACCTTCTCATTCGGCGCGCCGATGTAATCATCCGGCAGATACATTTCCACATCAATTTCCACCGATGCATCCACGCGCGGCATGCGATCTTCGAGGAAGTTTTCCGGCAGCGTTTCGTTTTGGATGGCTTCCACGGCTTCCTGCAAAATTTTGCGATACAAATCGTAACCGACCGCGTTGATGAACCCGCTTTGTTTGTGCCCGAGCAAATTGCCCGCACCGCGAATTTCCAGATCGCGCATCGCGATTTTCAGCCCGGAGCCGAGATCGCCAAATTCCTCGATGGCGTACAGCCGTTTCAGCGAGGTATCGCTAAGGCGTTCCTGTGGCGGGATGATCAAATAAGCGTACGCCTGGCGATCCGATCGCCCGACCCGTCCGCGCAACTGATACAATTGCGCCAGCCCGAACCGATCCGCCCGGTTGATGATAATCGTGTTGCAATTGGGAATATCCACCCCGTTTTCGATGATCATTGTGGCGATGAGCACGTCGTATTTTTTGTGGTAAAAGCGATCCATTATGTCTTCCAGCTCGTGCTCGTTCATTTGCCCGTGGGCAACGGCAATGCGCGCTTTCGGGACGATGGCTTTCACGGTATTCGCAACCGCATCGATGCTTTGCACGCGATTGTGCACAAAAAATACCTGTCCGCCGCGATTCATTTCGTAGGTGATCGCTTTGTAAACCAGTTCGGAATCCCATGTGGTAATTTCGGTCATGATCGGCAGGCGGTTGCCCGGCGGCGTATCCACAATCGATAAATCGCGCGCGCCCATCAGCGACATGTGCAGCGTTCTGGGAATCGGCGTCGCGGTGAGTGTCAGCGTATCCACATTAATCTTGAGCTGTTTCAATTTCTCTTTGTGGGTCACGCCAAATCGCTGTTCTTCATCGATAACCAGAAGCCCTAATTCCTTAAATTTCACATCTTTAGAAAGCAGACGATGGGTACCGATGATGATATCCACCTGACCACGTTCCAGTTTATCCAGCGCCTCTTTTTGCTCCTTTTTGCTGCGGAAACGTGACACCACTTCCACCCGGACCGGAAAATTAGCCACCCGTTCCGAAAAGGTGTTGAAATGCTGCTGCGCCAAAATGGTGGTGGGCACGAGCACGGCAACCTGCTTTCCTTCCATCACCGCTTTGAAAGCGGCACGAACCGCGATTTCGGTTTTGCCGTAACCGACATCGCCGCAAACGAGGCGATCCATCGGTTTAATTTTTTCCATATCCTGCTTTACTTCGGCGGCGGCTTTGGCCTGATCCGGCGTATCTTCAAACGGGAACGATGCTTCCATTTCCTTTTGCCAAAGCGTATCTTCGCTGAATGCGAATCCCTGTTGTGAGAGTCGTTTGGCATACAATTCCACCAATTCCCGCGCCACGCCTTCCACGGATTTTCGGGTGCGGCTTTTCACCCGTTCCCATTCCGCGCTGCCGAGTTTGGTCAGTTTTGGCGTGAAACCTTCTTCGCTGACGTATCGCTGAATGCGGTTGAGTTTGTCCAGCGTTACGTAAAGCACGTCGTCATCGAGGTAAAGCAGCTTGATGCATTCTTTCTCGAACCCGACCACTTTGATGCGCTCCGTGCCCACGTATTTGCCCACACCGTAATCGATGTGCACCACGTAATCGCCGTATTCCATAGTTTGCAGATTCCGGATCAAACTTCCGGAAACCCGAAGCCGCCGTTTTTTGCGGCGCATCCGCAGGCGATTGAATACTTCGTGATCGGTGAGGCATTCCAGATTGTGCTGCGGCAGCGCGAAACCGTCGTGCAGTTCGCCATCGTAAAATTGCATCGGTGGAATAAACCCGACTTCCGCCGCGAGAATATCTTCCAACCTGTTGCGCGATGCTTTTCCGTCGTGCAGCAGCCAGATTTCCCGGCGTTCGTTTTGCGGCGGTTTGATGAGCGTTCGCTGCAGGTGATCGACCAGCAATTTCATGTTGCCGTGGAACGCCGCTGGCGGTGTCGATTGAAAATCCAGATCGGATTGTCCGCGATTGCCGAGGTGTTCGTGGGTGAGCGGTTGCAGTTTTGTGACGGCTGTTTCAAATTCATTCGCGTTCAAATACGCCTGGTCCGGTTCGGTGAAACCGAGATCTTTTCCGTGGGTATCGAACCGGGCGGCGGCATCTTCCCACCAATTTTGCAGGGCAATTTTGCAACGGGCAGGATCTTCCCAAAACAGGATGTTGTTTTTCGAAAAATAGTCAAAAATGGTTGCGGTGTCGGTATCTTCCGGCGATTTGCCGAGCAGCCGCACCTGCGGCACCTGATCGATCGATAACTGCGAAAGCACGTCAAATTCCCGCAAAGACTCGATGGTGTCGCCAAAAAATTCGATGCGACAGGGCACTTCCGATTCAAACGAGAACACATCCAGAATGCCGCCGCGAACGCTGAACTGCCCGATTTCTTCGATAATCGGCATGCGAATGTAACCGCTTTCCGCCAGCCATTCGATCAGCAATTCCCGCTCGAAATCTTCACCGACTTTCAGCCGCACAATGTTCCGCTGAAACGATTGCGGCATTGGCACGCGGCGCAACAATCCCGGCGGCGTGGTGACCAGCACCGGCGCAGGTTGCTCCACTGCTGCCGCCAGCGCATTCATTCGCATGCTGTATAGCGCGGGTGTGAACATGCCTTTATCGAACGGCACAACTTCCGCAGACGGGAAATACACCGCGTGCGATTCCGGCATAAATGCCCGCAGATCGTCCACCAGTTTTTCGGCTTCGTCGGCTTCCGGCAGCACAATCAATTGCGGTTTTTCGTGGTGTTCGCGAATAAAATTGATGACAAACGCCAGAAACGAGCCATAAATCCCGCGCAGGCGCACAGGCTTTCCGGTGTTGATCAGCGTGAGCAACTGACGGAATTCCGGCAGTTCATAAAAGGAGGGTTTTAATTTTAGCATAATTCCGGGTTTTTACTTCCTCAGCATTCATTGTAAAGACGCTTAATTTACGATATGTTCGCCCGGAATTCAAATAAGGAATGGTTTTGTAAGTGAACGGAAATGTTTGAGTGTTCACGTATTTCAGTGGTGCTGGTGCACCGGCAAACTGCAACACGATAACACTCGAACACGCTCGTTTTTCACGTTTTCAACTTCTTCTTTTTCGCAGCCGGGAACAGCACGTTGTTGAGAATCAGCCGGTAACCGGGTGAATTTTTGTGCAATTCCAACTGGGTGGGCGGATCGCCGACGGCGTGGGTGTAGTCCTCCGGATCGTGTCCGCCGTAAAATGTGAAGGTGCCTTTTCCGGCATTTCCGTGAATGTAGCGCACTTCGTCCGTGCCTTCCACCTCGCCCATCACCACAATCGACGGCTTGATTTTGGCGCGATTGAACATCGTGGTTTGTCCCATAAAACCTTTCACCACACTCACATGATTTTGGGTGAGCATTGTTGGCACCGGATCGTATTTCGCCGAAAACTGGAACAGGGTGAAATAGTCCATTTCGGGATCGCGGATGCGCGGCGCATAACTCGGCGGAATATCGATATCGGAAAATTCGTATAAATTCGGATCGGGATACAATTTGAAATTTTCGAATGCCAGCGTTTTGCTAAAGTCCAGTGCCTGCTGATAGTTACCCTGAATCGGCGTGCCGTCGAACGGTGTTTCAACGATGTCCACCCCTTCCGCGGAAAGCGCGATATCGAGCGCATCCGTTGCGGAGCACATCGCAAAAATGAAGCCGCCGCCAACAATATATTGTTTGATCTCCCGCGCCACGCTTTTTTTCAGCTCGGAAACGCTGGAAAATCCGTGTTTGTGGGCCATCGCTTCATTCACCCGCACTTCTTCCTGATACCACGCCGCATTGCGAAATGCGCTGTAAAACTTGCCGTACTGTCCGGTAAAATCTTCGTGGTGAAGGTGCAGCCAGTCGTATTCGCTCAGTTTTCCGTCCAGCATTTCATCGTCATAAATTTTGTCATACGGCACCTCGGCGTAAGTGAGCGCGAGGGTTACGGCATCATCCCAGGGTTGTTTGTTGGTGGGTGTATAAATGGCAATTTTGGGCGCTTTTTCCAGCAGCACCCGTTCCATATTTTCGCCTTCGATGGTGGCGTAAATATTGTTCACTTCCGTTGGACCAACCAGCTCGTATTTGATGCCGCGAATCCGGCATTCGCTTTCCAATCCCGGAAAGGCGGGCATCAAAAAAGCACCGCTGCGGTAATTGAGCAGCCACTCCACGTTGATGCCTTTGGTGAGCGTCCAATACGCCAATCCATAGGCTTTCAGGTGATCGGATTGCACAAAATCCATCGGAATCAACAGATGCTGTGCGCCACCAAACGTTGGAAACAACATAAACCAGACGGTTGAAATGGTGATAAAAATTTTGTTTTTCATAATGATGTAATTGTTTGGAAATTCAAGATTTACGTTTTTTTATGAAACACGGCATGCCGTGTCGCTACTGCTACGGTACCAATTCCGGATATTGAACCCGCATTTTTCGCAGCCGGTCGCGGGCCGGAATCGCGAACTGGCTGTTCGGGAAATCCGCCAAAATCTGGTCGTACAACCGGAACGCCTGCGGCACATCGTTCAGTCGGTTATCGGTGATGGTTGCCATGATGAACAGCGCTTCATCGGCGTATAAATTCAATTCCGCATCCTGAACCACCCGGTTGCAGTATTCCAGCGCATCGGGAAATTTACCGACAGATTCCGCCAATCGTGCAGCTTCCAGCAAAATTTTCACCCGGAAATGCGCCGGCGGATTGGTATCCAGCGCTTTTTGGAGCTGGGTAATCGCCTCGTTTTTTTTCTGCTGAAACAGCAGCCAGTTTGCCGCAACATAAAATTTGAGTGCATCGGGTGCCAGCGATTGGTTGACCAGCAAGGTTTGCAGCGCCAGCGCATCGTTGGTTTCTTCGCCTTCGATGCCCGCTTTACCCAACACCTGCCCGATCAGCTCGTTTGCCGTGTCGAAATCGTTGCGATACATCGCGATTCGCGCTTTCAGCAGCAGCGCCCGACCGGCCATCGCACCTTCGCCAACCTGATCGAGTTCGGCTTCGGCGCGATTGAGATCACCGCGCATCATGTAACTTTCGCCGGATTTGAACTGCGCCTCATCGCTGACGCGCCGGTGATTGGCGTATTGTTTTGCAACATCATTATAAATATCAATTGCCCGATCCAGATCGAAGAAAAAATCGCGATACACATCGCCTTCCAGCAAAGCTAAACTGCCCAGATTGGCGTTATCGGGATATTTTTGCTGCACCTGTTTAATCATATCGATCGTTTGGCGGGCGTATTTTTGATCGCTGTTTTCATGTGCCAGCGACAAATTGCACTGCGCCGCGCCCAGATAAGCCGTCAGCGCCAGATTGGATTTCGGGAATCGCTCGATGATGCGCTGATACGCCCGCAGCGCCAGCGCATACGATGAATCCGAGCGCGCAGTTCGGGCAAATTCTTCCAAATATCGCCCGGATGACTGGTCTGTTTCCAACGATTCCAAAATGGACAGCGCCTGATCGTAGCGTTTGTGTTTCTGGAAAAATTTGGCTGCCAGCAGTTGCACCTGCGGCTCTTTGCTGCGCCGGATTTTCTGTTCAAAAATATCGGAAAGCGTGTCGATTTGGGCATTTTCAAGCTCGAACGAGAGAACCGCCCGTGCCGCACTCTGGAAATTTTGCGGCTCTAACTCAACATATTGCAAATACATATCCAGCGCATTGCGAAATTCCAGCCGCTGCCGGTGAAAATCGGCAAGACTGCGGACCAGAAATGATTTATCGGGAAATTTTTTGATGGCATCGCGATAGAGCACAACGGTTTCGTCATACAGCCGATTTTCGATATATGCATTCGCCAAAAGGGTGTAAACGCTGATGTCATTCGACTCTTTTTTGAGCAAATCACTCCAGATTTTTCGGGCACCCGCCTGATCGCCGGATTTGTAGCGAACATCCCCGGCATCAACAATGTAGCGGGGATTTTCCGGGTATCGGGAAACCTGCGCATCTACCAAATTAAAGGCGTTATCAAATTGTTTTAACTTGAGATAGGCATCCAGTAATGCGGCGTAATAACGGACATCCCCGGGTCGTTTTTGCAACAAAGGCTTGAGAATTTGAATCACGTAATCGAATTGGCTGTTGCGCTGATATCGCTGTGCCAGCCGATATTGCTGCTCTTCTCGGATATCGTTGGGATCTTGTTTTTCGCGGGCGTTTTGGGCCGGCAACATGCCGGAAAATGCGGTTGCAATCAGCAACATCAGCATAAAAATACGTGATTTCAACTTCCCTCCGGTTGTTGGTGGTGAAACCATTTGCAGGTTTGAAGATGAAAATTGCCAGCCAAAACCTGCAGATTTACTGTTAAAAATAAGCCGCAACTTCATCCGCGAGCATCCAGCCTTTGGTGGATAGTCGCAGATGCGAATCGCTGGTTTCGATCAATCCTTCCGATTGCAATTTGGCAATGGTTGCCGCAAATTCGATACGAAAATCGCTGCCGAATTGCTGCGCAAAACGATCGAAACGCATGCCTTCCTTTAAACGCAGATTCAGAAAAATATATTCAAATTTTAATTGATCGTGCGTTAATTCTTCGCGGAAATCTTCTGCCAGTTTGCCGGCTGCCAGATTTTTGAGGTAAACAGCCAACGATCGCTTGTTGCTAAATCGTGCATTATTGTAAAATGAATGCGCCGAAGGTCCCATTCCCAAATACGGGCGATGCTGCCAGTATGCCAAATTGTGCCGGCAAATCAGCGCTGTTTCACGGGCGAAATTGGAAATTTCATATTGCTGATAACCGGCTTCGCCGAGAATTTCCGCTGCAAGTTCGTAATATCCGGCTTCGTCTTCCTCCGCCATCGGCGTCAATTCGCCGCGCTGCATTCGTTTGAAAAATACGGTTCCCGGTTCAAAAATGAGCGTGTAACAGGCGATGTGCTCCGGCGCCAGCGCTTTTGCCTGCGCTAAACTGCGCAAAAATGAGTCGTGCGAAATGCCGGGAAACGCAGTCATCAGATCGATATTGATGTTCTGAAAACCGGCTTTTCGGGCGTTGGCGAAATTTTCCAGCACATCCGCAACGTTGTGGATGCGCCCCAAAAATTTCAGCTCATCCGGATTAAAGCTCTGCACACCCATGCTCAACCGGTTGAACCCGAGGTCGCGAAAGGTTTGCAGCTTCTCAAAACTGAGCGTACCGGGATTCGATTCGATGCTGCATTCCGCGTTCGGATGAATATCGAACAACGCTGTCATTCGCTGCCAAATGCGGGTCAATTGCGCCGGTGAGAGCAGCGACGGCGTTCCGCCGCCAAAAAACACGGTGGAAAATTGCACACCGGAAAATTGCGGCGCACGCAGTTCCATTTCCGTCAACAGCGCTTCGGTGAACGCTTCAATTTGATCGAGTTGGGTGAGGGAATAAAAATCGCAGTATTCGCATTTTTGCTCGCAAAACGGCACGTGCACATACAGCCCCGCACCTTCCGGCGTAACCGGAACGGGATGTTCAACGTTTACCATTTTATCTGCGATCGTATTTGCAAGCATCATTATTACGTAAATTAGGGTATAAACAGCAAAGGCGAACGCCGTTCGCCCTTACATAAAATTATTGTCGGAAGCAAAGTCAAACGCGCAAAATCAGCGCAGCACCATGCCAAGCCGCTCCCAACGAATTTTTTCGTAAAAGCGGTAGCCTGGCACCAATCCGTCCCACGATAGCCAGATCATCAGCGGTTTACCCACCACCTGGCTGCGATCAACAAATCCCCAACTGCGGCTGTCCAGACTGTTATCGCGATTATCACCCATCATAAAAAAGTGGTTTTCCGGAACGGTCAATCGCGCCATCCGGTCGCGGCGCGGGCCGTTCATCATAAAATGGCGAATGGTGTATGGATTACCATCGTCATACGGATCGACATGGGTGTAAATGACGGTGAGCCGCTCGTTGGGATCGGGATCGAACTTGCGACCCATCGGCGTAAATTCGCCTTCCGGTTTGTCGTCAAGATACAAAATACCGTCTTTTACCTCGACCGACTGACCGCCGACAGCCACACATCTTTTGATGTAATCCTGTTTGATATTTTTGGGGTAATCGAAAACGATGATGTCTGTGCGCTCCGGTTCGGCGATGGCCGGCAGCCGGAAATGCGGGGTTTCAAAACCGATATCGGTGAACGGAATGCCAAACCAGATCGGTGAGCGTGCGCCGTAAATAAATTTGTTGACGAACATAAAATCGCCGATGAGGATGGTATCTTTCATGGAACCGGTGGGAACATTATACGATGCGATAACAAATTGGCGCAATACCAGCGCCGCAAACAGGGCGATTAATAACGCTTTTACAGTTTCAGATTTTTTTTCGCCGGTGCCGGCGCCGCGTTTCTCTTTTGAATTGCCATTGGTTGATTTCAAAAAATTATTCTCCAATTGATTTCGGGACAATGTTTCTCGATGTAGTTATTCGGGAAAATGTCCCGCAAAGTTCCGGCAAATTGCCATTTTTGGGATGAGCCATCAACTTTCGTCGGTGGACAATACGGAAAGGAACGCTTCCTGCGGAATTTCTACCCGTCCGACCTGCTTCATGCGTTTTTTACCTTCCTTCTGCTTTTCCAGCAACTTACGCTTCCGGGTGATGTCGCCGCCGTAGCATTTTGCCAACACGTTTTTGCGCAACGCTTTTACGGTTTCGCGGGCGATAATTTTGGTACCGATACCCGCCTGAATGGCCACTTCGAACATTTGCCGGGGAATGAGTTTGCGCAATTTCTGGCAAACGGCTTTGCCCTGTTCAAACGCTTTATCGCGGTGAACAATAATGGAAAGCGCGTCCAGCACTTCGCCGTTGATAAAAATATCCAGCTTCACCAGTTTGGACGGACGGTAGCCGAGCAACTCATAATCCAGCGATGCGTAACCGCGCGTTACGGATTTCAACCGGTCGAAGAAATCGAACACCACTTCCGCCAGCGGAATGTGGTAGTGCAAATCCGCACGAGTAGGATCGAGATATTGCTGGTTTTTCAGCTCGCCGCGTTTGTCCGCACACAATTTCATAATGTTACCGATAAATTCCGGCGGCGTAATGATGTGCGCATCGATAAACGGTTCTTCCAGTTTTTCCAATCGTCCGGGATCGGGCAGGTTGGTGGGATTTTCCACTTTGTGCAACACACCGTCCGAAGTTGTGGCATGATACACCACATTCGGCGTGGTGACGATAATGGTTTGGTCAAATTCTCGCTCCAGCCGTTCCTGCACAATTTCCATGTGCAGCAATCCCAAAAATCCGCAGCGAAAGCCAAAACCGAGCGCTTTGGAGGTTTCCGGCTCCCAGATTAATGAAGAATCGTTGAGGGTCAGCTTTTCCAGCGACTGGCGTAAGTCTTCAAATTCTGAGCTTTCCACGGGATAAATGCCGGCGTACACCATCGGTTTTACCTGGCGGTAGCCGGGCAACGGCGCATCCGCTTTGCGTTGGGTGTGCGTTACAGTATCGCCCACTTTTATGTCGCGAACGTTTTTTGCGCCGCAAATGAGGTAACCGACCTCGCCGGTTTTGAGGCTGCCGGTGCGCACCCGTTTTAACAGCAGGTGCCCGACTTCTTCCACCTCAAATTCCCGTTTGGTAATCATAAATGTAATTTTGTCTTTTTCTTTGATTTCGCCGTTGAACACGCGAATCAGCGAAACGACGCCGCGATAGCTATCGAATTGCGAATCGAAACTGAGCGCCTGCAGCGGTGCGCCCGGTTCGCCCTTTGGCGCCGGAATGCGGTCGATAATCGCCTGCACAATCTCCGGAATCCCGATGCCGTTTTTGGCGCTGGCCATCAAAATTTCTTCCTCATCGCAGCCGATCAAATCGATGATTTGCTGTTTCACGCGATCGATTTCCGCGCTGGGCAAATCGATTTTGTTGATGATCGGGATGATCACCAAATCGTTATCAATCGCCTGATACAGCGTGCTGATCGTTTGCGCTTCCACGCCTTGCGCCGCATCGACCAGCAGCAGCGCACCTTCGGCGGAGGCCAGGCTTCGGGAAACTTCGTAGCTAAAATCGACGTGTCCGGGCGTATCAACCAGATTAAACGCGTAAGTGTTGCCATCTGCCGCTTTATAATTCATGCGGATGGCGTGCGATTTTATGGTGATGCCACGTTCGCGTTCCAGATCCATGCTGTCCAGCACTTGCGCCTGCATTTCCCGCTGCTGCAGCGTGCCCGTAAATTCCAGCAAACGATCCGCCAAAGTAGATTTGCCGTGGTCAATGTGTGCAATAATGCAAAAGTTGCGGATAAATTCCATCCGTGTATCTCGATTCTAATGGTTATTTTTTTTCAATTCCAACAAACGCTATATCGAATGTAATATTTGATAATTAAGCGAATTTCGCTTAATTTCCATACGAAACAAAAAATTTACAATAATTCAATTCGAATGTCAATTGCTGTTTATTCGAACCGTTTTCCGAGTTCAAACCAGAGATGAAAAAATGAAACAAATATCTGCAAAAAATGAGCAGTGGCATCAATTGTTCGACATTGTCGCCCGCTTAAAAAAATTGGCGCCGTGGGACTGGATGTACGATTCAGATATTTTTGGCGTCGAAGATCCGGCAACCGGCACCATCGGCTATTGCTACGTGTTGGGCGCCGCCGGCGAAGAATTCGGAATTGTGGTGCATCCCGGATCTGCCGGATTGATGAGTTATTTGCAAATAATGGAAGCAGACGAACAGCCATCGCAGGAGTTGATGGACAACCTGAACTGCCTGCAATTGACATTCGACGACCGCGATTACGTCACGGAACAGGATCGCGAAGTGTATAAAAAACTTGATCTTAAGTTTCGCGGAAAAAAAAGCTGGCCAATCATTCGCAGCTACGTTCCCGGATACAGCCCGTGGATTCCCAATCAGGAGGAAGTTCAGTTTTTGATCAATATTTTGAACGAAGCCATCCGCGTTTGCGAACGCGCCCGTGAACACCCGGAAAGCATCCGCCCCCGCGAATCCGGCGATATGCTGGAATTGATGGTTCGCAAATCACTGAAATCTGATGCGCTGTTTTCCTGGGAGAGCGAATGGATAATCCCCGATGAGCCGGAACAGGATGTGGAAATTCCAGAAACCGATGTGACACGGTTGCGTGATTTGGGGAAAGATGTATCGTTCCGGAAAAATATTTGGGAATTTGACGCGTGGTTTTTCCCGCAGGCAACGCTCGA
The DNA here is from genome assembly GCA_020634975.1 of Calditrichia bacterium. Classification (NCBI taxonomy): domain Bacteria; kingdom Pseudomonadati; phylum Calditrichota; class Calditrichia; species Calditrichia bacterium. Next base: position 2,900,138 of record JACKAQ010000001.1, on the reverse strand, counting down.
CAATAAAGATGAGCGCCCGTATTTCCCGCTGATTTTGCTGTGGGCAGACCAAACCAGCGGCGCCATTCTCAGCCAGGAAATTGCCCGAATTGACGAAATCGCTAAAGTATCCCACGAGATGTTTTACCAATTGCTGGCATCGTCCAAAATTGTGCCGGCGGAAATATGGGTCAGCCGTTTCGATTTGCTCGATATTTTGACGCCCATTTGTGAAGCCGCAAAAATTCAGTTGGAAGCCTACGACCAGTTGATTGCCATCGGCACCATCCGCGCATTCATGCAAAACTCGATGAGCTAAACCGACAATGATCAAATTTCTCGAATGGCATCTGGATGAATGGTTTTCCCGGCAAGGCAGCTTTTTGCCGCACGACAAACTGGAGCATTTTCTGCTGGCGCTGATCGGAATGGCTGTTTTTTTACTGATGTTCAAATGGTCGCTGCGCAAAAGTGTGCTCATCGCGGTGTTGCTCAGCATCGGCTGGGAAATTAAAGATGGCGTTTTTCCGTATGATTGGCAATTGGGGTTGATTCAGGGATTCAGTTGGAAAGATCTCGTCGCGGATATTGCGGGAATTTTGCTCGGCAGCATGTTTGCGTGGCAACGCCAAAAAGTTGCGGGAACAGAACGCGGCTAATTTTCGCCTGTTGCGATGGCGCGGCTTTTGTCGGTAATCCACTCACTCCACGATCCCGGATAGAGCAGCGCATCCGGAAATCCGGCATGTTTCATCGCCAGCAAATTGTGGCATGCGGTTACGCCGGAGCCGCAGTAAGTGGCTGTTTTTTCCGCACTTCGCTCACCTAATATTGATTCATATTTTTGGCGCAGCATTTCCGGTGACAGAAAAAATCCGTTTTCGTCGAGATTTTCTGCGAACGGCACATTCAACGCGCCGGGAATGTGTCCGGCAACCGGATCGATGGTTTCCTGCTCGCCGGTGAACCGCGATGCAGCGCGGGCATCCATCACACAATGGTGCGAATCGTTGCTTGCGGCGGTAATCCAATCCGCATCGACCACCCAATTTTCGCGAATATTTGGCACAAAATTGCGCTTCGACCGAACGGTTGTTTCACCGGAAACCGGAAAATTTGCGGCAATCCAGGCGTTCCAGCCGCCGTCCAAAACAGCAACAGCATCGTGCCCGAGCCATCGGAGCATCCACCACAACCGCGATGCCACGCCACCACCGGCATCGTCGTATGCAACTACCTGCACAGTTTTGTCTACTCCCCATTCGGATAATTTTTCGGCAAACTTTTCCGGCGACGGTAACGGGTGCCGTCCGGTTTTACCCGGAATAATTGGCGCGGATAAATCCGCATCCAGATGTGCGTAAATCGCGCCGGGAATATGCGATAGCCGGTAATCGCGTTTGCCGCGCTCTGTATCGTTCAGCGAAAAACGGCAGTCGATAACCAACCAGTCCGGGTCAATTAAATTTGTGCGTAAGTCGTTGATTGATATAATAGTTGTGAACATTAATTTTCCTGTGATTTTTATAAATTTCCGCTTTCGCGGGAATGCCAAATCCCGTGAAACGCCTATCGCAAAAAGAGGAATTTTTGGCGAATCGTGCCGAGTTCCGTGCTGATCTGCACAAAATAAATGCCCGATGCGACGCGATGCCCCTGCTCATTTCGCCCGTCCCAGGTAACGGTGTGACGCCCGCATTCGTGCATTTCCAGCCGTACGGTTGCCATCGATGCGCCGTTATAATTGAGGATTTCCACTTTTACCGGCACTTCGCGATACACCCGATAGCAAATTTTTACCGGCTGTTCGTAATGCGTAGCGTCTTCCACCGAAATAATTTCCACGTTCGGCAAATATTCTTTGGAAACGCTGGATTCCGTTGCAGTCCGGGGAATCCCGAATGCCTCGGAATGTTTTTTGAGCGTTTCACGCAAATGCAGATCAGCAAATTTCCAGTTGTGATGCGCATCCGTGCTCAAAATCAGCGATGGTACATGATTGTAAATGCCATGCAAATGAAGCAATGTAATGAGATGCACGTTTCTGTCACGATTTCCCTGCGAATCGTCAAATGCTGCGGATGTGATATAAAACCGGGTCGAGCGCAACAAAATTTTCTGTTCGTCCGAGTGTTTTTCGATGATATTCAGCGGATTGTATTTCAGCAACTGGGCAGTATCATATTTCTTTTTGCCGGATTTGCGGAACGCCGGTGCGAACATATCGTCTTTGCGAAACCACAAAAAATCGTCCGGACCGCCATAATCGTGGCGCGGATCGTCCAGATTGTGGAACATGTGGCTGCCATCGTAACTGCCGACCGAACAAAATAATTCGGGATGTTTCACCGCCATCATCACCGAAAGATATCCGCCCAGCGAAAAACCGTCCGCACCGCGAAATGCGCGTCCCGTTCGGGTACGATAGGTTTTGTCGATATACGGAATCAAATCTTCGATAAAATAATCCTCGAACCGCCCGTTGCCCACACCGCTGTGACCGGCGGCGGCTTTCGGATTCAGAAAATTGACGCCCAACCCGAAAACATGCCCGTCATCCGATGTCATGCTAACGCCAACGATAATCATTTCGCCGATGGCGCCGGAGCGAATCAGCTCATCCGCAAGATGCTGCACCGCACGCCCGCCGCGGCTGTGATCCTGATAGGGATCGAACCACTCGTTTTCGTGCCCGCGAAACAAATACAGCACCGGATACCGGCGATCGGAAACGTAATAATTTGGCGGTAAATAAATTTTGTATTTTTTTTCGACACCCAGCGTGTGGCTAAAAAAACTTCCGGTGTGAACAGTCGCATCCGTTTTTGGCAGCACCGCGTTGGACATGTAATCGCTTCCTTATTAAATAGCTCGTTATTCAATTATATCGTGGAAAATCAATAAATATCATCAAAGAATCAAGTTGAAATTCCCGAATCTCAAATTTACATCCGGGAACCAATTCCGGCGTGACGGGCATTCTGAAAAATGAATTTACTTTTGAAAGGTGAATGAATATATTCGACGATATGTCGAAAATGAAAGCTGTTTGGTTCGAATGTTGAAAATCTGCTGCACCGATTTTCAGATAAATCCAAAAATATTTCCTGAATCGCAGAATACCCCTAAACCGGGAAAAATCAACAGGAGGTCGCATGGCTGCGCCGCGTAAATTTGAGAATTTGAAATTTGCACTCTACCCGAATCCGGAAGAAACCTGGATGTTCGAAAGCTACTATCGCAATGGCGAATGGGATGCCGGAAAAGTGTCCCATTATCACCCGCTTCAACTGGCGCCGGCGGCGAACATTCTCAATTACGGCCAGGGTATTTTTGAAGGGATGAAAGCCTATCGCACCGCAGATAATGCAATCGTGATGTTTCGCCCGGAGGAGAACGCCAAACGTTTCGCCAATAGCTGCGAGGCAATGGCAATGGCGCGCGTTCCCGAAGAAAAATTCCTGCAGGCAGTGAAAGATACCGTCGTCGCCAATGCCGAATTTGTGCCGGAAACCACAGACGGCAGCCGGAGTTTGTATTTGCGTCCGGTGTGCATCGGTATTGAGCCGCAACTGGGCGTAAAAGCCGCAAAGGAATATTTATTCTACATTTACGTGAGCCCGGTTGGGCCATATTACGAAGGTGTCGGCGTTATCGATTTGCTGGTGACAGACACACATCGCGCAGCGCCGCATGGCACCGGACACGCCAAAGCCGTTTGCAACTACGCCGGCAGCATGCGCCCGGCCCGCGAGGCTGTTGCGCAAGGTTTTAACGGCGTGCTGTTTTTGGACGCCCGGCACGACCAATACGTTGAAGAAGCCGGCGCAGCCAACCTTTTCGCGCTGATGGAAGACAATGTTCTGGTAACCCCGAAACTCGGTTCCATTTTGCCGGGCATCACCCGGGAATCGATTATCCGGCTGGCAAAAGAGCAGTACGGCATGCGGGTTGAGGAACGCAATCTGCCCATCGATGAATTGTGCAACGATGCGCTGGAATGCTTTGTTTGCGGCACCGGCGCGATTATCACATCGGTTCGCAAAGTATCGTGGGAAAGCAACATTTTCAACATTAACCGCAACGATTACCAACTGGCGCACCGGGTTTATGATGACCTGATCGGCATCCAGCTTCAGCAAAAGCCGGATCCGTATCATTGGGTGCAAACCATCGTTCCGGCACAAAAGTGATTTTTGGCATTGCAAATCATTTGTAATCCGTTCAAATTTGCGAAAATTTTATGTAACTGCTTATTTTTTCAACAATTCGGTAGGCAGTTGGCTGAATAAATACTTTTTTTTTCACAACGCTTTTTCTATATTAGTGCAGCAAATGGCGTTGGAGAATTGAATATGAAATTATGGAAACTGACATTATTACTGGTCGCCTGCCTCGGTGGAATGGCATTGGCTCAAAGCCGTATTGAAATTTTACGGAATGAAACCCGTTCACCCGAGATGAATTCCGCCCCATATCTTGAGCTAAAAGCCGGTGGATTAACACCAAAAGATGTGGAAACCGGTTTTCTCGGTGGCATGAGCATTGGTCGTAATATTGACGACCGTTTTTTTTGGGGACTGGAAGCAGACGTGTTCAAAACCAATTACCGGAAAGAAACCGTTATTGCGGAATTTGTAGATCCTTCGAACCAGATTTCCTACAACGAAATTCAGGTTGAGCTGGATTTCAGCACAACCATCACCTCGTTTTACTGGCAAATTTATTACGAAACCGCCGTTTCCAACAACGTGCTGTTTTTGCGCGGCCTTTCCGGAATCGGCTGGTCGTTCATCTGGAACAAAGAAAATAATTTTGTAGATGATGTCAAACGCACCCGCTTTTTCAACGGTTTCACCTGGCAGGCATCTGCCGGGTTGGGTGTTCGTGCCAGCAAGCTGGGGCTCGTTTTTGTGGATTTATATTATCAGAATGCCAAACCACGTAAATCGGATAACCGTGTCGAAGAAAATCTTCCCATATTTCAGGAAATAGACCTGACTGGATTCGGCATTCGCGTTGGTGTTAACTTTTTAATGATGCGCTCCCGCTTTTTGGGTTTTCTCCAATAAATACAGGCAAAAATAAATGTTGCGTCAATCTGCAAGTGTCATCTTTTTATTGATAATCATGGCTTTGTTGAACAGCACATTGCTGGCACAAAGCGATTCCCGGCGTTCCTTTATGGAATTTAAAGCCGGTTTTTTACGTCCGGAAGATACATCGGCCAGTAATTTGCTGGGGTTAAGTTTTGGGCGAAAGCTGGATGACAAATTGTATTATGGCATCGAAGCGAATTATATGACATCCAATTATCGCAAAACGACAACCATCACCGAGTCCGACAGCGGCGGCATCAGCTTTACCGATAAACAGCTGGAACTGGATTTCCGCACCCGGATAATGTCCATTTTGCTGCAACTTAGTTTTGAATCCAAATTAGACGCTGCCTCCACTGTATTTATGCGGGCGTCTGCCGGTGGCGGTTTGCAAATGGTCTGGAATAACGAAAATAATTATGTGGATCAAATTGAACGGACTCGTTTTTTTAGCGGGCTTGGCTGGCAGTTAACAGCAGGTTTGGGTGTGCCCATCAGCCGTACGGGAATGGTTTTCGTTGATGCCATTTACAATCATGCCTTGCTCAGCAAAAGCCAGGGCGAAAGCGATTTGGGCTTGCCGACTTTCCGGGAAATCGATTTGTCGGGGTTTGGGCTGCGTGCCGGCATCAATCTGATCGGCATCGGAATGTAATTTTTTTACGATCCCAAACAATTGATTTTTCCGAACTTAACAATAGAACGTTACACCGCATTTAACTCATTACGTTCCGGCTAAGCGAATTTTCCGATTAATCCAACAATTGTAATCCAAAACATTAATCAGATGCAATCCAAACCAAACGGATTGAATAAATGAAGCGAAACTTGCACAAGTATTTCCGTTATACCACCATTCGATTTTGGCTGTCCGGCAGTTTAGCCTTGATTGTTGCAGTGGGTTGTTCATCATCATCAAAGCTGGGCGCTCCCTCCGTTTCCGGTATATCGCCGGAACCGCTTATCCGGGCAGGTTTACCCAACCCGCCTGTGGAAAACTCCCGGTTGAAATTTGATGGCACCTATGTTCTCGAATTGGAAGAAGCCCGCTATCAACTTGATGGCGATGCGGGGATTTTCGAGCTGATTCCCAGAGAAAACCAGATCGTTTTGAAAGGTGAACGCCGCTATTTTAGTCTGGAAACGCCAAAATCCCTCACCTTTAAAGCGACTTCGCCAGGTGCCAAATTTGTCTGGAATGGCATCGTTTTTACGGGCGATTTGACACTCGTTTCCAACAATGGCAAACTTCAGGCAGTGAACCGGGTGCCAATGGAAACGTATTTGGCAGGTGTGGTACCCAGCGAAATTCCCAGCTATCAAACCGAATATAAATCTGCGGTTTATGCCCAGGCTGTTGCGGCACGCAGCTATGCGCTTTTCCGGTTGGACAACCCGGTTTCCCCGTTATTTGATGTTTGGGCGGATGAGCGCGATCAGGTGTACAGCGGTGTTTCAAAAGCATCGCCCATGGCAACCGAAGCTGTAAATAACACACGGGGCATGGCGCTCACCGAAAGCGGACGTTCGGCGCAAACGCTCTATCACAGCAGCTCCGGCGGAATTTTGGAACGAATCCCCACTGCGGCAGATTCGCTGAACCCCGTTGGCACACCGGCTGTGGCGTATGACATTACAGACGGGCAGCAAAACGATAAGGTATCGCCGTACTACCGTTGGGTGGAAAGCCGCACAGCAGAAGAAATTTTGCAAAATCTTCAGCGCGAAAAAATTATTGAACCTGTTCAATTTGCCACATGGCTGGATAATGGCTTCGATTTGCGGATCGATATTGCGGAACGCAGCGAAAGCGGCAGGGTTGGCCAACTGGTTATTGCGATTGATAAACAGACGCTTCCGGTCAGCGGATTGGCAATTCGCCGGGTTTTGGGCGATGCCGCCGGTAAACCGTTGCCGAGCAACCTCTTTTTCCTGAAAACATCTTCATCTAATCCGGATAAATTTTTTATCATTGGCGCCGGTGCGGGTCACGGGAGGGGAATGTCCCAATGGGGCGCTATCGGCATGTCTTTACGCGGGCGCACTTATGAGAGTATTTTATCGTTTTATTACCCGAATCTTGTCATCAAAAAATTTTATTAGGCTAAAAAAATGCTGAGATTATTGATTGTATGCGGACTGTTTGCCGGCAGCTTCCTGTTTGCCCAAACGCCCAACGAGGACTTGAAAAAGGATCTGAAATCGTTTTTGGAAAACAAAAGTTTTCCGGAACTGCTCAACGAGTTCAAACAGGAAACCATTCAACTGACGGTAACCGGTCGGCAGGAACGCAGTATTGCCAGACGCCCGTATCATATGCAGGATGGGTATCGCTGCCAGGTTTTTGCCGGAACATCGTTGCCGAGCGCCGAAAAAATCGCGAACCAGTTGAAGGCGCTGAATCTGGATTCCGTTTATGTGCTGCAGGATGAATCCTTATTTAAAGTGCAGGTCGGTAATTTCCAGCAACGCACGGATGCAGAAGCGTTGCTTACCCAACTGCAAAATGCCGGATACTCGGGCGCATGGATTATCGAAGGCGATGTGCGGGTAGCCAAATCGGAAGCAGAACAGCAGGCAATCGCCGAACAGGAAAATAAGCTGGAACAACAATTCAGCAGCGAGCAAAATTATTATTACGCCATTCAGGTTATGGCAACGGTCGATTCGGAAAAAGCGAAACAATTGAGCAGAGATATGGAGCTGCGAACACAACAACCGGTTCAGGCGGCTCCGCAAGGCAGTATATGGAAAGTATTGGTCGGCAAATTCAATTCCCGCACAGATGCGGAACAGTTGCTTCGGGAATTAAAAAAGGGTGGTTTTAACGATGCATGGGTAACCCAAATAAGCTCACACTGATTTTTGCTGACAGTAAAAACAAACCTGTAACCTATTGTAAATTACTAGCTTTACCAGCATTTAGCTGATCAGAAATAATCGACAACAGCGATTCCCGGGTGTAAGGCTTTTGCAGAAATGCGACAGCACCTGTTTGCACAAACGTATTTGCCCGGTCGTCCTCGATATATCCGCTGGATGCAATTATTGGCACATCCTTTTTGATTTTCCGTAATCCCTCGATTGTTGCCACACCGTCCATCACCGGCATCATCATATCCGTAATTACCAGATCAACTTCATTTTTGTGGCGGGCAAAAATGCCCAAAGCTTCGGCGCCGTCGCTGGCAGCCAGCACTCGGTAACCGTGCGATTCCAGCGTCATTTGGGCAATTTCCAGTACGGATGGCTCATCATCAATAAACAGAATCGTTTCTCCCTGCCCCATCGGCAAGTCAACCGGTTTATTTTCAATTTTGGGAAAATGCTCCTCAATCAGTGCCGGCAAATATATTTCAAATGTGGTTCCGGCAAGCTGCTCGCTTTCCACATTTATAAAACCTTCGTGACTTTTTACGATTGCCAAAACCGTGGACAATCCCAAACCCGTGCCTTTTCCGGTTTCTTTTGTAGTAAAAAACGGTTCGAAAATGCGGTTCAGCAACGCTTCAGAAATTCCGACACCGGTATCCGAAACGGAAATACGGACAAATCTACCCGGTCTTGCCTCAAGAATGGTTCGGGCAAAATGGTCATCGATCGTCAAATTATCCAATCCGATAGATAAAATCCCGCCATCCGGCATGGCATCGCGGGCATTAACACACAAATTCAGCAGCACCTGATGCAACTGGGTCATATCGCCGGAGACATTCCACAGTTCCGGTTCGACATCCATTTGAATATCGATGCTTTTTGGAAAGGTATCGCGGGAAATTTTGGCAACATCCTCGATTAATCCGGTGAGTTGCAGCGGCATCCGGTCACCTTCGACACCACGGGCAAAAGCGAGGATTTGCTTTACCATATCCACACCGCGCTTCACATTTCCTTCGATGGTATCGAGAATTTTTAGGTTGCGCTCGTCTTCGCCCAACCGAACCTGCAATATTTGAACTGCGGTTAATATCGGAGCGAGCACATTGTTCAAATCATGGGCAATACCGCCGGCAAGTGAGCCGATGCTTTCCATTCGCTGCGCCCGCAAAAATTGGGCTTCGATCTGTTTTCGTTCGGTGATATCTGAATTTACGATCAGAATTGAGCGCGATCGCCGGATATTGTTGACCAGCGTCCAACGGCTTTCCACCACAATTTCCCGCTGATTTTTGGTCATCTGGCGCATTTCGCCATGCCACTCACCTTTTTTCAGCGTGGCCTGACGGGCTTCTGCAAAGCGCGGCGAATTGCGTTTGAACAACATCGCAAATCCGTCGTTACCCAATGCTTCTTCCACTTTCCAGCCGTATAATCGCTCTGCACTTTTATTCCAATAAACAATGTAATTGTTTAAATCGATCAGCAAAATGGCGTCCTGGGCTTTGTCCAGCAGTGCCGCCTGTTCCCGCAATTGCATTTCTGTTCGGCGGCGGGCAGTGATGTCCCGGGCGATTGCCATTATTGCCGGACGACGGTTAAATTTGAACAGGTGCGCGCTGATTTCGACCGGAATTGTATTCCCCGTGTTGGGGATCAGGGTTTCTTCGAACAGCACGTGTTTTTCTTTGATGATGCGCGCCAACAGCTCATCCGGGTTGTTTTGCTGAATCAGTTGCGGAAGCGAGAGGCGCATCAGCGCTTCGCGGGTAAAACCGAGCATCCGGCAGGCGATATCGTTCACTTCGATAAATTTACCGGGCATCCCGTTTTCGTCGGGATAAAAGACAAAAACAGCATCGTTGCCGCTGTTGAATAGCAATCGAAACCGCTTTTCGCTCTCCAACAGCCACACTTCCGCGCGTTTTCGCATGGTGATATCCGTTACGATGCCACACGATCCGAACATCTCGCCCTGCACGTTATAAATCGGCGATCCGCTGATATGCACCCACAATTCTTTTCCGGATTTGCATCGCATGGTGATTTCATAACGATCGGCGATGCCCTTTTTACGCATGTTGAGCTTGTCGAGAATTATGGGTTGTTTTTTCTCGCTGAATAACATTTTATGAGCAGTTTTACCCAATAATTCTTCGCCGGAATAGCCGGTCATTTCGCAAAAGCGGCGATTGACAAAGCGGATATAATCGTTAACATCAACGATCATAACGCCATCCGGCATATTTTCGATTAATGTTTGAAAGCGGATTTCAGATTCGAGGTGTGCGTATTCAGCCGGTAATCGGGAATGTTCAGTGTTTTCCAAATCACGGTTTTGTGCAAGATCAGCATTCAGGGCTGTTGGGCTTTTCATTATCACAAGTCAGCTTTTTGATATTATTTTGCCAGTTTCATCAATTTTACGATGACTAAAACCGGCTAGTT